>CAVPVP010000008.1:0-471348 GCA_963709205.1 uncultured Solirubrobacterales bacterium
CGAGAGAGGGTGTCAGTTCTTCCGTGTAAGCTGACAGTGTCAGTGTAGTGGTTACTCCTGTTGTGTCAAGTAGTGACAGTCAGATTTCAGTGTCGGGGATGCGATCGCCGAACTGGATTTTGAACGCTGCGATCGCGGTCGGCCAGTGGAACACGCGCTTCCAGCGGGCCTCGGCTTTGGTGATCGCGAGGTAGATCAGTTTGCGGGCGGCGTCCTCGGTGGGGAAGTGCCCGCGGGTCTTGATGATCTTCCGCAGCTGCCGGTGGAGCGCCTCGATGGAATTCGTGGTGTAGATCACGCGGCGGACCTCGGCGGGGTACGCCAGGAACGGGACGATCTGCTCCCAGCGCTCAAGCCAGCTGGCGCTGATCATCGGATACTTGCTGTCCCATTTCTCGGCGAACGCCTGCAGCTGGTCGCCGGCGTGCTCGTCGTCGACGGCGGTGTAGATGCGCCGCAGGTCAGCAGCGAGGGTCTTGCGGTCCTTGTAGGAGACAAACCGCAGACTCGAGCGAACCTGATGCACCAGACACGTCTGAACCGTCGCGGTGGGGAAGGTCGCCTCGATCGCCTCCACGAAGCCGGTGAGGCCGTCGACGCAGACGAACAGGATGTCCTGCACGCCGCGGGTCTTCAGATCGGTCAGGACGTGCAGCCAGAATTTCGCGCCCTCGGTCTGCTGAAACCATAGTCCGAGCACATCGCGCTCACCGTCGAGGTTGACGCCGATCGCCACGTAGCACGCGTGGTTTCGGACCGCGTGCCCGTCCCGGATCTTGACCACCAGCGCATCGAGGTAGACGATCGGGTAGACGCGCTCCAGCGGCCGGTTCTGCCACGCCTTCGCGTCCGCAAGCACCGCGTCGGTGATCTTCGAGATCAGATCCGGCGAGACCTCGGTGCCGTAGATCTCGGCCAGGTGCCCCTGGATCTCGCGGACGGTGAGCCCGCGCGCGTAGAGGCTGATCACCTTCTCATCGAACCCGACCCAACGGGTCTGGCGCTTCTTGACAATCCGCGGCTCAAACGTTCCCTTGCGATCCCTCGGCGAGCGGATCCGGATCGGCCCTTGATCGGTCAGCACCGTCTTTGACGGCTTGCCGTTACGCGCGTTCCCCGCCCCGCCAGGCGGCGCCTGACCGGCCTCATAGCCCAGATAGTCTGAGAGCTCGACCTCCAGCGCCCGGTTCAAAAGGCGACGCGTCAGCTGGCCCAACAGCCCATCCGGGCCCGCGATCTCCTCCGCCGTCTTGGCGCCAGCAAGCAACGCGTCCAACACCTCCTCGCTGATCTCCAACGGCTCCTGATCGAGGTCAGGACCGCCCGGCAACCCCGCAAACACCTCCCTCCGCTCTCCGGTACAAGGGTCGCTTCGCTCCTCGCTGACAACAACAACTTCTTCTTCTTGATCGATTCTGCTGTGAGTTCTCGTGGGCATGGCTCGTCCTTTCGGCCACGCTTACACGGTTCCTCCGACACTCCCGCCTGACGGGACGATCACCACCGCGACGGTCGAGCTGCCCCGCTCAGAGTGGCCGGTGCTGATCCGCGACCATCACCCCGGCTACATCAGCTGGGATGCGTACCTCGCTAACGAGCAGCGCCTCGCCGAGAATCACACGCGCCAGGGTCAGCGGCCCCCGCGCGAGGGCACAGCGCTGTGCCAAGGGATCGTGCGCTGCGGCGCGTGCGGGCATGCGATGAGCGTGCAGTACCGCGCCAAGGGCGCGCACTACGACTGCTCGGTCTCGCGCGTGAACCATGTCAAGACCGCGGGCTGCCGCTCGGTCAAGGCCGCCGGCGTTGATGACCTCGTCGCCCGGCGACTGCTCGCGGCGCTCGCGCCGGAGGAGATCGCGGTCGCGCTCGCCGCCGCCGACGAGGTCGCAGACCGCCGCGCGCGCTCTGACCGGGCGCTTGAGCTCCACGTCGAGCGCGCCCGCTATGACGCCGCTCGTGCCGAGCGCGCGTTCCACGCCTGCGAGCCCGAGAACCGGCTTGTCGCTCGAAGCCTCGAAACCCGCTGGGAGACCAAGCTCCGCGAACTCGCTGACGCCGAGGCCGAGCTCGCCGAGCAGACCACGCCCGCACCCGAGCCCTCACGCGAGCAGCTGGAGATGGTGGCGCGCGACCTGCCCGCGCTCTGGGCCGCCGACAGCACATCTGAGAAAGACCGCAAGCGGCTGCTGCGCGCGCTGATCGCCGACGTCACGATCACCTCCCAACCAGCCAGCCGCGAAGTCTCGGTCGGGATCCGCTGGCGCACAGGCGCCGCTGAGCAGCACACGATCCAACGGCCACCCAGCATCAACGACACAACCCGCACACCAGCCGAGACCGTCGAGCTGATCACACGCCTCGCCCGGACGCTCACCAACACCGAGATCGCCGCCGAACTGAACGCCGCCGGGCTGCGGACCGGCAAGGGCCTCCCGTTCGACGCGCACGCGGTACGTCACATCCGCCGCGCCAACAACATCCGCACAACCCCACCGCCCGACGACGATCGGCTGACCGTCGACCAGGTCGCCGAGCGCCTCGGCGTCTCGCCCGGCGTGATCTACGCCTGGATCTCACACCGCAAGCTCGCCGCCCACCGCGACCGCGGCAACCGCCTGCGCGTCCCGTTCGGCCCCGCCATCGAGCAGGAATGCCGCGAACGGATCGCGAACTCCAGCCACATCACTCAAGCCAAAATCACCGCTACAGGAGGTGCAGTTTGATGCCAGCATTTCCAGGCCCGAGTAGCGGACCGCGTCGCGCGAGGAGGAGAACCGCCTGGCGTCGCCGAGCTCGGCCAGGATCGTGACCGCGGTGAGATGACCGATCCCGTAGAGGCCCATCAGCGCCTTGCACCCTGGTTGCCGGCGCGCGTACGTTCGCAGCTCGCGATCGAGCGCGGGCAGCTGCCGGTCGAGGGCGTCGATCATCCGCAGGGCGACGGTGACCTGCTCGCGCGCGGTCTCGGGTAACGGCGCCTGCTCGAGCCAGGCGCGGCCGTCCGCGGTCAGCAGCACCAGCTCGCGGCGGTGGCGGAAGCCGTGGTGGTAGAGCACCGCGCGGATCCGCTGTTGCCACTCGCCGCGATCATCGATCAGCGTGTGTCGCAACCGCACCCGGGCACGAAGGTCGAGTAGATGACCGGGCGGGATCCAGCACTCCGGGAGCTTGCCGGTCATCAACAGCTCCCGCAGATGCCGGGCGTCCGCCCGGTCGGTCTTCGCCCGCTTCTTGGTGCCGCGCAACGCGCTCGTCTCTGCCGGCTCGGCGAGATGCACCCGGGCGCCCACCGCACGCAGCTCCTCGACTACGAACCGCCATCCGGTCGTCGCTTCCAGCGCTACCTCGAGCTCTCGCCCACGAAACCGGGCCAGGAACCGGCGGACCGGCTCCCGATGCGCCGGCGCTATGCGCGCCCTCGCGATCTCGCCCGTCGCTGTGTCGATCCACTCGGCGGTGATCTGCGCCAGATGCTGATCCAGTCCCATCACGATCGTCATTGACTCCTCCTCGCGTCGAATCAGACGCGCGGGCAGCGTTCAGCCCGACCCATCGCATAGCGTGAGTCAACGGTCGGCCCTTCGTGTTCGGATGACCGGCCGCGCGGCTGGTACCCGCGCGCGCCTTCAACGCATGTCGTTCGACGCGGAGAGCCGGCCACCTGCGCCGGCGGCGGCCACCACACCGCGACTGCTCATGCCATCTTTGCGACGAGGCAGTCGCCCGCACCCGGGCGACCCGGACGAGTGCAGCGGCGATGGAGCGCGTGCTCGCGGTGGCCGGCCACGTAGAGTGCGGCGATGCTCTACATGGTCGTCGAACGCTACGTTGCGGGGCCAGGGCCTGTGTACGAACGCGCTGCAACTCATGGCAGGATGCTGCCCGAGGGACTTCGGTACGTTGACAGCTGGGTCGTCGACGACGACAAGCTTGACCGTTGCTTCCAGCTCATGGAGACGGACGATCCGGCCCTCCTCGATTGCTGGCGTCAGCGGTGGAGTGACTTAGCCGAGTTCGACGTGTTCCCGATCATCAAGTCCGACCAAGCCGCCGCTCGCGTTGGCGTGGTGTGGGAACACGGCGCGCGGGATTAGCGCGTCAGAACCCCGCGCGGACCCATCAGCCGGTGACGTCTCGAGCTGGATGCAAGCCGGCGCCATCGTATTGGCACGCGCCCACCGGGCGCACTCATTCGCTGGTGAGGCGGACGCGGCGGCGTATCTCACGAGCGCTCTCAAGACCTAATCGCCCCAGTGCGGCGCGAATGCATCGGCGACCTTCCGCTCGTCCTGCCCCAGGTCAGGGCCGGCCTTTCCGATCCCCGGGAGTGAGCGGCAGTACTGACGCTGGCTACGAGACACCCGGTCCTCGTCTCTATGAAGGCCGGCCGCTTGTCAACCCCGATGTCAGACTCCTGACACCAACAGCTGACAACATCGCCAGGTAAGCGCTGCCGTGTCAAGCGCCTGAGCAAGCTCACTTGTGTGTGTGAACGGTTACGGCCCAGGCGCTTGACGCGACAGCGTGAACCTGGCAGGAAGGTGACTGTCACGGCCCGCGCGCGGGTCGGGCCGTTGGAGCGGTGCTCATCTCTCTATCGCCTCATCGCACGTCGAGGATTAGGTGTCATCGGGGCTCACTCCGGTGGCGCAGTTCCAAAATGGGCTGTCAGGCAGCCAGACGATAAATGGCGCCTGCCGGAGTGAAGGGTTGGTTACGAGTAAGCATGTACCAGATCGCCTCGGTGAGCTGGCGGGCGAGGTCGATCTGGGCGACCTTGGGGCCGCGCTGGCGGCCGAGACGGCGCTTGGTGCGCTGGTAGCGCTCGCGGTAGAGCGGGTGCGAGGAGGCGGCGATCGCGGCCTCCATCAGCCCCCAGCGCAGATACTTGGGGCCGTGCTTGGACAGCGGGCCGCGCTGGTCCATCTGCCCGGACTGCTTCACGCGCGGGCACAGCCCGGTGTAGCCGGTCAGCTTGACCGGCGAGGCGAACCGGCTGATCTCGCCGATCTCGCACGCCACCGTGAACGAGGTGATCCACCCGAATCCCGGAGCGCTCATCAGGATCGGGACGTAGCGATGGTCGGCGCCCGAGCGGCGCAGGTCCTTGGCGATCTGAGTGATGCGCGCCTCGAGGTCATCGATCAGCACCAGGCTGGCGTCGAGGTGCGAGCGCCACGGCTCGGGAATCTCGAGCTCCTTCAAGAGCCGGCGGCCGGCCACGCCGAACAGGTCCGACATGCGACGCTGGTGGCCGAAGGTGATCAGCGTCGAGTGCACGCGGTTCTTCAGCGTCGAGCGGTGCTTGACCAGGTGCAGCCGCCAGCGGGAGATCTCCCGCTCTGAGCGCAGCTCGGGCGTGGGCAGCCAGATCGCCGGCACAAGATCCCGGAAGGACAACTCGGCCAGCACCCGCGCGTCGATCTTGTCGGTCTTGCAGGCCAGGGGCGCCAGCCCCTTGACCTTCTGCGCGTCCGCCACGAGCACCTCCCAGCCGTGCGCGGTCAGCTCGTCATGCACGAACCTCGCGCCGTTCATCGACTCAACCACCCCGCGGACCGGCTCCCTATATACCGCCACCTGCCGCGCCAGGCCATGCAGGCCGTCGCGATCCGGGGTCGCCGTGAAGCGGTCGATCAGCTCCCCCTGATCGGAGATCACACACACCTCAACTCGCTTGCGGCCCAGATCCAAACCAACGTGCAGCACGAACTCCTCCTCTCCCCGGCACCATGACAGGCAGGATCGATCCAGCCCACCGCGTACCGTGACCGATGGTCGGTTCTCTGTTTCGAACGGCTCGGCCGCGCGGGTTACAGCCGCGCGCGCCTCACCTATGCTGTTCGCTACGGAGGGCCGACCTCCTCTCGGCGGCTACGCCCCCTCGGGGGCCGGCCTTCATCGCATTCCAAAGCGCTATGACGTACTAGCCCGGAACCGAGTTAGCACCAGCCCGACTCCGGCTGCTCCTCCCGCGGGAAAGCCGGGCCGCGGGCCGATGTCGTCGCAGGCACCGACTGTCGTCGACGACGACGGTCGCGAGATCGGCGAACAGCAGGGAAGCGTCCGTCGCCGGGGTGAGTCCTGGTTTCGATGTCGCGCGATACTTCTCCCTTCCGGCAAACCAGCGCGCAATGCCGGGAGAGATGACCAGAGAGAGGAACCGCCGTGTCCGAACCCGTCGTGCTGATCAACGGGTTCGAGGTTCCGGTGGCCGACGCCGAGCAGTTTGTGGCGGCCTGGGAGAAGACTCGTGACTACTTGCAGCGCTACCCCGCACATCTGGACACCGCGCTGCACCAGGCACTTGGCTCAGACGCCGACTTCCAGTTCGTCAACATCGCACATTGGCGCAGCGCCGAGGAGTTCACCGAGGCGGTCAGCAGCCGCGGCTTCCGGGAAGCCAGCGCCGACCTGCGCTGGCGCTTCCACCCTGCTCTCTATCGTGTGGCCCGCACCCAGATGAGCTCGCCCTGAGAACACCAGATGCCAGCCGAACCGCTGCGGGCATCCTGCCAGCTCTTCATGGGCACTCCGAACGTCCGCTTGCGTCGACGTCAAGCCCGCCGCGCGAGCCACCAGTAGACCGAGCGTCACGATTACCGTCATCGAGGGGCGCAATGCCCCGATGGCTGTTGGCGGGACATTCGGTCGCGCGATGGCGGTCTCGCGCGATCTAATAGATAGGGGTGCGTCGAATTACCAGATGTTGGGGCTAACATGAAGGATTCGTTATGGTCGGCTTGGTAATCGCAGGTTTCGTCTGCGATGATCCATTTTAGGTAGTTATGCGGGGCCATTTAGTGAGAGGAGGCCGAGATTGGTCAAGGGTGCCCTACCTCGGATTGAGTCAGCCGGCGAGGAACGCGGGCGTCTTATGGTGCGTGTCTCTCGGGGGCGTCTGTTCAAGGGATCGGTTGCGGTAGTCGGTGCGCTGGCAGGTGCCGCGGTCGGCGGCGCCGAGCTGGCCGCGTCTGCGGATTCGGGCGGGTCGGCTGCGACTGACCGGGAGATCCTCACGTTCGGGCTGCTGATCGAGCGGCTTCAGGCCGCGTTCTATGCCGCGGCGCTTGCCGGTGGAAGACTCACCGGGGAGGCTCGGCAGTTCGCTCAGGTCGTCGGCGCCGAGGAGCAGGCGCATGTTAAGTACCTGAGCGCTGCGCTTGGGTCGAGCGCGGGGGCCAGTCCCCGTTTCCGCTTCGGCGATTCGGCCACCGACCCCGTGAAGTTCATCGCCACTGCGATTTCGCTCGAGGAGACCGGGCTTGGCGTATACAACGGGCAAGCGGTCAGCCTCACGCCGAAGACGCTCGCGGCCGCCGCGCGAGTCGTGTCCGTCGAGGCCCGGCATGCCGCCTGGGCACGCACACTCGCTGGTAAGGACCCGGCGCCGGTGGCGGTCGACGTCCCGATCTCGGTCGCCCAAGCCAAGCAAACCTTCCAACCGTTCATCGTGCAGTGATGCCCGGCAACGATCCCCTATCCCTGAAAGTCGACGATTTCGACGTCGACGGCGCCGTGCGCGAAGCGTTCGAGCGGATGCCACAGCAGACGCGCGCAGGATTCCTTGGCCGGACGCTGGTCGCAGGGGCGGCCGCGCTCGGGGCGGTGGCGGTTTGGCCAGCCCTGGCGTCCGCGAAACCGGCCTCGAGCGACATCACGATCCTCAACTTCGCGCTGTCGCTCGAATACCTGCAGGCTTCGTTCTACACCGAGGCCGAGCAGATCGGCGCGCTGCGCGGCGCTCTGGCCCACCAGGCGCACGTCGTCGGTATGCATGAACGCGCACACGTCAAGGCGTTCAAGCAGCTGCTCGGTTCCGCGGCGATCAAGGAACCGACGTTCAATTTCCACGGCGTCACCGAGAACCCGGACGCGTTCCGCAGCACCGCGGTGGCGTTCGAGGACCTGGCGACGGCCGCGTACAAGGAGCAGGCGCCGCTGATCAAGTCGAAGAGCTATCTGGCCGGGGCGCTCGCGATCCACTCGGTCGAGGCGCGCCATGCGGCCTGGATCAGGCGGCTCGCCGGGTTCCTGCCGGCGGCGCACGCGTTCGATGATCCGTTGAGCGACGCCAAGGTGGTGCAGATCGTCAACTCGACTCACTTCGTGACCTTGAAGGACCCGCAAACGAGTATGGAGGCCAAGCCTCGGTTCACGGGGTAGGGATGACAGACGGGAGCGTGGGATTGGGCAGGCGAGTCGTGCTCGTTGCGGCATTCACCGTGAGCTTCGCGGCGGCGGCGTTGCTGTCTTCCCGCGTTTTGCCGTCCCGCGTTCTCGCGCGCGGCCAACCCACGCCGCCGCTGGCGGCCTATGCCGGCGCGCCGTTGGCGGCGCTGCCATCGGCCTTCGATATCCCCCGCCTGGTCTCGCTGAGCGATTCCGCCGCTGATACCCGGTGGGCGCCCGTGTTGCGAGCGACCGTCGCTCGCGACGGGCCGAGTCCGAAAGCCGCCCCGGTCGGCCGGCTCCCGACGCTCACCCCGGACGGCACCACAAACATCGTGGTTGCCGACGGCGAGGCCGATGTGGACGGCGCAACCTGGGTTCGCGTCCGTCTGTCGGTCCTTCCCAATGACACCGAGGGCTGGGTGCCGCGGAGCTCGCTCGGGGGCTGGTCGTTCGTCGATACGCGACTCGTGATCGACCGAGCCCGATTCACCGCGACGCTGTACCGGGCAGGTCGCGTCATCTTCCGGGCGCGAGTCGGCGTAGGGGCTCCGGGGACACCCACGCCCGCCGGACAGTTCTACGTGCGCGACCGCCTGCGCGGCTTCTCGAGCCCCATTTATGGACCGCTCGCATTCGGGACCAACGCTCGCTCCCCGACGCTCACCGATTGGCCCGGCGGCGGGGTCGTGGGAATCCACGGGACCGACCAACCTGCCCTGATCCCAGGGCGAATCTCGCACGGGTGCGTCCGGCTTACCAACGCCGCGATCCTCAAGCTCGGGAAGCTCATGCCGGTCGGCACTCCGGTGACGATCGAATGAGCCGACGACGCGACATCGTGGCTGTGATCGCCAGCGGCTGCCTTGCGCTGGGCGGAGTGACCGGCGAAACCGTGGCGCCAGCCGTCGCCGCCTCGACGACGGGGAGTGCCACGGCTCCGCAGCAGCTGGTGAATCAGTACCCCCTGGGTCCTCAGCGGTTGTGCTGCAACGGACAGAACGGTTTGAGCGGGACGACTGGCTCGAGTGCGCCGAACCGATCTGCGCCACCCGACCGTGTCACCCCGGCGCCCGGACGGGCGCGGACTCCGGCCAAGCCGATTGGCCACGGCGCGTCCGGTGGCGTGTCGGCGGTGCTCCTGATCGGCTTCGGCGTACTGGCGCTGCTCCTCGTCGCCGGTGCCACCGCCGTGTACCGGACGCGCCGGCGAACGGCACTGGTCCTCGAACGCGGATCCCCCTCTCCGGCGCCACTGCCGTACTCGGATGGCGCCGCCCCCGCCGCGACTCTTGCCACCGACACCGCCACGCCTGGTGCGGAACCGACCTGGGATCGCTCGCCGGTTCCGCCCGTGGCCGCGTCTGAGGCCGAGGAGCGGGAATTCCGCCGGCTCGACGCGAACGGCGACGCCGGCGGCGCTTTCAACCTCGGGGTCGTGCTCCAGCAGCGGCGACGTCGACGGCGCGACGGCAGCCTACGAGCGCGCCGAGGAGAGAGGCGACCCCGACGCCGCGTTCAACCTCGGCGTGCTCATGTACGAGGCCGGCGATCTCGACGGCGCCAAACGCTGCTTGGCGACGGAGCGCCGGACGAGGGCATGTACGAGCGGCCGCGAACCTCCTGTTCCTGTCTCGTCGTCGCCGCGAGTTGGAGCACGGCGTAGCGATCCAGTCCGAGGCGGCGGGACTTGCTGAGTTCGAAGAGCCCGCCTACCGCCGCGCCGACGAGAGCGGCACCGCCAGCGGCGCGTTCAACCTGGGCGCGATGCTCCATCAACAGGGCGACACGGCCGGAGCGGCGGCCGCATACGAGCGCGCCGAGCGCAGAGGCGACCACGACGCCGCGTTCAACCTCGGCGTGCTTCTCTACGAGGCCGGCGATCTCGACGGCGCCGAGGCCGCCTGGCGACGGACCGCGGCTCGAGGGCATGCCAGAGCCGCCGAAAACTTGGATTTTCTACTTCGCCACCGCCACGAACTGGAGACCGCGGGAGTCGCCGGCGAAGAGGATGACGACACGTGAGCGACGCGCAGGGGCATCGCCGAGACAGCGCGCGACAATGTCGCGACGCCGTCGCGACCCTGACGCGCCCCGTCGCGACCCTGACGCGTCCCCGTCGCGACCGGCCATCCGACCAAACACGACGTACTTGATCCCTGAGAGGCTCGCCATGCAACCTTCCACGCCACCTCGCGGCGCCGGACACACTCCCTCGTCCGCCGATCTCCCGTACGGCCCGCTCCCGGTACGGTCACGCCGAACACCGTCCGAACCGTCGGGATCTACGCCGCTGGAGCAGCTGGTGGATCTTTCGTGGCTCGAGCCGGAGGCACCGCCGCCGGAGCCGCCGCCGGACGCGGAGGTGGTCGAGGACGCGGAGCCGGTCGCCGGCGAGGATGCGTCCTCGGATACGGCGCTAAGCATGTCGCTCACCACACCAAGGCCCGAAACCGACGACGACGTCCACTTTGGCGTCGCTGCCAGGGCGCTCGGCGTCTCGCGCAAGACGGTCGAACGGATGGTCAAACGCGAACAGCTCGAGCGTGGACCGTCGAACGCTCCGGCAACGGTCTCGAAGCGGTCGTTGGTAGCCGCTCTCGAGCAACGCCGCCGAGACGTCAGCCATCTGACGCGGGCGACCGAGATTGAGCAAACCGGATCAGGAACCGCCTGGTTCAGCCCGGACTCGCCGCAGGACCCGAGGTCAGCGCTGCGCGAGGTGCTCGTTCCCGTCCTCGCGCCGTTGCTCGACGAGTTCGTCGCCGTGCGAACCCGGGCCGCGGTCCTCGAGAGTCAGCTCGACAGCATCAAGGCTCGCGCCGAGCAGGAGCGCAAGCGCGACGAGCTGCTGCTTCGCGCTCGTCACACGCGGCTGGTGGGGCCGTAGAAAAACTCGCAGAGCCGTGCTTCGGCACTACATCGTCGGGGACGATCCGTCCGATCCAGGCTCGGCAGCTGAGTAAAGCTCAACTCTGCTCACCGAGGCCGGCGCCCCATGGGCATCCATCATGAGCGTCGCAAACCGGGCTGCTTGGGGCGTGAGTTCGGCCAGGCTGGCCTGCACCGAATAGATCGGGCGCATCATTCGCTCCAGCCCCGAGATGCGGAACGGGACTAAATCTCCCCGCTCGATCTCGTGGCGGACGAGCAGTTGCGACATGAAATTGACGCCGATTCCATCCGCCACGGCCCGCTTGATCGCCTCCGACGAGTCGAATGCCCAGATCCGTGCGGCACGGTAGTCGGCACGGGCCAGATAACGCACGGTGATCATCCTTGTGCTGGACCCCTCTGGACCGAGCAGAAGCCTGTGACGCGCGAACACCTCCCTGCTCACCGATCCGGCGTCCGAGCTGAACAGGCCAACGGGAGCGATGCCCACGAGCTCGTCGAGCAGGATCTGGTTACGGACAACCGGCTCGGGGCACGCCACCTCGCCGGCGATCCCGATGTCCACCGCCCCGCGCGCGACCTCCCGGACCACCATCTCGCTGGCCAGCGTCCGGAGGTTGACCCTTACGCCGGGATGGCCCGCTCAAAAGTCGCGAAGGACCGGGGGCATCAGGACGAGGCTCGCCGTTTGGCTCGCGGCCACCGCCAGTTCGCCCATGCTTGGTGCGTCCAGCGCCCAGCGCCCAGCGCATGCTCTCCAGAGTTCCGAGCATCCGCGCGGCGTACGAGGCAACGATCTTGCCCGCCGCGGTCAACTTGCTCCCGCGTCCGTTCCGGATCAGCAGTCGCTGCCCGACCGCCGTCTCCAGGGTCCGCAGATGCATCGACGCCGATGGTTGACCGATCGCGCACCGCTTAGCGGCGGCCGAGATCGAGCCAGTCCGGTCAATCTCGAGCAGAAGCCGCAGTCTGAGAGATGGACATCGTCCACCTGGCTGGACGTGAGGCAGGAGGCTACCGGCGTTGACCGCGATTGCCCTGGAAAGGCTCGCGGCCGCGTCGCCGGGGCCCGTCTCCGCGGCGATCGTCGCCGGCTCGAGCGGCGCCGAGACGACCGCCCGCTGGTCGGCCGCACGAGCGGAGCCATGCACGATCCGATCCTCGATCTAGGCATTCTGCGCTTGCGTGGCGCGATCGGCGCTGGTCGCTCCTACCTCTTGGCCCAAATCGAGGAGCGCGGCCCGAGCCATATTCGCGACTTCGCCGTCGTCGCGCTGCTCGGCGCGACGGTAAGCCGCCTTGGCCTCGGCCAGGGCACCCCGCTCCTCGAGCAGAACACCGAGATTGAACGCCGCGACCGCGTCGCCGCGTTCGTCGGCGCGCCTGAACGCCGCCTCGGCCTCGGCCAGCGCCCCGTGCTCCGCGAGCAGCACGCCGAGATCGAGAGCGGCAGCAGTGTGGCCGCGACCGGACGCGCGACCGTACGCGGCCGCGGCCTCATCCAGCGCCCCTCGCCCTCTGAGCAGCACCCCGAGGTGGAACGCACCGTCGGCATCGCCACGCTCATCGGCCCGGCGGTACGCCGCCTCGGCCTCGGCCAGCGCGCCCCGGTCCTCGAGCAGGACACCGAGATTGAACGCCGCGACCGCGTCGCCGCGTTCGTCCGCGCGCCTGAACGCCGCCTCGGCCTCGGCCAGCGCCCCGTGCTCCGCGAGCAGCACGCCGAGATCGAGGGCGGCGGCATTGTGGCCGCGATCGGACGCGCGACCGTACGCGGCCGCGGCCTCATCCAGTGCCCCATGCCCCATGAGCAGCACCCCGAGGCGGAACGCACCGTCGGCATCGCCACGCTCATCGGCCCGGCGGTACGCCGCCTCGGCCTCGGCCAGCGCCCCTTGCTCTTCGAGCAATCGGCCGAGGTTCGAGGCGGCGGTGCCATGGCCACGCTCATCGGCGCGACCATAGGCCGCTTGCGCTTCAACCACGCCCCCTTGGCCCTCGAGCAGCAGGCCGAGGTGGAAAGCGCCAGCGCTGTCGCCGAGTTCATCGGCGCGACGGTAAGCCGCCTCGGCCTCGGCCAGCGCCCCTTGCTCTTCGAGCAATCGGCCGAGGTTCGAGGCGGCGGTGCCATGGTCACGCTGATCGGCGCGACCATTGGCCGCATGCGCTTCAACCACGCCCCCTTGGCCAGCGAGCTGCTGACCGAGGTTGAAAGCGCTAGCGGTCTCGGCTGTCTCGGGGAGATCGTCCGCTTGTCCCCGAGACGGCCGGCTGTTTGCGCCATTGCCAGTGCCAGCCGCACTGGCTTTGGCGCGATGCCCGTTGGTGTGAATCTGGGTCCCGTTGGTTCGGGCGACGGCTTCGTGATCGCCGTTCATGGTTGTGAGGCCTGTCTGCTCGAGCGGCGCCGATTTCGCATCGCTGGCCGCCCTCCCCGCGACGGCGGACCGGCCCTCGCTGCGCGAGGGCCGCGTGCCGGAGGGAAGCGATGAGCAATCGAGCAACGAGTACCAATGCCAGCGCGAGCGCCAGACCGCCCAGGATGATCATCCACGGCAGGCTTCCCGAGCGCGGCCGGTGGGCTGATCCTCGGGGCACCTTGCGGGCGGCACTCGCTGGACGCTGCCGGGGCGCAGGGGCCGCCGTGGAGCCCGTCGGCCGCGAGCTGCGGTTCGATCGTGTGGCCGATGGCGCGGGCTGTTGCGGGAGCGGGTTCGACCGAGCGGACGGATGGCTCGGCCTTGGCCAGAAGCGCGAGCGTGCGCGGGCCGGCAATCCCGGTGACCGGCAAGCCGTGCGCGCGTTGGAACCGCCTGACCGCTCCTTCGGTCAGCACGCCATAGCGGCCATCGATCGGACCCGGCGAATCGCCGGCAGACGCCAGGCGGCGTTGCAGCGAACGCACAACGTTGTCACCGCCGGCTTGATCGCCCGCCCCCGGGCCCAGGATGAGGACTGGCTCGCTCAGCGCGGCCCACGTCCGCGGACCCACGACGCCGTCCACCTGCAGGCCGTGCGCCGCTTGGAACGCAACCACCGCGTGTCGCGTACGCGGTCCGTAGAGTCCGTCCACGTGCCCGGGCGGATAGCCCCCCGCCTCGAGATCACGCTGCACGACTCGCACGAGCCGGGAACCGCCGGGGCTGCTGTAGCCGCTCCCTAAGGCCAGCACTGAGTGTTCGAGGTGGGCGTGGGCGGCGCGCGACGGTGTCCCGCTGGCCCGGGTGGACGCGGATGTCGTCGGCTGCGCAGGACCACTCCCCGCTGCGAGCGCCGTCGCCGGGAAGGCGAGAGCGAGCACGCTGATCGCGAGCGTCCGCCACGCTGCAGTTCTTGGCTTGTTCAGGAGGCGGAAACCGCCCGGTACGACTTGCATCGTTGCTGAGTCCTCGTTCGTTGACATCGCAGCCCCGGAACGCGACCGGTGACCAGAGCATTGATCGGACGGAGTCACGCGAGGCAACTGCCCCTGCGTGACGCGACGAGCCGCGTCG
Source organism: uncultured Solirubrobacterales bacterium (assembly GCA_963709205.1). Classification (GTDB taxonomy): domain Bacteria; phylum Actinomycetota; class Thermoleophilia; order Solirubrobacterales; family Solirubrobacteraceae; genus Palsa-465. Next base: position 14,562 of record CAVPVP010000008.1, read on the forward strand.
GCTAGGCGGCGCGTCGTGGGTGATCAGCCGTGATGGTCAGCCTGGGTGCTCGAGTCGCGACGCGAGCAATGTCGATCGCCACGTCGCACGATCGAGGGAGAAGCGCACCAGGAGGATCGTTGCGAGCGCGAGAGCGAGCGCCTCAAACTCAGCCACGACGGATGGTGCGACCGAGCCGACACCACCGCCGCTGGCTGCAGCCGCGCCACCGACTGGCAGTCGTGTCTGAACCGTCGGCGCCGGTGACAGCGCCTGCGGAATCGGCGGCGGCGTGGCGGCCCGCTGGGGGGCGACGGACGGCGGCTTCGGCGACTGCTCGGGGCGCCGTGGCGCGGCAGCCACGCTCGCCAACCCACTCTCGAGCTCAGCGTCACCCGCGAGGACGCGCGGCGATCCTACAGCCGGCCCGAGCGGTCCTTTGGCCAGCCCCCACGAGGGGTGACTAGCCGCAGGCGAAAGCGGCGAATCGGGCGGCGTGAGGGGCCGGGTGGCCTGGTCCTTCTCGGCCCGGAGCCACTGCGTCACCGAGGGTCTGGAGTTGGTGCAGCCTCCCCGTCCGGTTGCCGGGGGACAGCGGAGCCGACTGAGCCTTGAGCGACTGCGTCGCGACAGGTTCTGTCGCGACAGGTTCTGTCGCGACAGGTTCTGTCGCGACTGGGCTTGTCGCGCTCGGCGGTGTCGCGACGGGCTGTGTCGCGGGCGGGCGTGTAACCGACGGCTGCGTCGCGCCGCTCGACGGCTGCGTCGCGCCGCTCGACGGCTGCGTCGCGCCGCTCGACGGCTGCGTCGCGCCGCTTGTCGCGGAAGGCGGCGCCGCGACGGCCGGCGGCGTCGCCTGGGGCTGCGACGCGGGACCCTGCCGCGCAGAGAGCTGAGTTGCCACCGGGGTCCCTGCAGTGGAGCCGGCGGGTGAGGAATCCGTCGGGGCGGTCGTCGTGGTCGTCGCCGGCGGGACGGTGGCGCCGGTGGGCGCGCCTGCCGAGTTCCCGCCGCCGACGAGCGGGGTGACCGCGATCTCAACGCCGGGAGACGGCCCGGCGGGCGTTGGCGACGCGGGCGTGGCCGGCGCCGAGGGGGTGGTGACCTCCACGAGCTGCTGGCCAGAGGTCGCCGAGCCGCTCACCGGAGGGCCACTTGTGCGACTCAACAATCCGCCATTGGTGGTGGTGACGCTGCGCATTGCCCGGGAAGTCCGATTCGAATCGACGGCCGTCGGCGTTCCGTCCACGAGACTCCGTGTTCGCGTCTCCGACGCGGAGCTGCTACCGACCAGCACCGGGGAGGCCGAAGCTCCGTTTGACGCGGTCGTGGAGGTCATCGTCTCGGCCAGGGCCGCATTCGCGTAGACGCCATAGGCCAGCACACTGGCCGTCGCGATCAGGCCGAACGAATGAAGCGGTGAATGATTCGCACGCATTGCCCGTTACTCCCGAATCCCACCCCGGTCTCGAGGAGAATCAACTACCAATGGCCCCCAAAGGCAGCGTCGAACCTAGTGAGTAACCGGTCTCTCGGCAAGCCTCGAGCGGGATTTTAATTCGGAATTTGCGGATTTTTCTGCAATCCTACGCATTGAAAACGTGCCTGAAAACTGGTATCGCGACATGTCGCGACACCCTCCGAAGGCCGATTCAGTTGATGCATTCGTTCGCACCCGATCTCGGTAAGCCAGATGAGTCGAAATCGGGAGCATTTGGACTCATCGCTGGAGGCCGGAGAGCGTTGCGCATGACCGTCACACGATGGGCTAGTTGCGAAGGGGCCGGGTCAACATCTCAGTGCCCATCGCCGACGAGCACCGTCCCGGCATACCGACAAAACGCCTGCCGGACGAGGCGACGATTTCGGTCGTCTCGCCCGCCGAGTCTCACTCACGCCCGCTGCACACTGGCCGACTCCGATCCGTTCGGACCCGGCGATCAAAGACGTTTGCAGATAACGCGGTCGACCGACGTCGCCCCGCCGATCGACGGAGCGATGGCGACCGCTTCGCTGACCCGGTGGCAATCGTGCTCAACGCCGACCGCCGTCCGAACATCCAGAAGGCGTGGATCGCCACGACGGCGCGTGCTCACGACGTCGCCGCATGCACGCCAGGCAGCGACTTCGAGGAGTTGCCGATCCGCGTTGCCACGGTCTGAGCGACGGCCAGGCGCGGGTCGGTGACGTGCCGCCAGGATCAGGCGACGGCTCCGAATTCAGACCCGACGGCGGCGGCGAGTCCCAGGATCTGCGGCCGGACGACGACGAGCACGCACGCAGGGCGGCACCCGAACCGGGCCGCTACGAATCGGCATCGCGAGCGCCCCAACACGGAGCGCGAACGGCTCCCACCGGGTTGCGCCACCTCGACGAGAGAGTCGCCGTGACCGACCGTCGACCCGCGGTACTGTCGCGCCTTGTCGATCCGCCTGTCGCGTCCGTCGCGGCAGGCAACCCGTCGGCGTCCGACGATCCGGCGGGCCGCGACAGTTCCGAGACCCCGCAGACCATTCCCGACGACGAAACCGAACCGATCCTCCGTGGTCCCGCCTCACGGCAGGTGCCGGTTCACGAGGTGATCACCCACACCGCGCATCAAGTCGCTCCACCAGCACCTCGGTACAAGCTGCTCGAGAAAAGCTCGCTACGGGTCGCTAGCAACGATCCGTTGGCGTCTTCCTAACCCCCGTGCGCCCGTCCAAAGCAGGTCCGTCCAGCCGGGCGCCTACGCGGTGGACCGCCGGGCTCCGCTGTCCGTCCGCCATCGACTCGAGCGGCTCCAATCCAAGGTGCGCGAGTTCACCGCGGCTCCGGAGGGCAGGATCGGGCCGGCGCCGTCGGCGGCCACCGGCACGAACTCGACGTCGCGACCACCCACGAGGAACACATGCGGGAGCACTCCGGACGCCCGGTCGCGACGACCCAGACGACGTCGCGACCACCGCGACGCGACTCGAATACGGGCGTCGCCGGCGACCCATCGTGATGATCCGTGACCAGCCGACGCGGCGCGCCCCCCGACGCGAACCCCCGCCAAACCATGGAGAACAACGTGTCCTCCACGCTCCAAGAGGCCGGGAGCGCGTACATCGAGCCGGGGTTGGCCCTGGCAGAACTCGCACGCGGAGAGCTTGGCGCCGCCTGCTGGTAGCGCAGCATGCTCTGATCTGGCGCCGACTCCAAGAACGCGTTCGGCCGCGCGGAGGACCTTCACGACCTGATCGCGGCCCTCATATCGCTGGAACAGAACCGGGCTTCGGAACACCGCGTCGTCGCTAAACAGGGTCTGCAGCTTTCGTCCATCCTCCCGTGCTCGACGGCGGTGCGAAATCGATCGGAGAGCATCGCGCCTGGAGCCCAACGCGCCGGCCAGGAACCAACCCGCTGGGCAGCCACAGCAGCGGCGCCCGCGCCGGCTGGCCCGCGAGCGCGGCTACTGCTGCCGATACCGGCCTGCCCGCCGCTCAATAGCGGCCTCAACGCAGCGGCGCCAACGCCAGCCAAGGGGGGGAACTCGGACCTGCTCCCGTGCTCACACAAGCCTTTGGCGCCACGTCTAGGCGGCACCTGACTGGCGCGGAAACCGAGCATCCCGCTGGTGATCGCTTTCGTGTTTCGGACCGCCGCGGAGCGCACCACTGCTATGGCGACGTAGGACTGGCCGACCGCGCCGGCGCCGGACGAGTGCATCGCCACGCAGACGGTCGCCCCGCCGACCCGACGGGGTCAGCGCGACGCTGAACGCGGCGACCAAACTCGGGAGAGGCCGGTCAACGCCCCGGCGCAACTACAGCGTCGTATAGACGCAGCCGTACGGCGTGCGATTTTGTCCGCTTACTGCGCACGTTGTGCTTCCTGGCACGGCGAGTTGCTCCGGCTGTTGCACGTTGATTAGACGAGCGCAGACCGCTCGACCGGATCAGGTTCGCCCTCGCCGGGTCCGGACGCTTTAGATGTGGCACAGGAGAGGAGAAGTCGTGTCGAATCAGTCGCACCTCGCTCTGGTGGCGGAGATCCGCGAGAACCCGGACGAGGCAGAGGAGAAACGCCTGGAGACACAGGCAGCCTCAGGCCGCCAAGACCACGACCGGCCGCAACCGCCAACGCACCCCGAGGCGGTGATGTCGATCCGTGAGCTGCTCGACGAGGCAGAAACGCGACACGCGGAGTTGGAGGTCCAGTACTGGCGAACGCGCGAACTGCTCGATGACCTGGTGCGCGTGGCGTTACGAGGAGTACATGGACGGAGGCCGGGCACACCCGAGAGAGGACCCATCGGGATTCGAGTCGACAAAGATCAGCGGCTGGCTGGACGATCACAGGTCCCTCTTGCCGCCGGAGGTCCCGTTCCCGCGCCGGTCGAACGAATTCAACAGAGTTTCGGGCTCACCCGTGCACCGAGAGTGGCGAGTTAAGGTCCTCAGGGCGCTGGCCGTGAGTGCGGCATTGTGCGCCATCGCGCAACTCAGCCGTAGGGTCGCAGCCGGATGACGCCGGTCTCCCCGGCGCGATCTGCGCCGGCCGCCTCATGCTGCGCGACCTCCTCCGGCGTCGCGCGACGGTAGACGCCTCCGGTCTGCTCGGCGGCGTTGTGCGCCGTGTCTGCGCCCGCTCGAGCCACTTCGCGCAGATATGAGCGTCGGTCGAGGCGTCCGCGGGTGGCTGGCGGCCGTGGGCGGCCCGAAACACGGCCGAGGGGCGGCTCAGTCAGACCCGCGTTCAATTCCCGCAACCCTGCAACGGGCCTTACGACCGGACTTCGGGAGCTAAGCGTCCGTCCAAGCTGATAGCCGCGACCCCGAGCGCCCGCGAACATCGGACGAGCCCGCAGCATCTGCCGCGTCGCCGTCAGCGAGATGTCGCAGTCCCGCCTCAAGAGCTCGGCGTGGATTAGCTCACTTGGAACGGCCTCGCCGCGCTCGACCAGGAAACGCGCCACTGCCGACTCAACCGTGGCAGCCGACACAGGGAGCACCAGCCGGGCCTGAAGCGCCTCGTCTGTCCGTGCCCGGTCCTCCAGCGCGAGCATCATCGCCTCGCTTATCTCCTCCAGGGCCGGCTCCACCCGCTCCCAGGCGGTCGTGGCGGCAGAACGAAGCCGCGGCCGGAACCACACGAGCCCGCCGACGAGCAGCCCGAGCGCCAGCCCAAGCGCGATTTTCGATTGGGCGAGCCGCCGGACCAAGCCGGCGAGGCCAAGCCCGGGCACGTAAATACTGAGCCAGACGACACGGCTGCCGCCCTAAAGCATCTGGTCGAGCTCGACGAGTCTCCGCAGCAGAAGCACAGTCGTCAACCAGTCTTCTTGTCCAAATCCCTCGCGCGTGAGATGGCGGTCACGTGTAAGGACCACCGCCGGGGCGAGCAAACTTGCGAGATGAGCGAGTGGCGCATCGTCGGCGTCCCGTAGCGCCACGCCCCTCACGCGCGCATCGGGCGGCAGCTCCTCGGGGAGGTCGACGGAGCGGATGAGCGGAAGGTGGACGGTCTCGAAAACCTCGATGGCAACTGCGCATCCATTGCGGCCGCCACGACCGGCAGATGCTCACGTACCTCTGCCACCACGTGCGCCGGGGCCACCACCGATACAAGCTTCTGTTCCGCCAAGAAGGTGAGAGCGCTGTATCCGGTTCGCGCACGCCAGAGCGCATCTTCGATAAGAGCATTCGCGTCCGCCAGCACGGGCCGGCGGCGCCGCGACGGGTTGACCGCGAGCACTTCGGCGGGAATGGCCGGGAAGTCGGGAACGGCGGCTATTGAAGATTGGGCCACGTGCCCAAGAGTACGGCCGGGCCAGGCGGTCAGTCCGGGGGGCGGGTCCCGCGCTCCTCCAGCTGATGCAACTGGCGTGCACCACCCGGCCGGCCAGCGCCCGCGGTTCGTTCCAACGGTTCCGTCCGCACCGTCCGCCATGCTCAGGTGCTGGCCGGGAACCACCCCCTACCCTTCACCCTGTGACCCGTCGCGACTGGCTCGTACTCCTCATCGCGTTCGAGGGCGCTCCGCGCGGCCTCGACCCTATACGGCTCCAAAAAGCGATGTTCCTGTTCGCCCAGGAGACCGACGTGCCGGAGGACCAGAAGTACGAGTTTCGCGCGTACAACTACGGACCGATGAGCCGCGGTGTCTACGAGGACATCGACGACCTCGTCGAAGCCGGGTTGGTAGAGAAGCTCCCCGTGGTAGGGCAGTCATGGTCGCGGTACAACCCGACTCCAGAGGGGGTCGCTCGCGGCCACGAGCTCTTGGAGCGTGCGCTTGCCGAGCACTCGGCGGCCGCAGGGGCTCTGTACGACCTCAAGCAGTCCGTGGCGTCGATGACGTTCAACGCGTTGCTGGAAGACGTTTATGAGCGCTATCCCGATTACGCGACGGAGTCGCTCTTTCGCCCACGAGCCTGACACGTTAGGGCCGGACCGAGACCTAAGCTGGGCGCGTGACACTCGTTCTCGGCCTTCGCTGCCACGGTGGGGTCGTGCTGGCGGCAGACAGCCAGCGAACCGAGGGCGGGCTTCGGGACAGCATCCCCAAGCTGTTCATCACGCCCGCAGGCATCCTTTGGGGGACCGCCGGCACCATCGCCATCACGCAAGAGCTCTTCACGCTCATGCGGGAACTCGACCTACCCGCGGGCCTGCCCCGCCAGCCCACCAGGGATGCCATCGTGAAGGCACTGCGCGACGCCGTCCGCCAAGCGACCGCAAGCATGGACGACCCCCCGGCCGCCGCGAGCTTGGTCGACGGCCTGTTCGCGTGGTACTCGAAGCAAGACCAGCGCGAGTACCTGCTTCGGGCCCTCGGCACCGGCTATGCCGAGTTCGCTCCCAGGCACACCGCAGTCGGAGGTCCCAGAGACCTTGCGCGTTTTGCATTTAGCTCCTCGGAGCATCTGGATTACGCGACGCTCCCGCTGGAGGCGGGAAAGATGGTCGCGCTGAACATTGCGGAGAACGCGATACGAGCATCCTCCTCCGGCGTCGCCCTCCCTGTGCAGCTGGGCGTCGTCGCGGCCACGGGGCTCAGCATCGTCGACGACGCGGAGCTACGAGCCCTCGAAGACACGGTCGCTGCGTTTCGCGAAAACCAGAGGAACTTCCTCATCAGGACAGACCGGGACGAGGGTGCCCAGCCTGACACGCCCTTTCTGTCAACGTCCGGCGAGACGCTCACCATCGAGGAATCAATGACCTTGAGGGCGAGAACGGAGAACGCCGGACATGCAGGAGACGAGCACGACGGCGTGTATGCGGCGGTCGCGTCTAAGGGTGGGGCGCCCCAGCATCCGGCGTGGTATCGCAATTTCGTAGAGCATCCGCTGGTTGAACTTCAGGACGAAGGCGCCAAGGGTGACTACACCGCGCGCGAGGTCTCCGGCCAGGAGCGCGCGACGTGGTGGGAGCGCGCTCTAGCGGTCTGGCCGGACTACGCTGACTATCAGACAAAGACCGACCGGGAGATCCCGGTGTTCGTGTTGGAACCAGCGGACTGACCTAACTGGCAGGGCTCACGGGACCACCGAGTGTCCGTCCTCAACCGGACGCCGACACGAAACGGCTCGAGACAGCCCGAGCGAGCAGCCCTGCTCCTTCGGGTTACCCGACACCCGGCTCTTCTGCCCAGGCGCTCTCTTGGTGGGGGAAGCGCGCACGTGGCGAGCTCAGGACGCCTGTCGCGGCGCGGGGCCACGGCTCAGCCGCGGATCCCCCGCATTGCGGGGCGGCTGTCGGCTTGGAGCGACCGAAGTCGCGTGCTAGAGCGATGCAGGCGGTTGTGAGCGGCTCGGGTGATGACCGTTCGTGATGCGGAATCCGTGTGACTCCGCCAGCCCGTCCCATCACGCTCGACCCGAGAGCGTGGGGAAGGCTCGGTTGACGGTTGGCGTCTTAGGCGGCTGACTGAGTGTTATGAGATCCGCCAGCCGCATACCCGTGACCACGAGTCGCCGCGCCCCGGGATGAGTGAGGAGACGGGCCCGATCACCCTATCCACGCCGCGATTGCGGGTCGTCTCGGCAACGCCGGTGCTGGTGGACGCCGAGCTCGACGGTCACCATCGGCTGGCGGCGCTTCTTGAAGCCGTCATCCTGTCGGACTGGCCACCCGAGCACCACGACGCTGAGACGCTCAGGTTCTGGCGCGAAGAGCTCTCGAAGGCCGGCGCGGACGGGTGGTGGCTGTACTACATCCTCCTGGCCGAACCGGTCCGCCCGACCCTGGTCGGCACGGTGAGTTATAAGGGACCCCCGAACGAGGGCGTGATCGAGATTGTCTACTCGGTGGTCTCCTCGTGGCAGTGGCGCGGGGTGGCCACCGAAGCCTCGCGCGCGCTGATCGAGGCCGCGTCGCAGCGCGGAGCGGAGGTCGTGCTGGCCCACACGTTCGAGTATCTCAAGCCATCAATCGGGGTGCTCCGCAAGCTGGGGTTCCAGCCGACGGAGTCATCGGAGCCAGACGCGCTCGAGTTCATACTCCGCCTGAGCTAACCACCTCTCTGGATCCTCATCGGGTGCTCCCTTCGCTCGCGCCGCACTCGGCCGCGGCCAGGCGCGCCTCGCGCTCGCGGAAGTCGGCAACCGTCTGCATCGCCTTGCTGGTGCCGGTGACCCGGTTCATCGCGGGCCCGACGCCCGGGAACCGGTCCATCAGCGCCCGCAGCAGCTTCCCGGGCCCGGGGAGCACCGCCAGCTCGGCCTTGTCTGACCGGACCGCCCGGACCGTGAGCTTGGCGATCTTCGCGGGCGAGACCAGGCCCACCGGCGGGAGCTTGAGGCCGACCTCCTCGGCGGTGCGGGCGCCGACGCCCTCCTCGCCGACCGGGCCGAGAATCAGGGTCGACCCGCTGACGCCGCGATGACGGTAGTCGGCGCGCAGCACGCGCGTGAACGCGATCAGCCCGTCCTTGGCCGCGGCGTACGCCTCCGTGTAGGGGAACGACACCCGGCCGGCCATCGAGGACACATTCACGAGATGCCCCCGCCCGCGCGCGAGCATCCCCGGAAGCACCAGCCTGGTCAACATCACCGCGCTGGTCAGGTTGAGCTCGAGCACACCCTCGATCTCGTCCTCGGTCAGGTTGTGGAACTCTCGCTGGAGGTCGCCGCCCGCGTTGTTGACCAACACGTCTACCGGGCCGAGCCGTCGCTCGACCGCATCGATCAGCTGCCGGCGCCCCTCCGGCGAGGTGACATCCGCAGCGAACGCGATGACCTCCGCGCCCGACTCGGCGAGCCGACGCGCATTGGCCTCCAGCTCCGGCTCGCTGCGGGCCACTAGGGCCACCCTCGCGCCCTGCCCCGCAAGCGCCTCGGCGATGTGGGGGCCGATACCCCTCGACCCACCCGTGACGACCACGGTGGCGTCCTTGAGGTTGAACTTGCCCATCTCAATTCTCCTTGCGACGTCGATGGTTGACGCTACGATCTGTAGCGCTACAAAGCGTAGCGTAAAGCGACGAGATGAAGCGAGATGTAGAATATGTTCATGAAATCGACAGAAACGCGCGAGCGTCGCCGTCCCGGCGCGCGCAAGGACCCCGAGGCCGACCGGCTGATCCTCGAGACCACACACCGCCTGCTACGCGAGCTCGGCTACGACCGGCTAACAATGGACGCGGTCGCGCGCGAGGCCGGGGTCGCGCGCACCACCGTCTACCGCCGCTACCGCGACAAAGCCGACCTTGTCAGCGCCGCGATCGAAACCCTTCGCGCACCGACCAAGCGGTCAGCCAGCGGCGACGCCCGCGCCGACCTGATCGCGCACCTCGAGGGCGTGCGGCGCAACTACGGCGTGTCGCTGGCCGGAACGCTGCTGATGGAAGAGCCCTACAACCCCAGGCTGCTCCAGCTATTCCGCGAGCGGATGGTCATCCCCCAACGCCAGATGGTCGCCCAGACGATCCAAGACGGCATCGAGCGCGGGCAGCTGCGCCCCGACCTCGACATCGAGCGTGTCCTTGACCTGCTACTGGGCGCCTTCTTCGCCGCGGTGTTCGCCGACGGGCGCCCAGGACCCGACTGGCCCACAGCAATTGTCGACACCCTGTGGCCAGCACTCGCGGCCGACCGGACGTAGGATCGGTCGCCCTATCCGCGCGTTGCGCGACCGCACCGGACGGCGTCGAAATGCGCGTCACGCGAGCGAAGCAGGTCTCGCTCACCCCGCCGGGCGGGGAGCGCTGCTGCTCCCAAGGGAAGGGGCGGTCAAACAAAGCCGCTGGTGGTCGTCTCTATGAAGGTGGGCCGTTTGTCAACCGTTGTGTCAGGTAGCTGACAACTTAGCTGACAAAATTGCCGGGTGAGCGCTGCCGTGTCAAGCGCCTGAGCAAGGTCACTAGAGTGAACGGTTCGGCTCATGGCGCTTGACACGACAGCGTGAACCTGGCAGAAAGTTTCACTGTCACGGTCCGCGTGCGGGTCGGGCCGTTGGAGCGGTGCTCATCTCTCTATCGCCTCATCTGACTTCGAGGATTAGGTGTCATCGGGGCTCGCTCCGGTGGCGCAGTTCCTTAATGGGCTGTCAGGCAGCCAGACGATAAATGGCGCCTGCCGGGGCGAAGGGTTGGTTACGAGTCAGCATGTACCAGATCGCCTCGGTCAACTGCCGAGCGAGGTCGATCTGCGCGACCTTCGGGCCGCGTTGACGGCCGAGACGGCGTCTGGTGTTCTGATAGCGCTCGCGGTAGAGCGGATGGGAGGAGGCGGCGATCGCGGCCTCCATCAACCCCCAGCGCAGATACTTGGGACCGTGCTTGGACAGCGGCCCGCGCTGGTCCATCTGCCCGGACTGTTTGACCCTGGGGCACAGGCCGGTGTAGCCAGTGAGCTTGACCGGTGAGGAGAAGCGGCTGATGTCGCCGAGCTCGCACGCGACCGTGAACGAGGTGACCCACCCGAAACCCGGGGCGCTCATCAGGATCGGGATGTAGCGATGATCGGCGCCCGCGCGGCGCAGCTCCTTGACGATCGCTGAGATTCGCGCCTCGAGGTCGTCGATCATCACCAGGCTGGCGTCAACGTGCGAGCGCCACGGCTCGGGGATGTCAAGCTCACCCAACAGCCGGCGGCCGGCGACACCGAACAAGTCCGACATGCCGCGCTGGTGGCCGAAGGTGATCAGCGTCGAGTGCACCCGGTTCTTCAACGTCGATCGGTGCTTGACCAGGTGCAGCCGCCACCGGGAGATCTCCCGCTCCCGGCGCAGCTCCACCGTCGGCAGCCAGATCGCCGGCACCAGATCCCGGAACGACAACTCCGCCAGCACGCCCGAGTCGATCTTGTCCGTCTTGCACGCCAGCGGCGCCAGTCCCTTGACCTTCTGCGCGTCGGCGACCAGCACCTCCCAGCCGTGGCCGACCAGCTCGTCGTGGACGAACCGTGCGCCGTTCATCGACTCCACCACCCCGCGTACCGGCTCGCCATACACCGCCACCCGACGCGCCAGCCCGTACAGGCCGTCCCGATCCGGAACCACGCCGAACCGGTCGATCAGCTCTCCCTGATCGGAGATCAAGCACACCTCAACTTGTTTGCGACTCAAATCCAGACCAACATGCAGCACGAACACTCCTCTCCAGCGACGAACACAGGCAGGATCGATCCAGCCCACCGCGTACCTTGATACCCGGGTGGTCGGTTCTCTGTTTCGGATGGCCCGGCCGCGCGGATAGCCGCCGCGCGCGCCTTACCTAGCTGCTGTTCGATACGGAGGACCGACCTCCTCTCGCCGACTACGCCGGACTCGAGGGGGGCCCGCCTTCATCGCATTCCTTAGCGGGAGCGAGCCGTTGCATTTCTTCTCGGGCCCGGTCAACGGTCGTAACAGTCAGGAGATTCCGTTCAAATCGCAGCGTTCTCAAGCAAAGAAAGACGACGCCCTGGCCGGATCCGACGCAGACGCCGAGGACACCGAAGCGGGCTCGGCGTCGGCGTAGTTCGGTTGCGAGGGCCAGTCCGCGCAATGGCGTCAGTTCGAAGCCGCCGCCGCGACGCCGCTTTCGAGCAGCTCTTTGAACTTCTCGTGGTCTGCCGGCATCTGCTTGGCAGCCTGCCGGCGCGCCAGCGGTGCAAACAGTTTGCCGATGCCGTGACCCTTGAGGTCGAGCTCTGAGTTCATGCGTGAGCGCGACTCGCCCGTCGGGTCGACCGTGTATGTGCCCACCGGACGAATCAGGCCTGCGGTGCCGCGGAACGAGACCTTGCGCGGGGGGTCGTGCTCCGTGATCTCGAATGGGAAGTCTCGCGCCCCTCCGGGAACGTTGCGGCGCTCTACCACTCGCGTACCTACGCTCACGGGCCCGTCAGTCTCGATAGTTGTGCTCACGAGCTGGTCTTGCTACTCGTTGTGTCGGTCAACCTGATCGACGTAGGCGAACACCTACTCGGCAGGGCGGTTGATCTCGATGCTGTGCTTGATCATGGTTTCGACCCTTCTTTTCGTAAGCGGATAATGGATGGCTCGCGGCGGCTGCACCGGCGAGCTGCTGGCAGATGCTCGCCTCGACGAGACCGGCGAAATGCGATCGCTAGGCCCGGCGTTCGGGCCGCCCCGACGCTCGGTGACGCGTGCGTCGCTGAGGGGCTTGCTCCCGGTGTCCCGCGTGCGAGCCGATGACGAAGCCGAGGCCTTGCTGTCGGCAATTGCAGCGTGCACCTTTATGACTCGCCGACCTTGAGCAAGACCTTCCCGCCGCGTAGGACTTGTTGGATGGCCGCTTGGATGTCATCCAGTTCGAACACGGCAGCGACTGGAACGAACAGAGCTCCGCTTGCGACCAGGGGTGCGGCTTCACGGATGACGGGCAGTATCTTTGTTGCGTAGTCGAAACTGGCGGCGGAAAATCCCCGGACCGTCACGTGGTTGCCGATCAGGCTCATCGCATTGATGGACATTGGCTGTCCCGTCGCCGCGGCGTATGTCACCAGCCATCCGCCGTCAGACAGCAGGTCGGCCAGGCGACCCGCACTATCGCCACCGACCGAGTCAACGGCGAGCGCGATTCGACCGTCGCCGATTTCCCTTCGAATGTCTTCGGACGCTGACGCATCGTCGAGGTGGACAATGTCGGCACCGGACGCGGTCAAACCAGCGAAGGCTGACTCGTCACGGGCGAGGTTGATGGTCCGGAAACCGCGCGCCTTGGCCAACGCGATCAGGGAACGCCCCACGCCCGAGTTGGCCGCGTTCTGCACCACCCAGTCGCCGGGCTCGAGGTCGGCGTACTCACTGAGGATCAGGCCGGCTGTGGGAGGATTGCCGCCCACCATTGACAACTGCTCGACATTTCCGTCTGGAAGCCGGAACAGACCTTCGGCACCCAATACGAGCTGTTCGCGCCAGGCTCCTGCCAACAGTGGTAGGACCACCAGGTCGCCCACCTCAACCGTGTCAACGCCACTGCCAACCTGGACAATCCGGCCTATGCCTTCGTTGCCGAGAACCATGGGGAGCGGCGGTCGCACGTACTGTCCTCTGACGAGTAGAAGGTCGTGCAAATTCAGGGGTGAGAACTCAACAGCGACCTTCACCTGGCCGGCTTCAGGCGCGGGTGGCTCCGGGAGATCGACGACGCGCACGACGTCGCTTGGGTTTCCGAACTGAGTGATCTGGATGGCGCGCATACTTCCTCCGGTCGATCGACGACTATGGATACGACACTCGCGCGAGCGTCAGCGGCACCACCGTGGTCCGGTCTGCCCTGGGCCAGCTGGCCGCCTCCTTCAGCGATCCGAGCAAGCGATCGCGGGAAAATGGTCCGGTCATGCGGATTTCCTTTCTGCGCGGTCGATGCTTTGAACTTTGGCCTTGCTAGGGCGACGCTCGCATCGGGATCTCCCTAGGTTTGGGGCGGCATCCTCGGCGTTTAGCGACCGACGGGTTCGGGGGCGAACGCCTCCTCGACAGCCTGAGCCAGCTCATCGGTCCACGCAAGCTCGGTGGAGGCGACGACCTCCTCTGCCGGTGGGCCCGCCGCTGCCTGCTGGCTCTTACCCTGTCTTGCATGATGCAAGTGAGACCCCAAGCCCACACCAGGCACCTGACCAGGGCACGCACGGGCGCGACGCGGCCGCGCGTCACACAGACTTGGACAGACACCTCTAAAGGAGGCAGCACACAGTGGAACGCAAGTGGTGGACCCTGCTCGCGAGCTGCATCGCGATCTTCATGCTGCTGCTCGACGTGACGATCGTGAACGTCGCGCTGCCGTCGATCGAGCGCAGCCTCGGCGCCGACTTCAGCGACCTCCAGTGGGTGATCGACGCCTACGCGCTGACCCTCGCGGGCGTGCTGCTGGCGGCCGGGTCGCTGGCCGACAAGGTCGGCCGCAGGCTCGTCTTCATGCTCGGGCTGGCGATCTTCACCGCTTCGTCGCTGGCCTGCGGGCTGGCTCCCGACCCGCTCTTCCTGCACGTCTCGCGCGCGGCGCAGGGGATCGGCGGGGCGATGATGTTCGGCACCTCGCTGGCGCTGATCGCGCAGGAGTTCCAGGGTCGCGAGCGCGGGACCGCGCTCGGCATCTGGGGCGCGACCACGGCCCTGGCGGTCTCGACCGGGCCGCTCGTGGGCGGCGCGCTCGTGGACGCGCTGTCGTGGCGCTGGATTTTCCTCGTGAACGTGCCGATCGGCCTGGCCGCGCTCGTGGTCGCGCGGCTGCGGTTGCGCGAGTCGCGCGACCCGGCCGCCTCCGGCGTCGACATCCGCGGCGTGGCGCTGCTGTGCCCCGCGCTCTTCCTGCTCGTCTACGCGCTGATCCGCGGCAACGACGAGGGCTGGGGGAGCGCCCTGATCATCAGCTGCTTCGCGGCCTCCGCACTGCTGCTCGTGCTGTTCGTGGTGGTGGAGCGCCGCGCCGCCGACCCGCTGCTCGACCTCTCGCTGTTCCGCAAGCCGGCCTTCACCGGGCGTCATGATCGCCGGCTTCGCGCTGTCGGCGTCGATCTTCTCGATGTTTCTCTACATCACGCTCTTCTTCCAGAACGTGCTGGGCTTCTCGCCGTTCGAGGCGGGGCTCCGGTCGCTGCCGGTCACCGTGCCGATTCTGTTCGTCTCGCCGCTGAGCGGCCGGCTGACGGCGCGCGTGCCGGTGCGGCTGCTGCTCGGGACGGGGCTCGCGTTCGTGACGGTCGGGCTGCTGCTGATGGGGAACCTGTCCGACTCGTCCGGGTGGACCGCGCTGCTGCCCGGCCAGATCCTGGCCGGCATCGGGATAGGCCTGGCCACCCCCGCGCTGGCCTCGACCGCCGTCGGCGTGGTCCGCCCCGCAGCTGAGCGGCATGGCGTCGGGCGCGAGCAACACCGCTCGCCAGCTCGGGCTCGCCACCGGGATCGCCGGCCTCGGCTCGATCTTCCAGTCGAAGATCGCAGTCGACGCTCACCCCGCTGGTCGCGGGCACGCCCGCGTCGTCGCACGTCCACGAGCTTGCGCGGGCTGTGGCGTCGGGCGGCACCGGGCGCGTCTTGCAGGCGGTGCCGCCCGCCGACCACGACAAGGTGGCTGAACGCCGCGCACCACGCGTTCGTGACCGGCTTCAACACGATCGCGCTGGTGAGCGTCGCCGTCGCAGCGGTGGGCTCCGTGGCTGGGTATGCGCTGGTGCGGTCGCGGGACTTCGTGGGCGGCGGCCGCCCCGCGGCGTCTCCGCCGGAGCCGACGCGGGCTAAGGCGGCGGCACGGGCATAAGCCCCCACCGCTTGATCCGCCGGAGGACGCGAAATCGCCGCTCCCGCCGTCGCGCCGCGCGAAGACCGACCGTTCCTTCAGCCCACGCCACGAATACGCCGCAGAGACGGTCGAGCCAGCCCGACGGCCGCGGGCCCCCCAAATGCTCGCACCGCCGAGATGTTCCGGCCCGTGCGCACCGCCACGCCCTCCCTCGTGCAGGAGCTCACGCTCCCGTCCGCCGCCGCGATCTAGCGCCGGTAGCGCCGCGACACGACCATCCGCAAGGGCCGCGCCCGCACCGCGCGCAGCCGGCCGCTCGGCGAGCTACTAATCGAGAACGCCAGCAGCATCTAACGATCCAGGCGAGCCTTTCGCCTCGCCGCAGTCAACCGATGCCGACACCGGCCGTCGCACCGATCAGGCAACCGGCGTGACCCGCTTTCATGTCAGCACGTATATCCCGAGGGCATATCCCCGAGTTGCCCAATGCGCGGCAAGCGCGACCGCCGGCGGCGTCGCTGTCCCGAACGAGCTCCGGGCGGACGCTGAGACGCCCTATCCGCGCAACTCAGATGCGCGGTTCGGACGATCGCGATTACCGCGGCCGAACGAAACGAGGTCTTCTGCCTTGCCAGCTTCCGCATCGTCTCGATGCGGCAGAAGCTTGCTTTCGGGGTCGGCGCGCTCTCGCGTCTCGGTCGTCCAATCCGGAAACGATTCTCGGCATGGGCGACGCTGCTGCTGAGCCAACGACGTCGGCGGCGCGGATCACCGCGTCGGTGAGCGGCTTGGGGAACTCGCGGCTCACGTCAAGCCCGATCTCGGCCATCGCCGTCACGACGATTGGGTCGATCTGCTCATCGGGATGCGAGCCGGCCGACCGCACCGCGATCCAACCTTTGGACAGGTGATGCGCGAGGCAGGCGGCCATCTGGCTGCGTCCGGCGTTCCGTTCGCACACGAACAGCACCTCGGGCGGTGCTTTCTCGACCACGCCGGTGGATTGCGCCACGGCCCACAGCTGTTCGCGCGCGAACCGCTCGATGATCACCGGCAGGAAGTTCGGTCCCATGGCGGGCCGCTCGCCGATGTCCGCGTATGAGGCCTCGACGTAGCGGGTGACCGTCTCGGGTGAGAACACGCCGTGGAACTCGTCCGAGAGCTTCGCCGCCGTGGTCTCGAGGCAGTAGCGCAGCAGCGGGGTGAGATGGGTCGTCAACGCCGGACTCCAGGAGAACACGGCGGAGTGTATAGATTGACAACCTTCAGTTCAATCGATATAAGTAGATAGATGCTCGTCAATATGGAACTCACACCGAAGACCAAGCGTGCCCCCGGAGAGCCGTGCTGCGAACCCGTCGTGTACCCCGACGTAGAGCGCGAGGAGGCGGTCCGGATGGCGTCGGTGGCAAAAGCCCTCGGCGATCCGGTGAGGGTGCAGCTAGTCGATGTGCTCCGCAAGCACGCCGGCAAGGTCTGCGTGTGCGAGCTCGTCCCGCTGTTCGACCTCTCGCAGCCGACGGTTTCCCACCACCTCAAGGTGCTGCGAGAGGCCGGGATCGTCGGGTCCGAGCGCCAGGGCCTCTGGGCCTACTACTTCGTGATCCCCGACGCGCTCAAGGAGCTGTCCGCATGGCTGACGTGAACGCCGAGTGCTGCACCCCGACCGTGCAGGAGACTTGCTGCGAGCCCTCTGATAAGGCGGGTTGCTGCGGCCGCGCGCACGGCAGCGCGTGTGGATGCCCAGCCGGCGCGGTCGAGAGCTCGACGATCACCGCGACCGCGATTACGACAGTCGAACAGGTCCGCGAGGTCGTGCGCGAGAAGTACGCCGCCGCCGCCGCGGCCGCTGCCAAGGGCGCGGCCTGCTGCGGTCCAGCCGAGGACGACGGTGTGTTCGGCGGTTCTCTCTACGCCGGCAGCGGCGAGAGCGGCGCGCCGGAGGCGGCGATCATCGCATCGCTTGGCTGCGGCGTGCCCACGGCGGTCGCCGACCTCCACGACGGCGAGACTGTTCTCGATCTCGGGTCGGGCGCCGGCGCGGACGTCCTCATCTCCGCCCGGCGCGTCGGGCCAACCGGCCGGGCGATCGGACTCGACATGACCGACGAGATGCTCGAGCTCGCGCGAGCCAACGCCGCCGAGGCCGGCCTGGAGAACGTCGAGTTCGTCAAGGGCTACCTCGAGGACATGCCCCTCGACGACCAGACGGTCGACGTCGTCATATCCAACTGCGTCATCAACCTGTCCGGCGACAAGCCGCAAGTGATCCGGGAAGCGGCGCGCGTGCTCCGCTCCGGCGGTCGGTTCGCCGTCTCCGACGTCATCGCCGATCCCGACATGGACGAGCACACACGCGCCGACATGGCAGCCTGGACAGGCTGCATCGCCGGCGCGCTCACCGAGACGGAGTTCCGCTCCGCCCTCGAGAGCGCCGGGTTCGGAGAGGTCGAGATCACCGAGACCCACCGCGTCCACGAGCACGCCGGCTCGGCAATCATCCGCGCCCGCAAGCTGTGACCGCTCTGCATGACCAGCTGACGATCCGCCCCGCACAGGCGGCGGACCTGGCCCGCGTGGTCGAGATCTACAACGCCGGCATCGCCGAGCGCGTCGCGACCTTCGAGACCGCGCCACGGACGATCGAGGACGTCCGCAGCTGGGCGGAAGACGGCCAACCGTTCATCGTCGCCACCGAGAACGACGACGTCGTTGGGTGGGCGCGAGCCGGCGCGTACTCCGACCGCTGCGTGTACCAGGGCGTCGGTGAGCACGCCGTCTACGTCCACCCCGATGCCCGGGGCCGAGGCCTCGGACGGAAGCTGCTGATCGAGCTCTGCGCCGAGTCGGAACGCCACGGGCTCTACAAGCTCACCAGCCGCATGTTCACCGACAACGAACCCAGCCGAGCGGCGCACCGCGCCGCCGGGTTCGAGGAAGTCGGCGTCCAACGCCGCCACGGCAAGCTCGACGGGCAATGGAAGGACTGCGTGCTCGTAGAGCGTCTTCTCGGCGCCGCCGCGATCATCAGTGCGGGCCAGCTTCCGAGTTGACGGAGGGATCGGCAGGTTGGCCGAACTTACCCCGGTTGTAGTTGGCTCGCAGCTCGGCAGCAGCGACTGGTTGCGCGGCGCCCAGCGCGCGCGAAGACTCGCCACCGTCTCGCTCGCCTGGCTCTGTTTCGAGGGGGCCGCGACCACGACGGCCGGTGTGCTCGCGGGCTCTACCGCGCTTCTCGCCAACGGACTCGATGGCGCGATCGAAGGCTTCGCCAGCATCATCGTGCTGTGGCGCTTCTCCGGCTCACGCACCCTGTCTCGGAGCTCGGAACGTCGGGCGCAGCAGCTTGTCGCTCTGAGTTTCTTACTGCTCGCACCGTACATTGCCTTCGACGCAACGCACGCCCTGTTGGTCGAGCGCCACGCCGAGACGACCGTGCTCGGCATCGGTCTCTCGATCGCAACGTGCGCCGCGGGAAAGCTGGGGTGACCCGGCCGGTGTCCGTATCGTCTGCCGAGGAGAACAAGCAGTTGGTGCGCCGGCTCATTCACGAGGCGGTCGCCCGCCGCAACCCCGACGCTCTCGACGAGCTCGCCGCCGGAGAATTCGCGCAGGCGGCCAATCGCTGGGTCCAGCCGTTTCAGAGCGCGTTCCCGGACTTCGAGATGGAGATCGTCGATCTGGTCGCCGAGGGCGACAAGGTCGTTGCCCACTTCAGGTGCTCGGGCACACATCAGGGCGAGTGGGTCGGCGTGCCCGCCACAGGGCGTCGATTTGAACAGGTCGACGAGATCTACGTCTTCACGGTCCGGGACGGCAAGCTGGTCTCGGCGGTGGGGGTCGAGGACAACCTCACCCGGATGCGACAGCTGGGCATCACTCCACGAACCGGATGACCGACTCCAGCGCCGAGCGCTCTGGCCACCGAGCGAAGGTCATGTCGGTAGCCTTGCTCTTGAAGCCGGGTTGAAGTCAAGCGAAGTGCCACCACAATGAGCGAACCCCTCGGACGGCTGGCGATCGGCGAGGTGGCCGAGCGCGCCGGGATGAGCACGTCGCGGATTCGCTACTACGAGGCGCGCGGACTGCTGCCCGAGCCCGAGCGGGCGGCCGGGAAGCGTCGGTACACCGAGGAGGTGTTTCGGCGGCTGGCGATCATCGACGCGGCGCAGCGGGTCGGGTTCACGCTCGAAGAGATCCGAGACCTGCTCGGCGCGCGTGATCAGCCCGCGCACGAGCGTCTGCGCCAGCTCGCGGTGCTGAAGCTGCCCGAGCTAGACGATCTGATCGCACGGGCGACGTCGGTGCGCCGGGTCCTGAAAATTCGCAGCCGGTGCAGCTGCGAGTCGATCGACTTGTGCCGGATGTTCGACGAACGCGTCCTGCCGCTCCGCGAGCCCGCGACAGCCTCCAGACCTGCCAGGCGTCCCGTCACCGCTTGACTTCAACCGCGGTTGAAGTGCAACAGTTCGCGGTGTGGCCTTCGTCGACGCCCAGGAGAGAGATAACTAGATGGCGTACGTGATCGCGGAGCCGTGTATTGGGACGAAAGACCTCTCGTGCGTGGAGGTCTGCCCGGTCGACTGCATCCACCCCACCCAGGACGAGGCGGGATTCGACGATGCGCCGCAGCTGTACATCGACCCCGAGGAATGCATCGACTGCGACGCCTGCGTGGAGGCGTGTCCGGTCGACGCGTGCTTTGCGGAGGATCAGCTGCCCGAGGAGTGGCAGAAGTACACGCAGATCAACGTCGACTACTACAAGCGCTGACCGTCGTCGAGCGGTCGCGCAGCCGGCTGGGATCGTGAGGACCCGTCAGCGACAGCTCGGCCAGGTCGCGGGCGGCCTGATCGCCGCGAGCGTGCTTGTGGGGATCCTGGCCGTGGGCGTTCGCGCCGGGTGGGGCGGATCGCTGGCTCGGGCGCTCGAGGGCGCGACGCTATTCCTCGCCGCCGGCGCGTACTTCGCGCACGTGCTCGCGCACCACGAACGCCCGCGCGAGCTGCTGACCCGCTCGATCCTGGTGAGCGCGTTCGCGCTATGGGGCATCGTGCAGCTCGCACCAGGATTGCCGGAGAGCGCGGTGCTCAATGACGTCGTGATCGTGCTGTTCGTCGTCGACCTGGCGATCCTCGTCAGTCCGTGGACCTGACACGACACGACCGCGTCGACCAGCGCTAGCGGCAGATCGGCACGGGACGAGGCCTCGACGTTCGGGCCTCCTCGAAGATCTGTTCTGAAAGCGTCCAAGCATTTTGGTAGGTTTGCTACCTACCGCTAGCTTTGGTCGATAGCTAGTCCGTCTCCCCGGGATCGGAACACGAGCGAAACGGCGTCTTCTTCTTTTACGCGATCGACACCTTCGAGGGCCGAGCCTCCTGGACAGCCGCTGGAAACGCCGCCTGTTCGGTCGCCGCCTGGATCTCCAGATCTGGAACTCACGTCGAGACAGCCGGCGCTGATCGCCGTGACCCTTCTGGGCGGCTTTGGAGTCGTTGTCGACGGCGAGCCGGTCCCGCAGACGGCCTGGCGACTAAGGAAGGCGCGTGAGCTCGTCAAGCTGCTTGCCCTCGCCCCCGGCCAGCGCCTCCACCGCGAGCAGGCGATGGACGCGCTCTGGGGCGACCGCGATCCGGCCGCGGCGGCGAACAACCTCCATCAGGCCGTGTACGTCGCGCGGCGTGCGCTTGACCGCGGCGCGATCGAGGTCCGGGACGAGATGCTCCAGCTCACAGCGGACGTCGACGTCGACCGGCTGGAGCTCGCTGCTGCCGAGGCACGTCGCGCCAGGACACCCGCGGCCTACCGTGCGGCGCTCTCCGCTCTACGGCGGCGAGTTGCTGCCAGAGAATCGCTACGACGACTGGGCCGCCGGACGGCGGGAGGAGCTTGCGGAGCTGGCGGCCGAGCTCGCGGCTGAGCTCGCGGCCCTCGGTTCCGCCGATGCGGACCGAGCCGCCTTCGCTGCCTGCGGACGCCAGCTCGTTCGTCGGGCGCGATCCGCGAGCTAGCCGAGCTGAAGTCGCTGCTTCGCGACACGCGCCTGCTCACCCTCGCCGGGACCGGCGGCGTGGGCAAGACGCGGCTCGCTCTCGAGCTGGCCCGCGCCGTCGAGCCGTCCTACCCGGATGGTGCGGCTCTCGTCGAGCTCGCCGCGCTCACGGACGCCGGACTCGTCCCGGACGCGGTCGCGGCCGCGCTCGACGTGCGGGCACTGTCCGAGCAGAGGCTCATCGACGCAGTCGTCGAGTACCTCACCGCCGCGCTCGCTGCTGCTCGTGCTCGACAACTGCGAGCATCTGCTTCCGGCGACGGCCGGGCTTGCGGACACACTGCTGCGCTCCGCGCCGCAGCTCACGATCCTCGCGACCAGCCGCGAGCCGCTGCGTGTGCCGGGCGAGGTCGTGTTCCGGGTTCCGTCGCTCGACATCCCTGACCCCGAGCAGACGCACGAGCCCGCGCGACCTCCTGCGCTACGAGGCCGTGCGGCTGTTCGTCGAGCGGGCGACTGCGGCGGCGCCAGGCTTCGTGCTCGACGAGGAGAACGCGGTGGATGTTGCCCGTATCTGCTTTCGACTCGACGGCTTGCCGCTCGCGCTCGAGCTCGCCGCCGGCCGCCTGGGAGCGCTCGGTCCCGCGGCGATCGCGGAGCGCCTCGACGACCGATTCCGCGTGCTCCGCACCGGGAGCCATACATCGCCGACACGGCAGCAGACACTCAAGGCGACGCTCCAGTGGAGTCACGACCTTCTCGAGCCAGACGAGCGGACGCTGTTGCGTCGGCTCGCGGCCTTCGCCGGCGGATTCGAGCTCGAGGCCGTCGAGAGCGTGTGCGCCGGCGGCGACGCTCGACGCCCAGGGCATCGCCGACGTGCTCGCCCGTCTGGTCGAGAAATCGCTGGTCGTCGCCGACGAGAGCTCCTCCCGCGAGCGCCGCTACCGCCTGCTCGAGACCGTTCGGCTCTACGCGCGCGAGCGCCTCGACGAGGCGGGCGAGACCGCCACGCTCGCCGAGCGGCACGCCGGGTGGGCGCTCGCGCTGGCCGAGAGGAACGCGGCTCGCCGCGCCTCGACCGTGACGCCGACGAACCTGCGAGCGGCGCTCGACACGCTGCTCGAGCGCGCGCCGGACGATGCGCTGCGCTTCTGCGTCGCGCTGGGACCGTTCTGGTTGCGCCGGATCGACCTCCACGAGGCGCAGCGGCGCTTTGACCAGGCCCTCGCCGCCGCCCCGGAGCGCACGGCTCTTCGGGCCGAGGCGCTGCTCGCCGCGGCGGCGATCGACTTCCGCAGCGGCGCGCTCGCGCGCGGCCTGCGGCTGGCCGAGGAGAGCTACGCCGTGGCATCCGAGATCGGCGACGCGCACGCCGAGTGGCGGGCGCTCCAGTTCCTGGGAGAGTTCGGCGTCGCGGGCGACGCCGCCGACGTCGCGATGCCGTGGCTCGAGCGCGCACTCGAGCTCGCGCGCCGTGAGCGGCTTCGCCGCCGCCGAGGCGATCTGCGTCTACTCACTCGGCGTCGCGTCACTGGATCCTCGGGGATCTGGCCCGCGCCGAGGAGCTGCTGACGCGGAGCATCGACCTGTTCGGCGCGCTCGCCGGCTCGCCCGAGCGGATCCCGTCGCCGGTCAACATCGCGGAGATCCGGATGAGCCAGCCCGGCGGCCGGCCCGGACTGCGGGTCGTGTTCGAGGACACGCTGCAGCCGTTCGTCGAGATCTCCTGCGACGCCGCCGTCAGCTACGTCCTCGCGAACCAGGCCGGGATCGTGCGGCGCGCGCGGCGACCCTGCGCGAGCGCGCGTACTGCTCGACGAGAGCGCGGCGCGGTTCGAGGACGCCGGCGACGAGCGCCGGCAAGGCGGCGGTGCTCGTCCGGCGCGCGTACCTCGAGCTCGCCGAGGGCGCGCTTCCCGACGGCCCGTCGAGCTCTCGAGGAGGCGCTCGAGCTGCGGCGCGCGCAGGGCGATCGGCGCGGGCTCGGGCTCGCGCTCGCTGGGCTCGGGTCTGATCGACACGACGGCCGGCGACTACCGCAGCGCGGAGCGCGACCTGGCCGAGGCCCGCGACCTGTTTCGGCGTGCCGGCGATCGATGGGGGCTCGCGAGCACGCCTCTGGCGGACGGCCGACCTTGCCTTCGCCGCGGGAACGCTCGACGACGCCGAGGCCGCGCTTGCTGGAAGCCCGCGCGGTGCTCGGCCCGACGCAGCGGGAGCGCTGGATCGCGAACACGCTCGCCGGGCTCGCGGAGGTCGCACTGCTCCGCGGCGACGGCAAGCGGGCCTCCGCCCTGTTGGCCGACGCGCGCGACCGCTACGCGGCGCGGGACGACGCGCTCGGCGTCGCGGACGTCGAGGAGCGGCTGCGCGGACTCTTGCTAAGGGCGCGCTAAGTCCGCGCAAAGAGCCGCCGCGTAGAACTCCCGCCACCTCCAACACAAAGGAAGGCGGAGATGAGTCACACCATTGCCCCGGTGCTCGGGGAAGCAACAGTGCAGGAGCTGCGCGACGCCGTGCGCGGGAGAGATCGTGACCTCGGCCGACGACGGGCTACGCCGAGGCGTCGCCGGATCTGGAACGGCGCGCACGACGGCCGCAGCGCCGGCGCTCGATCGTCCGCTGCACCGGCGCCGCCGACGTGATCGCGGCGGTCGGCTTCGCGCGCAGCAACGGCCTGACGATCGCCGTCCGCGGCGGCGGCCACAGCATCGCCGGGTTCTCGACCGTCGACGACGGCGATCGTGATCGACCTCTCGCCGATGAACGACGTCCGCGTCGATCCGGCCGCCCGCCGGGCAACCGTGGGTGGCAGGCGCGGTCTGGGCCGACGTCGACCACGAGACGCAGGCGCACGGGCTCGCGACGACGGGCGGACTCGTGTCGACCACCGGCGTCGCCGGGTTCACGCTCGGCGGCGGCATCGGCTGGACGATGCGGAAGTTCGGCCTCGCGTGCGACAACCTCGCCGCGGCCGACGTCGTCACCGCCGACGGCCGGCTCGTCCACGCGAGCGAGACCGAGAACGCAGACCTGCTCTGGGGGCTGCGCGGCGGCGGCGGCAATTTCGGCATCGTCACGCAGTTCGAGTTCGAGCTCCATCCGCTCGGACCGATCGTCTACGCCGGGCCGATCTTCTACTCCGGCGGAGCGCCGCCCGCGACCTCCTGCGCGCGTTCCGCGATTGGGCTGGGGACGCCCCGGACGAGATCACCGGCGCTCGTCAACCTCACGACCGCGCCACCGCTGCCGGTGATCCCCGAGGAGTGGCACGGCAAGAAGGTCGCGGCGTTCGTCGCCGCCTCGACCGGCCCGGTCGACGACGGCGACGCGCTCGTGCGTCGCGATCCGCGAGCGTCGCAGAGCCGATCGCCGACCTGCTCGGCCCGATGCCCTACCAGGTGATCCAGACGCTGCTCGATCCGCTGTGGCCGAAGGGGATCCACGCCTACTTCAAGGCGACGAACCTCGCGCGGCTCGACGACGAGCTCATCGACCGGCTGTGCGAGCTCCACCTCGCCGCGCCCGGCGCCGCAATGCGAGATCCACGTGCACCAGATGGGCGGTGCGGTCGGACGCGTCGCCGACGGCGCGACCGCGTTCGCGGAGCGCTCGATGCCGTTCGTGCTCAACGCCGTCACGGGCTGGCACGACCCGGACGTCGGCGCGGCCCACACGGAATGGGCGCGCGACGGTGATCGCCGCGGCGTCCGACGCGTCGACCGGCCGCGCGTACGTGAACTTCCTCGGCGACACGCGACGCGGCGCGGACGTCGTACGGCGAGGAAACGTACGCCCGGCTCGTCTCGCTGAAGAACCGACTACGACCCGACGAACGTGTTCCGGCTCAACCAGAACATCGAGCCGTCGGCGGCGGACGCCTGACGCAGTGCACCGACGATGACACCGTCGATCTCGCACAGCGCCCTCGAAGCGCTCAATGCAAGGAGCGCTTCGAGGGCCGAACGGCCGGCCTCGCCAGCGCAAGCAGACGCGTTGGTGCTGGCCGACGGCACCCGACTCCGCCTCCGCCCTGTCGGGCCGCACGACCGTGACGGCGTCGCGGAGCTGTTCGCCCGGCTAGGCCCGAAGTCGCGCTATCGGCGATTCCTCTTGCCGAAGCCCGAATTGACGCCCGGGGAGCTTTCTTCTCTCACCGATGTCGATCACCTCTGTGACGAGGCGATCGCCGCGGTCGACCAGCACGAAGGGTCGATCGTGGGCGTGGGTGCAGTACGTCCACGACCCCGATCGACCGGGCAGCGCAAGCGTGGCCTTCGCGGTCGACGACGAGTTGCAGAGCATGGGCGTCGGCACGGCGCTCGCCAGGTGCACAGTGCAGCGCGCTCGCGCGAACGGCTTCGCACTGCTTACCGCCACGACGTTATGGGAGAACCGGCCCGCGCGCGCACTGCTGCGAAGGCTCGGGTTCCGCGCTTGCTCGAGCCAAGGCGGCGTGATCGAGCTCGAACTCACCCTCAGTCGATCAACCAAGTTGGGACCTAACGGATGACGCACCTCGATTACCTACTCGCCCGGGAGCGCATGGCGGACGTCGCTCGCTCCGTGGAGCGGGTAGGGATCGCTGAGAGCGGAGGCGCGAGCCAGTTGGCATCACGTCGACGCGGCTTGATCGCTCGTCTGCTTGTTATGCGCCGGCTGCACGTTGCTGTGCCGGGACCTCGCTCGCGCGCTATGCGGGGCCGACGGCCAGCTGCGGCGAGGATGGCGTCCGGTCATGACCCCCCGACGATCGCCGCCGCGTTCCCGCTCCAAGCTCGCAGTGCTGTTCGTGGTCGATCACGACCGGAGC
Source organism: uncultured Solirubrobacterales bacterium (assembly GCA_963709205.1). Taxonomy (GTDB): domain Bacteria; phylum Actinomycetota; class Thermoleophilia; order Solirubrobacterales; family Solirubrobacteraceae; genus Palsa-465. The sequence goes on from CAVPVP010000008.1 coordinate 41,012, forward strand.
TCGCTCGACGTGCTGCTCTCGGATCTTTCCCGGCGGTTCGGCAACGACTTCGCGGTGAGGGGCGAGACCTCGCCGGCGGCGGCGCTTGTCGTCCTGCGCGAGCTGGCAGATGCCAACGAGCCGGTGGCGGTGCTGCTGGTCGACGACGCTGCGTCTGACGTCCTCGCGCGTGCACACGAATTGCATCCGTCGGCCAAGCGCGTGCTGCTCGTCGATCGTGACTACTCGTCGACGAGTCCGGCGGTGCAGGCGATGACGCTCGGGCGCGCCGACTATCACATCGTCCGGCCGTGGGCGGACGAGGAGAGCGTGTACCGCGCGATGAGCGAGTTCCTCTCCTCGTGGATGAGAGAGCAGAAGCCGCGCTTTGAGGAGTTTCGGATCGTCGCCGCGGAGGGCGACGGTAGAGCGCTGCAATTGCGCGACGTGATGACGCGGTTCAGCATGCCATTCGGGTTCTATGCAGCGGAGAGTGACCGCGGACGACGCTTGCTCGACGATGCGGGTGTCCGCGGGAACACGCCTTCCGGTGGTGATCCGTTACGACGGCCAGGTGATCGTCGATCCGGACCTCCCCGATCTTGCGCGCGCGATCGGCGTGAGTGTCAAGAACGATATTGAGACGTGCGACGTCGCGATTGTCGGTGCGGGACCGGCGGGCCTGACCGCAGCCGTCTATGCCGCGTCCGAGGGCCTCGAGACCGTGCTGCTGGAACAGGAGGTATCCGGCGGACAGGCCGGCACCAGCCCGCTGATCAGGAACTACCCCGGGTTTCCCCACGGCATCAACGGTGGTGTTCTGATGGAGCGAACGTGCGAGCAAGCTTGGCTGATGGGAGCGCACATCGTGTTTGCTCAGCAAGCGGTCGCGCTCGAAGAGCGTGGCGACGATCGAGTCGTTCACCTGCTCGACGGGACCGAGTTACGCGCACGCGCAGTCGTGATCGCGACGGGAATCGAGTGGCGGCGGCTCGGCGTGCCGCGACTCGAGGCGCTGGTGGGGTCGGGCGTTTTCTACGGCGCGGCCGTCAGCGAGAGCCGCGCCATGCAGGACCAGGACGTGTTCATCGTCGGCGCGGGCAACTCCGCTGGACAAGCGGCGTTGCACCTCGCCAAGTACGCTCGCGTTGTCACGCTGCTCGTTCGCGGCGACAGCCTCGCGAAGTCGATGTCGAGCTACCTCCTGAGCGCAATCGAGTCGACGCCGAACGTGGTCGTTCGCCATCGCACGGAGGTGGTCGACGGCGCTGGCGACGGGCCGCTCGACCGCATCACGCTTGCCGATCACGCAAACGACACCGTTGAGGAGGTGCCCGCCGGCGCGCTGTTCGTCATGATCGGTGGCGAACCGCACACACAGTGGCTTCCAGATGAGATCGCGCGCGACGCGCAGGGTTACCTCATCACGGGTCGCGACCTTCTCGGGCAGCCCGAGCTGCGTTGCAATCAGGATGCGCGAGCCCTTGCCGCTCGAGACGAGCATGCCGGGGGTATTCGCAGCGGGCGATGTGCGCCAGGGTTCGATCAAGCGCGTTGCCTCAGGTGTAGGAGAGGGCGCAACGGTCGTACGCCTAGTGCACGAGCACCTCCGCACACACGAGCCCGAGCGCACCGCAGTCTAATCGTGGCGCGCCTGCGCCCAGGATCTCGCGCTCGATTAGATAGCGCCTCATCTCTGTTCTCGATCGATTTCGAGTTGAACGCGGCCCAGGCGGCCGCTGGCGAGCTGGGCTCGGCGATCGTCGCCGGGGCATTGCGTCCTATCCCGACTCGCCAGCGCAGCTGACAAGATGCCACCGTCCAGCAGATGTCAGAGCAGCTGACAAGTGATCCCGAGCCGGAGTCGAATCTCGGGTACCTGTTCCGACTCGCGCACCAACGCTTCCGCGCCACGCTGGAGGACGCGCTCCAATCGCCAGGCCTTCTGCGACCCCTGGCGGTGCGAGCAACCAAGTCCGACCCGACAGCACGACGTCTCACTGATCTTCAAGCCTCGTCATTACATGTTCACCTATACCTACTTAATACTTGGTATGGCTTTGTAAAAAGTGACATACTAATGCGCGGACCGTGACCGACTGGCCGTCCGCTGCTTGACATCGTATGGCGGCTCCGAATAGGGTCCCCTCCGACCGGGGGTTGGGCTTACCACCAACCCACGAGGGGGTGCAGTTGGATGTTGAGATGTCGTCGACGGGCCGTCGCTCTAATCGCCTGCTTGGCTGGCGTCGGACTCGGGACCGCGGCCCTGCCCGCAAGTTCGATGGCGGCTTGCACGCAGACTATTACGGAGCCGCTCGTCACCGTCACCACGACCGGCTGCTTCACGCAGGACTCGAGTGACCCGACCCTGTTCACGAGCACGAGCGCGATCAACCTGAACGGGGTACCTGTGCCTACGGTCCCGGGGACACAAGTCAGCATTCATACCCCCACCAGCAGCGCACCCGGCGGCAGCATAAGCGTCAACGCTTCGATCACGGTGGCCGGAATCACCCTCAACAAGACGGTGATTACCAAGAACTTCCCAGATGGCACCAACGGCCAGGAGGGGAGCTTCATCGCCCTTGCCCCGAGCGGCGGGCAGAAGTTCCTGGGGCTTGACCTCACGGGTTCTTCGGTGGCCTGGAACTTTGGCCGCGACTCGAACGGCACCCCCTTCTCGAAGTTTGCCGCGGTCCTGGCCTTGCCATCGGTGCTCAAGAACGGGCCTGAGCAGAGCGCTGGCGGGATCACCGGCACCGTGGCCTTCCGCGTCAATCAGGACGGCTCGTTGATGACCTCGGCAGTCAAGCTGGAGGTGGCGAACGCCTTTATCGGGAGCGTGGGGTTGAAGAACCTATGCCTGTCCTACACCGCTGCTAACCAGACCACCACGACGCCGTGCTCGCCGCCTTTGTTTGGGGCGCAACCCCTGATCGAGTGCGAGCAGGGAGCTCCCGCGAACCGGTGGGATGGCTCGGCGGTGATCGTGCTGCCCACCGCCAGCCGTGCGGAGCTCGGCGTGTTCGCGGGGTTCAGGAATGGGCAGTTCGGCTACGGCGGAGCCCAGGTCAGCAACCTGGGCGACTCGGTGCCGATCGCCACCAACGTATTCCTCGATAGGGCAGGCCTCGGCCTGTGTGTCAATCCGCCCCCGTTTAAGATCAAGGCCTCGGCGGGGATCCGAATCGGGCCGAGCAACTTTGCTCTGATCAACGGCAGCTTGGAGTACGTCAACTCCAGGCCGTGGGAGCTCAAGGCCGACGGCTCGCTGGATATCACCGGCAGCAACGTCGGCAAAGCTCACATCAAGTACGTGTCCACCGGCGACATCGATTTCGGCCTGAGCGCCGACGTCAACGTCGCCGCCGGGGCGCTCAAGGCCACAGGGAGCCTAACCGGCTGGTATCAGTCCAAGTCCCGGCGCTTCGACATCTTCGGGACCGGGAATGTATGCATCGCCAAGATCCCAGGTGCCTGCATTGGCGGCGACGTTGCCGTGTCGACCATCGGAGTCGCCGGCTGCGTGAAGCTAGGCGGCTTCAAGCGAGCCGCTGATCTCCCCGCCGGGGACGAATGGCCGTCTGCCCGCGCCGCGGGCTTCTTCAGCGACGTCGGCAACTTCTTTAAGTCCGCCGGCCAAAAGTTCGTGACGCACGTAGTTACTCCCATCACAAACGGAGCCGTCAGCGTCTACAACAAAGTCAAGGATGTCGTCCAGAACGGCATCAGTGCCGGCGCTGGTTACCGGTGGCACGGAGGCTTCCAGCTAATGGCCACCTCCTGCGACGTGGGTTCGTACCGCGCTCAAAAGGCGGCAGTCATCGCCGCCGCGAGTGGGCCGAAGACGATCACCCTGCCGAACGCCCCTGGCGTGACGCTCAAGTTCGGAGGCCGCGGCAGGCCGCCGAAGTTCGAGCTGATCAGTCCCGGCGGCAAGGACGTGATCATGGCTAACCGGACGGGCGGGTTCGTGCCCAACGAGTACCTCTACGCTCACCAGGGCAAGTCGACCCTCGTCACCATTCCCGACCCGGTGCCAGGCCCGTGGAAGATCAAGGTCCTAAAGGGGTCCCCCCCGATCGTGACCGAGTCGGAGGCCATGTTGCAGCTCCCGGCCCTGGTCGGCGCCACGGTCACCGGCGCGGGCCATCGCCGAACGCTCGACTACGTCGACGAGCGCAAGCCAGGGGAGTCGGTCCAGTTCTGGGAGAGGACCAGTAAGGACCAGGTGCTGATCGGCAACGCAAATGGCCCGGTGTGCCCGGCGTTAAGACTCGCGGCCGTGCGAAACGGTGATGCCGCGCATCCCAACTGCGGGAAGCTCAGCTTCCGTCCGGGCCCCGGGCCGGCCGGCGTGCGCCAGATCGTGGCCGTGCTCATGCGCAACGGCGAGCCGATTCAGGAGATCCCCGTCGCGAAGTACGACGCTCCAGGCGAGGTCCCGCTGAAGGCTCCGGCTGATGTAACCATCCAGCGCAACGGCACGACCGTCGGCGTGACTTGGATGGGGGTGGCAGGCGCCAAGACCTACGACGTCCTGTACAAGCTGAACGACGGCGAGCAGCAGGTTGTCGTGGCCCCGGCCACCGCCGATCACATTGACCTCCCGGAGGCCATCGATCCGGCCGACAACGTGACGGTCATCGTGCGGCCCGTCAAGTCGGAGGAGACAACCGAAGGTCCGGGTAAGACGGCGACCAGCCAGGGCAACCCGTCGGCCGGGACGCCCATGCCGGAGGGCGCGTAGCGCGTCCTGCGGCCGGCAAGCTCCGCGGACGCCTGACGGCGCCCGCAGCCGGTCAGAGCGACGCCCGCAGCTGCCAGCCTCCTCGATCGGACTCGAGGAGGCTGGTTCGGGCCTGCCGGTGGTGTTGCGTCACGGCCAGACCGCACCCGCCGCCATATGCTGACGGGCTCGCGGGCGGCGGAGCGCTCCCGACACCCGGGGGATCGCCTACGACGCCCGCGCGCCGCACGAGGAGCTGCTGGCCGAGCGAGCGGTCGCCGCTTTCAGCTCGAGCGAGGCTTGGATCCGATAGTCCGAGCCGGCGCTGTTCCTTGTCGGGGCTATGCGGCAGCAGCCAGTCGTTTGCGGAATCCCGCAGACGGGACAGGCCAGCTAACCGCGCTCGGTTAGCTGGGATCCTCGAGAGGGCAGGCGGTCCGATCGGGTCGCTCTCGCACTGCCGGCAGACAAGCCTCACAGAAGTCCGCTCGTGATGGCTATGCCGACACACACCAGCACCAACCCCGCGAGCAGTTCGCTGTGGCGCTCTACTCGCGCTCCGAGTCGTTCGCCGAGCTCCAGGCCGACCAGTGACAACGCGACGCTGACCACGCCGATGGTGATGACGGCGAGCACGATCGGTACGTCGTACGCGCCTAGCGCAAATCCGACGATCAGGTTGTCGATGCTGAGGCTCGCGGCGAGGAGCAATAGCCGGCCTGCCGGCAAGGCGAGGGCGGATCGCGACGCGTTGGTCGTTCGTATCGCCTGGACGACGGTGAACGCACCGGTAGCGATGAGGAGCGCCCCGCCGATGATGTGGGCGCGCGAGCCCAGGGCGTGGGCGACCTCGCGGCCAAGAAGGAGCCCGACGATCGGCATGCCCGCTTCGAACAGCCCGAACGCCAGCGCGACTCGCGTTCGGAGTTGTCGATTGACGCCCGCGATGCCGATCGCGATTGACGCGGCAAGGTTGCTGAGCCCGAGCGATGCGGCAACGAGTAGCACGGCGAGCATCGGCCAAGCGTATGAGCCGAGCGCACCGCCCGAATTCCCGATTGAAGCCCTCTCGATCCCGGGGTGCTGCGCCCCGGCCTCCGTGGCGTGGACAGCCTATCCCTTGGATTGGGGGGCCACGGCGCCAGAACACTCCAACCTGCGTTAGATTGTTTAGCGGTGGCGACGGATTCGTGTGATCTGTTGTGTCTTGATCTCGAGGCCGCCGAGGAGGTCCGGACCTCGCTCGATCGCGAGCGAACGGAATCGCTGGCGAGCATGGCGAAGCTGTTCTCCGACCCGACGCGACTGTTGATCGTCCAGGCGCTTGCTCGGCGGGAGCTATGCGGTTGTGATCTGGGCTGGATCTGCGCCCAAAGTGACAAGGTCATCTCGCATCACCTCGGGCGCCTGAAGCGCGACGGCCTCGTGGCCGGCCGTCGCGAGGGCAGGGTCGTGTTCGCCTCGCTCACTGAGCGCGGCCGGACCCTACTCACCATGATCGAACGAGTCCCGGTGTGAGCCCGGTCGAGCTCCTGACCCTCGCCGCACAACCATCATCCGTGGCGGAGCCACCGCCCGCGCGCGACGACGAGTGGCTTCGCATCGCGCGCCGCGCGCGGACCCTGTCCTGGGCATCCCTGACGTGGATGACCGTCGAAGGCGTCGTGGGGCTGGTGGCGGGGCTGGACGCCAATGCCCTCAGCCTGATTGTGTGGGCGGCGTCCTCGTTTGTGGAGGGCCTCGCCTCGATGATCGTCATCTGGCGCTTCTCGGGCTCGCGGACGCTTTCAGAGCACAGCGAGCGCACCGCCCAGCGATTGGTGGCCGGCTCGTTCCTGCTGCTCATCCCGTTCTTCGTCTACGAGGCGGTCCACCGCATGATCGTCGGCAGCGAGCCCACGACCAGCGTTCTCGGGATCGCGGTCACCGGGTCGGCGATCGTGCTGATGCCCGCGCTGGGCCGGGCCAAGCTCCTGCTCGGGGAGCGGCTCGGCTCCCGCGCGACCGCCGGCGAAGGTGTGCAGAACCTCATGTGCGCCGCGCAAGCCGCCGCCGCTCTGATCGCGCTGGTCGGCGCCGCCGTCGGGCTCGGGGTCATCGACCCGATCGCCGCGGTGGTCGTCGCCGCAATCGCAGCCAAGGAGAGCGTCGAGCTCTGGCACGGCGAGACCGATGACTGCTGCGCCCCAGTCGGGTTCTCCGATCCCAGGTGCGAGAAACGTTGCGTTCCGGACTGTGACTGCTGCTGAGATAACGGTTTCGGCGCCGTGACAGGCCCGAAAGCGACACTGTGACGCAGAGAGTGCCGGAGCCGGCCGCACAACACATGGCCCAGTCCCGAGTGCTCCTCCTGGCCCGATCCGACACTCTGCCTCGGAGCGACTAAGCACGTTGTTCCGGCCGTGTCCCGTCCCGTGCGGTTGGGAGGTCGTCACCAGCTGTCGGGCCGAGGGGGTTCGAATAGCCAGACAGCATGGCGGCGTTAAGTCGGCTCGCGGTCCTATCGAATCGCGACGGTCTTCAGCGCCGAGAAGCTCGGCGCCTGTCCCGGGCGGATGTACTCGAGTTGCAGCACCCATCGGGTGCCGTGCTTGATCTTTGTCGCGTGGAAGGTGACCTTGTCCTTCCCGGCGCCCAGGTTCGCGGTTCCGAACACGGTGAAGCGTGCCGGCGCGCCGGCCGCCGTGTTCAGCCTGAGGAGCTCGATCTTCGCGCCCGACTCTCCGGAGGGGGAGGCGTCGCCGGCGAGCGTGAATCCGCCGCGCGTGCCTTTGACGGAGTGGAGGCTGATGCTCGAGGTCGGCCGGGGGTGATCGTGACCTTGACCGTCCGCGAGGTCGCGGCGACGATTCCCTGCTTCGGGTCCTGGAACTTCACCTTGATCTCCCAGCCGCCCGGGGCGAGCGGCACCGAGATCGCGAAGTTCCCCTGGGTCGTCGCCAGCCGGTCGGTCGCGACCTTCTTGAACGCGCCCGTCTTACCGCCGGCTCGGGCGAACACGGTCACGGTTCCCTTCACGTGTCCGGTGCCGGGGGCGACCGTGCCGATGACGAGCGCCTTGCCGCCCTGTGACTCGACTCGGAGGTTCGAGGTCGCGCCGTGCACCTTCACCTTGACGGGCGACGTTGCTGCTGGCGACAGGATGTCTCCGTACGGCGGGGTGAGCGTGGCGTCCTCGATCTTTGAGATCTGACCGGTCGACACTTCGTAGGAGCCGGTCGAGCTCGGCGTGAACTTGATGCTGTAGGCGCCGGTCGAGTTCGTCTTGCCGCTGGCGACCGTCAGCGGTACCCCGCCGACGATCTGCTGGACGTTGACCGTCTCCCCTGACAGCGCCGGATAACCGGGCTCGGCGTTGACGAGCGGTGCCCTTCACCGTGAGGGGCTTCTTGGCGTTGTAGTTCTTCGGGAGTCCGGACTCGGTCAGGTTCGGCGACGCGTCCGCTTTGAACGGCAGGTCCGCCCGAGTCGGTCGTTGGGAGGTAGGTCTTCAGCTGCGACTGGAACGCCTGGGAGGTGAGGAAGCTGATGAAGTCCTGGGCGGCGGTCAGGTTCACGGTCTCGCCCGGCTTTGACGGGTTGATGATGTAGACGTGGAAGTAGTTGATCAGCTCGTTCGCGCCGCCGGGAGCCGAGGGGCTGTTGTCGCGGGTGACGATCTTGAGGTTCGGGATCGTGCCGCGCCGTGTCGGTTCCGGAGGCGAGGTAGTCGAACGTTCCGCGGTCGGTCAGGACGTAGCAGGTCGGTTGCCCACTCGGGGCGGGAGGCGATGGGCACGCGTTCGCCTCGATCACATTGGCAGCCTGGGAGACGCCGGTGATCGCATACCAGGCTGGGGCGTCCGTGCCGTTCACGGTGCCGTTGTCGGGGCACGGCTGCCCGGACGTCGCCTGGACGGTCGACTTGATCGGGGTCATGCCGCCGCCGTCGGCCGTGCTCACGTCGCACAGCACGAGGCTTGAGGGCTGCAGCCCGGATCCGTGGAGCAACGCCCACAGCTGGTGCTCCTCGACCGTCGTACCGGACGCGGTCGTGGTTCCGCCGCGCGACAGGAACGTCGCCGTCCCGCTGTTCCCCGCGGTCGCGATGTCCGCGAACGCCTGGGCGATGTTGTGAGCAGCGTTCGACGCGACGCCGGCTGGGTCACCGGTCGGTCCGGCGAGCACGAAGTCGTTGGTGAAGATCGCGTTCCCGTACTGGTTGTTGTACGAGTAGCCGTTGGCGACGAACTGGTTCTCGAGCGCGGGGGCGTGCACGATCAGCGCGCTCGGGCCGCCGTTGCCGTTCTCCGCGCTCTGGATCGCGGCGCCGGTGGCCGACCCGATGTACTTGAGCGTGAACTGCGGGAAGGCCTTGTTGAACTCGGGCTGGATCAGATTGGGCTCGAGCCCCGAGTCGCTCAAATCACTCGTACCGACGACCGTCAGCGTCGACGCGCTGTCGGCGCTCGCAACCGCAGGAGCCACGAGCAGCGTCAGGACCGCCACCGCGCCGAGGACCGGTACGGCGAGCAGCTGACGGACGTCAAGACGCCGGCGCGGCCGGCGACGAAACGCGCTTCTCGCCAGCAGCGAGAGCGCTGATCTCGAGACATTCGGCGCTGCTCCTAGATCCACAGTGTTCCCTTCTGTAGTGCGGCAGATCGGCACGGCAGCCTAGCGAACCACCGCGACGCGGGCGCCCGCCGATCGGCCCGCGTAGAGTCGCCGCCGTGACGCGCTACCTGGACATCGCCCAAGCGATCGCGGCTCGCGTGGACACCGGCGAGCTCGCGCCGGGCGACGAGCTCCCGAGCGTCCGCGACCTCGCGCGCGAGCAACACACGACCGCGTCAACGACTAACCGCGCGTACCGTCACCTCGCCGACGCCGGGGTGATCTCTCTCAGCGGCCGGCGTCGCGCCAGGATCGAACCGGACGCCCAGCTGGCAGCCCGGCGGCTGCTCGGCACCGAACGCGAATTCCGCCTCGCCGGGAGCGACGACCCCGCCCTCGACATCGTCGTGCGCCACGCCGGCGGCGCGATCACCACGGTCGGAACCCGCGGTAGCTTCCAAGGCCTCACCGCCCTATGGCGCGGGACCGCCGACGGGGCCGCCATCCACCTCCTCCATCACTCCGGCGAATACAACGCTCCCTACGCGGCAGCGCTCCTGCGCGGCCGGGAGCCCACGCTGATTCACCTCTGGCGCCGCGAACAAGGCCTCCTCGTCGCTCCCGGAAACCCCGACAACATCACCCACGCCAGCGACCTCCGAAACGTCCGCGTCGCCAAACGCGAATTCGGCGCCGGCACCCGCGTCCTCCTTGACCGCATGCTCCAGGACGCCGGCATACCGCCGGACTCGGTACCCGGGCCCGAGACCGCGTCCCACCTCGAGGTCGCTCTAGCCGTTGCGTCCGGCATCGCCGCAGCCGGCGTCGGACTGAGAGCAGCTGCCGCCGCGCTCGATCTCGACTTCATCCCGCTCGTCTGGGAGCAATACGACATCGTGCTCCCGGGCAGCGCCCTGGGCGCAGCGGGACCGCTGATAAGCACACTGCGCGACCCTGCGATACGCCGCACGATCGACGAGCTCGGCGGCTACGACACCACGCGCGCCGGGGAAATTCAGCCGGTCCCCGACACTGATGTGCGACGCTAAACGGCGATGCCAGAGAGCATGTCGATCGGCGAGGCCGCGAACGCGATCGGAATTAGCGCGGACACCCTCCGGCGGTGGGACCGGGCCGGCCAAGTCCAGTCGTATCGCACCGATCGCGGCCACCGGCGGATCCCCGTCTCGGAGGTAGCTCGGTTAGCGCGCCGCCCACTACGGCACCGCACGGATGCCGACTTCTCTGCTCGGAACCGACTCCATGGCGTTGTCCGTTCCGTCGAAATCGAGGGCGTGATGGCGCTAGTCGAGATCGAAGCAGGCCCGTTCCTGGTCTCCGCTGCCGTCACCCGCGACGCGGTCGAGGAACTCGGCCTCGCACCCGGACTCGAGGCTGCGGCGGTCCTGAAGGCCACCGACGTGATGATCGAGCGAGGCAACGGCTAAGCGCCGCACGAGGTTCGTACGGCGTCCGCTGTGAGGTAACGCCGGCACAAGAGTCCACGAGTTACCCGTGCTCGTGGTGGTGCGGGGTGTCTGCGAGAGGGAGTCGCTCCCGCCGGCCGCGGATGGCCCGCGGAATGGGCACGAACGGAGTTAGCACCCCGAGCAGCGATGAGCTTGCCGACTCAGGCAGCCGCCGACCGACGACCAGCGGCTGTTCAAGCCCCATGACCCTTGGTAAGCTCGTTACCGAGCAGCGGTTGGTCGTGCATGTCGCTTTTGGCGTGATCGAGACCAACGGTCGGGGTCGTGGCTGAGATCCGTTTTTGTACTGCGCCGGATGGTGAGCGTCTTGCGTACGCGGTGCACGGCCGCGGTCCTCCGCTGGTGAGAGTCGCGACGTGGCTGACGCATCTCGAGCTGGATTGGGGAAGCCCGGTCTGGCGTCATTGGCTTGATCGTCTTGGCGAGTCGCACATGGTGTTGCGCTATGACGAGCGCGGTTGCGGGCTCTCGGGGGCGGGACTCGAGGAGTTGTCGGTCGATACGTGGGTCGGGGATCTGGAGGCGGTCGTCGACGCGAGTGGGCTGGAGCGTTTTGCCGTGTTGGGGGTCTCGCAGGGGGCCGCGATCGCGGTGGCGTACGCCGAGCGGCACCCGGCTCGGGTCTCGGATCTTGTGCTGTACGGCGGCTATGCGCGGGGCCGGCGAGGGCGTGGGCAGCGTGAGGAAGAGGAGGCGCTGATCGCCGCTATCCGCGCCGGATGGGCCAGCGACGAGCCGGCGTACCGCCACCTGCTCAGCATGCTGTTCCTCCCGCAGGGCACGCCCGAGCAGATGGCCTGGTATGACGAGCTGCTGCGAACGACCACCTCGGCGGACGCGGCGGTTCGGCTGTTCAGGGCCCGCGGGGCGGTCGATGTGGTGGACGCCGCCCGGAGGGTCACGGTGCGGACCCTGGTGATCCACGCGCGGGACGATCGCGTGGTGCCGGTTGAGGAGGGGCGGTTGCTGGCGTCGCTGGTTCCGGGTGCGCGGCTGATCGTGCTCGACTCCGCGAACCACATTCTGCTCGCCGACGAGCCGGCCTGGGAGGATTTCCTGCGTGAGCTCCGGGAATTCCTCGGCACCACGAACGCGCCGGCGCCGTCCGCGCTGTTCGATGACCTCAGTCCGCGCGAGCTCGAGGTGCTCGAGCTGGTCGCGGAAGGGCTGACCAACCAGGCGATCGCCAAGCGGCTATTCCTCAGCGTGCGCACCGTCGAGCATCATCTCTCGAGCATCTACGCGAATCTGTGCCTGTCAGGCAAGGCAGCTCGCGCTGCCGCCGCAGTGGCGTTTGCTGAGCAGCGGACGTCGGCCGACCGGCGCACACGCTGAACCGTTTATGTGCACACCGTCGCGCAAGCACTGCGGCGATAGGCGCTGGCACCGATGACAGCCTCAGGCGCCGCGCCTAGGATCGCCGGGACCATTCGACCAGCGGCCTTCGAGGCCGCGAGGGGGTCCCCAATGACACACGACCTAGCCGCCCCACCGGTGTACTCGACCGCGATCGAGCCGGTTCGCGAGTACGACATCCGCGGCGGTGGAGGGCTCAGGCTCCGCGCCCACGAGTGGGGCTACCGGGACGGTCCCGCGATCCTGTTTGTCCACGGCTGGTCACAGTGCGACATGTGTTGGGACGCTCAGGTTCGCAGCCCATTGGCCGAGCGGTTTCGGATGGTGACGTTCGACTGCCGGGGGCACGGTATGTCCGAAAAGCCGCTTGACGCCGGCTGCTACGCCGACGCGCGGCTATGGGCAGATGACCTCGCCGCAGTCATCGAAGCGACCGGCCTCGAGCGTCCCGTGCTCGTGGCATGGTCGTACGGCGGCTTCGTCGTGGCAGACTACATCCGCGCCCACGGAGACGCCGGTGTCGCCGGGATCGACCTCGTCGGCGCTGCCGTGATCTTACGGCCGCCGTCGTTCGATCACATCGGCCCCGGCTTCCTCGACAACGCCCTCGACGCGTCAGCCCCCGACCTGCGCACGCACCTCGCCGCGATCCAGCGCTTCCTGCGGGCATGCACCGCCACGCCCCTGCCCGACGACCTGTGGAGTGAAGCGCTGTGCTGGAGCATGGCCGTTCCCGCCGAAATTCGAGGCGCACTCATTGCCCGCGAAATCGACGGTACTGCCAGTTACGCGGGCGTATCCGTGCCAGTCCTGGTGACCCACGGTCGACAGGACATCATCATCCTCCCCTCTATGGCCGAGCACGTCCTGGACCACTGCAACACCTCGGTCGCGTCCTGGTACGACCGCGTCGGCCACATGCCATTCATCGAGAACGCCGAGCGCTTCAATCTCGAACTGGCCGCGTTCGTCGACAGAGCCAATCAGCGACCGTAGCCGACCCACAGCACCAAGTTCGGCTTCCTTCGTCGTTAGCGACCGAACACCCGCGCGGCGCTCGCCCACAACGCGGACGAATGCCTCGACCCGGTCGTGGGCGTCAAATCCAACCTGGACCCGTCGCCGGAGGACCCCCGGAGTCGACATCCTGAATGCCGCGAGCCGGCGAAATGCTCGAACGAGGGCAGGCCACTGGTTCCTCAGCAGTCGTCGCCTTTGGCAGGAAGGGGAACGCCTCAAACGCGGTAGCGCGCTAACGACGCTTTGCACATCACCCGCCAGGCCCGGAAATCCCGCTAGCCGTCCGACCAGTCGACGGTGGCCACCTTGACTGGTTCGGCGAGGCCCTTCAACTCGAGTGATCGCTCGTTCAGGACACGGAAGGCGTTGCCTGCCGCCTCGAGCGTGGTGCGGCTCGCGATGATTTCGCCTGCGCTGGCCGCTGCCGTGATCCGTGCGGTTTCGTGGACTCCGCGGCCGACGTAGTCGCCGCCGCGATCGGTCGCTCCCGTGGCATGGATACCGATGCGAACGCGTGGTGCGAACCCATGATCGCGTCTGTGATCGCGCAGTGTGCGCTGGATCGAGCAAGCGCACTCGAGGGCGCTCTCGGGCTCAGCGAAGGCGACGAAGAAGCCGTCGCCCTCGTGCTTGACCTCCTCACCGGCGCGGGCTTCGAAGCACCCCCTCAGCGTACGGTCGTGCCAGGCCAGGAGCGACTCCCATTGCTCGTCACCGAGCGTCTCGACGAGGCGCGTCGAGTCGACGATGTCGGTGAACATGAACGTCCTGACGGCCGTGTGCTGGGCAGTACCGGATCTGGAGAGACGCGACGTCAGGCGACGCACGGCGCCTTCGGCCGCGATGCGCTCGAAGGTGGCCTGTGCGGCCGTCAGCTCAAGCTCGGCGGAGTCCGGGTCTCCCAGGTCTCCGTAAGCGCCGGCCAGGAGCTCGCGCGCCTGCGCCGCTTCGTACGGGACGTCGATCTCGGACCACATGCGCACCCCCCGTCGAAGGTCTCGGACCGCATCGTCGGTCCGGGACTCTAACAGCGCGACTCGTCCGCTTGCCACCATCGTTGCGGCGCGCACCGCAGTCGTGTCAAGCGACTCCGCGAGCGCTTCCAGCTCCGCGAGCCCAGAACGCGCGAGGTCGGCGTCACCTGCGGCGATGGCGATCTCGACCGCTGCCGGTAGGACCAGCCAGCGGCCCTCGCGCGCCAATCCGTTTTCGTCTGCCAGAGCCTCCAGTATCGCCCGCCGGGCGACGGTTGGCTTCCCCTCGTCGAGGCGCAAGAGCGCCAGGCCGGGCTGGGGGTCAAAGCCCAGCTCGGCGGAGTGCCGAAATGACTCAGCCGCGCCGTTTAAGTCACCGCGTCGGCGGCGGATCTCGCCGAGCTCATGTAGCCCCCAGGCGGCCCAGCGGGGCGCCGCCAACAACAGCTCGTCGACCGCCTCGCTCGCGTCGCGTTCGGCGCGATTGAGTTCGCCTCGAAAGCGCATCACCTCGGCCTGGTGGAACCGGCAAAGCCCCGGGAATCCGCTCAGCGACTGCCGCTCGCACCACCGCAGTGAGGCGACGCTCCACTCGCCGGCCCGGCCCCAGTCGCCCCGATTGCGGCACGCGAAGATCGTCGAGCAGAAGATCTGTCCGGTCGTCCAGAGCTCGAGTTCGCCGCCTAGCGCGGTGGCCATGGCCTCGTCGATCAGCGCCGTGCCCTCTTTCACTTCCCCGCTAAGCAGGCGCGCGTGGCCCAAGGACAGGCGGCCCAAAGCCTCGATGTCACGGTCCTCGAGTTCGCGGCCGAGCTCGATCATCTCCTGACTGACTTCCAGCGCCGCGGGTCCATTACCTCCCAAGAACATACCCTGCGCGATGCACATCAAGACCAGGCCACGCTCTCTACATGGCGGCTCGCCCTCGAGTAACCGCCCCGCGCGCGCGACCCAGCCGGCGGCGAGCGCGTCGCCGCGCCGTGCATGGTGCTCAATCGTCAGCTTCACCGCCACCCGCGCCGCGGATCTACGGTCCCCGGCCCTCTCATAGGCGGCCGCGGCGCGCTCGAACGTGTCGAGCATCACGTCGAAATGCCGCGACCAGCGGGCAGCCTCGCCTAAGCGTTCCAGGTCGTCAGGAAGGAGCGACATATTTGCATCGGAGGAGCACAGCTCGTCGAACGCGGGCCCCCATGCCCGCCGCTCGAATGCCTCCCGCCCCCGCTCCAAAGCACCGCTCTCGGTCTCCGGCATGCCGCCATTCTTCCACGCACCCCTCAGAAGCCGGTGAGCTCGATCGGCGGCCTAGCGCACAAACAGCCGGAGGCGCAAAGAGGTTCGCTCGTGGCGATTTGCGAGAGCGTGTGGCGATCCGGTCGAGAGACCTGCATTCGTCGTCGCGGACATCGTGGCTAGGAGTCGCTTGGCTGCCTATGTCGGCAATCTCGACTGCGTCCATGGCGGTTGTGAGCGCCTCCTCTCCGGTCTGCGCGTTCGCTTTCCCCGCGAGGCGCGTGTGTGCTTCACGCTGGCGGCTGAACCTAGGGGCTTTGACGTCGAACCCGTTTGGCTCGGGCGGTCAGGGTGCGTCGGTGATTTGGTAGCCGAGCCCGGGGGTGGTGTGGATGATGTCGGGCTGGCCGAGTTTGCGTCTGAGTCGGGCGATGGTGACCCGGACGGTGTTGGTGAATGGGTCGACGTTCTCGTCCCAAGCTTGCGCGAGGAGCTGCTCTGCGCTGAGCGCGCCGGGACTGGCTTTGAGCAGAGCCTCGAGCACGGCACGCTCTTTTGCGCGGAGTTCGATCGTTCGTCCGTCGCGGGTGACGGCGCCGGTGAGCGAGTCGAGTTCGATCCCGGCGGCCTGCAGCGTGCGGCTCCGGGCGCCGGGTTTGCGGCGCGCGAGCGCACGGATGCGCAGGACGAGTTCGGGGAAGTGGAAGGGCTTGGGGAGGTAGTCGTCGGCGCCGAGCACGAGCCCTGTGACGCGGTCGGCCGGATCGCCGGCGGCGGTGAGCATCAGGATCATTGGGGGATCTTCGCCGTGGGTGATGATCTGGCAGAGCCGGTCGCCGTGGATCCCGGGGAGGTCGCGGTCGAGAAGGACCACGTCGTAGCGGTTGAGGTTGACCTTCGCGGCGGCTTCCTGGCCGTCGTAGGCGACGTCGACGGCCATGCCCTGGTCGCGCAGTCCTTCGGCGATCCGGTTGGCGTAGCGGGGCATGTCCTCGACGACAAGGACCCTCATCTGGTCGTTGCTGCGAGTTGTGGGGTGCCGGTTGCGAGGGTGATTTGGACGCGGAGGCCGCCTTCTGCGCGGGCGTGGAGCTCGAGGCTGCCACCGTGCGCGGCGGCGACCGCGGCGACGATGGAGAGCCCGAGCCCGTGGCCGTTCTGCGAGCCGGTCCGGTCCTGGCCGAGGCGCGTGAACGGTTGGGCGAGCTCCGCGACGGCGGACTGGTCGAGCATCGGGCCGCTGCTGTCGACGATCAGTCGCGCCTGCTGTCCGTTTAGAAGTGTGAGTGCGAACTCGACCGAGCCACCCGGCTGGCTGTGACGCACGGCGTTCTCGACCACGTTCTCAACCATTCGCCTGAGCAGCGTGGCGCTGCCCGCGACCTTGACAGCGGCGAGATGCGTCTCGACGGTCAGCCGCTTGGCGGTGATCTGGTCGGCGCGGTCGGCGAGCGCGTCCGTGATGAGCGGCTCGAGTGGGACCTCGTTGTGCGCGTCGAGCTGGCCGTTTTGGGCGCGGGCGAGCGTGAGGAAGCTCTCCAGCAGCCGGTCGGCGTGGTCGAGATCCACGCGCAACTCGGCGTCCAGCCCCCGGGTCTGGACCGGCACGCCGCCGGGCTTCGCGATCGCGACGTCGAGGGTGGTGCGCATCATCGCCAGCGGGGTGCGCAGATCATGGGAGGCGTTGGCGACGAACAGTCGCTGCGCGTCAAACGCCGCCTCCAAGCGTTCCAGCAGCCGGTCGATCGTGTCGGCGAGCAGGCGTAGCTCATCGCGCGGACCCGGCATCGCCAGCCGCTCGTTCAGGTTCGTCTCCGAGATCCGCTCGGCGGTCGCGGTGATCGTCCGCAGCGGCGCCAACACGCGCCCCGCCACGAACCACGCGAGCACGCCGGAGACGAGCGCCATGATCGCCAGCGCCACCCCGTACCCGACCTGCAGGCGGTGCAGGTCGACGGAGCGCTGTTTGGAGAGCGCTTCCATGTACGCCACGATGTCCGGATTCAGCAGCCTGCCCGGCGCAACCGTTGGCGTCGGCGGGTAGTACCCGAACGTGAACTTGGTGAAGAGCCAGTACGTGATCGCCAGCAGCGCCGCGCTGCACATCAGGAACAGGACGCTGTAGAGCAGCGTTAGCCGCCAGCGGACGGTCGGTTGGGGACGGGGCACTCGCAAGATGGGCTGGGCCAGCGTTCGGCTGATCTTCACGGCACTGACGATGCCGCAACGCGGATAACAGCGGCATAACACGGTAACCGGCGTGTAGCGCGGCACAGCGCATGCTCCCAGCCGTCCTTCGTCGGACTCCACGTAGCTCGCGCCGCTCTCGACCGAAAGGAACAACATCATGCGCTGCCGCCGTCCACTCACCCCCGCCTTCGCTGTCGCAGCCGTCGCCGTCGCCGTACTCGCGGCCGGCTGCGGCGGCGGCAGCTCCCCGCCGACCAGCTCAGCAACTGCGGCGGGGAAGGTCGGCAAGCAGTTCGTCGCATTTGCGGTCTGCATGCGCTCGCACGGAGTACCCGGCTACCCCGACCCCGAGGTCTCCAGCTCAGGTAACCGCGTGCAAGTCACGATCTCTCCCGGCAGCGCCGATCCCAACTCTCCGGCGTTCAAGTCCGCCGGCCATACTTGCCACAACCTTCTGCCCAACGGCGGAAACCCGGCCAACGGCGCCCAGGACCAAGCTGAGGACCTGCCGTTCGCGGACTGTATGCGCTCGCACGGAGTACCGAATTTTCCCGACGCCGACCGCGACGGAGCGTTTACTCTCCCGTCCACGATCGACCAGCAGGCGCCCCGGTTCCAGCGCGCGACGAAAGCGTGCGCGAACGTCGCGCCTAGCTCGCTCTCGATCCTCAACCCCCCTCCAGGCAGCGCCTGACGCTGCAGGCAGAAACGCGGGGACACTCACCTTCGCGTGGCAGCAGCGCCCCTCGCAGGGCCACCGTCCGGGCCCGGGCCGCTCCTTCCATAGGGAGGGGGGCCACGACAGCGTCCTTGCCATTCAGGCTGAAGGCGCGGCGCGGTCGACCGGGCGACAACGGGTATCCCAGGGAATCGTCCGCGGCGTGACCAGCCGACGATTACATGCGTGGGATAGGACTTGTCCACTAAGGCACTGGTGGGCAGATGAACGCGATCGAGGGCCAGCCGATTCGCACTTGCGCCGGCCGCCGGTTGCGGGGCCCGGCTCAGACGTCCAGATCAGGTCCGGTGTATATGCAGAGTCGGTGCGGCCGCTCGGCGGCGACCCTCAGCGACGGCTCGCAGCCGCTCGACGCCTGGAGCAGCAGCGGCGGCGTGGTCGCCAACCTGACCTCTCTCGTGCTTGCAGCTTTAGGACGTCCAGCTCGCGCACCGGAGCTTCGATCGGCGGATCGAATGGCGGTGGACGGATGCGCGCTTCTGGCGAAATGTGAGACTGACGCCGCTCGGGCGTCGACATCTGGCGAAATGTGAGACTGACGCCGCTCGCGCGCGGACATGCGCGCTCGTGCCGGCAGGGGTAAGCCCGGGCGCAGGCACGAGTGCGGCTCTAGTTGTCACTGTGTCGACCGTAGCTGGAGCCGATTGGAGCATGCCTGCAATGGTTATCGGCCATTCGCCGGCGCGAGGGCGAATGGCCATCGTCGGCCGATACCGACGTGGAGGATCACACCAAGGCCGATGGCGTTGAGGCCTGCGTAGGTGACCCACTCTTCTGGTGTCGCGGTCGTCCACCGCGCCTGGTGCGCGATTGCGGTGAGGCCGGCGTAGAGGGCGGCGGCGACGAGCGCGACCGTGCCGAGCATGATCAGGCGCCCGCGGGCCGGATTGTCACCGGATGGCGGTAACCCCTCGAACAACATTCCGCGCATTAGCCCGGCGGTGAGCGCCGCTCCAGCCAGTGCACTGGCCTTCGCCGGGGTAAGCCCGATGGCGCTGTGCAAGATGACGTAGGTCACCGCTCCTGCGACGATCACGATCAGGTTCGCGAGCGGGAGTCGGACCGCGCGGGACGTGACCTGGGCGAACGGCCAGCCGCGCAGGGCGACGTAGAACCAGACCTGCCAGAGCCCGATCGCCGTGAGGATCGCACCGAACTCGGCTCCCGAGAGCGGACCGCCGCCTCGGGAGTACAGGCCGCTACCGGGCGTCGGATCAGTTCGTATCAACAGCAGGTAGAGCGTGAGCGCGATGGCCCACGCAGCCACGACGGCGATTGGGCCTGAGGCGATACGGCCGAGCCGGCGGAGCGGCCATCCCTCGTTCACGAGAGTCAGTTGCAACATGACGACGAAGAATGCGCCGGCGAGCGGCATCGTGGCCGGGAAGGTCGGCGAGCTGTGCGGGCGTGGTGTGGCGTCGAAGATTCCGCGCAGATTGCCGTGGCCGACCACGAGCTGGCCGATGAAGGTGAGGACGACGCCGCCGGCGATGACAAGGACGGTGTTGAGGAAGCCTGATAACGGCGCTTTCAATCGTGTTCCGGGCCAGTCCTCCCACCAAAAGGCGATCATTGCGACGACGGGCAACGCAAAGGTAGACAGCGGCCCGAGCACGCGCAGTGAGGCCTGAAGGCTCCCTGCGCCGACGCCCAGCAGGACCGCTACTGGCGTGACGAGCAGGAGACCGGCGAGGCCCAGAGCAGGTTGCCGCGCGGCAGCGCCGTGTCCCGCGTGACGCACGCCGCGTGGCTGGAGGCTCGGCGGGGCAGAGATTGGTGGACGGTCAGGGAGAGCCTCGGAACCGGGTACCACGGCCGCTGCTCGCTCGGGCGCCTGGAGCGGCGTGGTGCCTGCGGTCACGAGGGGACTGGCGCTGGATCCATCACGAGCTCAGCGGCGATCGGGAGCTCGCGGATGCGTCTGCCGGTTGCGTTGAAGACGGCATTGGCGATCGCGGCTGCACTGCCGACCTGGCCGATCTCACCGACTCCTTTCACCCCGAGCGGATTGATGCCGGTGTCTTCGACTTCGACGAACTCGATCGTGATCTCGGGAGCGTCGGCGTTGACGGGGACGAGGTACTCGCCGAGGCTGATCGCTCCCCAGCGCCCGTACCGGCTATCCATCGGGTTGCCCTCCAGCAGGGCCTGGCTGAGACCCCAGAGCATCCCGCCCATGAGCTGGCTGCGCGCGAGCTTTGGGTTGAGCACTCTTCCGGGGGCGAAGACGCCGAGCATGCGCCGGACACGTACGAGGCCCAAGTCCGGATCGACAGCGACCTCCGCGAACTGCGCGCCGAACGTCAGCAGCCCGTGCGGGGTGTCGAGCGGCGGCGGCCTCCAGCTGCCGATCGATTCGGCGTACGTCCGTCGGTTGCGACCGAGCAAATCGGCATAGCTCTCGCCGGCATCTTGCTTGTCGCGCAGCATCAGCCGCCCATCCTTGACGTCGACGGAACTCGGATCGGCGCCGTGGAGCGGGGACTGCTCGTCGGAGACGGCGAGAGCGATGACCTGTTGGCGCAAGTCGTTCGCCGCCTCGTGCACAGCGGCGCTGACCATCATCGAGCCGGCGGAGCCGACGGCCGAGGTGATGTTCGGCAGATCGCTGTCGCCGAGCTTGTAGCTGACGGCTTCGAGAGGGAGTCCGAGCGCGTCGGCGGCGACCTGGGTCATCATCGTGCCGACGCCGGTGCCGAACTCCGGTGTTCCCGCTTCGATTACGGCACTGCCGTCGCTGTAGATGCGGGCCCGTGCTTGTTGTTCGGGCATGAACAGCGCGACCGGGTAGCCGGCGGCGGCCATGCCGTGGCCGATCAGCCAATCGCCGTCTCGCCGCGAGCGCGGCGTACGGTTGCGCTTGTCCCACCCGAACAGCTCTGCCCCGCGGCGCAGACACTCGGGCAGGCCGTCGCTCGACCAGGGGTTGCCGCGGGGGTCGTTCGGCCCGTGGTTCATCAGGCGGAGCTCGACCGGATCGATCTCGAGCTCGTGCGCGAGTTCGTCCATGGACGACTCGAGCACGAATGCGGCGACGCTCTCACCCGGACCACGCGTGAAGGTCGGCGTCATTGTGTTGCCGCGAATCAGCCGATGCGCGCCGGCGAAGTTCTCGAGGTCGTAGATCTGCGAGCTGACGCCGGTTGCCGGTTCGGCCCAGTCATCGAAGTGCGAGGTCACCGAGAGCTTCTCGTGCCTGATCGCCGTCAGGCGTCCGGCGCGGGTCGCGCCGAGCGTCAGATGGTGCTCTTGTTCCTCGCGCTGACCGGTCGCTGAGAATGCTTGCGGGCGCGTCAGCGCGAGACGTACCGGCCTGCCGACTTCGCGGGCTGCGAGCGCGGCGAGCGTGACGTGAGGCCAAATCATTGCCTTGGAGCCGAAGCTGCCGCCGACGAAGTTCGAGACGACGCGGATCTTCGACAGCGATAACCCGAGAAGATGCGCAACGGTCAGCTGTGTCGCCCTCACACCCATGGTCGCGTCGTAGAGGGTCAGGCGATCCTCGTCCCAGACCGCCGTCGTCGTCGGAGCTTCCAACGCGTTGTGGTGATTGGCCGCCGTGTGGAACGTGCCGTCAACGACAACGTCGGCGCTGGCAAGCGCCGCCTCGACGTCGCCCCGCGCGCCCTTCGCGGGCATCAAGCCACCGAAGAGCCTGTCTGGCTCGTAGGCAAGCTCGCGCCCTTGATCGATCGTCGTGATCGACGGCGTCTCGTCGAAGCTTGCGTCGACGAGCCAGGCCGCGTATTGCGCGCGTTCGTAGCTGTCGGCAACGACGATCGCGATTGGCTGGCCGTAGTAGTGGATCTCGCTCGTCCTGCAGCGGGAAGAAGCTCTGTCCGGGCGCGGCTGCGCCGACGAGCGAGGGCAGAAGTTGTGGCTGGCCGGGAACCGGGGGCAGGTTGTCGTGGGCCAGGACTGGCGATGACCCCATCGGCATCGAGGGCGGCGCTGCGATCGATCGCTTTGATCGTTCCGCTGGAGATCGTCGCGCCGACGATCGCCGCGTACGCCATGTCGGGCAGGAAGATTTCACCCGTGTAGCGGGCGCGGCCCATCGTTTTTTCGTAACCGTCGAGACGGGAGACGGGCTTGCCGATCGAGCCGGTCATGCTGCCTGACCGTTCATCGAGTGACGCAGGCCGCGGACGATCGCGCGCTCGGCGAGGGCGACCTTGAAGGCGTTACCGGGGCGCGGCGCGGCGATGGAAAGCTCTGCGGACGCGGCCCGGGCAAAGGACTCATCGCTCGCCGGTGCACCCCGCAACTCCGCTTCGGCGCGGCGCGCCCGCCAGGGCTTGGTGCCGACACCGCCGAGCGCAACGCGCACATCAGCAACAACGCCGTCTTTGACTGTGAGTGCCGCGCAGACGGAGACCAGGGCGAACTCGTACGACTGCCGATCGCGGAACTTGAGGTACAGCGATCCGGCCGCCAGCGAAGAGGGCGGCAGATCAATGGCCGTGATCAGCTCGCCGTGGGCCAGCGGATGCTCGACCTGTGGTGTGTCGCCGGGGAGGAGGTAGAAGTCGTCGATCGGAATGGTCCGTTCCCCGTCGGGTCCGGCTGTGTGTACGACGGCGTCGAAGGCCACGAACGGAACGGCAACGTCGGACGGATGCGTCGCGATGCAGCTCTCACTGACGCCGAGAATGGCGTGGCCGCGATTCAAGCCCTCGAGCGCCGAGCAGCCGGTCCCCGGCTCGCGCTTGTTGCACGGTGAGACGCCGTCGCGGAAGTACGTGCAACGAACGCGCTGGCACAGATTCCCGCCCATCGAGGCCATGTTCCGAAGCTGCTCGGAGGCCCCGAGAAGGAGTGCTTCCGAGACGGCCGGGAACCGGTCTTTGATGATCGGTGTCCGGGCAACGTCGCTCATGCGGGCCAGAGCACCGATCCGAATCGTCCCGTCTGCCAGCTCGTCGACCGCCGTCAGGGGGAGGTCGTTGATGTCGACGAGACGGTCGGTGTGCTCAACGCCCAGCCGGAGCAGGTCGACCTTCGTCGTGCCGCCCGCGAGGAAAGTGCTGCCCGGGTCGCCGGCCACGAGCGTGATCGCCGACTCGACGTCGTTCGCGCGGGCATAGCTAAGCGGTTGCATCGCGCACCTCGCGGATCGCCGCACGAATGTTTGGGTAGGCCGCGCAGCGGCAGATGTTGCCGCTCATGAACTCGGCGATTGCCTCGTCCGTCGACGCGTTGCCCTCTTCGATCAGGGCGATTGCCGACATGATCTGACCGGGTGTGCAGTAACCGCACTGGAACGCGTCGTGCTCGACGAACGCGCGCTGCATCGGGTGGGGCTCGCCGTCGACGCCGACGCCCTCGATCGTCGTCACCTCATGGCCTTCACATGCGACGGCAAGCGTCAGGCATGCCAGGACACGCCGCCCGTCAACCCAGACGGTGCAAGCGCCACAGGTCCCCTGGTCGCATCCCTTCTTCGAACCGGTGAGCTCGAGATGCTCGCGGAGCGCGTCGAGCAGGCTGGTCCGCGGCTCCAGATCGACCAGACGCTCGGTTCCGTTGATGCGAAGCGTGACGTGCGCGCTCGTCGGCCCACGCTCAACCTTCGCGGCGGCGAGTCCGCCGCCGTCGACGCGCGTCTCGGTCGCCACTAGTTGTGGCCTCCGGCTGGCACGGCGATCACTATGGCCGCCGCCACTGGGGGCACCAGCGAGCCTGCCCTCATCCGTGTCCAAACGCGCATCGCTCCTCCTTGGTTGGGGAGAGCGATAGTCGCACCGACCGGACGGTCCCCGAATCACGCAACGCGTAGTCGCAACGTGTAGTTAGCGACCGGAAACCTCGTAGTCGAGGGGGTGGTATGGCCCGCGCAGGTTGCGTCGGCCCAATGCTCACGACCTTGGCCTGCAGAGCCGAGACTGGACCGGTCACTCGAAATCGGGAGTCGCGCGGTATGTGAGGACGCCGCGGCACGGTGCGCCGCGGGTCCTTTGGACCACGCGCGGAGCACGTGCTCGGACTCGACCTCTGCCGCGACCCACGTCACATACGCGTCGTCCAGCGCCCGGACGGCGATCACGGCCAGATCGCGGTTGGTGTTGCGGCGGATCCCCGCTGACGTTGCCATGAGATGTTCGTAAGCCTTGGCGGACTGGTCGACGCGAGCGTGGGTCGCTCGAATCGGTCGACGCGCAGTCTGCGACAACGCGGCCTCGCACGTCGGGGGTGTGGACTGGGGCCGGGAGGCGCGGTATGGTCGGCGCCGCATGGTCACCCAGGGGCCGGCGGTGTTGCACGGCCGGCGCATCGAGCGCGAGGCGCTGGATGGGCTGCTTGCGGCGGTGCGGGGTGGGCAGAGCCGGGTGTTGGTCGTGAGCGGCGAGCCGGGGGTCGGCAAGACGGCGCTGGTGGACTCTGCGATCGGGTCGGCGTCGGGGTTCCGCGTCGCGCGGGCGGTCGGTGTGGAGTCAGAGATGGAGCTCGCGTTCGCGGCCCTGCAGCAGCTGTGTGCGCCGATGCTGGATCGGCTGGATCGGCTGCCCGCCCCCCAGCGGGACGCGCTGGGGGTGGCGTTCGGGCTGAGCGCGGGGAACCCGCCGGATCGGTTTCTGGTGGGGTTGGCGATGTTGAGCCTGTTGGCGGAGGTGGCCGAGGAGCAGCCGCTTTTGTGTGTTGTTGATGACGCGCAGTGGCTTGATCGCTCCTCGGCGCAGGCGCTCGTGTTCGTCGCACGGCGGCTGTTGGCGGAGTCGGTCGCTCTGCTGTTGGTGACGCGCGACCCGAGCAACGAGCTCACGGGGTTTCCGGGGCTAGTGGTCGAGGGTCTGCGAAATGGTGATGCGAGGGCGCTGTTGGGCTCGGCGCTCCGCGTGCCGTTGGACGAGCGGGTGCGGGAGCGGATCGTGGCTGAGACGCGCGGCAACCCGCTGGCGTTGTTGGAGCTGCCGCGAGGGCTGACGCCGGCGGAGTTGGCGGGCGGGTTCGGTCTGCATGACGCGCCGGCGTTGTCGGGGCGGATCGAGGACAGCTTCCGCCGCCGGCTGGCGGGACTCCCGGCGGACACCCAGCGGCTGTTGCTGGTCGCGGCGGCCGAGCCGGTCGGCGACCCGGTGCTGGTGTGGCGGGCGGCCGGTCGGCTCGGGATCGATGTCCAGGCAGCCTCAGACACCGACGGGCTACTCACGCTCGGGGCGAGCGTCACCTTTCGTCACCCGCTGGTCCGCTCCGCCGCCTATCGGGCGGCCTCGCCGGAGGCCAGGCAGGCCGCGCATCGTGCGCTGGCGGACGCGACCGATCCCGAGGTCGATCCTGATCGCCGCGCCTGGCATCTTGCCCAAGCGACGCCGGGCCTCGACGAGGACGTCGCCTCCGAGCTTGAGCGCTCGGCGGGCCGCGCTCAGGCGCGTGGAGGGTTGGCGGCTGCGGCCGCGTTCCTGGAGCGCGCCGCCGCGCTGACGCCCGAGCCCTCGCGCCGCGCGAAGCGAGCACTCGCCGCGGCCCAGGCCAAGCACCAGGCCGGCGCGTTCGACCCAGCACTCCGACTCGTTGCCATCGCCCAGTCCGGACCGCTGAGCGAGCTCCAGCGCGCACAGGTGGAGCTGCTACGGGGTCAAGTCGCGTTCGCGCTGGGCCCTGGTAGTGACGCTCCGCCGCTGTTGCTGAAGGCCGCCAAGCAGCTCGAACCACTCGATCAGAGGCTCGCGCGTGAAACCTATCTAGAAGCGCTCACCGCCGTGTTGTTCCCGGCGCATTTGGCGCCCAGCGGCCGGGGTGCTGGAGATCGCGCGGGCCGCCAGGGCAGCGCCTCCGGCCTCGCGGCCGTCGCGCGGGTCTGATCTGCTGCTGGATGGCCTGGCGCTGCTGATCACAGACGGATACGCCGCAGGCTCGCCGACGTTGAAAAGGGCGGTCAACGCCTTCCGAGACGAGGACATCTCCCGAGGGGAGGGGCGTCGGTGGCTGTGGCTCGCCTGCCGCGTCGCGACGTTCTTGTGGGACGACGAGGCCTGGGACGTGCTATCGGCGCGCTTCGTCCAGCTAGCGCGTGATGCCGGAGCACTTAGCGTCCTCCCGTTGGCACTGACGACACGTACGGCGATGCACCTGTTCGCGGGGCGGTTAGCCATGGCCGCTTCGCTGGTCGACGAGATAGCGGCGGTCAACCAGGCGACCGGATCCAACCTCGCACCGTACGCCGCGCTGGCACTGGCCGCCTTCCAGGGCCGCGAAGCGGAGGCCGCCCAGCTCATCGAGACCGCCACAAGGGAGCTCGTGCGCCGGGGCGAGGGACAGGGGCTGACATTCATTCACTGGGCGACCGCCGTGCTCCGCAACGCCCTAGGCCGCTACGACTTGGCGCTCGCCGCGGCGCAACGGGCCGCTGAGGACTCGCTTGAGGTCCGGGTCGCAACGTGGGTGTTGGTCGAGCCAGAGCTGATCGAGGCCGCCGCCCGGAGCGGGAAGGCCGATCTCGCCGCCGACAGCCTGCGCCGGCTCTCGGAGATGACACGCGCCAGTGGCAGCGATTGGGCGCTCGGCGTCCAGGCCCGCTCGCGGGCGCTGCTGACCGAGGGGGAAGCGGCCGAGCCGCTGTATCGCGAGGCGATCGACCGGCTCGAGCGGACCCGCGTCCGCGTGGAGCTCGCCCGCGCCCACCTCCTGTACGGCGAGTGGCTGCGCCGCGAGCGCCGCCGATCCGACGCGCGCGAGCAACTCCGCACCGCCCACACGCTATTCACCGAGTTCGGCATGGAAGCGTTCGCCGAACGCGCCCGCATCGAGCTCCAGGCGACCGGCGAACATCCGCGCAACCGGATCGTCGAGACCCGCGACGAGCTGACCCCTCAGGAAGCACAGATCTCCCGCCTCGCGGCCGACGGTGCCACCAACCAAGAAATCGCCGCGCAGCTGTTCATCAGCCCGAGCACCGTCGACTACCACCTCCGCAAGTCATTCCGCAAGCTCGGAGTCAAATCCCGACGCCAACCCAAACAGCACCTGCGCCAGCCAACCGCACTCGGCGACACTACGGCTCGGGGGGACTGACCATCGCACAGGACTTTGTTGCCGCCGCGATGCACGGCGAGCCTTTGCGACAGCGTCGGAGCGCTGCTCGTACGCGGCCGCCGGCCTCGCGGATCGGGTCGACAACCTCGGTGCCTCTTTCCAGCTCGTCCCTACTGCTGTGAGGTGCTCGCGGATGCCCGTCGTCAGTTCAGCGCGCCGCGCGGCAGCACGAAGCGCAGCGGCGCCCGAGACGCAGCCGCGTCGCCACCGTTCATCCGCGCGCCGTGAAGCCCCCGGCCGCGAGTCGCGGACACGGTGGCGTCGGGCGTGCCGTCGTGGTCGGTGATCCAGTTCATGACCGCGGCGAAGTCGGCGCCTTCGGCGAGGATTGCAGCTCGCTCGATTACGACTCCACCCGAGGAGTGCGGACGCGACAGTCTGGTTACGAGTGCGTTGATCTCGAGATCGTCCACTGGTCTCACACGGTAGTGGTTGTGGGCGGTAATAGCGAGTGATCGGGGTGCCGCCGGATTGCGACGTGCCCGATCGTGTCCGGGAGGTCAGCTTCGACGTCGGTGTCCGCGGGGCGGAGGCCAAGCAGCGTGGTCAGCAGCAGAAGCGGGGCGCCCGCGGCCCATGCCTGTGGACGCGACGCCGTTGGGAAGGCTACGGGGACCGATGTCAGTGGCCGCGGAAAGCCGGCGAAGACCTCGGGTAACCGGTGCTCGAAGTACGGCGCGGCCGCGAGCATCGCGGCCGCGATCATGGCCGCCGCCTCATGGTGTCCGTACCTGGCGAGGCCGGCGGCGATCAGCGAGTTGTCGTGCGGCCAGACCGTCCCGGTGTGATAGCCGAGCGGGTTGTATCCGGCCTCGTGTGTGCCGAGCGTCCGGACCCCCCAACCCGAGTACAGCTCGTCGTTGAGTAACCGCTCGGCGGTGGTGGCCGCCTCGCGGTCGTCGAGGATTCCCGACCACAGCAGGTGCCCGACGTTGGAGGTCAGGCTGTCGACTTGCCGCTTGTTGCCGTCGAGGGCGAGGGCGTAGCAGCCGCGCTCGTGGATCCAGAAGTCGCGCCGGAAGCGGTCGCGGAGTTCGCCGGCACGCTGCTCGAGCCGCTCTGCGAGCACCTCGTCGCCCCAGACCTCGCGGGCCAAACGCGCGGAGCGCCGTTGTGCGTCGTAGACGTAGCCCTGGATCTCGCAGGTCGCGATCGGTCCGCGTGCGAGCCGCCCGTCGGCGAATTGGATCGAGTTCCAACTGTCTTTCCAGCACTGGTTGACCAGTCCGGTGGTGGCGTTGCGGCGTTCGTACTCGACGTATCCATCGCCGTCGCGATCTCCACTGTCCGCGATCCATGCAAGGGCCGCACGGGCGTTGGGCTCGAGCTCCCGCACCAGCGAGTCGTCGCCGGACCACGCGTGGTACTCGTCCAACAGGATTAGGAATAGCGGCGTCGCGTCGGCGCTGCCGAAATACGGTGAATGAGGTCGCTCACGACGCGCGGTGAGCTCACCGAACCGCAGTTCGTGCAGAATCTTGCCGGGCTCCTGCTCCTGGAAGTCGTCCCGAGCCTCGGCCTGCCGGGCCGCGAGCACACGCAGCGTGGTCGCCGCCAACCCGGGGAGGTAGGGCAGCGCTTGGAAGCTCGTGATCAGGCTGTCACGACCGAACAGCGCCATGAACCACGGCAGCCCCGCCGCCGGGAGGGTCGGGTCCTTGTCGAGATCAGGGCGCATGCGAAGCGCACCGAGGTCGCTGAGGCTCGCGCGGTAGGTGCGCGTGAGCGCTGGGTCGGCGGCCTCCAACGCCGGCGCTTCGGCCAGCCAGGTCTCGAGCTCGGCATACCTCGCCTTTTGCTGGTCCTCGAGGCCGCCTCGCGGCGCGCGCCGCGTAAACGTCATCCCGGGCTGGGCGGCGTGCGGGGAAACCGCGAAGTCCACCGACCACTGCTCGCCATGCGCGAGCTCCACGGTGAAGGCGAAGCCGTGGCGGGTGATGGCTGCCAGTGAGCTGGCCGCGATCGCGACGGACCGGCTGAAATCGCCACGCGCGTAGCTCAGAGTCAGGGATGAATCATCGTGGCGGTAGGTCACGTCTCGCTGGGCGATGAGCCCGTCCTTGACCTCGAACAGGTCGGCGAAGTCGGTGTCGACATCGAGCGCCAGGCGTAGACGGCTGGTCTCGTGGAGATGGTTCGTCACGATCAGCCGCTCCATCCACACGTCGCCAACGAGACGGTGGCGCACGATCGAGCAAGGCGCCTCTTCCTCAGGACCCACGGACGGCGTCAAGAAGAACTGAGCGTCGAAATGAGCGCTTTGATTAAGGCTCAACAACTGCAGTGGCGTCTCGTCGAGGCGAAGCACCCAACGTGATATGAAACGAGTGTCCTCCGAGAAGAAGCCGTGTTCACGACCCGCCTCGGGTCGCACGTCGCCGAGGCGGTCCCCGAGGACGAACGTGCTGCCGTCGAGGACACTGAGGGTCAGCTCAGACACCAGCGGCCGCCCTGGCGAGGCTCTGGGACGCCACAGACCGATAGATGCGCTCATAAGCGCCAGCGACTACTTCGACGTCGCAATGCTGGCTCACCCAGGCTCGACAGTCCCGTGGGGCGATGCGCTGCAGCCGGCCAACCGCGACGCTCATCTCGCGCTCATCGTCGACGAGGAAGCCCGTCTTCCCGTCGACGACGAGCTCGCGCGCCGCCCCTTCGGGGAACGCGATCACCGGCGTCCCGCACGCGAGCGCCTCGATCATCACCATCCCGAACGGCTCGTTCCAGCGGATCGGCATCAGCAGGCCGCGAGCCCGCGCGAACAGCGAGCGCTTCGCCGACCCGCCGACCTCGCCCACGAACTGGACCCGGTCGCCGTCGATGTGGGGCGCGATCTCTCGGTCGAAGAACGCCTGCTGGCCGGGCTGGATCACGCCGGCCAAGATGAGCGGTGCGTCAACGGCGCGCGCGGCCGCGATCGCGCGATGCGCTCCCTTCTCAGGGGTCATCCGTCCGACCCACAGCAGATAGTCGCCCTTGCGCTCCTGCAGGGGCCAAGCCCGCAGATCGATCGGGTTGGGGATCGAGGCGATCGGACCTAACCCGAATGGTGCCGATGACAGCTGGGCACGGCTGATACCGACGAGCGTGGCTTTGTGGCCATGCCGGGCGTAGAAGGCCGCAGTCTCCGGGGTGAACGGTCCATGCAACGTATGCACCAGCGGCGTGTCGACGCGGTTTGCCATCGCGAGCCCCGTGAACCCGCAGTGGTCGTGAACGACGTCGAACCGATCACGACCCGTAGAGCTATCGACCGCGTCGAACGCTCGCCCGACGTGGTCGGCTTCGTACAACGACCGCTCGATCTCGTCGGGATGGGACTCCTTGAGCAGCGTCACCACGGTGGCGCGCGACACGGAGCCCGGAGCGCAGAAGAGCGTCACCTCATGCCCTATGCGGACCAGCGCCTCCGTGAGGCTACTCACGACCGACTCAACGCCACCGTACCCCGGCGCCGGGACTGAGATCCACGGCGGAGCGAGCATCGCGACACGCAAAGGTGCTCCAGGCGCGCCCACCAATGAGAGGTTCGGCGTATGGCCGGAGCTCGCCCGTCCCCACCCCTGAGGACGCGACCTCAGTGCGGGCGCTGAACTCACAACATCCATCGACGCTCCTCACGTGCCTCTCAGGCAGGAGCACTCGCGAGGCAGAGAGGTCAAGTAGGACCGAGCGAGCGCACGATCGCCGACCCCTGAGGGAACGCGATGGACAGTCCCACCGTATCACATGTCGCACTAAATCCGAGTGCGGCAGTCGGAATAGGGTATCCGAGAGTCGCTCAGGGTGAACCTGGTGAGGAATCGTCGGGCGGGCACGCTCGCGTCAGCCTCACAACGGGCGGGTCTTTGAGGATTTGGGCGTTTGCCGATGGCCGAGGCCAAGGGCACTGGTGCTGGGACGCTAGGCTTGGGGAGCACGCCTTCGTGGGGCCTCTCCCTCTCTCTCAGCCCAGCGGTGGTCTTCTCTGCGAGAAGAGTTGGGAACGAGGCTGGCGTGAGCATTTCAGAGCCCAGGCTGACGGGCCGACAGCAGTTGGCGGCGATCTCCCGCTCGATGGCCGGTTTGCAGCGCGAGCACTATGGTCGCGAATCGATCACAGTCAAGGCGCACGCGATCCAGGACATAATTGTGGTGGTAGTGCGGTTGAAGCACCCAACGCCGTTCGAGAAATCGATGGTGGATGGAGGCGAACCTGAGCGCGTGCTCGCTTTGCGCGGGGAATTCGCTCGCGTGATGGCCGGGCGCTACACGCACACAGTCGAACAGGTCACCGGACGAACGGTCGTCGCGTTGCTCTCGCAGGCGCATGTCGACCCCGACATCATTGTCGAGGCGTTCTTCCTAGACCGACGGTTCGGGTCAAAGGTCACCGACGGCCTGGCTGAGGTAATCGACCTCCGGGAGGCGGTTGACACTTGCCGCGACGGACGTCAGGGGCTCGATTGACGTCTCGAACCAACGCGCTGCTGCTTGCCGTGCTGCCTCACTGTTGCAGTGTGCCCTTCGCGGTTTGAGCGGCCGTGTGGAGCCATCGGATCTCGACTGCTCGGCCTGACGAGCCTACCGATCAACGAGTTTGCCGGCGGGGTTGTATTCGGTCAGGATCGGAGTAGTCTCGCGCGTCGAGGTCTGGCCGCGCCGCCTGCGGGAGGGGCAGCCAGGCATCGGGCAGGGAACGAGCGCGCTCGCGGCGGCCAGTGGCGGCACGAGGGGGTGTTGCAACGACAACATCCGCCCCGTCACGGGAGTTAGGTCATGCCGCACACGTCGCGCGCCGATCTGAGCCACGCATTCTGCAGCTACTGTGGGTACCCGCCGATGGGCCCGTGGCGTGACCGTGCCCACCGGGTGTGTATGCGCTGTCAAATGGGGGTGGTGCTCAAGGCCCCCGCGGGGGCAGGGCCGCGCTACGACGATCCGTTTGTGATCGTCGATCGGCAGCTTGCGGTCCAGGCGGTCTCACACCGCGCCGAGGCGGCGTTGTCGGTCGAGGAGCCCGCCGGCCTCGATGCGCCGCTCGAGGAGTTCCTGATCTGCAACAACGGCGGCCACGACCGGGGCGAGTTGGCGGCACTGGTCGAACTCGCATTCGCTGGCGCCGAGCCGTCGAACAGGCTCGAGCTACGCGCGGTCGCGAACCCGGAGATCCGGCTTCAAGGGCGGATCACCAGCTGCGGTCCCCCGCTGGGCGCGCTGCTCATACTGACCCCGCTCGCGGTGCACGCAACGGCGTCGGCAAGCGGGCGACCGGGCGCCAACCGGAACCTCACCGCCGTTGGTGGCTCTGACAGGGCGGTATGAGCGCGCGCGACCCCGCGACTCCCAGCATGGATCCGCGGGATAGGATCGGGCTGAGTTCGCCTCGCCGGCGAATCGCGCTGAGCATCGTGGGGGCTCTCGCGGTCACGACCGTGCTTGGATTCGTCCTCGCCGGCCGACGCGGTCAGTTCACCGTCGCGCTTCAAGGCGCTCCAATCTCGCTTCTGGGGCTGGCGGTGCTGCTTCAGATCACCGCGCTGCTGGCACGCACCGAGGCCTGGAACGTTTGCGTCCGTGCCGCGGGCGGAACGGTAACCCGCCGGCTGCTGTTTCGCGCTGCCGGCATCGGCTACCTGGCGAGCCTAGTCAACGGGTCAGCCGGGGTAGTCGTACGCATCGCGTCGCTGCGCCGTTTGGCGCCGCAGCACACCCCTGCGGTGCCGGCGCTGGTGGCCGCCGAGGTTCCGATCATCACCGTGGAAGTCGCGCTCGCGGCGATCTTTTCGTTCACTCTGATTGCCCCGCTCGGCGTCCCCTGGTGGGTGCCCTTGATCGCGGTCGGGGCGATGATCGGGGCCGTGGCGGCTCTGCGGCGCGTGTCGCAACGCCATCGAACCGGACTCTGGTCAGGGCTGGCGATTATGCGAAACCGGGGTCGCACGCGCATGATCGCGTTCGCGCTGTTGGCCGTCTGCGCACAGGTCGCGCGCAACTGGCTGATGCTGCACGCAATCGGCGTAAACGTATCTGTCTTTGACGCGATGGCGCTGCTGATCGCGATGTTCACAGTCGGCCAACTTCCGGTCGGACCGAGCATCGGACCCGCCGCAGCCGTGCTGATCTTGGGCCAACACGGCGTCGCAGCGACCGCCGCCGCCGGCGTACTGCTAACAGTCACCAGCGTGATCGGATCCCTTGGCTACGCCGCTTGGGCGATCACCGACCGGATCGTCACAGGTCGGCTCAACCCGAGCCCGGATGCTGCCGTAGCGACCCTCGCCGTGACGCCCACCTCGGCCTGAAGGGCGCCAGCGGCGCGCGCCATCATCCCAGCCCGAGATTCTCGGCCGCACCGAGGTGTCCGCGTCCGGATGGCAGCGTCTCCTCGGACGGCCTAGCGAGACCACCACGAAAGCGGGATGATGACGAGGTGAGACGCGGTAACGACGAGCGCGAGTTCTACGACAAGATCATCCGCCGCGCCAAAAGGGTCCGTGAACTGGCAGCCGAATCGCTAAGGCGGTCCCGCCGCCCAAGAGGCAAGAAAAACGTAGAAGCCGCCCCAAGATCTCGGCGGAAGGCCTGAACGACGCCCCTGAGCACACCGCGGGGTTCTGCTGCGTGCATTGGCGCGCGGGCGCAGTCTGCTCAGGTCTGACGAGAGGGCCCGCTTGCGCAGGCCCTCTCGCTGACCGCAGCGACTTCGGGGCGGTTACGCCTCTACGAGCTCGCGGTTCTTCTGCACGACTACCTGTCCGCGGGTGATCTTCGGCGGATTCGGGAGTGCCTTCTCGAAGTTCTCCTCGCGCACCCAGTTGGACGCGACCCGGGTTGACTCCTCGGCATGTTCGGCCGTGTCGAAGAACCCGACCGAGCTGATGACGCCGTTGCCGGCGTCGATCAGGTAATAGCCCTCAAAGCCCGGCAGCTCGGTCAGGCGCGGAAGGAGGTTGTCCTCGGCCTTCTTGACGAGCTCGGCGGTGCGGGTCGGGTCGATCGCCTCGTAGCGTCGAATGGTGGCATGCATAGTGATGCTCTAACTCTCTATTAGACGGGAACGACTCGGTTGAGTCGTCCCATGCCGCCCGGGCCCGAGGTGACGTCGAAGGGAGCTTGTGAAGCTCCGACGACGTCGGCGGGGGCTCTGACCGCAAGACGGAGCCTATCACATTTCTTGACGAGGTATCATTACGTTGCTACGTTTGTCTACGTAACTGTGTAAGTCGGCTATGTGCCAAGTCGGCTATGTGCCCGTTCTCCGTCACCGTGCAAAACGTTCCCGATCGGGAGCTCGGCCCCCTGCTGACGCAGCTCTCCCAAGCTGGCTTTAACAGACCGATCATCACGTCTTTGGGCCCGGACGGCGTGTCCGACACCGTCGGCGCGCTCGCTGCGGGGCGGACTTCCGACCTCCCAGATGATTGGCGCGTGGTCAGGGAGCGGGACGGAGAGGCGTATCGATGGCCGAGCGGCCGCGATCGCTACTCCCCTTACCGCGTGTTCGTCGGCACGACGCGCGCCGAGGGCGCGGTTCAGATCGCGCTTGGCGCGACGATTCGCAAGAACAAATGGGGACGCGACCGCAAGTATGTGGTCGCCTTCCTGACCGGCGGATCCCCGCAGCGCCCGCTAGTCGAGTTCGTCGCAGCGGACGACTATGGGGAAACCCGCGAGCTCATCGCTGTCATCCGCGGCAGCGACGGCGGACGCCGCATGTACGGCGCCGGCGACTCCCTCCCCGCGGTCTACACAGAAGGCTTTCGAACCCAAATCTACAGCGAGCGCGTCGACCATCCCGGCGCATGGAACAAGATCGCCGTTGTCGCCGATGAAGACGACGACCGAGCGATCCTCAACCACGCGCTGATCCAAAGCCGACGTCGTCATCGAACCTAACCGAGACCGACTGGCAGGGCCAAAGGCTCCAATGCACAGCGCCCCGTGCCGGGCGTCAACTCTGACCTGACAGACGTTCGTAGCGTTGCTAGCGCGGCGCTCCTCAGCTAAAGAGCGCAGCGATCGCCGGTATGTCGGGCCCTGAGGTGTCAGCGGCGCGCGAGTCGGCGCCCGCTCTCGGTGTCAGGCGGGGTGTAGTTGAGCTCGTAATGGTGGTAGAGCGCCGACTCGTCGGCCTGCGACAGCTCCTCCCCATGCTGTTCGATGTTCGGCGCAGACTTGACCTGCTCCTTGGTGACCGCCACCTGCAGGTCATCGGGACCGACAGTAATCCCGCCCAGCGGCACGAAGGTCAAGTGGCGGCCGATCAAGCCCTCCTTGACGGTTGCGAACTGAGGCTCGTCGTTCTCGACGTCGACGTAGACGTCCTGCAACTTGCCGATCGTCTCGCCGTCACGATCGACCAGCATCTTGCCGTGCCACTCCGCGACGTTCCAACTGGCGCCCTGCTGGTCCTCGGTCATCGTTGAACCTCCTCCTGTTCCCACACTCTCTGACCGCGATCAATCTTACGACCGGCTCACCGCCCCGGGTCTCGGAGCTTCCGGAGGTCTAGCTGCTCTCGCGGAGCGCCCGCGAGACGGCGTCGGCGGCGGTCTGTACGCCGAGCTTGGCCTCCAGGTTCGCGAGCCGGTCGCGGACCGCATGCAGGCTGAGGCACAGCTCCCACGCGATGTCCGCCTCCTCCTCGATCGTGCGGGCAGCACAGAGCACCTCTGTCTCGCGCGGAGTCAGACCAAGGCGATCGAGTGCGTCGGGACGGAAGCTCGCGACGTCTTCCTCCAGCAGTAGCGCGTGCGGATCGCCAGGCAGCAACCGGACCGTAAGACGTCGCCCGTCGCGGACGCTGACAAGCGGCGGACGCGGCGGCAGAGCGAGCCATGCGGCGACGGCCGCGGGCAGCCAGCCGGCGTGTTCGGCCGCCTCAAAATGCTCGGCGAGCCAGCGCTCGGCGTCAAGGCTCGAGTGCTCGATCTCACCGTAGCCGTCGAGCAGCACCACGGCGATGCCAGGCAGCGGATCGGCAGCAAGCGCGCGACCGAGTCGCTCGCGGGCCCCAGCCTGCTGCAGCGCGGCCTCGAGGGCAGACCGGACAAGATCGAGCACCTCGCGATCACGCTCTGAGAACTGGCGCTCGCCCCGGCCGAGCCCCGCGACAACCATCTCATCGCAGCCCGTGCGAACGCCGATCGCGATGGCGTACTCGACACCCGACGGGTGGAGCAGGTCACCGTACAGCTCGCTACGGAGCAGACGGCGGGGCGCGGCAACCTCCGACAGACGCAGCGCCGGACGCCTTCGGACGGCATGCGCCGACAGCAGCGGATGACCCGCCGAATCGCCCACGATCGCCGCGAACGCGCCCGGCGGCTCCGCATCGACAGGGATCGCCTCGTGCCGCACGACTCCGGTGCCAAGCTCGATCCGATCCCACATCAGTACATCTGAGGGCACCAGCTCGGCCAGGCCCGACAGCGCACGGCGTCGCACCTCGGCCACCGTGGAAGGTCCGAACAGCGCCCGGGCGAAACGGTCCGCCGCGCGCACATCGGTGTCCTCGAGCCAGGTCATTACCTACGTCCCCCACGATACACCGCGACCGGCGTGGCTTGGCAGACGCGTGAAGCTCGTGCGGAGCCGGGTTACGCGCCGATTGACCCTCCCGACTAACCGCCGATTGACCCTCCCGACTAACGTCTCGAAAGCTCGACTCGCAATTCCGAGTGCTGGGGTCGGATTGTGGTATGGTTTGGGTGCGCTCCGTGAGCCCTAGCTCTTCTCGCTTCCCGGGCGACGTCCCCGGTCAGAAGGGCAGAGAGGCGGTTGGCGATGGCCACCGCACGCACGAAGTCCCGCGCTGAGAAACAGCTCGTGCATCCCCCGGTTCGCGTGCACGTACCGGCGCCGATGGAGTTCCTCATCTTCGAGGACAATGGCGGCTCCTATCACTGGAGGATCCTCGCCGACGATGGCGCAATCCTCGGGCGGTCGGGCGATTTCCCTTCCTTCGACGATGCGGAACAAGCGGCACAGCAAGTCCGTGACGGCGCCCCCTCGGCCCGTTTCGAGCGCCGTGGGAGTGGGAAAGGTCCGGTCGATATCGCCGCACGTCGCGCTGCTCCGCACGACGACTCGGACGCCGAGCGTTGGTTGGATGAGGGCGGCAGCTTCAGCAGCGAGGCGGTGGCACAGTGGGCGGCGCCACGCTGATCGAGCCGACGGAGCCACTCACAACCCAGAGCAAGTGAATACCGCCAGTGGACGCTCGTTGGCGACGCCAGTGGACGCTCGTTGGCGATGGTCACGCTCACAAGCTCAGCGCATTGCGCTGACGAGTTCGCTGAGCGCAGGCAGGGGTGCACTTGCACGTCGGAAGGTGACATGTCTCATCGTGCGATGGCGTTACGTAAGGGCGGCACCGGCCCCGCAGTCAAAACCAGTAACCCCGGGCCTCTCGCCTCGTGGCGCGGGTCGCGCCGTCGGTGGCCTTCGGACATAGTGGGCTGAGAATTCTGGCTACAGGGCCAGCCACCTACTGAGGGTACTCCTATTGCCGCCTGTTGTGGGCGCCGATCGCAAGTTTCGTCGACTGCGGTGAGCCCGAGAAATCGCTCGACGCGATGCCCGATCAGCCAAATTGGTCGGTTACACGCCTTTCGAAGGAGTATTGTCGGGTGTACGGTCGTTATCGGCTGCCGCTGCTCAATTCTCTCGTGCAGGCCCGGGCCATAGGTCCGATAATGGCGAGCGTGCCGCGCCGCTCGCAGCAGGCCGCACGACACGGCTTTTATACCGGCCCTGCTAGTCGGTGAGCAACCAAACTGGAGGTGGAGAAGTGGCCACTCTCGACACAACCACCCTGACCGAGAACGAGCAACTGGTGGGCATCAATGCCGACTACGAGGAGCGCTACGGGTTCCACGATGCCGAGAACTATCTGTACAAGGCGCCCAAGGGGCTGAACCGCGAGATTGTCGAGAAGATCTCTGCGTTCAAGTCCGAGCCGCGATGGATGCGCGACTTCAGACTGAAGGCACTCGACCACTTCCTCGTCCGCAAGCAGCCCACGTGGGGCTCGCCGATGCTGGCCGAGCTCGACTACGACAACATTCGCTACTTCGTGCGCGCCTCCGAGACGCCGAGCCGGTCGTGGGACGACGTGCCCGAGGACGTCAAGCGGACTTTTGATCGCCTTGGCATTCCGGAGGCGGAGCGAAAGTTCCTGTCCGGGGTCGGCGCGCAGTACGAGTCAGAGGTCGTTTACCACCAGATTCACGAGGACCTCGAAAAGCAGGGCGTGATCTTCACCGATATGGACACGGCGCTGCGCGAGCACGAAGACATCTTGCGTCAGTACTTCGCGACCGTCATCCCGCCCAACGACAACAAGCTCGCGTCGCTGAACTCCGCGGTGTGGTCCGGCGGATCGTTCGTATACGTTCCCGAAGGCGTCCACGTCGACATGCCGCTACAGGCGTACTTCCGGATCAACACCGAGAACATGGGGCAATTCGAGCGCACGCTGATCATCGCCGAGCCGGGCTCGTATGTGCACTACGTCGAGGGTTGCACGGCTCCCACATATAGCTCCGACTCACTTCACTCGGCGGTGGTCGAGCTGATCGCTCTCCCAGGCGCACGCATCCGTTACACGACTGTCCAGAACTGGTCGACCAACGTCTACAACCTGGTCACCAAGCGAGCGGTCGCGTACGCGGATGCCACAGTCGAGTGGGTCGATTGCAACCTCGGGTCCAAGCTAACGATGAAATACCCGAGCATCTACCTGCTCGGAGAGCGAGCCCATGGCGAGGTCCTGTCGATCGCGTTCGCAGGCGCCGGCCAGCACCAGGATGCGGGCGCGAAGATCATTCACGCCGCGCCGAACACGACCTCGAACATCTTCGCGAAATCGATCTGTAAGGACGGCGGCCGCGGGTCCTACCGGGGCCTGCTCGAGATCGCGAAGGGCGCCCACGGCTCCAAGTCCAAGGTGGTCTGCGACGCGTTGCTGCTCGACGACCGTTCGCGCTCGGACACCTACCCGACGATCCGGATCAGCGAGGACGACGTCAACGTCGGCCACGAAGCGACCGTCTCGAAGGTCGGCGACGACCAGCTCTTCTACCTGACGTCGCACGGCATCCCGCGAGGACGAGGCCTCAAAGCTGATCGTCAACGGATTCGTGGAGCCGATCATCAAGCAGCTCCCGATGGAGTACGCCGTCGAGATGAACCGCCTGATCGAACTCCAGATGGAGGGCTCGATCGGCTAACGGACCTGCTTCGGAAGCATGGTCATGGCTCCGCAGAAGCATCCGGGCGCCTGGGAAGCAAGTCCGACGAGTGCAACGCCCGGCCGTTCCCGCGCGGTAACAGTTCCGACGTTCTCGGCATCGATCTCGCGCGCGATCACCTCGTGGCCAAGGGCGACGACGATCGGGGCGACAAGCGCGAGTCGGTCCTTGCGCTCATTTGCAATCAGGACACGAAGATGGTCGGTGCTATCCGTGAGCGGCTCCACGACCCGACTCTAAATCTCGCCCAACTAACACCAGCATCGCCCCCACTCCGCCCCGGAGTACTATGAATATGTGGTTCGCTCTAACCCTCGGCGGCCACGCCTTTCCGGCTCCAGCAATCGGCCGGCGCGCGCGAGACAGGTGATCCCGCGCTGGTCAACGAAGCCAGAAAGGCAAGAGCATGATCGCTTTCTACGTCATCAAGCAGTACGAACGCGCCGTGGTGTTCAAGCTCGGAAAGATCACGGGCGAGGCGAGGGGACCGGGGCTGATTTTCGATCATGCCGTTCGTGGAGCGCGTTCATCGCGTGTCGCTGCGGATCGTCACGATGCCGATCCAGTCGCAGGGAATCATCACCAAGGACAACGTCAGCATCGACGTCTCAGCGGTGGCCTATTACCGCGTGGAGGATCCCGTCCGGTCGGTGGTCGCGATCGAGAACGTCGGAGCGGCGATCAACCAGATCGCCCAGACCACGCTCCGTGCCGTGGTGGGACGTCACACGCTCGATGAGACGCTCTCCGAAACGGACGCCATCAATCGGAACATCCGCGAGATCCTCGACGTGCAGACCGAAGAGTGGGGAGTCAAGGTCACGGTCGTCGAGCTCAGGGACATCCAGCTGCCCGACAGCATGCAGCGCGCGATGGCCCGCCAGGCCGAGGCCGAGCGCGAAAAGCGCGCCAAGATCATCGCCGCCCAGGGCGAAGCGCTGGCAGCCGGAGAGCTGGCGAACGCCTCTGACGTAATGATGGCCCACCCGCTGGCGCTCCAGCTGCGCAACCTCCAGACCCTGGTCGAGGTCGCGGTCGACAAGAACTCCACCGTCGTCTTCCCCGCCCCGTTGATGAGCACGATCGGCGAGCTCGGCGCCTTCCTCGCCCGCGAGAGCAAGGCCGCCGGCGAGCTCACCGCCGCCCCCGATATACCGACAAGCTCTTCGAATGGAGAGCTGGTGCCTCATGACCGCCACCAACCAGTCTGATCGATCGCCCGCGCCCGGGATCATCCCCGCGCCGGCTCATCTGACTAGCGACCGAGCGGCGCCGTTCGCGGCGACCGAAAAGCCAGCCGCGCGCAAGCCGGGACGACGAAACCCGGTCAGGATCGCCTTCACCAGGGTGATGAGCGCTCTACACGGCGACAAGTACATGGTCGACGCCTACACGACCGCGGGTCCCCAGGAGGCCGCGCGGTCGGACGAAGCCGGCCCGCGGGCTCGGTAGCCCGCGGGCGCGGTAGGGCTGAGCCATGGGCGCGCTCTGCGCGAAGAACGAGTGATGTCCGAACATCCACGCTCGGGGCCCGATCCTCGCAAGCCGATGCACCGTGATCACCGGGGCTGGCGGGTCGCTCCCAGCCCGGATGGACGCGGCTCGCCCGAACCGCCAACCCCAAGCCACCGCATCGTTCCCGCTGGTTTCTCTGGTTCGCGGCCGGGCTGCTGGCCTTCAACCTGGCCTCGGTGTTCCTGCTCTCGCCCGGCGGCCAGCAGCGGGTGAAGGTGCCGTTCAGCCCGTATTTCCTCTCCGAGGTGCAGTCCGGCCGGGTGGCCTCGATCGCTTCCAAGGGCGACACGATCCAGGGAACGTTCAAGTCGGCCATGCGCTACCCGGCCTCCGACGCGAAGGCCACTCCGACGACCCTGTTTGCCACACAGGTTCCGAGCTTCTGGAACAACGACCAGCTGACCGCGCTGCTCAGGTCCGAGGGGGTCCAGGTCAACGCGCAGTCGACGACCCAGACCACGCCCCTTATCGAGTCATTGCTGCTCGGGTTCGGGCCGACGCTCCTGATCGTCGGGCTGTTCGTGTTGTTCGCCCGCCGGGCCGCCAAGATCGGCGGCATGGGGGCGCTGGGCAACTTCGGGCGCTCCAAGGCACGACGGATTGACCCGGCGACGATCAGGATCACGTTCGCTGACGTGGCCGGGATCGACGAGGCCAAGTCAGAGTTGACGGAGATCGTCGACTTCCTGCGCAACCCCGATCGCTTCGGCCGACTCGGGGGACGCATGCCGCATGGCGTGCTGCTGTCAGGCGCGCCGGGGACGGGCAAGACGCTGCTGGCGCGCGCCGTCGCTGGAGAGGCACACGCGGCGTTCTTCTCGATCTCGGCCTCGGAGTTCATCGAGGCGATCGTCGGCGTGGGAGCTTCGCGGGTCCGCGATCTGTTTGCCAAGGCGAAGGAGGCCGCGCCGTCGATCATCTTCATCGACGAGCTCGATGCGGTCGGACGCTCCCGTCAGGGGTCGGTATCGATCGCCGGCTCCAACGACGAGCGCGAGCAGACGCTCAACCAGATCCTCACCGAGATGGACGGATTCGAGTCCGTCGAGGCGGTCGTTGTGCTGGCCGCGACCAACCGGGGCGAGATCCTCGATCCAGCGCTGCTCAGACCAGGACGCTTCGATCGCCGCGTTGCAGTCCAACCGCCGGACCGACTTGGGCGGCGGCAGATCCTCGAGGTCCATACCCGGTCGATCCCACTTGCCGCCGACGTCGATCTGGAAGCGCTCGCGGCCACCACCCCCGGCATGGTCGGCGCCGACCTCGCCAACCTCGCGAACGAAGCGGCACTGCTCGCCGCCCGCCGCAATCACCACGCCGTCCAGACGTCTGACTTCAACGATTCGCTGGAGAAGATCCTGCTCGGCGCTCCACGCGGGATCGTGCTGTCAGGCGCGGACCGCGAGCGGACCGCCTACCACGAGGCCGGTCACGCATTGGTCGGGATGCTCACCCCCGGTGCCGATCCGGTGCGCAAGGTCTCGATCATTCCCGCGCGGCGCCGCCCTCGGCGTCACTCTGTCGGCGCCCGATGACGACCAGGTCTCCTACACCCGCGAGGATCTGCTCGCCAAGATCAAGGTGGCACTCGGCGGCCGGGTGGCGGAGGAGACGGTGTTTGGCACGATCAGCACCGGAGCCGAATCCGACATCGACCAAGTCACCACGATCGCGCGCCAGATGGTCGGCCGGTGGGGGATGAGCGACGCCATCGGATTCGTCAGGGTCCTCCCCGCCGACGGTCGCGGATCCTTCTTCGGCAGCCCCGGCGAAGTCTCCGAGGCCACCCAGCGCGTCCTCGACGAGGAGGTACGCCGGCTCATCGACACCGCCCACCTGGACGTGACAGCCGCGCTCATCCAGCACCGGGATCGACTCGAGACGCTGGCCCACGCGCTACTCAAGACCGAGACGCTCGACGAGCTAGACGCGTATGCGGCAGCTCAGATGCCGCCCCGGACGGCGGGCGTCGCGGCATCCGGGGCCGTGGGTGACAAGACAGCACCTCGGCCCCGACCCGAGCCCAGGTCCGGCGCCGCTATCCGAGAGGCAACCTGAGGCTGCCGAGGACCTAGGTCGTCGCTCCGGCTTCCCCAACCGCGACTTGGGCTGGCGCTGCTCCATGACCCGCCACGCTGCCAGGCTGCGTACGGCTTGCCTGCGCAAACGTGACCAGCTTTCCCTGCTCCTCGTCCCACAGCTTTAGGCGAACGGTGCACAGCGCATCCCACAACGAGAGGGTCGGCACCTGGTGGAAGATCGGGTTCTCGTCGTGGGCGCGTTGAAGGTTGTAGTTCGGAATCCGTGCGTTCAGGTGGTGGACGTGATGCAGCCCGATGTTGCCCGTGAAGAACCGCAGGACCCTCGGCAGCTTCAGGTATGAGCTGCCGCGGAGCGCCGCATCCGAGTAATTCCAGTCAGCAGCGCTTTGCCAGTAGGCGTCCTCGAACTGATGCTGCACGTAGAAGAGCCAGATTCCGATCGATCCGGCGAGTATCGCCGCAGGCGCCCAGACGATCAGGAAGCTCTGCCAGCCGATCAACCAGCACAGCCCACCGATGACGACGACCAGCACCACATCGGTGCCGAGCACGCTGTGGCGCATCCGCGGACGCTGTGATCGGGTCGCGATGCGCGGTCCGATCACCATCGCGATAACCGGACCGAGCCCGAACATCACGACCGGATTGCGCATCAGGCGATAGGCGAGCCGACCTGGCCATCGGCGCGCCCGGTACTCGCCCACGGTCAGCGTGATGATGTCCCCGACGCCGCGGCGCTCGAGGTCTCCCGATGTAGCGTGATGGATCGCATGATCGTGCCGCCAGCGCTGGAACGGTGACAGTACGAACAGGCCGACAAACCGCCCGACGTACTGATTAGCGCGCTTGGAAGGCAGCAGAGAGCCGTGTGCACAGTCGTGGAAGACGACGAACGTCCGCACCAAGAAGCCGGCGGCCGGAAGCACCAGCACCAGCGCCAGCAGATACGAGACGTCGAGTGCGAAATACATCAGCACGGAAACGGCCAGGTACGGCACAACAGAAGTGTTGATGTCGAGCAAGCTTCGCC
The DNA here is from genome assembly GCA_963709205.1 of uncultured Solirubrobacterales bacterium. Lineage (GTDB taxonomy): Bacteria > Actinomycetota > Thermoleophilia > Solirubrobacterales > Solirubrobacteraceae > Palsa-465. The sequence continues at coordinate 85,177 of CAVPVP010000008.1, forward strand.
CGAGACGAGGACGCGCGTAAGCCGCGAGCTCTTCGTGCCCGAGCCGACGATCCGATGGAGGCAAATTGACCGCTCCGATGCCGGGGGTTTATGTTCCAGAGCGCAACCCCCATGGCCGCCATGTAGACCGCCAAGAGCGCAAGCCTCTACTGATCGAAGCAACCCGGCCGAACACGAGCGGTTCCGCCAGCTTGTCTCGAGGACGTTCTAGGTTAGTAGATATCCCCCTCGGCAACCACAGGGGACAGTGTGTGAGTACCGACCCCAGCGAGCCAGACGACCGGTGGCGCCGCCTCGGCCAGCGGCCTACGGCTCCTGGCCGGGGTCCCCGGGAAGCAGAGGGTCAACGAGCTCCAATGCGCCGAAGCCTGGAACCGGGCCGTCCATCAGGAACATCTCGATCGTGAGATCGGGCTCGATATGGGCCTGGCTGAGGAAGGCAAGCACCTTCCGCCCGGTGAGCTGCTCGATCATCTCGCTGTACCGCTGCTTCATCACCCGCTGAAAATCGCGCCGCATGTCGAGCACGCGGCCCGGCTCGCCTCCCTCCACCATCGTGCGCTCGATCGCGGTGAACCCGTCGCTGAGTACGCACACGATCAGGTTGTCGAGAACGTAGGTCTTGGCCTTGATCGGTCCGCGGCCGTAGTGCTCGCGCATGAGGGCGACGATCCGATTCGTGATCTCCGCGAGCAGCCTCCCACCGATCAGCGGCTGGGGCCCCTGCTCGGGACCGCCAGCGCTCATGCCGTGCCTTTGGGTGCTTCGCCCTGTGCTGTGCTCACTGGTCTCGCGGATACTCGGCGCCACCGGCCCCGGCGGGAGCCAGATCGCCTGCTTCAGAGTCGGCGTCATCGTACCGACGACGAGTCTCGCGCGCACGAGCGCGAATGCGAATCCCCCCGCATCGAGGCGGCACGTACAGGGCTTTCTTGCGTTCGCGGCCTGAGCCCGTGGGCCGCGTTGACGAAATCTCTACGGTGGCGGGCGTTTTCTTAGCGTCGCTTTGACTGGCGTTCGGCGAGCATGGGAGATGAACCCGTCTCGAGATGTCTGTCGCCAACCCCGAGCGCTTTTCGTACGTTCCGTTCTCCCTGCGCTCCGGCGGGGGCTGGTGGCGACGCGCTCGGCTCCTGCTCCTCGCCAGTTGGCGCGCCGGAGAGCTCGACCGTGACCTGGCTGCAGGGGTGAGCCCCGACGCCAGTGCGCTGCTCGCGATCAGAGGCCGGCGGCTGACCAGTCGACGTTCCCGCAGGCGCATCGCGGCGGGGCTGGCGCGAGTGGTACGGGATGCGGAGGCGACTACGCGCGGTTTCAGCGCGGCGGTCCGGCCGGACCGCCGCGAGGTAATCGCTGCACGGCCCCTGCTCGCCACCCTCGACGTTCGACTGCGGGCCGACGAGCCAGTCAGCCCTCAGGGTGTCGCGTTGCTCGAGTCGCTGCTCACCGACGGCACCAGTCCGCTGTACCAGCCCGCCGAACCGGGAGCGCTTGGAAGCCGATTGCGCTCGGCGGCCGCCGCGCTTGACCCACACCCGCGCCATGCCGGGGTCCGCCGCGCGCAGGAGAGCGTGCGGTGACCACACCGCGGCGCCGCAGTTTGCACGAGGCGCACACGACCAAGACCGAAGCGCGCGCGCCGGATGAGACCAGCCCGTCGCCGGGGATGAGCAAGGTCAAGCGGAGCTTCAACGAGGCGGCCCACAAGCTCGACTACGTCGGTCCGCCCGCGCCCAGCGCTCACGCGAAGGAGTCGGAGGCGACGCGAAAGCGGTTCGAGGCCCTGGCCGATTCCGACCGAGACGTGGTCACCCAGGCGGGGCGGGCGGTCCTCGTGCTGGGTGCGCTCGGGGTCGTCTACGGGGACATCGGCACGAGCCCGCTTTACACCGAACAGGCCATCTTCAGCTCGTACAAGGCCACCGCGCAGATCACGCCCGCCACCGTATACGGGATCGCTTCGTTGATCTTCTGGGCGCTGATGGTCGTCGTGTCGATCAAGTACGCGGGCTTCATCATGCGCGCGCACAACCGCGGTGACGGCGGGATCATGGCGCTGACGGCCCTCCTGCAGCGCAACAAGGTCGTCCATGGCGCGTTGCTGGTGACGCTCGGGATCTTCGGGGCCGCGCTGTTCTTCGGCGACGGGATGATCACCCCCGCGATCTCGGTGCTCGGCGCCATTCAGGGAGTTCAGGTCGCGACTCCTGCGCTGGCTCACCTGGTCGTACCGCTGTCGGTGGCGATCCTGCTCGGCTTGTTCATCCTGCAGCGATTCGGGTCGGGAACGATCGGATGGTTGTTCGGACCGATCCTCCTCGTCTGGTTTTCGGTGATCGCGCTGATCGGCCTAAGCCAGGTGGTCAAGGACCCGGCGGTATTCCAAGGGCTTTCCCCGACGTGGGCCGTCCGGTTCTTCGTCGATCACGGCGCCGCCGGTTACCTCGTGCTCGGCGGCGTGGTACTGGCGGTCACGGGCGCCGAGGCGCTCTACGCCGACCGTGGCCACTTCGGCGCGGCCCCGATCCGCATGGGCTGGTTCGGCCTCGCCCTGCCGGCGCTCGTCCTCAACTACCTGGGTCAGGGGGTTTTCATCCTCCACCACCCGGCATTGGCGAAGGACGCGAACACATTCAATCCCTTCTACCAGATGATCCCCCACTGGGCCCTGTGGCCGATGGTCGTCCTCGCCGCCGTCGCCACGGTGATCGCCTCCCAAGCCGTGATCTCGGGCTCGTTCTCCGTCGCGAAGCAGGCCGTGCAGCTCGGCTTCCTCCCCAGACTCCGTGTGCTGCACACGTCCACGGTCGAAGGCCAGATCTACGTCCCGATCGTTAACTGGCTGCTCTGCGTGGGCGTCCTCACGCTGACGCTCGTGTTCCGCTCCTCCAACAAGCTGGGCGACATCTATGGCGTCGCCGTAACGGGAACGTTCATCCTCAACACCGTGCTGTTCCTCGCCGTCGCCCGCCAGCTCTGGGGCACGGCCAAACGAAAGCTGGCCCCTATCGCCGTGCTGTTCCTGACCGTCGAGGTCGCGTTCTTCAGCGCGAACATCGCGAAGGTCGAGCACGGGGCCTGGCTGCCGCTGGCGATCGGGCTCGTGATCTCGATCGTGATGATCAACTGGCGCCGTGGTCAGGGGATCGTCACCAGGAATCGCGTCGCCCAGGAGGGACCACTGAGCGAGTTCCTCGACGGTCTCGATTCAAAGCAGCCGCCACTCGTCCGGGCTCCCGGCGTCGCCGTGTTCCTTTGTCGCGATAAGGACACCACTCCGCTGGCGCTGCGCGCTGACGTCGAGCACACCCACACGCTTCCGGAGAAGGTCCTGATCGTCTCGGTCGATACCGTCAGCATCCCCCACGTTGAGACGTTCGACAGGTGCGCCGTCGAGGTTCTAGGTCACGGCCGCTTCAAGGTCGTTCATCTCACCGCCCGCTACGGTTATCACGACCATCTCAACATCCCCGGGGCGCTGATCCAGGCGCGCAAGCAAGGCCTCGTCGAACGCAACCTCGACCTCGAGCACGCCTCGTATTTCGTCTCGCGGATTACGATCACCCCGACCGACGATCCAGGCATGCCGCGCTGGCGGAAGAGTCTCTTCATCGCGATGGCCCGAAACGCATCGAGCGCGATCGAGCACTTCAGCCTCCCGGGCGACCGGACGGTGATCATGGGCTCGCAGGTCGGGCTGTGACGGCGCTCGGAGCGGCACTCAGCACCAGTTCGTACGCCAGCACACCACGCGCAGTAGCCGTCCGGCGCGGGTGCAGATCGACGTCGCAAACTGCGTGTCACAGGCGACCACGGCGGATCGCTTTGTAGAACCAGCGTCGCCCGGATCCAGAGGGAGTCAGGTTGCTCGAGCCGAGCGCTCCCGCTGGGGCGGCCTGCGACGAGACACCGGCGTCTGCGCTCGGAAGCGGATTCGGCGGCAGGAGGAAGGCGACCCCGAGACCGATGAGACCGAGCACGGCGAGAACGATCATCGCAGCGACGTAGCCGCCGTTGTGCGATGCCGCGAGGTTGGACACGAGGATCGTGCCGGCGACGGCGGTGCCGAACGACGATCCGAGGTTGGAGATGCTGCGCGACAGCCCCGAGATCTCCCCCTGCTGCGCCTCCGGGAAGGCTCCCTGCACGAGATTGACCGACGGCGTCAGCATCACCCCGAGCCCGAGCCCGATCAGCAGTAGCCCCGGAGCGAATGCCCAGGCGCTCGACTTGGCCGCACCGACCAGGCCGAGCAGCAGCCCGATGCCCGCCACGGTGACCACGAACCCGCCGGCGATCAGAGTCTTCTGGAAGAACCGCTTCGACAGCCGCTCTGCGGCGAGCGACGAGACCAGGATCCCGACCGTCGCCGCGGTGAAGATCACGCCGGTCTTGATCGCGCTGTAGTGCCGCTCGGTCTGGAGGAACACCGAGACCACGAACGACGTACCCATCAACAGGAACCACTGGAGGTTCTGGGTTATCAACCCGAGATTGGAGATCCGGTTCTTGAACAGGTCGAGCGCGAGCAGCGCCGTCTTGCCGGCCCGCTCCCTCGACCGGATCCACACGAAGAACCCGGCCAGGAACACGACGGCGGCGACCAGGAACACGATCAGGAGCGTCCGGTTCTTGCCGGCCTGGAGGATCCCGAACACCAGGCAGAACATCCCGACCGCCGACAGGGCCGCGCCCACTGAGTCGAACGGCCGCTTGGGGTCGGGCGGGATCGGATCGACCACGCGTCGGCTCAGCACAACGATCACGCAGATGACCAGGGCCTGGAAGATGAACGCGGCTCGCCAGCTGATCCCCGAGGTGATCAGACCGCCGATCAGCGGCCCCGCGGCGGCGCCGATACCGCCCAGCCCGCTGATCACTCCAAAGGCCCTGGCTCGGGATGGGATCGAGGTGAACGCCATCGTGGTCAGGATGTAGACGGGCGGGATCAGGAACGCGGTGCCGACACCTTCGAACACCGAGTTACCAAGGATCAGGATGCCGAGCCCCGGCGCGACCGCGCTGAGCACCGCCCCGATTCCGTAGAGCACCAGTCCGCCGGTGAAGCAGCGTTTGCGCCCGTAGCGGTCGGTCAACTTGCTGCACGGGATCATCAGCACGGCCATGATCAGCAGGAACAGCGTGATGCACGTCTGCACGCCGTTCACGTCCGTGTGCAGATCGTGGCTGATGTCGTTGATCATCACGTTCATGTTCGAGCCCGCGAAGCTGCAGATGAACTGCGCGAGCGCGAGCGGCGCGATGAACGCGCGCGGGGAGCCGACCCAGCTCGCGGTCGCCATCCCCTTGTCTGTCGGTGTCAGGCTCATTCCGCCTCCGGTGGCCTAGCGGTGTCCCGACGCGTCATGCCCAGGTCAGGTCGCGACGGCGAGCCCGGGCCGCGGGGGCTGGTTCCTCACCGCGCGCAGCAGGATCCCGACGGCGATGATCCCGAGACCGTTCACGATGAACGCGAGACCGACCAGCACCGCGAGCGTCGCGTACCCTATGTTGGGGTTCGCCACGATCACGATTCCGAACACGATTTCGATCGCAGCGACGACGAACCGCCCGAGGCGGTCGCCGTGGGTGTCGAACGCGATTATCAGCCGGACCACACCGGCAGCGATCAGCCAGATCGCGAGTAGCAGGGCGATTGCCTTCACGCCACCAATCGGATGACGGATCAGCAGGATGCCGACGACCACATCGAGCAACGCGAGCAGCGCGACCAGGCCTCGATTGGCGGTACGGCGATCGAACGCCAGCACGAACTCGGCGATGCCGTCGAGCAGCACGAAGATGCCGACGACCACTGCCAGCGTCTTGAGGCTGTTGCTCGGCTTCACGATCACGATGACGCCGGCGACAAGGCTGAGCACGCCCAGGGTGACCACCAGCCACCAGAGCCGGGTCAACCGCCGTACGTCCTCGTCGACCGGATCTAGATCACGCCCGCCGCTGATCACAGTTCACCGATGATCCCGGCTCCGCTCGCCTCGCGGGTCATCCGATTCGGGTGATAACCGCGGGTTCGGTGGGCGGCCGCCGGAACGCTCTCCATCGCCGGACGGCGATGGCGTGGGTGCGCCTCATACCAGTTGGCGTACCACCGAGCCAGCGGCGCGGCGGTGATGCCATGCGCCATGACCGACACGCCGACGGTCAGGTACGTGGCGACGAGGATCGTGCCCGTGCCGGGGAGGTCCGCTTCCTGCACGACGATCACCGCGAACACGATCGAGGCGAGCCCCCGAGGACCGAACCACCCGAGAAAGCCGACCGTCTGGAGTGTCGCGCCGCTGCCCAGCATTGCCAGCGCGACGGGAAGGACGCGAACCAGGGTCAGGCTGAGAACCGCATACGCGGCGACGCTCCAGCTCAGATGTTCGAGCGCACTCCCCAGAAGCACGGCGCCGAACACCAGGAACGTCACGCCGCCAAGCAACTCGCCGATCTCCTCCCCGAAACGTGACGCCGTTTCGCTCTCGCGCCCGACAAGACCTCCGAAGAATGCGCCCGCGACGAATGCCGCGATAAAACCCGAGCCGCCGAGCGCCGCGGCCACGCCGTACGCCAGCGCCGCCCCCGCCACCGGAATCACCTGAAGCCACGATCCGGCGATCAGGCGTCGGCGGGATCCGATGACGACGATCACGGCGGCGAGCAGCCCGGCGGCGACGCCGGCGACGATCCCATAGCCGATCTCCTCGACCACGATCTTGAACGCGCCGTGCGCGGCGGACATCTTGAACTCGAGGTCGGCCGCCGCCAACACGATCAGGAGCACCGGCACGCAGATGCCGTCGTTGAGGCCGCTCTCGACGTTGAGGCCCTGACGGATCCGCGACGGTAATCGCGGCTCGGTTACGACGGCCTCGCCGAGCGCGGCGTCCGTTGGGGCGAGCAGGACCGCCAGCACCAGCGCCTCGGCGACGCTGAGCTGAGGAAAGAGCACCACCGCGGCCACGGCTCCAAGGGCGATCGTGAGGGGTAGGCCTATCCCGAGCAGCCGTAGCGGTACCGCGTACTCGCGCCGGAGCGCGTCCAGCTTGATCCGGGAGGCGTCCAGGAACAGGACGATGGCGAGCGTGGCCTCGGCCAGAGTACGGATTGCCGAGCTGCCCGGGGCGAGCTTGAAGTCATCGGCGACGAGCGGCCCTACGAGCAACCCGAGGACCACGAACACCATCGCCGGAGTCACGCACGTACCGCTTAGACGGCGCGACGCCGCCGCGACAGCAAGCACGATCAACGCCACGATCGCCAGATCCCATTTCATCAGCCGGGATCATCTGCCCGCGTTCGTGCGCGGGCATCGCCCACATCGGATGAGCGCGTTCGTGCGCGGCCACCGCCCACATCGCATGAGCGCCGTTCGTGCGCGGGCATCGCGCAGATCGGATGCGCGGGCTAGCCCGAGTCTTCGTCGCGTAGCACGCGAGCGCGGGAGGCGGCTATCTCGGGGGACGGCACGACGACCACGGTGCGATCGGCGTGCTGGATCAGCTCGTGGGACACGCTGCCCAGGAGCAGCGACTTCACGCCGGTCAGCCCGCGTGATCCCATCACGATCGCGGTCGCGTCCATCGCGTCCGCCTCGGCCAGGATCGAAAGGGCCGTGGTGGTGGCGTGCGATGCGGCCTTGGGGGTCGCGGCCATGCCCAGCCCGCTCGCGAGCGCAGCGCCTTCGGCGGCGCGCGTCTCGGCCGCCTTGCGGCTGGCTTCGTCGACTTCGTCGGCGTCGGGGATCGAGGGCACGAAGCCCAAGGACGAGCGGACTACCAGCTCGACGTACTCCTCCCACACGGTCAGGACGGTCGCCGGCTCGGCGGGGAACAGCTTCGCGGCTTGCTCCACCGCGGCGCGGGCATCGGCGGACCCGTCGTAGCAGATCAGGATCATCGGGTTTCTCCGCGATAGGGCGTCGGCTCGGCGCTGTACTCCTCGTCGGTCACGTGCTCACCCCAGGTGACGGGGCTTCCGCTGTCGTCGACCTCCTGCATGGCGATATGGGTCATGAACCGGCTCGGGGCGGCGCCGTGCCAGTGGTGCTCGCCGGGCTCGAAGTAGACCCGGTCGCCTGGCCGGATGACCTCGACGGGGCCGCCGCGACGCTGGCAGCGGCCGATCCCTTCGGTCACGTAGATGGTTTGTCCGAACGGGTGGGTGTGCCACGCGGTCCGTGCCCCGGGAGTGAAGTGGACGCTGCTTGCCGCCACGCGAGATGGGCTCGCGGGTGTGGCCACCGTGTCGAGGTAGACGGTGCCGGTGAACCAGTCGGCGGGCCCGCGGGTGGACTCGAGGCTGTTTCGGATGATCTGCATGGCCGAAGTCTCCCAGGCCGGCGATCCCGAGATCAGCGCGCGATGCAGCGGAACCCGATGTGGCTGGTCGACGTGTCGATCGCCTCGGGCTGACGAGCCGCGGGGCGATAGCGCAGGCAGTAGCTCGGCGCACACAGGTGTGAGCCGCCCTTGATCACGCGGCGCGGGATGTGGCCGCCGGGCCGGCCCGCGTCGTAGCTCGCGTCGGGCGTCTCGACCCGCGGGTTCAGCGGCGCGGCGCTCCGCGGGTTCCGCGGTGCGGCGTTCCGCGGGTTCCGCGGCGCCGCGCAACACGGGCTGCGCATCTCATCCGACCCGGCGCCGCGCGGCGAGTAATAGTCGCTCGTCCACTCCCACACGTTCCCGGTCATGTCGTTCAGCCCGTAGCCGTTGGCTGGGAATAGGCCGACGGGGGTAGTCCCGCGCCAGCCCCGCGCGCCGGTGTTCCGCCACGGAAAGCTCCCCTGCCACGTGTTCACCATCAACTCGCCGGCGGGACGCTCGCCGTCGCCCCAGGCGAAGATCGCCCCGTGGAGCCCGCCGCGGGCCGCGTACTCCCACTCGGCCTCGGTCGGCAGCGCCTTCCCCGCCCAGGCCGCGAACGCCACGGCGTCCTCGTAGGCGACGTGCGTCACCGGGTGGTCCTGGCGCTCGGAGTTGTCGGACGCCGGTCCCCACGGGTGGCGCCAGTCGGCCCCGGGGACGTACGCCCACCAGCGGCCGGGGTCGTCCAGCGGCACCGGCCCGGGCGTGGGGTGAAACACGGCCGATCCCGGGACCAGCAGCGATGGGTCGGCGTCCGGATAGTCGGCGGGGTCCGGCTGGCGCTCGGCGACCGTGACATACGCGGTCTCCTCCGCGAACCGGGAGAACTCGGCCACGGTCACCGGCCCGGGATCGATCGTGAAGGCGTCGACCTCGATCTCGCGCACGGGACCCTCCTCCGCGTAGAAGCCGCTCGAGCCCATGCGGAAACGGCCGCCCGGAATCTGGATCATGGCCGCCGCCGCTGGCGCGCCGCTCATTCGTGCTCGATCATGGCCGCCGCCGCAGGCGCGCCCTTCAGTCGCGCGCGATCATGGACCGCCGCCGCCCGCGGGCCGCTCATTCGCGCGCGATCATGGCCGCCGCGGCCCGCTCGAGGTCGACGTAGGACTCGCCGCTCACGTCGACCGCGACGGTCCTGATCGTGCCGCCGGTGAACGCCCACGGCCGCTGACCGGGGAAGTCGTCGGTCACGTTGCTCATCGCCCGTCCGACGACGAGGTCGGTGCCCGACAGTCCGAACGCGGCCGGCTGGGTCTTGATCCGCCCCTCCCCGACCTTCTGCTCGCCGTGGAACAGCGACAGGATCCCAGTCGACACGCCGGGCGGGTCCTCGCCGTCCTTTTCGAACGATGCGGACAGGATCAGGTTCTCACCGGTCGGGATGTCTTCGGTCGCGACGACATGCTGCTCGACCGTTCCGACGAAGTTGTAGACGTAGTGCAGACGGCTGTCCTTGACGTACAGCGCGTGTCCACCGAAATGAGAACCTTGAGCGAACAGCACGCCGCTCGCGCCGGGACCGGGAATATCAACCAATGCGCCAATGATGTAGTCCCGTCCGACGGTGTTGGCCGATTGCGCCTCGGGGACACCGGCGGCGTCCAGGTAGTACAGGTACCGGTCGCGCGGACGGGAAAGTTGCGGCCGGGGCGTCCCGAGAATCTCGACCGGGGAGCGGTCGTCGAGCGGGAACGCGCCGTTGGCGCCGGCCTCGGCGAACCAGATGTTGGTGAGCTCGCGGAGCTTGTCCGGGAGTTCATCCGCGAGGTCGTGGAGCTCCGACCGGTCGACCTCGACGTTGTAGAGCTCCCAGGTGTCGTCGTTGAAGTGGCTCCACCCGCTGATCGTCGGGTGCGTGCTGACTGCTTTCCACCCGTCGTGCCAGATCGCCCGAGATCCAAGCATCGAATAGAACTGGGTCTTGCGCCTCCCGGGGCGTCGGCGTCGTTGAAGCTGTAGCGCATGCTGATCCCGTCGAGGCCGCTCTGCACGTGGCCCTTGATCGTCTCCGGCGCCTCGACGCCGAGGCACTCGAGGATCGTCGGGACGATGTCGATCGCGTGGTGGTACTGGTCGCGGACCTCGCCCCGGCGGTGATCGCCTTCGGCCAGGAGATGATGCACGGGTCGCAGCTGCCGCCGTTGAACTCGTAGCGCTTCCACATCTTGAACGGCGTGTTGAACGCCATCGCCCAGCCGTTCGGATAGTGGTTGTAGGTCTTCGGGCTCCCGAGATCGTCGAGCAGCGCGAGGTTGCCCTCGACGTCGTCGGGGACCCCGTTGAAGAACTTGTTCTCGTTGACCGAGCCGTTCGGACCGCCCTCGCCACTGGCCCCGTTGTCGGACACGAGGACGATCAGCGTGTTATCGAGCTGGTCTGTGTCCTCGAGGTAATCGAGCAGGCGCCCGATCTCGTGATCGGCGTGGGCGAGGAACCCGGCGTAGACCTCGGCCATCCGGGCGAACAGGCGCTTCTCGTCGTTGGATAGCGAGTTCCATGGTCGTGTGACGTCGACGGCAGGAAAAGGCTTGCCGTCCGGCCCGGTCCGGGTCTCCGGCGTGCCGATCGGGTTGAGCGGCGGCAGCTCGGTGTCGTGCGGGACAAGGCCGAGCCGCTTCTGGCGCTCGAGCGTCTGCGCGCGCATCGCCTCGTACCCGCCGTCGAAGCGGCCCTTGTACTTGTCGATCCACTCTCGCGGCGCTTGGTGGGGCGCATGGCAGGCGCCCGGCGCGTAATACAGGAAGAACGGCTTCTCGGGCGCGACCGCCTTGGCGTCCTTGATGAAAGCGAGCGCCTTGTTCGTGAGGTCCTCGGTGAGGTGATATCCCTCCTCCGGTTGGTAGGGCGGCTCGACCGGATGGTTGTCGTACACGAGGTCGGGATGCCACTGATCGGTCTCGGCGCCGAGGAAGCCGTAGAACCGCTCAAACCCGCGACCTCCGGGCCAGTTGCGACGCGTGGAGGCGAGGTTCATCTCGTCGGTCGGGCACAGATGCCACTTGCCGGTCATGTATGTGTTCCAGCCGAGCTCGCCGAGGACCTCGGGGAGCATTCCGTTCTCCGGGCGGGACCGTCCCGCTCGCGTTCGGGAAGCCGATGGCGGCCTCGGTGATGCACGCCATGCTGTTGCGCGTGTGGTTGCGGCCGGTCAGCAGGCACGACCGCGTCGGCGAGCACAGCGCCGTGGTGTGCCACTGGGTGTAGCGAACGCCGTGCGCGGCGATCCGGTCGATGTTCGGTGTCTCGATCGGACCGCCGTAGCATCCGAGCGCGGAGAACCCGACATCGTCGAGCACGACGTACAGCACGCTCGGTGCTCCCTCCGGTGCCCGAGGAGGCTCGAACGGCGTCCAGTCCGGCTCCGAGTCGCGAATATCGACGTTGATGACGCCTCTGAACGGCTTGCTCACGGAAACCTCGCTTCGACGGCGGGCAGCGGCCAGATGAACCTGCCCCCGCAAGCTCCCATCCCCGAAAAGCCCCGGCATCACCCGATTCAGATGAGGCCCCGCGCCGGCCGCGGCGCGGACTCCGGCTCACACGATCAGCCGCGAACCGAACAACCGATCGCGGATGTCATCGCCGCGTGCGGCGATTCGCGCCAGCTCCGAGACGAACTCGCGGACGACCGGATCGAGCCGGAGCTCTGGGCCGGTTGGGGCGATGCGGTCCGAGCTGGAACGCCATCGCGATGACCAGGACTTTGCGGACCAGCTCGTCGGCCGCCTCCTGGAGGGTCTGACCGGACCCAAAGGTGATGCCCGGCACCGTGATTCGCACGCGACCGCGCGTCTCGAGGACGTGCAGCGATGGCATGAACTGCGGCATCGTCCGTGAGGTTGTACCGCCGACCGCAGACTCCCAAACACCGACGGTTGGTAGACAACATTTGCTAGCCGTCCACGAACACGGCTGCCCAGTCCTGCTTGACGCTGATTACGGTCAAGCCGTCCTCGTCCGCCACCCGCAACAGCCCGATCATCGGCGCGCAGGCAGATAATCGACGGGATGGCCGGACGGACCCCGCTCAGCTCCGAACTGGAGGCGGCCCGAGTGGACCGCGACGAGGTGCTCGGCCGGCTCACGTGCACGGCGCGGGGCGGCTCTGAGCGGATCGCCGCGTCGAGCTCGAACGTCTTGCCGAACGGGCTCTGGGCGACGTGAACGACCGCGTGCGCACGCACCGGGAGCCCGTTGGGGTCGCGGTCGAGAACCGTGACCGCGCGAATGGACTCACCGCTCCAGTCGGGGTAGCGCTCCACCGCCGCGAGGACCGAGAAGCACGTCGCCGCGGCCGTACTCACGACGGCCTCGGCCAGGCCATCGAGATGCTTCATCTCCACGGATTATCGGCGGCCTCGCCTCAGCCCGGTCGGCGGGCGCCCGTTTCTGCTTGACCCAACGGCCCAGGGCACTCTCGGTTCTGACCTCAGTCTGGCCCGCGATGCCCTCCGGTAATGTCAAAGAACGAAGACGAGTGAGAGGTGCGGTTGTCGCTCAGGGCCGACGGTTACGAGGATCTGCGCAACGCGATTGTCAGCGGAGAGCTGTTGCCCGGCGAGCGCCTGCTCGAAGAGGACCTGAGCGCGAAGCTGGGTCTCGGTCGCGCGGCGGTGCGGATGGCGCTCGTTCGCCTCGAGCACGACGGGCTCGTGGAGCGCGAGCGTCATCGCGGCGCGCGCGTCCGGCGCGTGTCCGAGAGTGAGGCGGTCGAGATCCTCGAGGCCCGCGCCGCACTCGAGGGGCTGGCCGCGCGACACGCCGCGCTCAACGCCGACGAGGACGCGGTCGACGAGCTTCGCGGGATCGTCGCCGATATGCGCGACCTGCGTGAACGCGGCGACCTACTCGAGGTCTCGAACGCCAACGCGCGCCTCCATAGCCGGATCCTCGACCTCTCCCGCCACGAGACAGCCAAGCGCCTCTCCCGCACGCTGAGCTCGCAGCTCGTCCGTTTCCAGTACCGCACGGCGCTCCTTCCCGGTCGTCCCGAGCGCTCCCACGCCGAGCACGTCGAAATCGTGGAGGGGATCGCCGCCCACGACCCTGGGGCGGCCGAGCAGGCGATGCGCGTTCATCTCTCTCGCGTCGCCGAGGCGCTGCGGTCGCACTACGACGGTGACGGACCGGGACCGCTCCCGCCGGCAACGGCGCCTCCGGCCGGCGCCGTCCACGAGCACCCAGGCGCGTAGGACCCGTGTCCGAGAGCATCGCTCAGCGTCCGGGACGTCCCCCGGGGACCTCGCGCGGGGCCGTCAGCCGCACCGCGCTCGAGATGTTCGCCGAGCGCGGGTTCGAAGAGACCACGGTCGACGACATCGCCGAGGCGCTCGGGGTGAGCCGCCGCACGCTGTTCCGCTACTTCGCTTCCAAGAACGACATGGTCTGGGGCGACTTCGACCGGGTGCTCGAGCGCCTGCGCCGCTGCCTGGACGCGACCGGCCCCGACGAGCCGCTGCACGAGGCGCTGCGTCGCGCGGCCGTCGAGTCCAACCGTTACGAGGACGAGCAGCGTCCCGAGCTCCGCATCAGGATGCGGCTGATCACCGGCGTGCCCGCGCTTCAGGCGCACTCGGCCCTGCGCTACGCGGAATGGCGAGACGTGATCGCGGAGTGGGTCGCCAAGCGTCTGGGGTGCGAGCCCGGCGATCTCATTCCCCGGACGGTGGCGCACGCTGCCCTCGGGACCTCGATGGCCGCGTTCCTCGTCTGGGTTGACGACCCGTCGAGCGACCTCCTGGCGAACCTCGACCGGGCGTACCGGTTACTCGGGCAGGGCCTGCGCGATCTCCGATGAGTTCAGGCGGCGCATCCGCCGCGCGCACGATCGACCTCCCGACCTGCATAGCCCGCCATTCGAGCTGACTCCGGCCGACCGTGACCGGGCTCGCATGTGGGACGTGCGCCGTACGCCACCGTCACCCTGCGGCGCGGCAATTGTCATCTCATGCATGTTGACGCCGGCTAGCGTCGGCTGACCGGCGGCGGGCGCCTCGGCAGGAGGGCGCGGAAGTCCCGCGCGCGCGCGCACGCGATCCAGATGCCGAGGCCGCGCGCGGATTCATCGGCCAGGCGCAGCGCGGCATAGGTCACCGGGTCGAGCGACGGACGGTCGGCGAGCCAGTCGGCGACCACGAGCGCAGCAAGCAGGCCCCCCACCCTGCGCCCCAGACCGCGGCGGCGCGCGAGACCGCGGTGGCGCCCGAGACCGCGACGGCGCCCGAGACCGCGGTGGCGCCCGGGACCCGCAGCGGCGAGCGCGATCGCGAACGGTGCCCACGGGCCGGCGAGCGCGCGACCGAGGTCGCGGCCCTCCTGGACCGTGGCCCGCACGCTCGTTCGCGCCGCCCAGCCGACCGCGCCCGGGAGCCGACCGGCGACGCTGCGGTGAAGCCGAGCGGCGCGCAGCGCGGTCAGCATCGCGAGCGCGGGCCAGGCACCGCCAAGGGCCGCGCCCCACCCCACCGCCGCCGGTGGTGAGACGAACAGCGCGGGCAGCCGCTCCGGGTGGCGGACGAGCAGCGGCGCGACCGATTCGTTGTAGGCCACGCGGCGCCGATACCAGGCGAGCGGCTCGACGCGGTCCTGGTGGGCGACGCGCGTCCTTGGGTCGTACCGGACGTGCCAGCCCGCATCGTGCAGGCGCCATACGAGATCGACGTCCTCCCCCAGGTCGAGCTCCTCGTCGAACCCGCGGCCGAGCGCCTCGCGCCGCGCCACCATCGCGGCGCTCGGCACGTACCAAACCCACGCGAACGGGCGCACGAGGGATGGATGCGGTCCCATGTCGAGCGGCGAGCGATGCCGCTCGTAGTCGGCGATCCGGCTCGTGTGCTTGCCCGAGGAGACGATCCGGGGCGCGACCAGCCCCACCGCCGGATCCGCCAGGTGGTCGAGGAGCTCGCCGGGAAACCCGGGCGGCGGGATGCAGTCGGAGTCGAGGAACGCCACGAACGGCGTCTCGGCCAGCTCGAGCCCCGTGTTGCGGGCGGCGGACGCGCCCCGGTTCTGAAGGTGGCGGACGCGGCGTGCCCCGAAACGATCCGCGACAGCGGCGATCGCGTCGGCGTCTGGCGATCCGTCGTCGACGACGATCGTCGGCCAGCCCGGCGCCAGAACAGCCAGGCACCGCGCGAGCTGATCGGCGCGCCCGTGGGCGGGGACGACGATCGTCACCTCGTCGGTGGCGTGGTGCCGGGGTGGCGGATCGGGATGGGCAATGCCGGCGTCCAGCAGACGCCGCGCCAGCATTCTCTCGGCCCACTCCTCACCAACTGGCTGGCCAGCCAGCCAGCCCGTGAAGAGGTCGGCGCCCCGGCTCGACAGCGTGAGCAGCCGCGGCGGTGAGCCGCCGAGCACGACCTCGCCGCCGCGGCCCCGCCGCAGCCCGCGGGCGGGACGCAGCCGCCACCCGGCTGGGACGGGCAGCGTGTCTACGGCGTCAGTCCTCCGTCGACCGGGATAACGGCGCCGGTCAGCGCCGACGCCCCGGGTCCGCACAGCCACACCACCGCCGCCGCGATCTCGTCCGGCTCGAGGACCCGCCGGAGCAGCTGCTGTGCGGCGAACGCGTCCTCGTCGGGCAGGCCGTACAGCACCGCGCTCTCGGCGAGCATCGCGCCGCGCGTAGAACCGGGGCAGACGACGTTCGCGGCCACGCCGGTCCCCGCGAGGTCGGCGGCCAGCGCCCGGACGTAGCCGACCACGGCCGCCTTGGCCGCCGAGTAGGCGGCGAGCCCCGGCATCGCGCGGAGGGCCGCCGCGGATGCGATCCCGACGAACCGTCCGCGACCGGCGGCCACCATTCCCGGCACGGTCGCCTCGACCAGGCGCCGGGTGCCGTGCAGGTTGACGTCGATCATGCTCGACCACGCCTCCTGACCGGTCGCCCAGGCAGGGCCGCCGCCGATCACGCCGGCGGCCGCGACCGCGGCGCCGGCGGCCCGGCCCGCGAGCGCCGCCGACACGCGGTCCGAGAAATCATCGCTGGCGACATCGGCCTGGAGCACGTCGACGTTGGCCGCCCCGGCATGGCGACATCGCTCGGCCACGGCCTCGAGGTCCGCGGGCGACGGCATCGCGTACGCGATCCCGGACTGCTCCTCACACGCATCGACCAGCAGCAGAGACCAGCCGTCCTCGGCGAGCCCGACGCCCACGGCCGCGCCGATGCCGCGTCCGGCCCCGCTGACCACCGCCACCTCGTCAGGCATGCACCGTCTTCAGCAGCACGTCGAGCATCGCCGTGCACCCGGCGACCGACTCCTCGAACAACCGCCTCCCCTCGTCGGCGGTGGCGCCCGACGGATCGCCGAGCACGCCATTGGGACTCACGGCCCGGACGCCCTCGGTTTGCAGACGTTCCAGCAGCCCGCGGAGCGGCCGGCCCTCGCCCGGCTCGGCAAGCTCGCTCCGGACGCAGGACGGATCGAGATGCAGGAGCAGCGAGGTCTCGGTGCGGCCGGCGTGCGCGTCGCCGTTCCGCGGTGAGACCGAGAACGCCGCGCATCGCTTTCCCTCGCCGTCGAGCCGGCGCAGCGCGGCCGTCACCGCATCACGATTTCCGCCGTGGGCGTTGACGAGCAGGAGTGCGTCCCAATGGCGGCTCACGTCGCGCCCGAGCTCGACGAGCACGTCGGCGAGCGCGGCCGTACCGATCGACACCGTTCCCGGGAACGCGTCGTGCTCGCCGCTCGCCCCAAACGCGAGCGGCGGCGCCACCGCGACCCCGCGCCGACCGGCGGCGGTCTGGCGGGCGACGGCCAGAGCGATCCGCGTGTCGGTGTCGAGTGGCAGATGCGGTCCATGCTGCTCGAGTGACCCGAGCGGCACGATCACCGCGCGCCGCGGTCCCTCATCCACCTGAACCCAATTCAAGTCAGCGAGATTTGTCACAGGGTGCTAAATTATCGCGCCCGACTGCCATCGCTGACGCGAGGAGAGGAGACCGCAGTGAGCAGCATCCCTGAGCAGCTCGAGGAAGCCGCCGTCGCGCCGGAGTCCGACTCCGAGGAGACGACCCCACCTCAGCCGTCCGGCGAGGAGCTCGTGGTCGAGGACCTCCTGGTCGAGGATGTCTCGATCGATGGCATGTGCGGCGTCTACTGAAGCCGGAACTGCAGCGTTCGCCCAGATCAAGCTGGCCGCGCAGCTGGATCCCGAAGTCGAGCTGAGACAAGAGCGGTTCGGCGCCCTCGCCTACCACTTCGGCACTCGGCGGTTGTCGTTTGTCCGTCGCCGGGCCGACGCCGTGCGCTCGTTGACCGACGAATTCGAGGGCGGTCTCGACGCGCCGATCTGCCTGACTTGGGAGCTCACGTACGCGTGCAACCTCGCTTGCGTCCACTGTCTGTCGAGCTCCGGCCGGCGCGACCCTCGCGAGCTCACCACCGCCGAGTGCAAGGCTGTGATCGACGAGCTCGAACGGATGCAGGTGTTCTATGTGAACATCGGGGGCGGCGAGCCCACGGTCCGGCGCGACTTCTGGGAGCTTCTCGACTACGCCGTCGCGCACCACGTCGGCGTGAAGTTCTCGACCAACGGATCCCGCATCACGGCCGAGATCGCCACCCGCATCGCGCGCACCGACTACGTGGACGTGCAGGTGTCACTCGACGGTGCCACCGCCTCGGTCAACGACCGCGTCCGCGGCCCCGGGTCCTATGCCACCGCGATCCGGGCGATGGAAAACCTCGCGGCCGCCGAGTTCACCGGGTTCAAACTGTCGGTCGTGGTCACGCGCGAGAACGTCGGGCAACTCGACGCGTTCAAACAGCTCGCGGAACGCTACCGGGCCCAGTTGCGGCTGACCCGCCTGCGTCCGTCGGGTCGCGGCGCCGACGTCTGGAACGAGCTCCACCCCACCGCGGCGCAGCAGCGCGAGCTGTACGAGTGGTTGCTCGCCCACGGAGACTCCGTCCTCACCGGCGACTCGTTCTTCCACCTCGGCGGCTACGGGGCGTCACTCCCGGGACTGAACCTGTGCGGCGCCGGACGGGTGGTGTGCCTGATCGATCCGATCGGTGACGTGTACGCGTGCCCGTTCGTGATCCACGACGAGTTTCGCGCCGGCAACGTCCGCGACCCCGGCGGCTTCGCCGCGGTGTGGCGCGAGTCCGAGCTGTTCGCAGAGCTCCGCGAGCCGCAGCACGCCGGCGCGTGCGCGAGCTGCGGGCTGTTCGACAAGTGCCGCGGCGGGTGTATGGCGGCGAAGTTCTTCACCGGGCTGCCGCTCGCCGGACCCGACCCCGAGTGCGTGCTGGGCCACGGCGAACGCGCCTTGGCCGCCCGGGGCGAGCGACCGATTCCGCGGCCATCGGTGGACATGTCGAAGCGCGTCCCGTCGCGGGTCTGCAACGAAAGCCCGGTCGAGGTCATTCCGGCTCGATGAAGCTTGGCCGCAACCCCTGGTTCGAGTCGGTGGCGGTGGCGCAGCGCCGGGCCGAGAAGCGTCTGCCCAGGTCGGTGTATTCCGCGCTGCTCGCCGGATCCGAGGCCGGGGTGACGCTGGCTGACAACCTCGCCGCGTTCCGGGAGCTCGGGTTCGCCCCTCACGTCGGCGGCGCGCCCGCCCACCGTGACATGACCACAACGGTGATGGGCGAGGAGATCTCGCTGCCGGTCCTGATTTCGCCCACCGGCGTGCAGTCCGTCAATCCCGAGGGTGAGGTGGCGGTCGCACGGGCGGCCGCCGCGCGGAGCACCGCGATGGGACTGAGCTCGTTCGCGAGCAAGCCGATCGAGGAAGTGGTCGCGGCCAACCCGCAGACTTTCTTCCAGCTCTACTGGGCGGGCTCACGCGATCAGATCGCCGCCCGGATCGAACGCGCCCGCGCCGCCGGCGCCCGCGGCTTGATCGTCACGCTCGACTGGACGTTCTCCCACAGCCGCGACTGGGGCAGCCCATGGATCCCGGACAAGATCGATCTCCGCGCGATGGCGCGACTCGCGCCCGAGGTGCTCGTCCGGCCGGCGTGGCTCGTCGAATGGGCGCGCGCCGGCGGCCCGCCCGACCTGTCCGTGCCGAACGTGTCGCCGCCCGGCGCGCCGCCGCTCACCTTCTTCGGCGCCTACGGCGAGTGGATGATGACTCCCCAGCCGAGCTGGGAAGACCTGCGCTGGCTGCGCGAGCAATGGCAGGGTCCGTTCATGCTCAAGGGCGTGATCCGGGTCGACGACGCCCGGCGGGCGGTGGACGCCGGCTTCAGCGCGATCTCGGTGTCGAACCACGGAGGAAACAACCTCGACGGGACCCCGGCCTCGATCCGCGCGCTCCCCGCGATCGCCGAGGCGGTCGGCGATCAGGTCGAGGTGCTGCTCGACGGAGGCATCCGGCGCGGCAGCGACGTGGTCAAGGCACTTGCGCTCGGCGCGAAGGCGGTGATGATCGGCCGCGCCTATCTGTGGGGACTCGCAGCCACCGGGCAGGCGGGCGTGGAGAACGTCCTCGACATCATGCGCGCCGGGATCGAGTCTGCGTTGATCGGCCTCGGACGGGCGTCGACGGCGGAGCTCGTCGGGGACGACGTGATCGTTCCGCCCGGGTTCACCCGCGCCGTCGGCACGCAAGCCGAGGCGGCGCTCAGCTCTCGTGGATGACGACTCCGCGGATGTTCTTGCCGGCGAGCAGATCCCGGTAGCCGTCGTTGACGTGCTCGAGGGTGTATTTCCGCGTGATGATCTCGTCGAGCTTCAGATGGCCTGACTTGTACAGGCCGAGTAGGTTAGGCATCTCGAAGATCGGGTTCGAGCCACCGGCGAGCGAGCCCTGGATCCGCTTGTGCCAGCCGACCATCGGCGAGCCGGTCAGGCTGATCGACTTGTCGTCGGCGCGGCTGACCGAGGTGACGACGACACGCCCGGCCTTCCCGATCAGGCCCACGGCGTCGACGGTGATCTCGGGCTCGAGCACGCCGACGGTGATGACCGCCAGGTCCGCCATCTGGCCGTGCGTCCGCTCGAACACGATCTCGCGCGCCTCCTCGACGCTGGTGGCGGTGTGCGTCGCGCCCAGCCTGCTCGCCATCTCGAGCTTGAACGGATTCGGGTCGATCGCCACCACGGTCGTCGCGCCGGCGTAGCGGGCGCCCTGGACGGCGTTGATCCCAACCCCGCCGACGCCGAAGATCACGACGGTCTCACCGGCGCGCGTCTCGCCTGCGCGCACCGCCGAGCACCAGCCGGTCGTCACGCCGCAGCCCACGAGGCAGGCCACCTCGAACGGGATGTCGTCGTCGATCCGCACGCACGAGTACTCCGAGACGACCGTGTGGTCCGAGAAGGTGCCGAGCGCGCAGAAGCCGCCGTAGTCCTCGCCGCCCTTGTGAAAGCGGAAGGTCTCGTCCTGGAGGCAGCCGACGCCCGCGTAGAGGCCGCGATCGCACAGGTTCTGATGACCGGTCGAGCAGTAGCGGCACTTGCCGCACGCGGGGATGTACAAAGTCACGACGTGATCGCCCGGCGCCACCCGCGTGACGCCGGCGCCTACCGCCTCGACGATCCCCGCCCCCTCGTGCCCACCGACCAGCGGGAAGCGGATGTGGCTCCCACCCTCCCGGCGGATGTGCTCGTCGGAGTGACACAGCCCGGCCGCCTTGTAGCGGATCAGCACCTCGTACTCCTTGGGCGGGTCGAGGTCGAGCTCGGTGATCTCCCAATCCGTGCCGGGCTGGTGCAGCACGGCTGCTCGCGTCGTCATGGTCGCCATCGGGTCTCTCTCCTCATTGGTTCGTCACGTTCATGCGACCTGCGGCAGCACCTCGGCGCCGATCAGCCGGAGGTGATCGTGGTCGTCGATGTCGAAGATGTGCAGGTAGGCGATCTCGGCGCCGGCCGCCTTCAGGTCCTCGAGAGCGCTGACGACGGTCGGGACATCGCCGACCGTTCCCATCGACAGCATTCGCCGCCCCGGATCGCCCAGCCGCTCGAGCCGCGCCTCCGCCTCGGCGAGCGTGGACCCGCAGATCACCTGGGTGGTCACCGACATGCGCAGCGTCGACGGATCCCGGCCGATCTCCTCGCACACTCGGCGGACGTTCGCGAACCGCTGGGCGGTCCCGGCGCCACCACCGCTGTTGAACTCATCGGCCCACTTGGCCGCCATCAGCGGGGTCCGTCGCGGACCGGTGCCGCCGATGACGATCTCGGGCCGCGGCTTCTGCACGAGCACGGGGAAGTTGCGCGCCTCCTCGAGCTGCCAGAACCGGCCGTCGAAGCTGAACGATTCGCCCTCCGGCGTCGTCCATAGCCCGTTGATGATCTGCATCTCCTCGTCGAGGCGATCGAAGCGCTCACCGATCGGGGGAAGGGAATGCCGAACGCCTTGTGCTCGCGCTCATACCAACCGGTGCCGATGCCCAGCACGACCCGCCCCTCCGACATCTGGTCGACCGTGGCCACGGCATTGGCGACCACGCCCGGGTGGCGGAACGTACCCGCGGTCATCAGCGTCCCGAGCTTGATACGGCTGGTCGCCAGCGCCACGCCGGCGAGCGTCGTCCACGAGTCGGTCGGCCGATACTCCGGGTCGGTCGAGTCGATCCCGAGGTAGTGGTCGCCCCGGAAGAAGGCGTCGAACCCCGCCTCCTCGGTGGCCCTGGCCATGGCCACGACCCGGTCGTAGGTGGCGCCGTGACGCGGCTCCATCAGCACTCTGACCCTCAAACCGCCTCCTCCTCCGGTCGTGGCAACGGGAACGGCGCCGGCCCGCCTCCGTCGAGGACGAGCACCTGGCCGGTTACGAACTCGGCGCCGTCGCCGGCCAGGTAGCGCACGGCGGCGGCGACATCGTCCGGCCGGCCGACGCGGCCGACGGGCAGGCCGCGCCCGCGGCGCAGCATCTCGGCGCGGACGTCGAGGTTGGGGTCGAGGCTCAGCACCGAGCGGCTGGTGTCGAGCGCGCCCGGGGCGATCGCGTTGACGGTGATTCCCCACGCCGCGACGTCCATCGACAGCGCCCGCGTAAGCCCAATGATCGCCGCCTTCGACGCCGAGTAGGGGGTCGAGCGCGGCGCCGCGATAACGCCCGCCATCGAGGAGACGTTGACGATCCGCCCCCACCGCTGGCGGCGCATCGCGGGCACGGCGGCGCGGCACATCAGGAACGTGCCGCGCAGGTTGATGCGGATCACCTCGTCGAACACCTCGACCGGGATCTCGTCGATCACGTCACGATCGAGCCCCTGCGGCGCGGCGGCGTTGTTGACGAGGATGTCGAGCCGGTCGTAGCGCGCGACCGCGGCGTCGACCATCGCCTGGGCATCGTTCTCGACTCCGATGTCCCCGAGCACCGACATCGCGGCGCCGCCGGCCGCCTCGATCTCTGAAACCAGGCTGTCCAGGCCCTGCCACGCCTCCGGCTGCGCGGCGCCGACGATCTCCTGCCGACGGTTCGGAATCCCGGTCGGGCGGCGGTCGGCCACGACGACCGCGGCGCCATCGGAGGCGAGCGCGCGGGCGATCGCCTGGCCGCTGCCGTCGGGCTTGCCGCATCCGGTGACCAGTGCCACGCGGCCCTTCACGAGCTCGTCCCCGCACGCGCCACCCCGGGATACGGGGCCCGTGGGGCGCCGCCACCGTCGACCGCCAGCACCTGGCCCGAGATCCACCTCGCCTCCTCAGAGGCTAGGAACAGCACGGCGGCCGCGGCGTCCCAGCAGTCCCCCTCTGTGCCGAGGGCGGTCATCTTGCGCCGCGGCTCGCGCGCCTCGGGCGGGAGGTTCTCGGCCACGCCGGCGGTCCAGAGCGCGCCGAGCTCGACGGCGTTGATCCTGATCCCGCGTTCGCCGAGCAGGTACGCGGCCCCGCGGGTCATCGACTCGAGCGCGGCCTTGCCGAGGCCGTAGACGGTGCCGGCGCGCCGGGCCGCGACCGAGGCGATGTTGACGATCGCCCCGCCGGCCGGCATCAGCGCCGCGGCGTGGCGGGTCATCAGCCAGGCCGTCTTGAGGTTCAGTGCCATGAGTTCGTCGAAACGCTCGGGCTCGACGTCGAACAGCTCAGCCGGGCTCCAGGCGGCAACGTTGTTGACGAGGGTGTCCAGGCCGCCGAGCTCGTCGCGAGCCTCGGCCACCGCCCGGGCGCAATCCTCGTCGCGCGTCACGTCGGCGATCACGGCGATCGCGCGTCCGCCCGCGGCCTCGATCTGGGAGACGGTGCGCGCAGCGGCGGTCGCGTCACGGTCCACAACGGCAACGCGCGCGCCGTGGCGAGCGAACAGTCGCGAGACGGCCCAGCCGATCGTCCCCGGTCCGCCGTCGCGTCCCCCGCCACCGGTGACGAGCGCGCTCCGGCCGGTCATCCACTCAGCGCTCAGCGGGCCGTCGACGTCGACTCTCATTCGGGGTAGTGGAGATCGATCGCGTCGGCGGGCACGGCCAGCGTCTTGCCGAGGATCGCCCGCATCACGTCCGGCGGCGCGAGGCAGTCCTCGCACGCCTCGGGCGTCGCGACGATGTCGATCACCACGCGCTCGCCGTCCTCGCGCGCCGCGAGCTCATAGCCGTCGACCGCGAGCGTCGCCTGCATGTCCTTCAACCCCTGCTCGCTGAACACGTCACCCTCCCTTCACGGCCGCCACCGGTGCCGCCTCGATTTCGACAGAGCTGTTCGACCACTCGCCGAACACGCGGAATACCATCGAGATCGCCGCGTTACGGGCGCCCGCGACGATGATCGGGACCGACGCGCGGCTCGGGAGGAACGGCGTGAACACGTCGCCCGCCACTCGCTCCTCCTCGCTCGCCGACCGCGCGCCGAACCCGCCCTCCGAAACCCCGTCCTTGCCGGCGCGCCGCAGGTCGGCCTCGACCCGCCCGCAGTGCTCGATCAGCCAGTCCTTCACATCGGCCTTGGAGAAGCCGGCGCCCGCGAGCATCTGGGCGTGCTCGGGACAGAACACGATCCCGGCCGACTGGGCCCGGAAGATCATCACCCCGGTGCGCGAGATCGTGTCGGCGAAGTCGTTCAGGAGCTGTTCGGGGTCCTGCGTGTGACGGTTGTCGACGAACTCGTAGGTGCGGGTCAGGGTGCACGAGACAGCGTTCGTGTTCGCGTCGAACCCCATCTCGGTGGCAACCGGCTCCCATGGGCTCTCCTCCTCGTTCTCTCCGAAGCAGATCGCCCACCGACCTGGGATCCCCTGGGTCGTCTGGTCGAACACGTGGGGGACCACGCCGAAGGCGTTTCGGAGCATCAGCCCAAGCGCGCGCGGGATCGTGGCGTTGGGGCGGAACCCGCCGGCGAAGATCCCGCCGGTGCAGTTGATCCCGAGCTCGCCGCGGATCGGGCCGTTGATCACGATCAGCGGCGCCGGCCCGCTCGTGCTCTGCCACCCGCCGCCCTTGGCGGCCCGATCGCGCATCACCGCATCCCAGGCGGCGAGCACGACCGGAAAGTACTCGGGCAGGCAACCGGCCATCGCGGCGTTGATCGCGGCGGTCTGGACCGTGCACTCCCGCCCCAGATGCTCCATGCGCCACAGGACTTCGTCGGGCGAGCGACTCGTCTGGGCGAGGAACCGGTCGAGCAGCTCCTGCGAGGCCGGGACCACGGGAAGCCCGTCGGTCCAGCCCTGCTCGTAGCAGTACTCGATCGCCTCCCGGGCGGCGTCTGGATCCGGGTTGGCCACGGTCAGGCGACCTCCGTCGCCTCGCCGCCCGTCAGCATCGCCACCACGGCGCCGGCGACCGCCTCGGCCCGCTCGCGCACCTGCTCGGGCGTCAGCCCCGCCACCGGGTGCGGCGTGGTCAGGTAGGCGTAGCCGGGGGCTCCCTGGACATCGGCCATCGCGTCGGCGGTGGCCTTGAATGCATCAGAGCAGATCACCGCTGCCGGTCTGCCATGACGCTCGAAGAGGATTCCGTCGGCGACCGCCGACGCGCTACACGAGCCTCAATCCCCAATGCCTATCACCACCAGATCCGACTCGCGGCTGAGCTCGTCGATCAGCTCGGGCGCCGCCGGCTGGGCGAAGTTCTCCTTGCGGCGAAGCATGGCCTCGCCGGCGCCGTAACGCTCGCGCAGTATGTCCGCCACCTCGGTCAGGAACAGGCTCGCGTTCTGCTTGCCGTTCTCGAGTAGTCCGACCCGCGCGCCGCTGAGGTCCCCCCGCCGGGGCGCCAGCGCCAGACCCACGTTAGTGTTTTTACCGGACAGTCCGGTTGGATCGAGAATCGCGCTGGTCATAGTGAGGCCTCCTGGGTGTTCGTCGGCGCCATGTAAAACGCAGCAAACCGCTCCCCCACCGCCGGGCTCGGCCACATAAGCATTGGGTGCATGCTTATGTGGCAGAGGAGGACGGGAGGCGGGGACTTTGCTGCGTTGTACATGGGGATGGCGACGGGGTCCGTGCTGAAGTTTCTTCCCAAGCGTCAGTGGTCGTGGAGCAGAACGCCCCGGATGTTGCGACCCGCGAGCATGTCCTCGTAGCCCTGGTTGATGTTGTCGAGCGTGTAACGGTTAGTGATCAGCTCGTCGAGCTTGAGATCGCCGTTCTTGTACAGCCCGAGCAGGCGTGGCATGTCGTACAGAGGATTGGCGCCCCCGAACAGCGACCCCTGGATGTTCTTGTGAAATCCAGTCACCGGCGAGCCGTGGATGGCGATCGTGTCACCCTCGCCGCCGACGGCGGTCACGACGACGCTCCCCCCCTTGCCGATCATGTCGATCGCGTTGCGCAGCACCTCGGCGTGCATCACCCCGACCGTGATCACCGCGTGGTCGGCCATCTGCCCGTTGGTCAGCTCCCACACCTTCTGCTTGGCCTCCTCCGCATCTCCGGTCGTGAAGGTGGCGCCGAACTTGCCAGCCATCTCCTGCTTGAACGGATTCGGGTCGACCGCGATCACGTGCTTGGCGCCGGCGTACGCGGCGCCCTGGACCGCGTTCATGCCAACTCCGCCGGTGCCGAAGATCACGACGGTCTCCCCCGCCCGCGTGCCCGCCGCGTACACCGAGGATCCCCAACCGGTCGTCACTCCGCACGCGACCAACGCCGCGATCTCGAACGGGAGATCCTCATCGATCGGGACGCACGAGTTCTCGGGGATCACCATCCACTGCGAGAACGTGCCGAGCACGCACATCCCGCCGACGTCCTCGCCGTTCTCGTGAAAGCGGAAGGTGCCGTCGAGGAACATCCCGGTGCCGGCGTTCAGTCCGTCGTTGCACATGTTCTGGTGGCCCGTCGAGCAGTAGCGGCAGTGACCGCACACCGGAATCCACGAGGTGCAGATGTGATCGCCCTCTTGCACGCGCGTCACTGACGGCCCGACCTTCTCGACCACGCCGGCGCCCTCGTGCCCACCGACCATCGGATAGCGGTATGGCCCGCCTTCGCGCACGTGCTCGTCCGAGTGACACAGTCCGCAGGCCATCACGCGGACGAGCACCTCGTGCTCCTTGGGCTCGTCGAGCTCGAGCTCGGTCACCTCCCAGTCCTGCCCGGGGCCTCGAACGACTGCGGCGCGTGTCTTCACTGTGTCACTCCTGTCGTCGATGTGGCAGCGCCCGCGCCGGCGAGCTCGGGGGCGTCGGTGCCGAGGAAGCGGAACGTGTTGTGCCAGGTGATGTCTTCGAGCACATCCCCCGGGAGGTCGAGCGAACGCAGGGTCCGGCCGCACGGTTGCTCGCGCGGCATCGCCGGGAAGTCCGACCCGACGAGCACCCGCCGGTGGCCGACGAGGTCGATCAGGAAGCGCAGCGCCCGGCGGTCGAACACGAGGCCGTCGTAGTAGAAGCGGCGAGTGAGCTCCGCCGGCGACGGCCCCTCGGCCTCGGCCTCGGGAGACGGGGGCTCCTCGTTCCAGGTCTTCCCCCAGAAGCACATCGCGCGCGGGAGCATCATCGGGAAGCCGCCGGCGCCGTGGCTGAACGCGAGGCGGAGCCGCGGGTGGCGCTCGGCCAGCCCGCTCGTGATGATCCCCGCACACGCCAGCAGCGCGTCCGCCCCGACCGCGAACGCCGCGATCGGGATCAGGCCGGCGGGGAGCCGCTCCCCGAAGTCGGCCGGCATGGCGTGGATGAAGATCGGCATCTCGAGCCGTTCGGCCTCGGACCAGAAGTCCTCGTACTCGTCGCCGTGCAGGGCGCGGCCGACCACATTGGAGGCGATCTCCACGGCGACAAGCCCAAGCTCCCGAACACGCGAGAGCTCGGCCGCAGCAAGCTCGGGCGCCTGCATCGGGACCATCCCCATGCCCATCAGCCGCGCCGGGTCCGCCGCGCACAGCGAGGCGATGAACTCGTTCACCCGACGCGACAGCTCGAGCCCCTCGGGGCCGGACAGCGCGTAGTCGAGCAGCGGCGGCATCGGCGAGACGACCTCGGCATCGACGCCACTGCGCTCCTGCTCCTCGAGCCGGCGCTCGGCCGAGTAGAAGGCGTCGACGGCCTTGAACCGCATGCCACGGTCGTTCTCGAGCAGCCGGGCGTTCGGGTCGTCGCACGGGCCGATGTGCGGCCCCCGATGATCATCGGTAGCCCCGACCGGATCCAGAGCTCCCGGGATCACGTGCGCGTGCATGTCAACCAGCATTCGCGGCCTCCCCTCGACTCGCGGCGACCCCAGCCATCGCGGGATCGGAGTCCCGCCCCGCTGGGGTGGGTGGGAGAGGATTCGGACATACGCACACGTGAATCGCATCCCCGTCGGCAAGCGACTGGATCGCCGCCTCGGTGTCGGCGAGCTCGTACTTGCCGCTGTGCATTTTCTCGAGCGGGAAACGGCCGGACTCGATGATCCGGATCGCCTCGATGTACGCCTCAGCGTTGACGCCGAACGCGCCCCGCACCGTCAGTCCCTTGTTGATCAGGCGGTCGGTCACGAGCTCGATCTGCTTGCCGCCCTTGAGGCCCGCGAGCACGATCCGGCCGCTGTGCCGCACCGCCTCGATCGCGTCGAGCACCGGCTGCGAGGCGATCGGCGTGAGCTCGAGCACGACGTCGGCCATCGCGCCGCCGGTGATCTCGCTCACCCGCGCCACGACGTCTTCCTCTTCGACGTTGATCGTGTAGTCGGCCCCGAATTCGCGCGCCAGGGCCAGTTTCCGAGAATCGCGCGACAGGCCGGTCACGATGATCGTCCCGGCGCCGCGCGCCCGCGCCGCGATCACCGAGGTCAGGCCGCGCTGTCCGGGCCCGAGGATCAGCACGGTGTCGCCGAGGCCCACCTCGCCGAGCATCGCGGCCCAGCGCACGCCTGCCCCCAGCGGGTTGAACATCACCGCGAGCTCGGGCGGCAGATCGCGCCGGACCTTGTGCAGGATCGCCCACGGGTGCAGATAGAGGTATTCCGCGAAGCCGCCCCACAGCGAAGGCGAGCGCGACAGCGGCGTCATCCCGTAGGCGCCGTCGCGGTTCGGACACGACATGTAGCGGCCCGTGAGGCAGTAGTCGCAGGCCCGGCACGGCCGCAGGATCTCGACCGCGACCCGATCCCCGACCGAGACGCCCCATCGCTCGGCCGCGCGCGCGCCGACCTCCTCTATCACCCCGAGCGGCTCGTGTCCCGGGATCAGCGGGAACATGCCCGGCCGGACGAGGTGACCCCGATACTGCTCGACGTCGCTTCCACACACACCGCAGGCTTCGACTCGGAGCAGCCCCTCGTCCGGACCAATCGAAGGTCGCGGGAACTCCCGGATCTCGTACGCCATCGGACCGGTCTGGACCGCGGCTCTCACCATCTCGGAAGACATCTAGAACCCTCCCGGCGTCGTTTCGTCCTCGTATAGAGGGATAAGCGGCACCGGCACGGCCTTGTCCGCCGGTGGCGTGTACCCCCAATACTTGGCCCTGGCCCCCCCGTCGATCACGAAGTCACAGCCGGTGATCAGCCGCGCGTAGTCCGAGCACATCCACGCGACGCAGTGGCCGATGTCGGTCGGCGTGGAGGGCTCCATGGGCATGTTGCCGCGCACGTCGATCTTGCCCGGCTCACGCCACCACGCCGGGTGCTCCGAAGAGCGATCCGGACGACGCCGCAATCCCCCCGAAATCTCCGCGAGCAATTCCGGATTGTCCGGCCGTGGCGCCGTCGGCGAGTAGGAGTTGACGCGGATCCCGTACGGCGCAAGATCCATCGCCGCGGCGCGAGTGAAGTTGGCGAGCCCGCCCTTGTGGAACGCATAGGCGATCACGCCGGCGCAGCCTTGCCAGGCGTTCGAGGACAGGATGTTGACGACGGCGCCTTTGATCCCACGCTCGATCATCGAGATCGCAACGTGCTTGGTGTTGAGAAACGTCCCGGCACCGGCGACTCCCACCGCCTGGTTCCAGAACTCGAGGCTCTCCTCGAGCACTCCCCGGCCTCCGAGCAGGGCCGCGTTGTTGATCAGGATGTCGATCTGCCCCCACCGGTCGAGCACCTCGCCGACGTAGCGCACCACGTCATCCTCGGAACTCACGTCTCCGACGACCGCCAGCGCCGAACCACCGTGGCGCTCGATCCGCCGCACGCACGCGCCGGCCGCTTCCTCGGACACGTCGTTGCACGCCACCTGCGCCCCGTACCGCGAAAGCGCGAGCGCGATGCCGCTACCGATGTTCGGACCGGCGCCGGTGACCAGCGCCACCTTGCCTGCGAGCGAGACCTCCACCGGCTACACCCGCCCGTCGATAATCACGCTCTTGACCCGGGTGTAGTCGAGGATCGAGTCGGCGCTCACCGTACGGCCGAACCCGCTCGACTTGTAGCCGCCGAACGGCGGGTGGGCGGGCATCGAATCTCGCCCGCCCGACCACAGCGTGTTGATCGACACCTGTCCGGCCTCTATCCGCCGCGCCAGCCGCACGGCACGGCCCACGTCGCGCGTCCACACCGACGCCACCAGCCCGTACTTCGTCCCGTTCGCGATCCGGAGCGCCTCTTCCTCGTCGGAGCTCGACAGCACCGACAACCCCGGGCCGAAGATCTCCTCCTGGGCGATCCGCATGTCCGGCTTCACGTCGTCGAAGATCGTCGGCTCGACGAAGAACCCGCGGTCGTAGACATCGCCCTCGGGCTTGCCGCCACCGACGACGACGCGGGCCCCCTCGGAGCGGCCGCTGTCCAGATACCCGAGCACTCGTTGCTCCTGCTTGGCGCTGATCAGCGGACCCATGTCGACGTCCTCGTACCAGGGGCCGACCCGGACGTGCTTGAACGCGTCCGCCAGACCAGAAACCACCTCATCTCGGATCGAGGAGTCGACGACCACTCGCGAGCCCGCCGCGCAGATCTGACCGGTGTTCAGCGTGATGCTCCGCGCGATCGTCGGAATGGCCTTATCCAAGGGCGCGTCGCGCAGCACCACTTGTGGTGACTTGCCGCCGAGCTCGAGATGCAGCGGAACGAGATGTCGCGCGCACGCCTCCATCACCTTGCGCCCCGTCTCGGGCGACCCGGTGAAGCTCATGCGCCGCACCCCGGGGTGAGCGGCGAGCGACGAACCGGCCTCGCCCCCGTACCCAGTCACCACATTGATCACCCCGGGCGGAATCCCGGCTTCGAGCGCCAGCTTCACCAACAGCAACCAAGTCAACGGCGCGTCTTCGGCCGGCTTGATCACGATCGTGTTGCCCATCGCGATCGCGGGCCCCGCGTCGCCTGCGGTGTTCGGCCCCGGCGCGTTCCAGGGGATGATGCTCCCGCACACCCCGTAGGGCTCGCGCAACGTCATCCCGATCACGTCGGGAAACATGGACGGAAGCGTCTGCCCGGTCGCCTTGTCGGCGAGGCCCGCGGTGAACGTCAGGATCCCCGCCATCGGACCGATCGGTCCCCACTTAGGCCGGCCCACCTCGAGCCGCTCGAGCAGATCGATCTCGCCGGCGTGCTCGCGGCACAGCGCCGCCCAATCGAGCAACAGCTGGCCGCGCCGGCTGGGACTCGTGTCCCGCCACCCGGGGCACGCGTCCTCCGCGGCCCCGACGGCGTCGTCCACGTCGTCCGGGCCCCCGCGCGGTACGGTCGCCAACGACTCGCCCGTGGCGGGGTTGATCACCGAAATCGTCTCGCCGCTGCGCGCCGGCACCCAGTCCCCACCGATCAGCTGGGTGCCGTCGGGGAGCAGCGACTGGATATCGAGGGCGTCAGTTGGTTGGTGCACGGTCATGGGTTCCTCCTGCCAGTCGGGCGGGCTCGCGCCCCGCCGTCGCCGGTGCGTCTTCGGATATTGGATCCCGCCCGCCCGGGAAGTGACACGCCGCGAAGTGCCCGTCCGCGAGCCTGCGCAGCGGCGGCTCCTCCGCGGCGCAGATCTCCTGCGCCCGGGGGCAGCGGGTCCTGAACCGGCAGCCGCTGGGTGGATCGATCGGCGACGGGGGCTCGCCCTGGATCGTCTTGGCCACGGGCGCGCGCGACGCCGCCGGATCGGGGTTCGGGATCGAGGCCAGCAGCGCCACCGTGTACGGATGCAGCGGCTCGCGGTACAGCGACTCGGCCGGGCCGAGCTCGACCAGCTTCCCGAGGTACATGACCGCGACCCGGTCGGAAACCTGCTTGACCAGCGCCAGGTCGTGGGCGATGAACAGGTATGTGAGTGACAACTCGGATCGGAGACGCTCGAGCAGGTTCAGGACCTGCGCCCGGATCAGCACGTCGAGCGAAGACACCGCCTCGTCGTAGATGATCAGCGCCGGGTCGAGCGCGAGCGCCCGCGCGATCGCCACGCGTTGGGCCTGCCCGCCTGACAGCGAGCGCGGCCGCCGGTCGGCATAGCGTGCGGGATCGAGACCGACTCGGTCGAGCACTTCGGTGACCCGGTCGCGCCGCTCGGATCGCGCCCCCGTCCGGAACGCGATCAGCGGCTCCTCGACGATCCGCGCCACCGACCACTTCGGATCGAGCGACCCGAACGGGTCCTGGAAGACCATCTGCATCTGGCGCCTCGCGCGGAGTAGCTCCCGTCCACGCAGCTTCACGAGATCGGTGCCCTCGAACAGCACCTCTCCGGACTTCGGCCGCGGCGCCTGCAAGATCGTGCGCGCGAGCGTCGATTTCCCCGATCCGGTCTCGCCGACCAGGCCCAGCGTCTCCCCTTTCGCCAGAGTGAATGACACGTCGGACACGGCCTGCACGACGCCGCTGCGCACTCCCCCTGAGCCCGGACCTCGAATTCCTGGACGAGGTTGCGCACGTCCAGCAGCGGCCCGCCGGCGCTCACGGCATCACCCCGTCCTCGCATGGGTGCCAGCACGCCCACTGGTGGTCCGGCTCGTGCTCCTCGAACGCGGGCGCGTGCTCACGGCACTGATCGGTGGCGCTCGGGCACCGGGGCGTGAACGGGCATCCCGGTTCGCGCAGCGCCAGGTTCGGTGGCTGGCCGGGCACGGCGGCCAGCGGCGCATGGGAGGCGTTGTCGAGCCGCGGGATCGCATCCAGAAGCGCCCGCGTGTACGGCATCCGGACGTGCGCGAACAGCATCTGCGTCGGGGCCCGCTCGACCGCCCGCCCCGCGTACATCACCACGACCTCGTCGGCGAAGCTCGCCGCCAGCCCGAGATCGTGGCTGATCATGATCAGGGCCATCCCCAGCCGTTGCTGCAGGTCTCGCAGGAGCTCCATGATCTGTGGCTGCGTCGTCACGTCGAGCGCGGTCGTGGCCTCGTCGGCGATCAGCAGCTTCGGCGAGGCCGCCAGCGCGATCGCGATCATGACGCGCTGGCGCATCCCGCCCGACAGCTGATGGGGGTACTGCTCGAGTCGCTCCCGCGCGGCCGGGAGCCGCACCAGCTCGAGCAGCTCGAGCAGCTCGAGCGCGCGGTCGTGCGCGGCCCCCCGCGACGCCTTCTCGTGGGTCTGGATGGCCTCGCGGATCTGCGTCCCGACCCGCGATGCTAACACGCCTTGTCGACGATTTTGTGCCCAACAGCGACCGCTATTGCATTAGTGCATTGAGAGTCAAGTCGAGGCACGTTGAGAGTCAAGTGGAGGCAGATCCGGGCGTCTGATCCGCGCCTGAGTCGTGCATGATTACCGGGCCGTGCCACGTCGAAACGAGGCCTAACCCTCGAGGAGCGGGATCGGGCTCGGCTGGGCGGCACGCTCGGTCAGACCGGCATGCGCGCTCGGTCAAGCAGGAGGCGATCCAAATCGAAGATGATTGCGGCCTAACACCGACCCGGAGGCGCGAGACAGATATGCAGACGCAAGCAGCAGTCCTGTGGGAATACGGCCGTGACTGGGAGATCGACGAACTGACGCTCGACGATCCCCGAGAGGGCGAGGTGCTCGTCAGCCTTGCCGCGTCAGGCCTGTGTCATTCGGACGAGCACCTCAGAATCGGTGATCTGCCAATGGAGGCGCTGCCCACGATCGGCGGCCACGAGGGCGCCGGGGTGGTGGAGGCCGTGGGACCAGGCGTGCGCAGCGTCGTCGAAGGCGACCACGTCGTACTCAGCTTCATTCCCATCTGCGGCAAGTGTCAATGGTGTGCGGTCGGACGCGAGAACCTGTGCGAGCAGGGCGCAGGGATCCAGGTCGGCCTTCAGCACGACGGCACGAGCCGCCACCATGTGCGCGGCCAGGATGCCCGGTTGATGTGCATGCTTGGCACGTTCTCGAGCCACACCGTTGTCCGCGAGGAGTCGGTGGTCAAGATCGATCCCGACATCCCGCTCGACAAGGCGGCGCTCGTGGGCTGCGGCGTCACCACCGGCTTCGGAACCGCGGTCTACGGCGCGGAGACTCAGCCCGGCGACACGGTGGTCGTGCTCGGCGTCGGCGGCGTCGGGGCCAACGCGGTGCAGGGAGCACGGCTGGCCGGCGCCAGCCGGATCATCGCCATTGACCCGTCGCCCTTCAATCGCGAGCAGGCGGGGAAGTTCGGCGCGACGCACATGTTCGCCTCCGCCGAGGAGGCGCTCGAGCCGATCGGAGAGATGACCATGGGGATGATGGCGAACGCGGCGATGGTGACCGTTGACATCACCACCGGCAAGGTCCTCGCCGACGCCATCTCGCTCGTCGGAAAGGGGGGCAAGGTAGCGCTGACGGCTCTGGCACCAATGGAGCCGGTCGAGGTCAATATGCCGATCTTCGAAGTGATCGCCTACGAGAAGCGGATCATTGGCTGTCTGTTTGGCCACGCCAACCCACGCTACGACATCCCCAAGCTCCTGTCGATGTATCGAGAGGGCAAGCTGATGCTGGACGAGCTGGTGACCCGCACCTACACACTCGAGCAGATCAACGACGGCTACGAGGACATGCGTACGCACCGCAACGTCCGCGGTCTGGTCCTATACGAGTAGCCAGATCCGTT
The DNA here is from genome assembly GCA_963709205.1 of uncultured Solirubrobacterales bacterium. Classification (GTDB taxonomy): domain Bacteria; phylum Actinomycetota; class Thermoleophilia; order Solirubrobacterales; family Solirubrobacteraceae; genus Palsa-465. The sequence continues at coordinate 119,795 of CAVPVP010000008.1, forward strand.
GCGAGCGGCGCCTCGACCGACGACGACGCCGGCGAGGCCCTCGCCCGTCGCGGCCACGGTCGCTGGCGGCCGGCGACGACGCTTGACGAGCTCGCGCGCCACCTCGAAGCTGCGCTGCCCTGACGCATCATTTGTGAACGTCTTGTGTTAGCCTACCGCCGCTCGCGCCCGGTCGGGGTAACTCGGCGCGACTTCATAGGCGCTCGAAAGGAGCACAAAGATGCGTGGACGTGCCGCGGCGTTGATCGCCGCAACCGCCGTTTCGATCGGAACGGCGGCGACCGCAGCAATGGCGGCCTCGGGGCCGCCGCCGGCCCCGAAGGCTACGAACGGTCATCCAGTTCAGCTGGTGGCATCCGGCCTCCACACTCCCACATCGTTCGCGTTCGGCGCGGGCAATGTGTTCGAAGGTGACGGCGGGGTCGAGTCGAAGACGGCTCCGCCCAACGGTGGCGTGTTCGTACTGAAGGGCGGCGCTGCCACCCTGATTCCGGGGTCGCCTCAGTTCGTCGCCGGGCTAGCCTGGCACGGCGGGGCGCTGTACATCAGCGGCGGCTCCCTCACGGCGGCCGGCCCGAAGTGGCAGCTCATGAAGTGGAGCGGCTGGAACGGCACGACCTTCACCAAGCAGAAGGCCATCTATACCGCGCCCAAGAAGTTCCAGGGATTCAACGGCCTGGCGTTCGGCGCGGACGGACGGCTGTACGTTGGGGTCGACACCGGCCTGCTCAACAACAACGATCACGGTCCGGCGAACCTGTCGCCCTACCTCTACGACATCCTGTCGTTCAACTCCAGCGGCCACGGACTCAAGGTGTTCGCCACGGGGATTCGGCAGCCGTGGCAGATGGCGTTCCCCGCGGGCTCGTCGTCGCCGTTCGTGTCCGACCTCGGTCAGGACTCGGGCGCCAAGAACCCGCCGGACTTCCTGCTCCGGGTTCACAAGGGCGACGCCTACGGGTTCCCGAGCTGCAACTGGACGTCGGCGAGCAAGTGCAAGGGCTACGCCAAGCCATTCCAGCAGTTCGGTCCCCACACCGACCTGATGGGCATGGCCATCATGGGCAAGCGGATCTACACGACCTCGTTCCTCGGCATCGGCGCCAAGGGCCAAGGCGAGGTCCTGTCGCTCCCGCTGAGCGGCGGCAACCTCGAGCCGCTCGTGACCGGCACGATCGCGCCCGTGGTCGGGCTCGGCGCGCACGCCGGCTGGCTGTACTTCGGCGAGGTCGGGCCCGGCCTCGTCTACCGCGTCAAGCCGTAGCAGCACCGTTCGTGGCATCCCGGTCCTCCGCACCCGGAGGGCCGGGATGTCCGGGCACTGCCGCAACTGCGCGTTCGTGCGGGCAGGGCAGTCGGCGGACATCCTGGTCGGAGCGGCCGCAGCCTGTCCAGCGTCGGCGGCGACAGATTCGCACCGACAGATTCGCACGCGACAGATTCGCGCGCGACCGCATCCGGGCGGCGCCCGCTCGCTCACCCGGCCTGCTGAGGGCGCGCGCCGGAGACGATCGCGGCGCGACGCCGGGTAACGTCACGTTCTCCGTGGACGGCTGACCTTTGAGAACCGACCGTTAGGAGACGAGCGATGGACTACGTGAACCTCGGCAGGACCGGACTCCGCGTGTCCCGCGTGTGCCTCGGGATGATGAGCTACGGCACGCACGAGAGCCGCGAGTGGGCGCTGGACGAGCAGGACGCCGAGCCGATCGTGCGTCGCGCCGTCGAGGGCGGGATCACGTTCTTCGACACCGCCGACGTCTACAACGGCGGTCAGAGCGAAATCATCACTGGCCGCCTGCTTCCAAAGCTGTTCGGCATGCGCGAGGAGTACGTGGTCGCGACCAAGGTCCACGGTCAGACGATGCCGGGCGAGAACGGGCGCGGCTTGTCCCGCAAACACGTCATGGCCTCGATCGACGCGTCGCTCAAGCGCCTCGAACTCGACTACGTGGACCTGTACCAGATCCACCGTTGGGACCCGCGCACGCCGATCGACGAGACGATGGACGCGCTCCACGACGTCGTCAAGGCCGGCAAGGCCCGTTATCTCGGCGCCAGCAGCATGCACGCCTGGCAATTCGCGAAGGCGCAGAGCATCGCGATCACGCCGTTCGTCTCGATGCAGAACCACTACAACCTCGTCTACCGCGAGGAGGAGCGGGAGATGATCCCGCAGTGCATCGACCAGGGTGTCGGCGTGATCCCCTGGAGCCCGCTGGCGCGCGGGCTGCTGGCCGGCAACCGCACCCGCTCCGGAGACCGCCTGACCACGCGCGCGAACACCGATCGATTCGGCGACACGCTCTACACGCCTGAGGTCGACTTCGACGTGGTCGACCGGCTGACTCAGGTTGCGGAGGCGCGCGGAGTTCCGAGCGCTCAGGTCGCGCTGGCGTGGCTGCTACAGCGGCCCGGCGTAACCGCGCCGATCGTGGGCGCGACCAAGCTCGGTCACCTCGAGGACGCGCTCGCCGCCGAGCAGCTGACGCTCAGCGACGAGGAGATCGCGGCGCTCGAGGAGCCATACGTCCCGCACGCGATCGCGGGCCATTCGTAGTGGCCGCGTCGGCCGAGACGATCGTCGAGGCAGGGGGCCGCGATCTGCGCGTCTCGAACCCGGATCGCGTGATCTTTCCCGCCACCGAGCGCACGCAGCCGGTCACGAAGCTCGACATCGTCAACTACTACCTCGCCGTGGACGACGGGATCATGCGCGCGCTCGAGCGGCGGCCGACCACGCTCGAGCGCTGGCCCAAGGGCGTGTACCCCGGAATGGTGTTGTCCACCCGAGAGGGACGTGTGGGCGACGCCTTCTACCAGAAGCGAATCCCGAAGGGCGCCCCTGATTACGTGAAGACCGCCCAGATCGCCTTCCCGTCCGGGCGCCACGCCGATGAGGTGTGCCCCACCGAGATCGCAGTGGTCGGCTGGGCGGCGCAGATGGGCACGATCACCTTCCACCCGTGGCCGGTACGGCGCGACGACGTCGACCACCCGGACGAGCTGCGGCTCGACCTCGACCCGCAGCCTGGCACGGACTTCGCCGACGCCGTCCGCGCCGCCGGCGAGGCGCGCGCGCTCTTGGAGGAACTGGGGTTCGCCGGCTTCCCGAAGACCTCGGGCGGTCGGGGCATCCACATCTATGTCCGGATCGAGCCGCGGTGGACGTTCACCGACGTCCGCCACGCCGCGATCGCGTTCGGACGCGCGCTCGAGCGCCGGCTTCCGGATCGGGTGACGACGAGCTGGTGGAAGGAGGAGCGCGGCGAGCGGATCTTCGTGGACTACAACCAGAACGCGCGCGATCGCACGATCGCGTCCGCGTACAGCATCCGGCCCAAGCCGGGCGCGACGGTGTCGGCCCCGCTCGCCTGGGACGAGCTCGCCCATGTGGCGCCCGAGGACTTCACGGTCGCCACGATGCCCGCGCGCTTCGCCGAGGTGGGCGACCGCCACGCCGAGATCAACGACGTCGCCTACTCGCTTCAGCCGCTGCTCGATCTATACGAGGCGGATGCCGACGAGGGGCTCGGAGACATGCCCTACCCGCCCGACTATCCCAAGATGCCGGGCGAGCCCAAGCGCGTCCAACCGTCAAGGGACCGCGATCGGCCCCGCTGACCGGTAAAGCGACTGCGATTTGCCGCGAATATCGCGCCAAATCGCAGTCGCATCGACCGTCAAGGCGCCTGGGGCAGCTTCTTCGCGCCCCGCTTGATCACCGGGTTCGACGGCGGCGGCACCACCGGCCCGATGTCACCGTCGGGCGCCTCGTCGAGGTCCACGATCACCGGCGCGTGATCGCTCGGCCCGGTCCCCTTGCGCGCCTGCCGGTCGACCCACGCCGCCTTGACACGCTTCGCCACCGGGTCGCCGGCCAATATCAGGTCGATCCGCATGCCGAGGTCCTGGTGGAACATGCCCGCCCGGTAGTCCCAGTACGTGAACACCCGCTTTCCCGGCCAGTGATCGCGTACGACGTCGTGGAGGCCAACCGCCTCGATCTCGGCGAGCGCCGCCCGCTCGGGCGGGGTCACGTGAGTCTGCCCGACATACGCGTCGGGATCGAACACGTCCTCGTCGGCCGGCGCGATGTTCATGTCGCCGCACACGACGATCGATTTGGACCCACCCACCCTGGCGGCGACGGCGTCCCGCAGCGACGCGAGCCACGCCAGCTTGTACTCGTAGTGCTCGGAACCGGGTGTGCGCCCGTTCGGGACGTACACCGAGACGACGCGGATACCGTCGCACGTCGCCGCCACCGCGCGTGCCTCCGGGAGCGGAAAGCCCGGGGCGCCGGGCAGTCCGTCCACGATGTCGTCGAGCCCGACCCGCGACAAGATCGCGACCCCGTTCCACGCCGCCTCGCCGTGGACCGCCACTTCATACCCGCGCTCGGAAAGCCGATCGCCGAGCAGCTCGGCGAACGCATCGTCAGCGATCTTGGTCTCCTGGAGACAGACGACGTCCGGCTGTCTTTGATCCAGCCACGGCAACAGCCGCGGCAGGCGCTGCTTGAGCGAGTTCACGTTCCAGGTGGCGATCCGCACCGCCGCTACGGTAGCGAGCGGCGGCCGGTCACGAGAACGGCCAGCTCGCTCGTGCGGATGACGCCGCCGAGGCGCTCCGCGACGCGCAGGTTCTCGTCCTGGAACGCTTGCCGGCGATCCTCGGGGATGCGCGCGTACAGCGAGGTTGTCCGCAGCACGGCGTTCACCTCATCGCCGGTCTGCTCGGTGTAGATCGGCGCGACCGCGACCTCCACATCCTCGAACAGCCGAGCGGCCTCGGACACCGCGAGGCGATGCCCGCCGATCCACGACCACACCTCGGAGATGTTGTCGCGGCGGCTAGCCGCTCCCGCGAGGATCGTGTCCGCGTCTCGCAGCTCGGGCCAGGTCGCGGCGATGCCGGGGGCTATGGTCGCGAGCGCGTCGATCAGCGCCTGCCAGTCGTCGGCCGTGCTCGCATGGTGCACGTCGCAGTATTGGAGGAGCGCGAGCAAACCGCCCGGCGCCAGCAGTTCCGCCGCGCGCGCCCACCCCACCGACGGCTCGATCCAGTGGAACGCGGTCGCCGAGAACACGGCGGCGAAGGCCCGCTGTGGGAGCGCTACCTCCTCGAACCGCCCGTGGTGGAAGCGCACGGCCGCCTCCTCTCCGACGCGCCGTTCGGCGAGCCGGATCATGTTCGCCCCGGGATCGACGGCGTCGACGATCAGCCCCCGCCCCAATAGCGAGCTCGTAAGCAGTCCGGTCCCGCACCCGACCTCGACCACCGAGTCGCCGGGACGCAGGCCGCCGTACGCACAGGCGGCATCGACCAGGCCGTCGGGGTAGCCGCGGCGCTCGCGGTCGTACTCCTCGGCGACGTCATCGAACACCTGCGCGTACCGGCGGCGCAGGTCGTCGTCGGATATGCCGTGCGCGCTCACCGCGCCCGCGAGACTACGCAAACGTCACCACACGAGCGGGGTCAACCGCTTGTGCTGCGCCGCGTAGATGCGGTAGCGGTCGCCAACCGACCGGGGGCAGAGTTCACCCGCAACGGGTGATGCCAGGGTGCCGGTGGCATCGATCCTTCGCCGTATCCATACCGCCAACATCGAGACCGGAGTTGGATAAGTGCCCGAGGGGCTGTCAGCGGCCGAGGTCGGCAAGGAGATCGCCGAGCACAAGAAGCACGCCGAGCATGAGCAAGATGGTGAGCACGACGACAGCGCCCGCGACCGATGGATCTCGATCGTCGAGGCCGTCGTCCTGTCGGTGGTGGCGGTGCTGGCCGCCTATTCGGGATTTGCGGCCGCGAAGTGGAGCACCGAGTCGTCGGTGTCGCTCGCCAAGGCCTCCGCGCTGCGGACGAAGGCGAGCCGAGCGGACCTCGAAGCGCTCCAGACGAGGACGCTCGATTCGGTGTCGTTCAACGCCTGGTTCGCCGCGTTCGTCGCCGGTAACGCTCGGGCCGAGCGCCTCGCGGAGAACCGCCTGAGACCGGGATACAGGCCGGCGTTCGACGCCTGGCTGGCCACCGACCCGGCGCATAACCCGAACGCCCCGCCAGGCCCCTCCTACATGCCGCAGTACGTGATTCCGCAGCAGAGCCAGGCGACCGAACTCGACGCGCAGGCCGACGATGAGTTCACGAAGGGCTCGGACGCGGGTGGTACCGCCGACAAGTACGTGCGCGACACGGTGTTCCTGGCGACGGTCCTGTTCTTGATCGGGATCAGCGGCCACGTCAAGCTCCGCCAGGCGCGGTACGGACTGGTCGGGATCGGCGTGATCCTGCTCGTGTTCTCCGTTATCCAGCTCGCCGGCCTGCCGGCGCCACCGTGATCACGGACCCGCCGCTCGCGGGATAGCCGCAGATCTCGGATCCGCGCCGCTCGCGGAATACCCGCTAGATCTCGGATCCGCGCCGCTCGCGGAATAGCCGCTAGATCCCGGATCCGCGCCGCTCGCGGAATACCCGCTAGATCCCGAACTCGGCGCGGACCTCGCCTGCGCCGACGGCCTCGACCAACCGCTGGTAGTCGAGCTCGTTCTGATCGGCGTACGCCGCCGAGAAACGGGCGATCGCTTCATCGAACCTCGGCCCGGAGCCGAGGTAGGCGGCGATCGCGAGACGGTCACCGGAGCGGGCGTGCGCCCGCGCCAGCGACCACCCGCACGCGCGGCTGTAGGCGTGCAGCCCCCAGTAGCGCATCGTCGACAGGTTCATCGACCCCTTCCAGTCCCACAGCTGGCGGATGTAGAAGTCGTGCTCGTTGCCGTCTAGGCCCTGGCTTCGCTGCCAGCCGAGGAACACGTCGGTGACCGCCTGGTCCATCCGCTGCCCGCGAACGACCCGCTCGCCGTGGTGCTCGAACTCGCTCGCGCCCAGATACGGCTCGAGCACCGACGCCTGCGCTTCCTTCATCTGAAGGACGAGCGCGTCCTGACCCTGGCGACCGGCGAACAGCAGCACCCAGGCCCGCGTGCCCACGCTGCCGACGCCGACCACCTTGCGGGCCATGTCGACGAACCGGTACGTGCCGAACAGGTAACGTCGGTCCTCGTCGAGGCTCTCCAGGTACCGATCGAGCAGATCACAGACGTAGTCCTCCTCGGTTCGCGGATCCGCCGGGTCGTGCAGATCGGCGAAGCGGACGAGCAGCGGGGGCACGCTGCGAAACCGCGGCTCGCCGTCGACGCGCTCGGTGAGCTTGCGGACGGCGCGCAGGCTCGTCTTCTGGCGCGCCTTGGCGAACGGCCTCGAGAACTCGATCCGGCCCTTGTTCCCCAGACGACCGCCGAAGCGGCCGACGAGCTCGCTCGCGTTGATGCGCTCGTACCACACGTCGAGGTGGCTGACCTGGGCGAAACCGCGCATCGCCTCGCGGTACTCCCGGACGCACGCGACCACGAGCCGACTCCGGCGATCCGCCGGCAGCCCGATGTCACGGCCCGCGATCTCGACGCTCGCGGCCATTCGCTTGACGTCCCACTCCCACGGTCCGGGCAGCGTCTCGTCGAAGTCGTTCGGTCCGAAGATCAGTCGGCGATCGGGAGCGGCGAACCCGCCGAAGTTCGAGATGTGGGCGTCGCCGCAGGCCTGAACGGGGATGCCGGAGTCGGGCGTCGCCGCCAGATCGGCCGCCATCACGGCGGCGGCACCACGGTAGAAGGTGAACGGCGAAAGGAGCATGCGCCCGTACCGGATCGGAATCAGCTCCCGCACGCGCGTCGCCGCCTGCGCTTCGAGCAACACGACCGGATCGGGGCGATCGGGCGGCGGCCTCCACTCGCCGTGCACCGACCGCGGCACGGCGTGACGCGCCGCCCGGCCGGCCTCCGCGGACTCAGCAGGCTTCAATGTCGAGACGGCCGACCCCGTCGGCCTGACCGACGGCCTAGGCATCCGAGTCGACCAGCTCTCGGAACGCGGGATCGTCGCGGAGGCTCTCGAGGTCGTCATCCTCGCGCGCCCACTCCACGATCTTTGGTCGGGTCCGGATCGCCTCGGCGAGCGCCCTGATCGCCTCGTCTCGCCGGCCCTCGACCGCGTTCAGGCAGGCGAGGTTGTAGTGGAGCGTCGCCGCTCCGGGATGCTGCTCGAGTCCGTCACGGAGGATCTCGCGCGCGCGGGTCGGATCGCTGCGGATCAGCGGACCAGCGAGGAACGCCCACTCCCAGGCCGACGGCTTGAACGTGGGCGGCCCGCCGAAGCTGAGCACGGTGGTACCCGCCTGGACCGCCACCGCGTGGCGGTGGGAGGCGGGATCGGGAACGAACACGTACGTCCCCGACGGGGCGTCGTAGGACCTGTCATCGATCGTGAAGGTCGCGCGCCCGGCGGCGACGAAGTAGAGCTCCTGGTGGCCGAGCTTCGGATCCTCGGTGTGGGGCTCGACCACGTCCTGGCCGGCCTCGCCGGCGGTGTACGCGTTGCACCCGAACGCGCGCACGCCGAGCGTCAGCCTCACCGGATGCCAGGTGAGGCTCCCGGGTCCCGGGATCGCCTCGAGCTCGTCGAGGCGGACGATCTTCGGTGGCTCCGGCGGCACGAGGGGTTAGCCTAACCGGCGACGAATGCTGACCCGCGCCCGCATGAGTATTAGCGCCGACGGCTATGGGCCGACGCCGAGCGTGTATGCGGTGGCCCGGTCCTCGAGCGGGGTGCCAGGGCGCGAGGCGGCCTGGTCTCCGGCCTCGCAACGCCGGTGACGGATCCCTCGCAGCCGCTGCGGGAGGAGGACGCCGATCCCGATCCGGTCCGGCAGTTCACCGCCTGGTTCGACGAGGCCACGGCCGAAGGCGTGAGCCAGCCCGAGGCCGTGGCCCTCGCCACCGCCACGCCCGACGGAGCGCCGTCGGTGCGGATGGTGCTGGTCAAGCGAGCCGACCACGACGGGTTCGTGTTCTTCACCAACTATGAGAGCCGCAAGGGCGGGGAGCTGGCCGCTAATCCGCGCGCGGCGCTGCTGTTCCACTGGGAGCCGTTCGGGCGCCAGGTGCGGATCGAGGGCCGCGTGCGGCGCACGACTCGCGACGAGTCCGAGGCGTATGCGCACAGCCGGCCGCGTGGGAGCCAGCTGAGCGCGGCCGTCTCGCCGCAGAGCCGGCCCGTCGAGAACCGTGATGTGCTCGAGCGCCGGGTGGCCGAGCTCGACGAGCGCTACGCGGACAGCGAAGTCCCGGTGCCGGAGACCTGGGGCGGCTTTCGCCTCGTGCCCGACACTTTCGAGTTCTGGCAGCACCGGGACAACCGCCTCCACGACCGCCTCCGTTACGCGCGCGCAGCGGACGGAAGCTGGCGGATCGAACGCCTGGCGCCGTAGACCCGCCCGTGGTTCCGATCTCGCGACATCGGCTCGGCTCATCCGAACTCGAGGTCTCGCGTCTGTCGCTCGGGTCGTGGCGGACGTTCGAGCGGGTCCCGCGCGAGGACGCGCTCGCGGTCATGCGCGCCGCGCGCGAGCACGGCTTCAACTTCCTCGACGACGCGCGCTACAACGACGAGACCGGAACCGCACCGATCCCCACCGGCTATTCGGAGGTGCTGTTCGGCGAGCTGTTCCGCGCCGCCGGCTGGAACCGTGAGGACACGGTCGTCTCCAACAAGCTGTGGTGGGAGTTCTGGCCCGAGCAGAGCGCCGCCGCCGAGCTCGACGGCTCGCTCGCACGGATGGGGTTCGAGTACGTCGACCTGATCTACGCGAACCCGCCGCCCGACGACATGGCCCTCGCGGAGATGGTCGCCGCCGTTGGCCAGCTCTTGACCTCCGGGAAGGCGCGCACGTGGGGAATCGTGAACTGGGAGGCGGGTCCGTTCCTCGAGGCGACGCTCACGGCCGAGCGGCTCGGCGTCCCGGCGCCGTGCGCCGCGCAGCTCCCGTACAGCCTCGTCCGCCGCGAGTGGGTCGAGAGCGACGAGATGTCCGCCGCCCTCGAGGCCTCCGGCGCAGGCGTGGTCGCGTCGTTCGTGATGGCCGGCGGCGTCCTCACCGGCAAGTACGACGACCGCGGGACCGGACGTGCCGCCGGGGAGATCGACGATCCGCACCACGCCGCCGCGCGCGGGACCGGACGTGCCGCCGGCGAGATCGACGATGCGCGCCACGCCGCCGCGCGCGAGACCGGCGTCCGCCTGCGGGCGCTCGCGCCCGAGCTCGGGGCGACGCCGGCCGCGCTCGCGATCGCGTTCGCGCTGGCCAACCCGGCCGTGACCAGCGTGCTGTTCGGGGCGACCTCCCCTGCCCAGATCGAACAGAATGTTGCGGCACTCGAGCTCGATCCCGCGGTCGTGCTGCAAGCCCTGGAGGTGTGAGCGCGTGGACCTGCTGGAGGGGTCCGCCGGCGGCGACCCCGCGCTCGACGTCGCCCTCCCCCACGCCCTGCTCGGACTCGTCGCCGAGGGCCGGCGCGGCCCCGTGCTCAGGAGCTACCGTCCGCAACCAACGCTTGCGTTCGGGCGCCGAGACACCTTCCTCACCGGATTCCCGCAAGCGGTCGCCGCGGCCCGGCAGCGGGCCTTCACCCCGGTCGTCCGGGGCGCCGGGGGGCGGGCCGCCGCCTACGACAGCGGGTGCCTGGTGTTCGACGAGGTCATGCCGGCCCAGGACTCGATGACCGGCATCCAGGCCCGCTTCGCCGACGAGGCCGAGCTCCAGGCGGGGGCATTACGGCGTCTCGGCGTCGATGCCCGCGTCGGACAGGTGCCGGGCGAGTACTGCCCGGGAGAGTTCAGCGTGAACGCGCGCGGCCAGACCAAGCTGATCGGCTCGGCACAGCGGATCGTCCGGGGTGGGTGGCTGCTCTCGACAGTCGTCGTCGTCGATTCGGGAGCCCGCGTGAGGGCCGTGCTCGAGGACGTCTACGCCGAGCTCGGCCTCGAGTGGGACCCGGCCACCACCGGCGCGGTCGCCGACGAGGTTCCCGGCGTGAGCATTGAGGACGTACGCGACGCGATACTCGCGCAATACGCGCGGGGAACCCCGCTGACTTCCCGTGCGCTTGCCCCCGACGAACTCGCTGCCGCGAACGAGTTGGTCGGCCGCTATCGCGTGTGATGGACCTCCTGTAGCCCGTACACCGGGGTGTCGATCCCCTCCGCCCGCGCCTTCAGCTGGAGCGCGAGGTACAGCGAGTAGTGGCGCGACTGGTGCAGGTTGCCGCCGTGGAACCACAGTCCGTCCTGCTGGGTGGGCTTCCACATGTTGCGCTGTTCGCCCTCCCATGGTCCTGGATCCTTGGCCGTGTCCGACCCCAGGCCCCACACCTTGCCGACCCTGTCCGCCACCTCCTGAGAGATGAGGTCGGCGACGAACCCGTTCATCGACTCGTAGCCGGTCGCGTACACGACGACGTCGGCCGGAAGCGCGGTCCCGTCGGCCATCACGACCGCGTCGTCGGTGAGGTGGTCGACCTGGCCGGGCTGGAGCTTGATCTCGCCACTCGCCACCAGCTCCGAGGCGCCCACGTCGATGTAGTAGCCCGACGCCCGGCGCAGGTACTTCATGAACAGGCCCGATCCGTCCTCGCCCCAGTCGTGCTGGAACCCGGCGGCCTCGAGCCGCGCGTAGAAGTCGGCGTCGCGCTCGCGGATCTGCTCGTACACAGGGACCTGAAGCCCGCCCAGGATCCGGTAGGGAAGCGACGCGAACGTCAGGTCGGCCTTCTCTGTCGTCATCCCCGCGTCCACGGCCTCTTCTGAGTACAGCGCGCCGAGCGCGATCTCCATCAGCGTGTCCGACCTCACCACGTGCGTGGAGGACCGCTGCACCATCGTCACATCCGCGCCGTGCTCCCACAGCGACGCGCAGATGTCGTGGGCCGAGTTATTGGATCCGATCACGACCGCGCGCTTGCCACGGTACTTATCGGGTCCCGGGTGTTGCGAGGAGTGGTGCTGATCGCCCTTGAACCGGTCCATGCCCGGGAACTGGGGCGTGTACGGCCGGCCGGACATGCCGGTCGCCATCACGAGCTGCTTGGGCCGGAGCGTCAGTTCCCGCCCGTCCTGCTCCACCACCACGCTCCACTCGCCCGCGTCGGTGTCGTAGCTCGCCCGCTTCGCCGTCGTCGACCCCCAGTAGTTGAGCTCCATCACGCGCGTGTACATCTCGAGCCAGTCGGCGATCTTGTCCTTGGGCGAGAACACCGGCCAGTTCGGGGGGAATTTCACGTACGGCAGGTGGTCGTACCAGACCGGGTCGTGCAGGCACAGCGACTTGTAGCGGTTGCGCCACGAGTCGCCGGGCCGCGGGTTGCGCTCGATGATGATCGTGGGGACGCGCAGTTGGCGCAGGCGGGCGCCGAGCGCGATCCCGCCCTGACCGCCGCCGACGATCACCACGTATGGCTGGACCGTGCGCCCGAGCTCCTCGGCCTCGCGGCGGCGATTCTCGAGCCACGTCTCCCGCTCCGGGTTCGCTCCGTGGGCGACGCCCTTCGGCCGTCGCGGCCCGAGACCCTGCTCGTGGCCCTTGAGCTCGTCGAGCGTGGTCAGGAGCGTCCACGCCTGGCCGTCGATCAGGCGGAGGTGCCCCCGGCCGCGCCCGGTCTCGGTCTCGAACGCGATCCACGCGCTCGTCACGCCATCGGCGACCTCGGGTTCCTCGGTGGCGTGCCAGCCGCGCGGCCTCGCATGCCCGGAGTGTGTGCTCGAGCAGGTCCGCGATCCCGGCGCGGCCCTCGACGGTCTTGATGTTCCACGTGAACGCGACGAGGTCGCGCCAGTAGCTCTCGGGCGCGAACAGCGCGGCCGCGCCGGCGGCATCGCCCCGCTCGAGTGCTTCGCCGAAGCGCGACAGCCACTGGTCGACCTCAGTGGCCGCGGGTGGACGGGCGGCGGTTGCGGACATCGTCTCCTCCTCGGGTCCTGTGGGCTCGAGAACGAATTCTCTACCAGCGCAAGGTGGCACGAGATTGCAAGGCCAGACTTATCAGGCTAGACTTACGACTCTGGTGGTCGCCGAACATCTCGACACCCATCACGTAGCCGCCACGCTCCGTCTGAGCATCGGCCTGCTGCTGCGGCGGCTGCGTCAGATTCCGACCGGCGATGACTTGACGCTGTCCGAGAGCGCGGCGCTCGCGCGACTCGACCGCGGCGGCCCGGCGACCGCGGCCGCGCTCGCCCGCGCCGAGCAGATCAGCCCGCAATCGATGGGCGCGACGCTGGCGGCGCTCGAGACGCGCGGCCTGATCACCCGGGCGCCCGATCCCGAAGACGGCCGGCGGGTGATCCTGTCGATCACCGACGCCGGTCTCGGCGTGCTCCGCGATCGCCGGAACACGCGGACCGAGCAGCTCGCACGAGCGCTGTCTTCGGGGTTCACCGCCGGAGAGCTCGAACAACTGACGGCGGTGGCGCCGCTGCTCGAGCGACTAGCTCAGAGCATCTGATGCCGGCCGTTCGGACGGACGACGGCTACAAGTGGGTGGCGCTGTCGAACACGACGATGGCCGTGTTCATGTCGGCCCTCGACGGCTCAATCGTGATCATCGCGCTGCCGGCGATCTTCCGCGGCATCAACCTCGACCCGCTCGCCGCGGGCAACATCAGCTACCTGCTGTGGATGATCATGGGCTACCGGCTCGTCCAGGCAGTGCTCGTCGTCACCGTCGGCCGGCTCGGGGACATGTACGGACGGGTCAAGATCTACAACGGCGGCTTCGTGGTGTTCACGGCGGCGTCGATCCTGCTCTCGTTCGACCCGTTCATGGGCGCCCACGGCGCCCAGTGGCTGATCGGGTGGCGGGTGGTCCAGGCGCTGGGCGGGTCGATGCTCACCGCGAACTCGGCCGCGATCCTGACTGATGCGTTCCCCGCCGACCAGCGCGGCCTCGCGCTCGGCATCAACCAGGTCGCCGCTATCGCCGGCCAGTTCATCGGTCTGGTCGCCGGCGGCCTGCTGGCCGCGATCGACTGGCGGGCCGTGTTCTGGGTCAACGTGCCGGTCGGCATATTCGGGACGGTCTGGGCGTATCGGATGCTGCGAGACAACGGGGAGCGCCAGCACGGCCGCATTGACTGGTGGGGCAACATCACGTTCGCGGTCGGGCTGAGCGCGATCCTGATCGGCGTGACGCTCGGCATCAAGCCGTTCGGGGGTCACGCGATGGGCTGGACGAACCCCGTCGTGATCGGGTCGATCGTTGGCGGTTTCGTGCTGCTCGTCGCGTTCGTCGTAATCGAACGCCGCGTTACCGACCCAATGTTCGAGATCGGCCTGTTCCGGATCCGCGCGTTCGCCGCCGGGAGTGTCGCCGGCCTGATCGCGGCCGTGGCCCGCGGCGGGCTCCAGTTCATCCTGATCATCTGGCTCCAAGGCATCTGGCTGCCGCTGCACGGCTACAGCTACACCCAGACGCCGCTATGGGCCGGGATCTACCTGCTTCCGCTGACTACGGCGTTCCTGATCTCGGGTCCGATCTCGGGCTACCTGTCGGACCGGTTCGGCTCCAGGGGCTTCGCCACCGCCGGCATGCTCGTGTTCGGCGCGAGCTTCATCGGCCTGATGCTGCTCCCCGTCGACTTCCCCTACTGGGCGTTCGCGCTCCTGATCGTGATGAACGGCATCGGGGTCGGCATGTTCAGCGCCCCGAATTCATCCTCGATCATGAGCAGCGTGCCCGCGCGGCAGCGGGGTGCCGCGTCGGGGATGCGATCGACCTTCCAGAACTCCGGCACGGCGCTGTCGATCGGCGTGTTCTTCTCGCTGATGATCGCCGGAATCGCGGCGAGCCTTCCCGCGCAGCTGCTGATCGGCCTCCAGCAGCAGGGCGTGCCACGCACGGTCGCCCAACACGTAGCCGGCCTGCCGCCAGTATCGTCGCTGTTCGCCGCGGTTCTCGGCGAGAACCCGGTCGCGCACCTGCTGGGTCCGACCGGCGCGCTGTCATCGCTCTCCCCCGCGCATCAGCAGGTGCTGACCGGCACCGAGTTCTTCCCGAGGCTGATCTCGTCCGCCTTCCACCAAGGCCTCGTCGTCGTGTTCAGCGTCGCGGCCGGGCTGTCGGTACTCGGCGCGGCGGCGTCGCTGATGCGCGGCGGCCGCTATGTGCACACCGACGTGTCCCCACCCGAGAAAGGAACACCACCACATGACCACGGAACCGATCGACCCGCGCCGGACGGCGCTGCTCGTGATGGATTACCAGAACGGGGTCGTCGACATGCTCGGCGAGCCTGACGATCTGCTCTCGCGCGCCGCTGACGCGATCGCGACCGTGCGCAGCGCCGGCGGACACGTCGGCTACGTGCGCGTGGCATTCGAGGACGCCGACTTCGACGCGATCCCGGCCACGAGCAGGATGGGCCAGCGCGTGGGCGCGTCGGCCGAGGCGTTCCACGACGACTCCCCCAACACCGCCGTCCATGACCGGGTCGCGCCTGAACCGGGCGACATCATCGTCCGCAAGGTTCGCGTGGGCGCGTTCTCGACCACGGATCTCGACGCCCAGTTACGCGAACGCGGCGTCGACACCCTGATCCTCGCCGGCATCAGCACCAGCGGCGTCGTGCTGTCGACGGTGCGGGACGCCAGCGACCGGGACTACCGCGTCGTCGTGCTGGAGGACGCCACCGCCGATCCCGATCCCGAGGTCCACGCCTTCCTGACCGAGCAGATCTTCCCCCGGCAGGCCGACGTGATCACGGTCTCAGAGCTCGAGGACCTGCTGTCCGCGGCCTGATCGCCACGTCGGCGCCCGCTTTTGCAGGTGATTGCGCGACGGTCGCGGCGGTTCACCGCAAGCGGGCCAGGCGCTGCGCGGCCTCGGCGATCACCTCGGGCCGCTTGCAGAACGCGAACCGCACCAGCGTGGCGGCGGCGTCCTTGTCGTCGTAGAACACGCTCGTCGGGATCGCGACGACCCCGCACCGCTCGGGGAGCTCGCGGCAGAACTCGACCGCGTCCACCCCTACGTCGGCGTTGACGAAGTAGGTCCCGGCCGGCGTGATCGGACGCAGCCCCGCCGCCTCCAGCCCCGAACACAGCTGGTCGCGCTTGGCGCGCAGGTCGTCGCGGAGCGCCTCGACCTCCGACCGCGGCAGACGGAGCGCCGCCGCGGAGGCGTGCTGCAGCGGCGTGCCGCCGGCGAACGTCAGGTACTGCTTGACCATGCGCGTCGCCGCCACCAACTCCGCAGGCCCGGAGCACCACCCGATCTTCCAGCCCGTGAACGAGAACGACTTCCCGACGCTCGAGATCGTGAGCGTGCGCGAGGCCATCCCGGGCAGCGTCGCGATCGGGATGTGCTCGCCGTCGTACACCAGATGCTCGTACACCTCGTCGGTGACGCAGATCAGGTCGTGCTCGACGCACGCCGCCGCGATCATCTCGAGCTCGGCGCGGCTCAGCACGCGCCCGGTCGGGTTGTGCGGCGTGTTCAGCAGCAGGACTCGGGCGCGCGGACCGATCGCACCTCGCAGAGCCTCCTCTTCGACCGAAAACGCCGGCGGCCGCAGCGTCACCGCTCGCCGCGTCGCGCCCGCGAACGAGATGCACGCCGCGTACGAGTCGTAGTAGGGCTCGAGCACGACGACCTCGTCCCCCGGGTTGCACAGCCCGAGCAGCGCCGACGCGATCGCCTCGGTGGCGCCGAACGTGATCAGCACGTCCTCGGGGTCGAGCCCGTACCAGCTCCGCTGGTGCTCGAGCACGGCCTCCCGCAGCGCCGGCACGCCCGGGAGCGGCGCGTACTGGTTCTCGCCGCCGCGGAGCGCCGCCACCGCGGCCTCTACGACCGCCGCCGGGCCGTCCGTGTCCGGGAAGCCCTGGCCGAGGTTGATCGCCCCGGTCCGTAGCGCGAGCGCGCTCATCTCGGTGAAGATCGTCGTCCCCAGCCCGGCCACGCGCGAGGCCGGAATCCACCTCTCTCCCCCGCCCTCCCCGCTCACGCCGGCCTCCCCGCTCACGCCGCCCTCCCCGCTCACGCCGCCCTCCCCGCTCACGCCGCCCTCCCCGCTCATGCCAGCCTCCCCGCTCATGCCGGCCTCCCGCTCATCCGGGCCTACCGACTCATGCCGGGTCGGCCTCGCCCCAGATACCAGGCCCGCGGTGGTGTTCGTAGATCAGCGAGGTCTCGGCGTGCGCCACCGACGGATGCGTGGCCAGGTGATCGACCACGAACTCGCGCAGGTCCTGGGCGTCGGCGGCTGCCACCCACACCAGGTAGTCCGTCACCCCGGTCAGGTGGAACACCATCAGCACGCCGGGCAGCTGGCGGACCGCGCCCGTGAAGTCGTCGATCTGGTCGCGCGCGTGAACCGCAAGGCGAACCGCGATCAGCGCTTGGAGCGGTCGGCCGAGCGCCGCGAGGTCGACCTCGGCGTGGAAGCCGCGAATCACCCCGCGGTCGCGGAGGGACCGCAGGCGCGCCAGCGCCGTCGACGGCGCCACTCCGACGCGATCCGCCAGGCGCTGGTTCGTGATCCTGGCGTCGCGCGCGAGCAGCTCGAGCAGGGCTCGGTCAGTGGCGTCGACGGGTGGCTGCGGATCATTCGGCATGACGCGAATTACTCGGTCCGTGGCCGAAGGATATCCAATACAAGCGCTGCTAGTCGCGGAATCTTCGATTCCTTGTGAAATCTCCGCAGAATCGTCATCCTGGAGGTATGACCGAGACCGCCATCGCACCGATTCTGCACGACTCGATCCTCGACACGATCGGCGACACGCCGCTCGTACGCCTGTCGCGCATCGGCGCCGGCGTGCGGCCGCGCCTCGTCGCCAAGCTCGAGGCCTTCAACCCGGGCGGCTCGATCAAGGACCGCGTCGCGGTGGCGCTGATCGAGGCCGCCGAGCGCGACGGTCGCCTCAAGCCCGGGGGCACGATCGTCGAGCCGACCTCGGGCAACACGGGCACCGGCCTCGCAATCGCGGCGCGCCTGAAGGGCTACCGCGTGATCGCGGTCATGCCCGACAAGATGTCGCGCGAGAAGATCGACCTCCTGCGCGCCTACGGGGCGGACGTCGTGCTGGCTCCGACCGACGTCCCCCCCGAATCGCCGCAGTCCTACTACCGCGTTGCCGATCGGCTGACGGCCGAGATCCCGGGCGCGTTCCAGCCCAACCAGTACTTCAACCAGGCGAACCCGCAGGCCCATTACGAGTCGACCGGCCCCGAGATCTGGGAGCAGACCGCCGGACAGATCACCCATCTGGTCGCGGGCGTCGGGACCGGAGGCACGGTCACCGGCACGGCGCGCTACCTGCGCGAGCGCAATCCCGACCTCGTGGTGATCGGCGCCGACCCCGAGGGCTCGATCTACTCCGGGCGGACCCGAGAACGTCCGTCCGTATCTCGTCGAGGGCGTCGGCGAGGACTTCTGGCCCGAGACGTTCGACCCGAGCTTGATCGACCGCTGGATCACCGTGTCCGACCGCGACGCGTTCCTGACCACGCGCCGCTTGGCCCATCTCGAGGGCATCCTCGCCGGTGGCTCGGGCGGCCTGGCCCTTCACGCCGCTCTCCAGATCGCCGGCGAAACCGACGACCCCGACGCGCTGATCGTGGTGATCCTCCCGGACGGCGGGCGCTCGTACCTGTCGAAGATCTACTCCGACGCCTGGATGCGCCAGTACGGGTTCCTCGAGCGCGACTCCCAGCTCCTCGTCGGCGACGTGCTCGCCCGCAAGCGGGATGCCGGCGAGATCCCGCCGCTCGTCACGGTCCAGACGCACTACCGCGTGCGCGACGCGGTGGCGCTCCTGCACGAGCACCGCGTGTCGCAGCTGCCCGTGGTGAGCGCCCACGATCCGGCGACGGTCGTCGGCGCGATCGGCGAGCGCGGTCTGCTCAAGCGCGCCGCCGAGAATCCCGGCGATCCTCGACGCCGAGATCGTCGAGGTGATGGAGCCGCCGTTCCCCGCGGTGTCGACCGAGGATCCGGTCCGCGAGGCGGTCGAGCTGCTCGTCGGCGATCAGCAGGCGCTGCTGGTGACGCGCGACGGCCGGGCCGAGGGTCTCGTCACGCGCACCGATTTGCTGGAAGCACTGGCCTCGTGACAGGCGACCGAGGGCCGCGCGACGCGTTCGCCACCCGCGCCGTTCACGCCGGCCTGACTCCGGACCCGAGCTTCGGCTCGGTGATCCCCGCGATCCACCAGACCTCGACGTACGTCCAGCGCGCGGCCGGGCGAGTTCGTCGAGGACTACGACTACGCGCGCTCGGCCAACCCGACGCGGGCGGCGCTCGAGCAGGCGCTCGGCGAGCTCGAGGGCGGACGCGCCGTGACGTTCTCCTCCGGGCTTGCCGCCGAGCACGCGCTGATCACGGTCGTCTGCGAGGCGGGCTCGCACGTCGTGCTCCCGGGCGATCTCTACGGCGGCACGTACCGCCTGGTCGACAAGGTCATGGCCCGCTGGGGCCTCGAGTACGACCTGGTCGATCAGACCGACCTCGCCGCGCGTCGAGCGCGCCGTGCGGGACGACACGCGGCTGATCTGGGTCGAGAGCCCCACCAACCCGTTCCTCGACGTGGTCGACATCGAGGGGGTGGTCGCCGCCCGGCGTGGCGCCCTCGTCGCGGTCGACAACACGTTCGCGACCCCGGCCAACCAGCGCCCGCTCGAGCTCGGCGCCGACTTCGTGGTGCACTCGACTACCAAGTACCTCGGCGGCCATTCGGACGTCGTCGGCGGTGCCGTGGTCACCCGGTCGGACGATTGGTACGAGCGCCTCCGCTTCGTCCAGAACGCCGTCGGCGCCGTCCCGGGGCCGTTCGATTGCTTCCTCGTCCACCGCGGGCTGCGCACGCTCCACCTGCGCATGGACGCCCACGCGCGCAGCGCCGCGGCGGTCTTCGAGTTCCTGCGCACCGCGCCAGACGTGACCGACGTTCGCTGGCCCGGATTCAGCGGCATGGTCAGCTTCCGTCACCCCGACGCCATCGCGCTCGCCGCCCGCACTCGCCTGTTCACGCTGGCGGAATCGCTCGGCGGCGTCGAGTCGCTGATCGAGGTGCCGCAGGCGATGACCCACCAGTCGGTCGAGGACTCGGCCGCCGCGGTCCCGCCCGACCTCATCCGCCTGAGCTGCGGCGTCGAGGATCCAAGCGACCTCGTCGCGGACCTCAAGCAGGCACTCGCCGGCGTCTGATTCTGGGCCTCGCTGCGGAATCCGGCTCAGAAGCACTCGCACGCCGTACGTACACGAGCCGGATTCCGCCAAGGGAATTCGGCCCTTTCGCCCGGCATCCCGCGGGCGCATCGAGCCGAATTCCCCGCGCGCGGCATCCATGGGGCCGTTCCGCAGGGCATCCATGCCCTGCGGGGTGAACGCGACCCGCCGGACACGGAGGTCCGGCGGAACCGGCCCCACGGACGCCGCCGCAGGCGGCCAATATCCGAACCCACCGGGCGCAGAACTCGCCAAAGCCGCACCACCCCCATCGGCTTCGTGCGCATAAGCGCCGGTGAGGCGCTTATCTCGCCAAGACGCGACGCACGTGGGGGCTTTGCTGCGTTTTGCGCGGCGCGGCAGGGGCCGGGTGATGGCGAGTAGGGGTCAGAGCTCTTGGATGTGATCGGCCTCGCGCGCGCCGGGGAACGGACGCGTCAGGCAGAACTCCTCGAGCGTCGCCTCGGGTACCCCTTCGACGCCGGGCGTGTCCGAGGCCTCACCGCGCGTATGGGGATCGTCGGCGAACCCGCCGACCTCCACCGAATGCGCGGGGCTGCGGTAACCGGAGATGCCGATCAGGTGCAGCCCGAGTGCCCGGCCGAGGGCATCGAGACGAGCGGCGATGACCGGCTCCTCGCCGACTGAGTAGTTCGTCCCCGGGGCCTGGAAGAAACCGGCCGAGCCACCGTGCGGAGCGAACGCGGTATTGATGCAACCGCCCTGTGGCGGAGGGACCGGGAGCGAGGCGCCACCGGTGGCCGCGGCTTCGCGATCGAGCACCGTGGCCTCGTGCGCAAGCCTCTTCTGCAGCTTGGTCAACTGGCTCCGCTTGGCGGACCGGTCGCGGGCGACGCGAAGCTCGCGGTCGACAATGGACAGGCGGAGCTGGGCGATGTCGTCGCGCTCGACGCGGACGGCGGTCGTGGTCTGCTGCCGGCGGATCTTGACCCGGGCGAGCCGGCGGGCCTCGGCCGCGACGGCCACGCGCGTGCTGATGACCATCCGAATCGTCCGCGCGTTCGACCGCGCAATCGTGCTCAGGTTGGTGACCTGGTTGACCAGCTCGTCCCACCCTCGCGCCTCGACGATCACGTCGACCAGGCTCGGCGTCGGAGACTCGTAGTCGGCGACGAGCTGGGCGGCCAGGGCTCGCCGATCGTACGCGTACTGCCGCTGGAGTTGCCCGAGCCGATCCTGGGCGTCCGACAGCGCGACCGTGACCTGGCCGAGCTGCTGCTGCTGGATGTCGAGGCTTTGCTGGACGACGGTGAGCCTCGCCTGAAGCGCGCTGATCGTGCCCTCGAATCCGCGGATCTGCGTGCTGTCAGCCTTGATCCCCGACCGCAGCTGCCCGGCGCGGTTCTGCCCGGCCGAGTACTGGCTCGCGAGATCTCCGCGGCTCACGCCGGCGCTCGTCAGCATCGTGACCACCGCGGCAGCGGCTGCCACCACCACTAAGACCCGCCTGACCAAGGGCGGCGACGCTACCAGCCGCGGTTACGGATTCCTGCCCCTGCAACGCGGCTTGCGTGGCCGCGCCGGCTTCTACGCGAACGCCCTCACACCGCGGCATCGGGGCCTCAAGCGAATGCGCCTTTCAGGCAAACGCCCCGACACCGGTGATGTCGCGGCCGACGATCAGCGTCTGCATGGTCTCGGTCCCCTCGTAGGTGTGGATCGCCTCGATGTCGGCCATGTGCCGGATCACGTGATTCTCGAGCAGGATCCCGTTTCCGCCGAGCATGTCGCGCGCCTCGGCGCAGACCTGGCGGGCCTTGCGCGTGTTGTTGAGCTTCGCCAGCCCGGCGATCGTGTCGCTGAGCTCGCCGCGCTCGGCCAGCCGCCCGATCTGAAGGCAGTAGAGCTGCATCGAGGTCACCTCGGCGAGCATCTTGACCAGCCGGTCCTGGACGATCTGGAAGCTGGACAGCGTTCGGCCGAACTGCTCGCGGCGCTTGGCGTAGGTGAGAGCGGTTTCGTACGCCGCGACGGCATGCCCGAGTGCCGCCCACGCGCACGTGCTCCGAGTGCCGGCGAGGACGCGCCCGGTGTCCTTGAAGCTGTGCGCGCCGGGCAACCGGTTCTCCTCCGGCACCTCGACGTCCTCGAGCGCGATCTGCGCCTGCCAGATCGCCCGCAGTGACCCCTTGCCCTCGATCACCTTGGCGTCGTAACCGGGGGTGCCTCCTTCAACCAGGAAGCCGCCGACCTTGCCGTCCTCGTCGCGCGCCCACACCACGACGACGTCCGCGACGCTGCCCGACCCGATCCAGCGCTTGGCCCCGTTCAGCACGTAAGAGTCGCCGGCCCGACGCGCGCTCGTCTCGAGCATGACCGAATCCGACCCGTGGTTCGGCTCGGTCAGCGCGAACGCGCCGAGCTGCTCGAGCCTGGCCATCGGCGGCAGCCAGCGCTCCTTCTGCTCCTCGGAGCCGAGCATCGCGATCGACTTCATCGCCAGCCCGGCCTGGACCCCGAGGAACGTCCCGAGGCTGCCGTCGCCGCGGTTCAGCTCCATGTGGATCAACCCGAGCGCGATCGGATCGAGCCCCGGGCAGCCGTAGCCGTGGATGTCCTCGCCGACGATCCCGAGCTCTCCGAGCCTCCGGATCAGCGGCCACGGCATTTCGGCGCGCTCCCAGTAGCCGCCGATCACGGGCAGCACCTCGTCGTCCACGAACAGCCGCACGCGCCGGAGCACCTCGAGCTGCTCCTCGGTGAGCTGCTCGCGCAGGAAGAAGTAGTCGGTCGACAGAGAGTGGCCAAGGTCTTGGAACAGCTCAGGGGCGGTCAGCATCGGATCCTCCACTCGGTAGTTCTGGGTCGGCGAGCGCGGTGGCGATCGCCCGGTAGGTCTTGCGGTTGAAGATCAGTCCCACGTGACTTCCGGTCACCTCCACGCAGTTGCCGTACGGGACGAGCGCCGACTGCCAGCGGACGACGCCGTCGCCCTTGGAGTAGATGCTCGTCAAGCGCACGCGGTCGGCCGGGAACGTGCCCACGAAGTCGAGGGCGAACCGGCAGTCGCATCCTTCGGTCAGGCACAGCGGCGAGCGGGCGCGTCGGCTTTGCAGCGCCACCCGGCGAGCCGCGCCGGCCGCGGCCAGCGTGGGGTAGCTCGTCGCCAGCATCTGGCGCAGCCCGGCGCCGAGCGAGATCGCGTGGGAGACGAGCTCGGGGCGGCGGTGGGCGAGCGCCCGGACGTAGTGGCCGCCTCGGCTGTGCCCGATCAGCGCCAGGCGGCGCCCAGCTCGCCGGTGGATCAGCTCGATCCGGCGCTCGACGCGGTCGGCGCCACGGTCAGAGCAACCGAGGTTCGTGACGAACCCGGCCGTGTGCGGCTCGTACCCGATCCGACGCAGCCAAGCGGCGAGCACCAGCAGCGTGTAGTCGCCGCCGCCGAATCCCGGCATCAGCAGGACCGGGCGGCCATCGCCGCGCGGCACCCCGCGGCCGTGGAAGACCGGATCCGCGAGCAGGCGGGAGAGCTCGAGCGTCCAGCGCGTCTCGCGGAGGTGATCCCCCCACCACCGCTCGTCGGGTACCGCGGGAAGGTCGTCAGTTCGCAAGTACATAGCTCCCCGGCGCTTTTCCGTGGGCCTTGTACGTGGCGTTGCCGAGCGCCTTCGGCGCGCGCTTCAGCTCGCCGGAGCGCTCGCTGAGCCAGGCGTCCCAGTCCCCCCACCAGGTGCCGGGCAGCTGCGGGGCCTGGGCGACGAACTCGTCGGGCGCCGCCGGCAGCTCGTCGGCGACTCGGTAGCTCGAGCGGGATTCCGCCCCGTCCCGCGCCGGCGGGTTGACGAGCGCCTGGATGTGACCGCTGCGCGAGAGCACGAATCGCTTGTGGCCGCCGAACAGAAGCGCTCCCTTGTACGCGCTCTCCCACGGAACGATGTGATCGGTGATCCCGGCGACGAAGTACGTGTCGATACCGACGGCGCCGAGATCCACGGGCCGGCCGAGCACCTCGAGCGAACCGGGATGCGCGAACGAGTTGTCCAGTCCGATGTTGATGAAGTCCCGGTGCAGCCCGGCCGCGAGGCGGACCGTGTCCTGGTTCCAGTACAGGACGTCGAAGGCCGGCGGCGCCTTGCCGAGCAGGTAGTTGTTGACGAAGTAGTTCCAGACGAGGTCATTCGGGCGAAGCCAGGTGAACACGCCCTCGAGCGCTCGCCCGTCGAGATACCCCTTCCGGGCGGACTCGGCCACGGCCGCCGCGGCGATGTCGCGGCCGGCCAGCGCCGCCATCGTGCCCTCGGTCTCGTTGTCGAGCGCGCACACCATCAGCGTCAGGCTCGCCACCCGGTCGAGCTCGCCGGCGTCGGCGAGGTTCCCGAGCAGTCCCGCGGTGATGATCCCGCCTGAGCACGCCGCCGCCAAGTGGACCCTGCTCTGCGACGTGATCGCGGCGATC
Source organism: uncultured Solirubrobacterales bacterium (assembly GCA_963709205.1). GTDB lineage: Bacteria > Actinomycetota > Thermoleophilia > Solirubrobacterales > Solirubrobacteraceae > Palsa-465. The sequence continues at coordinate 144,330 of CAVPVP010000008.1, forward strand.
GCGTCGCGTGCCTCGGCGACCGCCTGCGCGTACGTGTCGAGGTCGAAGTGCCCCTGGGCCTGGCCGGGATTACGCCAGGAGATCCCGAACACCTGCTGGCCCTGCGCCACGTAGTGCTCGATCATGCTCCGCCCAGGAGCGAGGTCGAGCACATAGAACTTGTTGATCGTCGGGGGGATGAACAGGAGCGGCACCTCCCGCACCTGGTCGGTCGACGGCCGGTAGTGGATCAGCTCGAACACGTCGGTGCGCAGGACGACCGACCCGGGCGTGACGGCCAGGTTGCCGCCGACCTCGAACTTGCTGGTGTCGACGGTGGCCGGAAGCCGCGGCGGGGTCGAGAGATCGCGGACGAGGCGCCGCGTGCCTCGGACGAGATTGGTCCCGCCCGTGTCGACGGTCTCCTTGATCACGGTCGGGTTGGAGAACGCGAAGTTCGTCGGCGCGACGGCGTCGAGCACGTTGCCGGCGGCCAGCCGCGCGCGGCGCTCGGCGCGCCAGTCGACCTCGGCATCGGTGATCAAGCCGTCGACGGTCTCGCCGACCGCGAGGTAGCCCTGGAGCAGGCGGCGCAGCATCCAGTTGCCTTCCCACGCCCGGTCGGTGAACCGCCGGTCCCCCTTGGCCGGCACGATCTCGGAGCGGCCGGCGGCGACGCGGCGCAGCTCGCCCGCGAGGCCGGCGGCGCGCGCGGCCACGCGGCGTGGGTGCCGTGCGAGTCCGGCGCCGACCTTCACTCCTGCCCCCGGCGCGATGAACCGGGATGGCTCGCCGGTCCCGGCCTCGCTCAGCAAGACATCGAGCCCCGACTGGGCGGCGCGGCCGGTGCGCCGGACCCGGGACTGGTTGTTATCGGTTGTCGCGTTGTCGCTCATCTCTCGCTAGCTCCGGGTTGTGGTTGCGTAATAAGACTCCCTCGCGCGGAGGCCTCGCACATCGGACTCGTACCCTAAGTTCCCGGTCGCGCGTTGTGTGCTGCGTACAATCGCCCGCGAGGAGAGAGCCTTGTTGGTGACCAAGGATCCCGCGATCGTCGCGCTGCGCGAAAAGCTCGAGCAGCGCGTGGAGCAGCTGGCCGACGAGGCGACCGAGCGGATCTTCACCGAGATCCCGGCGTACCGCAATGCCGACCAACAGCTCCGACGCGATGTCCGCGCTCACGTCCAGGCCCATCTCCGCGCCAGCATCGAGACTCTTGGCGCCGACCGTGAGGTCACCCGCGAGGACCTGCTGTTCGTCCGCCCCCACGCCGCGAGGCGTGGCCGACGGGTTTCGCTCACGGAGTTCGTGCAGGCCTTCTACGTGGGCGAACGGGTGCTGTGGGACGCTGCGATAGCGCTCGCCGACGACGACGCCTCGCGGCGAGCGGTGCTCACCTTCGCGTCGCTCCTTCCGCGCTACTTCGAGGTCGCGACGACGCACGCCGCCGAGGTCTACCTCGAGACGCAGGAGCAGCTCGCGGCCACCGGCGAGCGGATCCGGCGCGACCTGCTCGAGGATCTACTCGCCGGCCGTGAGCTCGAACCCGGCCCGCGTCTCGATGCCGCGCGCGCCGCCGGCCTCCGCGACGGCTCGTCATTTGTCGTGATCTCGGCGATTGCGGGCCTCAGCCCTGCGGACGAGCAACTCCTCCGCGGGGGTGCGGCGGCGCTGGCCCGCGCCGCGGGAGGGACCACGCCCCCGCTGGCCGTCGTCCGCCAGGACGAGATCGTGCTCGTCGTGCCGGTACCGGGCGGCTCGTCGGCCAAGATCGCGCCCCGACTCGAGGACGTCCAGCGCCGGCTCGCCGATGCCGGCCTTCCGCTGGCCGTCGCCGTGAGCACGTCGGTGTCGGGACTGTCGAACGTTCCGGACGCCTACCGGGAGGCGAACACGATTCGCGCCGCGCGAGCCTCGACGCCGGGTGTCTTCGCGCTGTCGGAGCTGAGCGCGTTCGAGTACCTCACGCTCCGTCCCAATCCGACCGCGAGTCGTCTGATCGCCCCAGCCGTCCACGAGTTCGTCGCTCAGGACGCGCAGGACGGCGGTCCGCTGATCGCCACGCTGCGCGAGTACGTGGCCTGTGACCTCAACGCCCGTCGCGCGGCCGAGAACCTCCACATCCACGTGAACACCGCGCACTACAGGCTGGCCCGGATCGCCGAGCGCACCGGACTGGATCTCCGCCGGGTCAGCCATCTGATCGAGATTCTGATCGCCGCCCGGCTCGCCGACGCCGAATTGGTTGCGTCGCACAACAGCAGCCGCCCGAATTAGGCGGCCGCTGCCATGTTCTCGGCGCGCGGCCTGAGCGAGGCTGTCGTTCACCCCGACACCGAAGGAAGGAATGTCGATGAACGAGAGTCTCGCCTTCAACCTGATCGGATCCGTGCAGCGGTATCCGGAAAGCGTCGCGCTCCGAATGGGCGATGCGCTCATCACCTACGCGGAGCTTGACCAAGCGACCGCCCGCGTCGCCGGGCTTCTGCGCGAGCGCGGCTTCGAGCCGGGCGACCGCGCGGGCATCATGCTCCCGAACGTCCCCGAGTTCGCGATCGCCTATTACGGCGTGCTCCGGGCCGGCGGGGTGGTCGTGCCGATGAACGTGCTGCTCAAGCAGCGCGAGGTCGAGTTCTACCTCGGCGACTCCGAGGCCAAGCTGATCTTTGCCTGGCACGAATTCGCAGACGCGGCGCTCGACGGCGCCGCCGAGGCGGGCGCCGAATGCATCGTGGTCGAACCCGAGTCGTTCGCCCGCTTGCTCGCGAACGCCGCGCCGGTCGACGACATCGTCGACCGCGACGCCGACGACACCGCCGTGATCCTGTACACCTCGGGCACGACCGGCAAGCCGAAGGGCGCCGAGCTCACACACGCGAACCTCACGATCAACGCCGACGTGAGCAAGGCGCTGTTCACGCTCGATCACGACGATGTGGTCCTCGGGGCGCTCCCGCTGTTCCACGCCTTCGGCCAGACCTGCGGGCTGAACGCCGCGTTCGGCGCCGGCGCGTCGCTCGCGCTGATCCCGCGGTTCGACGCGGGCAAGGTGCTGGCGACGATCGAGCGCGACGGCGGGACCGTGTTCGAGGGGGTGCCGACGATGTTCGCCGCGCTCCTACACCACCCCGAGCGCGAGCAATTCGACGTCAGCACGCTGAGAGTGTGCGTGTCCGGCGGGGCGGCGCTTCCCGTCGAGGTGCTGCGCGGGTTCGAGGAAGCGTTCGGGTGCGTGGTCCTCGAGGGCTACGGCCTGTCCGAGACCTCGCCGGTGGCGTGCTTCAACCACCCCGACCGCGAGCGCAAGCCGGGCTCGATCGGGACCCCGGTCGAAGGCGTCGAGATGAAACTGGTCGACGACCAGCGGCAGGACGCGGCGCGCGGCGAGGTGGGCGAGATCGCGATCCGAGGCCACAACGTGATGAAGGGGTACTGGAACCGTCCTGACGCCACCGCGCAAGCGATCGACGACGCCGGCTGGTTCTACTCGGGTGACATCGCGAGGATCGATGAGGATGGGTGTTACTTCATCGTCGACCGCAAGAAGGAACTGATCATCCGCGGGGGTTACAACGTGTACCCGCGCGAGATCGAAGAGGTTCTATACGAGCACCCAGCCGTGCGCGAGGCGGCGGTGATCGGCATCCCGCACGACTCGCTCGGCGAGGAGGTCGGAGCCGCGGTCGCGCTCAAGCCCGGAGCGCAAGTCACCGAGTCTGAGATTCGCGACTACGTCAAAACGAACGTCGCGGCGTACAAGTACCCGCGGCATGTGTGGTTCGTCGACGAGCTCCCGAAGGGACCGACCGGCAAGATCCTCAAGCGTGAGATCAAGCCACCCGCCGGTGTGATCTGACCACAACGCGCCTGCGCGAACGATGGCGCCGCGCGCCAATGACCGGCCGCGGCGCCATCGGCATCGTTATCCACACCCAATCACCTCCTTTGAGGAAGGAGCAGTTCCATGTCACACCGGCTAAAGCAAGCCGTGCCGCTGGCGGTCAGTATCGGGTTGGTCGCATTCGTCTGGTCCGAGCTCACCCTCAACTTCAACCTGCACTGGTTCACCGTCGCCGACGGCGTGTTCGGTAAGTTCGGCCTGCCGGAGAAGTTCCAGCTCGTCCTCCCGGCAACGTTCGTCACCTGGGGCCTGTACTACGTGCTCGGCGCGGACCGGATGGCGTTGCGCAAAACGCTCATAGCGGCCACCACCGGGACCGTCGGGGCGATCGTGATCATGACGCTCGGGCCAGCGCTCGCGGGGCTGCCCAGCCTGTGGGGCATCGCGCTGGCGATCGGGATCGTCGGCGGGGGCCTCGTGATCCTCTCGGCGCTGACCGCGGACGGTTCGCTGGCGGCAGCGCCGGCGTTCGTGTGTGCCGCGTCCGTTCTGTTCTGGTGGTTCGCCACCGGACTAGACAACTACGTTCCTGGAGCCGCCGGCCCCCATACGGTCGCCGCGCTCGGCCTCGCCCTGACCACGCATCCGCTCGCGGCCGGCACCGGTGCGCTTGGCGGCCTGCTCTCGACTCCGTGGCCGTTCGTGGCGCTCAGCGCCTGGGTGTCGTTCGTGTGCGGCCCGCTGCTCGGAGCCCTGTCGCACACCCTGGCCGCGGCTCCTGGTCGCATGACCGCGTCTTCCGGCCAGGTCACTCCGCGGGTCACCGCCTGAGGTCATGCTCGTGCCCGGCGCCGTCGCCATCCAACGCATCGCCACCATGCTGGCGGCGCGCCGGGCCGAGCTCGCCACCGAGAGCCTCAGCGCCATCCGGGCCTCGATCCCCACCTACGGGGAGATCGACGATCCGGTGATCCTGGCCGACGTCACCGAGCACGTCGCCGAGAACCACGACGCGCTCCGGGGGAGCCTTGTCCGCGGACGGCCGGTCACCGAGCAGGATCTCGCTTTCATCCGTCCGCACGCCGCGCTCCGCGCTCGGCGCGGCGTTCCGCTCGCCGACTTCCTGCACGCCTTCCGCATAGGACACCGCGTGATCTGGGACGCGATCCAGGGGTTCGCCGACGTCGACGACGAGGCAAAAGACGCGGCGCTCGAGGCCGCGCGACTCGTGATGGAGTTCATCGACCTCGCCAGCACGCACGCCGCGCAGGCCTACCTCGAGGCTCAACAGCTATTGCTGGCAGAAGGCGACCGCGTGCGCCGCGACCTGCTCGAAGACCTGCTCGCAGGGCGCGCCCCGATCCCCGGACCGCGTCTCAGCGCCGCCAGGGCCGCCGGGCTCGACTCCCCCGGCCGCTGCCTGCTGATCGCGGCCGTGCCGATATCGCCCGCCGAGGACGATCTCGCACTGAGGTCCGCCGCCTCGGCGCTGGCCCGCGCTGTCGGCGGGGTCCTCCGCCCGCTGACCGTGGTCCGCCAGGACGAGATCGTGATCGTTCGGGCCGTTGGCACCGAGGACCCGCGCCGGCTGACCGAGCCGGTGGAGCGCGCACAGCGGGAGCTCGCCGACGTCGGCGTCCGGCTGGCGATCGGGATCAGCACGACGTTCGATACCACGGGAGGCCTCCCTGAGGCCTACCGGGAGGCGTGCGCGGCGCTCGAGTCACTGCCGCCCGGCGGCGGGGTGATGGCGCTGCCGGATCTGAGCGCCTTCGATTACCTAACGCTGCGGAGCGACGGGACCGTGTTGCGGCTGCTCGCGCCCGCCGTCCGTCGCTTCGTCGAAGACGACACGGCGGCGGGCGGTGCGCTTACCAGCACGCTGCTCGCGTACGCCGCCGCGAATCTCAACGCCAAGGTCACGGCGCAGCGGCTCTACATCCACGTCAACACCGCCCACCACCGGTTGGCCCGGATCGAAGAGAAGACGGGCTGCGACCTTCGCGATCTGGGCGACGTCCAGGAGCTGCTGATCGCGATCCGCCTGGCGCGTCACCCGATTCGGGCGACGACAGCGGCCGGATGAGGGCTTTATCGTTTGGGGCGTGATGGAGATGAATCGCGTCGATTTCGCGCTGATGGTGTTCCAGCACACCGACGGCGCCGAGGAGGCGTACTCGCGTGCGCCCGCATCCGTCGAGGGCGTGCCCTGGGCGCAGGAGGTCGCGTTCGTCGAGCACCATCGGCGCAACCGAATCGTCGTTCGCGGCACGTTCGCCGGCCGCTACGTGGACGCCGACGACGAGCTCGAGTTCATGGGCGGCAAGACCGCCGAGGGCGCCTTGGCCGGGGGCGCGGTCGGGGTGCTATTCGGTCCGGCCGGGCTCGCCGTCGGGCTGGTCGGCGGTGGGCTCGTCGGCGGGGTCGCCCAGGAAAGAAGCTCGCCTCATCTGCGCAGCGCGTTCTTCGACGAGGTCCGCCGGGAGGTACCCGAGGGCTCTTCCGCCGTGATCATGATGGGCGCGCCCGACCATGTCGACGCGATGGTCAGCGCGCTGGAGGGGCACGGGGGCCGGCTCGTGCGTCATCACCTCAGCGGCGAAGAAGCGAAAGCGCTCGAGGACGCTGTCGCCGGCGACCCCGAAGCCGCGCCGCCGGCGGCCTGACGTCGTGCGACTCGTTCTGAACGTCATATGGCTGGTCTTCGGCGGCCTGTGGCTCGCGATCCTGTACAGCCTGGCCGGGCTCCTCGCCTTCATCCTGATTATCACGATCCCGTTCGGGTTCGCGGCGTTCCGGATGGCCGCGTTCTGCCTGTGGCCCTTCGGCCGGACGATCGTTCGCAAGCCGACCGCCGGGGTGGCGTCGAGCATCGGCAACATCATCTGGCTGTTGCTGTTCGGTTGGGAGCTCGCACTGGTGCACCTGCTCACCGGCATCGCCCAGTGCATCACGATCATCGGGATCCCGCTTGGTCTCGCGAACTTCAAGCTGATCCCGGTGTCGCTGCTTCCGCTCGGCCGGGAGATCGTCTCGGTCGACGAGGCCCGACGGCTCGGAGCGCCGTCGGGGCTCAGCATCCCATAGCGCCCAGCCGGTTCCGGAAGGTTCTGCCTGCCCTCGGGGTCTTCATGGGTGACCCCGGTTGTAAGGGGTCAAGTGAAATCTCGAACTGGGAGTGAACTATGGCCAGTCGGAGAACAGGCAAGCTCCGCATAGCCGGGGTCGCCGCACTGGCGACCGCGGGATTAATCGTCGCCGGATGCGGCAGCAGCTCGAGCTCGAGCTCTGGCGCGGGCACCGCAGCCGCGGCGACGAGCGCACCTTCGTCTTCGAGCACCACGTCAGCCGCCGCGCCGGCCGCGACGGGTGTAACCGTCAAGACGGCGAAGGGCTCCAGTGGCACTTACCTCGCCGGCCCGTCCGGACGTGCCCTGTACCTATGGGTCGCCGATACCGGCGACAAGTCGAGCTGCTCGGGAGCATGCGCCGGCGCGTGGCCCCCGCTGCTGACCAAGGGCAGCCCGAAGGCCGGCCCGGGCGTGAACGCGTCCGACCTCGGCACGACGATGCGCTCGGACGGCACCGAAGAGGTTACGTACAAGGGTCACCCGCTGTATTACTTCGTCGCCGACAAGAGCGCCGGCAGCACCAGCGGGCAGGGCAGCAACTCGTTTGGCGCCAAGTGGTGGCTGGTCGCTCCGTCCGGCACGGCGATCACCACGGGAGGCGCTTCGAGCTCCGCCTCATCCGGCGGCTCGTCGACTAGCTCGTCTTCCGGCGGTGGCTGGGGCTAGCAGAGCCCGGGGGGCCACCCATGTCCGAAACTCAGGTAGGTGCCCGCGTCCGCGCGGGCACCGCCGGCGTCCTGGGGGCGGGCGGCGCCGGCGTCCTGGGGGCGGGCGGCGCGGTCGGACGGCCGCGCTCGGCCGCTGAGCGACCGATCAGCCCGTGGGCGTTCGCCTTAGTCGCGACCGCTTCCTTCGGTGGCCCCCTCGCGCTGGCCGCCGCGGCCGCGCCCGGGCTCGTCGCCGATGCCAGCGATTCGGCCGGTCTGGCGATGCTCGCGGCCGCAGTCGTGTTCACCGCACCGCTCGCGATCTGGCTACGGTACTCGCGCGAGGTAAGCGGCGCGGGGGGCCTGTATGGGTTCGTCGAGGCCGCGGCCGGCCGCCGGGTCGCGCTCGCCCAGGCGGCCATCTGGACGTTCAGCTACGGGCTGTACATCGTCTACACGACCGTGCAGATCGTGTACGACCTGCTGCCCGCGGTCTTGCCCGGCGTGCGCGGCTACCAGACGCTGCTCGCGCTGCTGATCCCGGTGGCGATCGTGACCGTGATGCTCGCGGGGCGCGCCGCCACGCTGATCGTGTTGGGTGTCATGGCGGCGGGGCAGCTGGTGCTAGCGGGCATCCTCGACGGGGTCACGCTCGCCAACATCTCGACGCCGGTGTCGAGCTTCGGCGCCGGCGCCCCCGCCGGCGCCATTGCCAAGGCGAGCGCCCAGACCTCGCTGCTCTATGTCTGCGGAAGCCTCCCGCTGTTCCTCGGGGGCGAGCTCGCGACACCGACGCGCACGATCCGGCGTGGTCTCACGGCCGCGTTCGGGGTCACGGCAGTCGTGATTGTCTTGGCCGTGGCGCCGCTGGCCGCGGCCCCTGGCCTGCTGCACACCGCGATTCCCGGCGTGAGCGTGGCCCAGCAGTTCGCCGGCGATGGCCTCGCGCGGGCGATCGGCATCGGCGTCGCGGTCAGCACCGCCGGGGTGATCGTGTGGGAGTACCTGGCGCTCACGCGTCTCGTGCACGCGATCACGCGCTGGCGCATCCGCCCGATCGCGGCCGTAATCGGCGCCGGCGTCGTGCTGGCGGCGCCGTTCACCCTGATCGACCCCGAGGGCTTCTACAGCACGCTGCTCGAGCCATCGCTGATCGCGCTGTGGCTCAGCCAGCTGATCGTGTTCGCGGTCTTCCCGCTGTTCGCGCTCAAGCGCGGGCTGCGGATCTGGCCGGCGTGCGCGCTCAGCGGGATAGCGAGCGCGTTCGCGATCTTCGGAATCGTGACCACGCTCCAGACCGCATCCTCGTGACCGCGCTCCAGTCGGCCTCCAGCTGACCGCCTGTTCCGCCCCCACGGGAGATCACCCCGTCCGGACTGGTACGTACCAGTTCCGTACCGGTACGTACCCGTCGCGATGAGGTCGCCTGACCACGGATGGGGGATCGCCCCCATTCCTTCGGCGGCCCTGCTCCGCGATCTTGGTGGGGCAATCAGACCTAGGAGCAGTCAGATGGTCACTGTCAACGGAAATTTCGAGCCCACCACCGACCCCGAGTACGTTCACGCCGACGTGGACCTTTCGCGTCTCCGCGTCCTCGTCGTCGACGATCACCCCGCGGTTCGCCTCGGGCTGTCGCAGCTGCTCGACGACCAGCCCGACATCGTGGTCGTCGAAGTCGCGTCGTCGGCCGAGGAGGCCCAGTCGTTCGCCGAGCGCGAGCCGATCGACGTCGCCGTGGTCGACTATCAGCTCGGCTCGCGCAGCGGGCTGTGGCTGACTCGCATGTTGAAGCGCCTCGAACCGGCGCCGAGCGTGGTGATCTACTCCGCGTACTGCGACGGTCCGCTGTCGGCGGCGTGCGTGGTGGCGGGCGCCGACGGGCTCATCAGCAAGGGCGGGGTCGGATCGGAGTTGTGTCACGCCGTCCGAGCCGTAGCCCGCGGATACTCGCGGCTCCCGATGGTCCCGCCGGCGCTCGCCGGCGCCATGCGTCGCCGCTTGGGCGCCGACGAGCAGGCGATCTTCGGGATGCTGCTCGCCGGGATCGAGCCATCCGACATCGCCGACACGCTCGGTATCTCGCCGCGAGGCCTCGACTCGCGCCGCTGGGCGATGTTGCACAAGCTCGAGGGGCTCCGACCCGATCCCGTCGGCACGTCGGCGGCTCCTCGTCGGATCAGGCGTCGCCCGGCGCCGGGCTGCTGAGCGCGAGTTGCTTGCTGCTTCACTTCACCTGAGTCCGATGAACGGCAACACCTCCGCGCCTGAGCGACGTCGTGCGCAGCGGTACATCCCGCTTCTCTACCGCGTCGCAGGCGTGAACGCCCTGCTGCTGGCGGCGGCCGTCGCGGCGACGATTCTCGTGCTCCAACCGGGGCGCGAGTCGTCGTTCCGCGTTGAAAGTGAGGGAGCGGCAGTGATCGTCGCACTCCTCCTCGCCGTCGCCATCAACGTGTACCTGGTCCGGCGCGTGGTCGGCCCCGTCGAATCGTTGACCGCTCTGGCCAGGCGGGTCGATCTCGCCGACCACAGCGAGCGGATGCCGGTTTCGAACCCGGCATCCGAGGCCGGCGAGCTGGCGTCGACGTTCAACGAGATGCTCGCGCGGCTGGAGGCCGAGCGCCGGGATTCGACCGGCAGGGTCCTCGCCGGCCAAGAGGCCGAACGCCTGCGGATCGCGCAGGAGCTACACGACCAGGTCGGCCAGGAGCTCACCGCGGTGCTGCTCGGATTGGCGCGGGTCGAGGCACGCGTCCCGACCGATTTGCGCGCCGACATCGCCGAGATCCAGCGCGCGGTGCGCGGCAGCCTCGAGGACGTGCGGCAGATCGCGATCGAGCTGCGACCCGAGGCGCTCGACGACCTCGGACTCGAGAGCGCGCTCGCCGTTCTGTGCGAGCGGTTCGCCGAGCGCTCCGGCCTGGCCGTGCGCCAGCAGGTCGCGGACCGTCTCCCCGACCTGTCGCCCGACGAAGAGCTCGTCGTGTATCGCGTCGCGCAGGAGGCGCTCACGAACGTCGCGCGCCACTCCCGCGCCAACGAGGCCGACTTGACACTCGCGCGTGAAGACGGCGCGTTCACGCTGACGGTGACTGACGATGGCCACGGTCTCCCGGCCGGCCACGCCCCCGGCGCCGGAATCCGCGGCATGCGCGAGCGCGCGACGCTGATCGGGGCGACGCTGACCATCGACGGTAACCCGGCGGGTCGTGGTTGCCGGGTTCGCCTCGGTGTCCCGATGAAGGACGGACGATGACGCCGCTCAAAACCCGAGTCCTGCTCGCCGACGACCACGCGCTCGTCCGGCGCGGGTTGCGGCTGGTGCTCGACGCCGAGCCCGACCTCGAGGTCGTGGCCGAGACGGGTGACGGCGCCGAGGCCGTCCAGCGAGCGCTTGAGCCCGAGGTCGACCTCGCGATCCTCGACATCTCGATGCCGAGGATGACCGGGCTGCAGGCGGCCCGCGAGCTCCACCGTCGCCGTTCCGACCTGCGCATCCTCATGCTGTCGATGCACCAGAACGAGCGATACCTGTACGAGGCGCTAAAGGCCGGAGCCTCCGGGTACGTCCTGAAGACCGTCGCCGATCGCGACCTCGTCGAGGCCTGCCGCGCCGCGATGCGCGGCGAGCAGTTCCTCTACCCCGGGGCGATGACGCCGCTGATCCGCGACCTGCTGAACGGCGCGCGGAACGACTCGCCCGGCCGGGAGGATCCGCTCACGCCGCGCGAGACCGAGATCGTCAAGCTGATCGCCGAGAGTTACAGCACGAGGGAGATCGCGGAGGCGCTGGTGATCAGCGAGAAGACCGTCGATCGCCACCGGACGAACATCCTCGAGAAGCTCGGAATGCACGATCGGGTCGAGCTGACCCGATACGCAATACGGCACGGGCTCGTCGAGCCGTAGGGGGAGATCATGAGCTTTCGCGCGGCGACCGTGTGGTCGCTGATCTACGTCGCTGCGGCGCTCGTGTTCGGAGGGGCGCTCGGAGCACTGGCGGGCTGGGACATCGGGACGCAGTTCCTCGCCGGCTACGTCGTCGAGAGGAGCCTGTCGATCGACAACCTGTTCGTGTTCGTGATCATCATGAGCACGTTCGAGGTGCCGCGGGAGTACCAGTCGCGCGCGCTCGGATTCGGCATCGTGCTGGCGCTCGTGCTGCGCGCGATCTTCATCGTCGCCGGCTCGGTCCTGCTCTCAGCCTTCTCGTTCATGTTCCTGGTCTTCGGGATCGGGCTGATCGCCACCGCCGTGCAGCTTTTCCGGCACCGCGACGAAGACCCCTCCGTGAGCGACAACGCGGTCGTCGCGCTCGCGCGGCGCCGGCTGCCGCTGACTGACCGCTACGAGGGGAGGCGGCTCTTCACGTACGTCGACGGGCGACGGATGGGAACTCCCCTGCTCATAGTGCTAGTAGCGATCGCGACCACGGATTTCCTGTTCGCGCTCGACTCCATCCCGGTGGTCTATGGAGTCACCACCAACGCGTACCTCGTGCTCGCCGCGAACGCGTTCGCCCTGCTCGGACTGCGCCCCTTGTTCTTCCTCGTGGCGGGGCTGCTCGATCGCCTCGTGTATCTGTCGACGGGGCTGTCGCTGATCCTGGTGTTCATCGGAATCAAGCTTGTGCTCCATTTCGGGCACCTCCAGCACCACTCGATTCCCGAGATCTCGACCGGGGTGTCGCTCGCCGTGATCGTCGTCGTGCTCGCGGTCACGATGGTGGCGAGCGCGGTCAAGGTGCACCGCGAGCCCAGGCGTCGTGCCCACGCCGGTGCGCTGCGCGCCTCGCACACCGCCGCCCACGCCGGTGCGATGCGGGCGTCGCACGCCGGCAAGGAGCCGTCGTGAAGAGGCCGCCGGCCTGGGTGCTGGCCGTCGCGCTGGTCGCGGCGGCGATCGCGGTGGTGGCGCTACTCGGCGGGCCGCCCGACATCGAGGGCGCTCTCCGTCGGGCCGGCTCCACGCTCGGTCCCTACACCTACGCGCTCGTCGGCGCGCTGGCGTTCCTCGAGACCGGCGCCGGAATCGGCCTGATCGCCCCGGGCGAGCTCGCCGTCATCCTCGGCGGCGTCGCCGCCGGCCAGGGCGAGATCGAGCTCGTGCCGCTGATCGCCCTGGTGTGGGTGTGCGCGGCCGCCGGGGACGCCCTGTCGTTCATCCTCGGCCGCCGGCTCGGCCGTGGCTTCCTCATCGCGCACGGACATCGCGTCAAGCTCACCCCCGCCGCGGCTCGAGCAGGTCGAGCGCTACTTCGCCAGACACGGCGGCAAGACGATCGTGTTCGGCCGGTTCATCGGCGCGGTGCGTGCGCTCGCCCCGTTCGTCGCCGGCGCCTCGGGGATGGCGGCTCGGCGCTTCCTCCCGGCGACCATCGCGGCCGCCGGGGTGTGGGCGGTCGCCTGCTCGTTACTCGGGTACGTGTTCTGGAACTCGCTCGACGAGGCGGTCGCGATCGCGCGCAATGGCTCGCTCGCGATCGGGGCGCTCGTCGCCTTGACGGTGGGCGGCGCGATCGCCGTTCGCCGTATACGCCGCCGCTCGGCCGTCGAGTAGGCTCAGCCGATGACGACGACGAACGCGCAGTGGCGCCTGGCGGCGCGACCGGTTGGTCTTCCCAAGGCGTCGGACTGGGAGTACGTGGAAGAGCCGGCGCCCGAGCCGGCGGACGGGCAGTTCCTCGTCGAGCTCGAGCTTCTGTCGCTCGATCCCGCGATGCGTGGGTGGATGAACGACGTTCGCTCGTACGTGCCGCCCGTTGGCATCGGCGAGGTCATGCGCGCCGGGGGGATCGGCCGCGTGGTCGAGTCCCGCAACCCCGAATACGACGTCGACGACCTCGTCTTCGGGCAGTTCGGCATACAGCGCTACGCGATCTCGGACGGCCGGGGCGTGAGTCTCGTGGACACGCAGCTAGCGCCGGCGCCCGTCCACCTCGGCGCGCTGGGACTGACGGGGCTGACCGCTTACTTCGGGCTGCTCGACATCGGCCGCCCCGAGCCCGGGCAGACCGTGGTCGTATCCGGCGCCGCCGGCGCGGTCGGGAGCGTGGTCGGCCAGATCGCCCGGATCAAGGGATGTCGGGTCGTCGGGATCGCCGGCGGTCCCGAGAAGTGCAAGTGGCTGACCGATCAGCTCGGCTTCGACGCCGCGATCGATTACAAGCGCGATGACCTCCGTCAGCAGCTCCGCGAGGAGACCCCCGACGGAGTGGACGTGTACTTCGACAACGTCGGCGGAGAGACGCTCGACGAGGTGCTGCGACGCCTGGCCCGCGGCGCGCGCGTCGTGATCTGCGGCGCGATCTCGCAGTACAACGCCGAGCAGCCGCCCAAGGGGCCCGCCAACTACATGCAACTGCTCGTGATGCGCGCGTCGATGACCGGGTTCCTCGTATTCGACTTCGTCCAGCGCTACCCCGAGGCGGTTGCCCAGCTCGCGGAGTGGTTGAACGCCGGCGAGCTGCAGTCCCGCGAGGACACCGTCCGCGCCGGCATCGAGCAATTCCCCGACGTGTTCCTGATGCTGTTCCGCGGCGAGAACACGGGCAAGCTGATCCTCGAGCTTGACGTGGCCGAGGCGTGAGCGCGCCGCTCTCATACGAGCTTCGCTTCTGGCCAGAGCTCGGACGGCTGCTCAGCGACAGCCGATTCTGGACCGCCGCCCACCCGGCTGACGACGGCCGGCGGCGCCAGCCGGTTCTGCTGATCCCGGGGTTCATGGCCGGCGATGCCTCGCTGACGGTGCTCGCCGGATGGCTGCGCCGCCGCGGCCACGAGGTGCGCACGAGCGGCATCCGCCTGAACGTCGGCTGCGCCGGCCGTGAGCTCGAGCGCGTCGGCCCGGTGCTCGCGGCGTTCGGCGAGCCCGCGGTCGTCATCGGCCAGAGCCGCGGCGGCACGCTCGCCCGCGCCCTCGCGGCCCGGCATCCCGACAAGGTCGCCGCGGTGATGACGCTCGGCTCGCCCGTGCTCGACCAGCTCGCGGTGTCGCCATCGGTACTGCGCACCGTCCGGTCGGTGGCGTTCTTCGGCGACCTCGGCGTCCGCGGGCTGTTCACGAGCGAGTGCCGTGACGGCGACTGCTGCTCGGAGTTCCGCACCCTGCTCAAGGCGCCGATTCGCGCGGACGCGCCGGCGATCGCGGTGTACTCACGCAGCGACGCGATCGTCGACTGGCGCGCGTGTCTCGATCCTGCCGCGAAGTGTGTCGAGATCGACGGCAGTCACTGCGGGATGGCGGTCAACGCGGATGTGTACCGCGAGCTCGAGCGCCTGCTCGAGCTCGCCGAGGAGCGCTCTTGCAGTCGATGAGCGCGCAAGACGCGATGTTCCTGCACGTCGAGAACGACGTTACCCCGATGCACATCGGCGGGGTCAGCATCTTCGAGGCCCCGCCGCCGTCGTTCGACGACCTGTCGAAGATGGTCCAGGGCAAGCTCCACCACACGCCTCGCTATCGCCAGAGGGTGCGCTTCGTACCGCTCGGAGTGAGCGAGCCGATGTGGGTCGACGATCCGTACTTCGACGTCGCGTACCACCTGCGGCACACCGCCGTGCCCTCGCCGGGGACAGGCGCGCAGCTGCGGACGATGGCCGCGCGGGTCTTCTCCCAGCACCTCGATCGCGCCCGGCCGCTGTGGGAGATCTGGATGGTCGAGGGCCTCGAGCACGGGCGCTGGGCGCTTCTGTCCAAGGTCCACCACAGCATGGTCGACGGCGTCGCCGCCACGGACCTGATGTCGGTGATGTTCGGCGACGACGCCGAGCCGCCGCCGGCGGAGGCGTGGAGTCCGGGACCCGAGCCGTCGACCGCGGAGCTGTTCGTCCGCGGCGCCTCGCACCGCGTGCTCCATCCCGCAGGGCAGGCGAGCGCGGCCGTCCGCGCCCGGTCGGAGCTGCTGCGCGGCACCGTGGGGATGATGCGGGCGATCGCCGCGGCAGCGCCGGCGCTGCGCCCGTCGACGTCGTCGCTGACCGGTCCGATCGGTCCGCACCGTGTGTGGAGCTGGGCCAGCACTCCGCTGGGCGAGGTCAAGGAAGTGCGTTCCGCACTCGGCGGCACGGTCAACGACGTGGTGCTCGCGATCGTCACGAACGGTTTCCGGGAGCTGCTGACGGGGCGCGGCGAGCACATCTCGCGAGGGCGCACGGTTCGCACGATGGTCCCGGTCTCGGTCCGCGCCCCGGACGAGCGCGGCGTCTACAACAACCGCGTGTCGGCGGTGTTCGTCCGCCTCCCGGTCGGGATCGACGACCCAGCCGAGCGACTCACGTTGATCCGGGAGCAGATGGACGCGATCAAGTCGTCCGGGCAAGCAGTGGCCGGCGACGTGCTCGCGCAGCTGTCCGGGTTCGCGCCACCGCTCCTGCTCGCGCTGGGCAGCCGGGCGATGACCCGCTCCGCCCGCCTCAACATGGACACCGCCACCACGAACGTTCCCGGTCCGCAGCGGCCCGTTCACGCCCTCGGCCGGCGGCTGCTCGAGTCCTACCCGTACGTCCCGATCGCCGGCACGATCAGGATCGTGGTGGCGATCTTCTCCTACGACGGCACCCTGTACTTCGGGGTCACCGGCGACCGCGACCACGCGGGCGACATCGACGTGTTGGCGGCGCGGTATCGAATCGGGTCTGGTTGAGTTGCGCCAGCGCGCCGCCGCGAGCGCAACGCCGGCGTAGCGGCCCCGGCGACCTGCGTATCACGACAATTCAACCCCGACCCGGGGACGGTGCCGGACTATGCATGGCCGGGCATGCGAACTACGTCACGGTCACGGCGTTCCGGCTCGAATGTCGCGTTACGCATGTCGGCGACACGACCCCCTCCCTCAGGTGCCCGCCGTTTACCGCCCGCCCACCGCACGGATATGATCGACGCGGCGCGCAGGTCGCCACCGGTCCGCGGAAAGGGCTAAGCCCACCTGAGCAGAGACACCTTCTCGTTGTCGGTCCGTCTCCTTTCCGGCCCGAGATTGCGGACTCCGGGTCAGCGTGAAAGGAGGCCACAGTGCCACCCCGAGGTCTTCCAGGAGGAGCCAACCTCGAACAGCTGAGGAACGGCGCCAAGTCGTTCCAGCGAGCGGTCCGCGCCGGCGACGCCGGCGCCGCCGAGGTCGTACGTGAGTTCCATCCGCGCCTCGGCGACGCGCAGCCCGGCTCACCCGAGCTCAGCGCCTTCAAGCGCGCCGACGCGCAGCTCGTGGTCGCGCGGTCGTTCGGCTTTCCGAGCTGGCCGAAGCTCAAGGCCTACCTCGAGGTCACTCCGCGTTACACGCGCTGCGCCGGCGGAGCAGCCGGTCGGCGGCCCCATCGCCGACGAGCATGCGGTGATTGACGAGTTCCTGCGGCTCGCGTGCCTGAACTACGGCAACGACGACCCCGCGCGATGGGCGCGGGCGCGCGATCTGCTCGCGGCCAACCCGGAGCTCGCCACCGCGACGATTCACACGATCGCCGCGGTCGGCGAGGTGGCGGCCGCCCGCGAGCTGCTCGACCGCGATCCCGCGCAGGCGAACCGGCAGGGTGGCCCGTTCGATTGGGAGCCCCTGCTCTACCTCACCTACTCCCGGCTCGGCCCCACCGGGCCGGGGCGCGACACGCTCGAGACGGCGCGCGTGCTGCTCGAGCACGGCGCCGATCCAAACGCCGGCTACCTGTGGGAGGGACTGAGCCCGCCGTTCACCGCGCTCACCGGAGCGTTCGGCCGGGGCGAGGGAGATCCCCCGCCGCACCCCGACGAGCTGGCGCTCGCGCGGCTGCTGCTCGAGGCCGGCGCGGACCCGAACGACGAGCAGACGCTCTACAACCGCCACTGGGACGGCGACGGCCGCTGGCTCGCGCTGCTGTTCGAGTTCGGGCTCGGGACGGGCGACGGCGGGCGGTGGCGCCGGCTGCTCGCACCCGTGCACGCCTCGCCGCACGAGTTGCTCGACGAGCAACTGCTGGCCGCGGCGCGGGCCGGATTCGCCGGCCAGGTGCGCCTCCTGCTCGACCACGGCGCGGACCCGGAGGCGCGGCGGACCCGGAACCACGCCTACGAGTCCCGCACGCCGCGCGAGGAGGCCATGCTCCGGGGGCATCGCGAAACCGCCGAGCTGCTCCGCGCCGCCGGCGCTACGTCGGGCGCGCGCGAGCTCTACGCGTTCATGGAGGCCGCCACCGCGGGCGACCGCGACCGGGTCGAGCGCCTCCTCGCGCAAGACCCGACCCTGACCGAACAGGCCATCGCGCGGTATCCGGCCCAGCTCGTCCGCGCCGCACAGACGGGCAGCGTCGGAGGGGTGGCGCTGCTGATCGACCTCGGGTTCGACGTCAACGCGATCAACCGCCTACAGCGGTACCACGAATCGGCGCCGCTGCACGAAGCCGCCGCGCACGGGAATCTCGAGATGATCGAGCTGCTGCTCGCGCACGGAGCCGACCCGACCCTCCGCGACGCCTCCTACGACTCAACCCCCGCCGGCTGGGCCGAGCACTTCGGCCAGACCGAGGCCCAGCAATACCTAGCGGGGAGCGAAGCGTGACTCGCAAAACGTCCGTCACCGCGCGCCGGCATGTGATCATGCGCGTGTGACCCCAGGCCTCACCCTGAAGACCGAGCTCGCTCGAGGCCTCAGCCTCAAGACCGAGCTCGCGGGCCTCCGACCGAAGTGGTCGGTGCCGGCGGCGATCCGCGCGGTCCGGGCGATGGTGTGCGTGTGCGGGCTGTTCGCGTTCACCGACAAGGTGATCGCCAATCCCCAGATCGCGACGTTCGCGGCCTTCGGCGGCTTCGCGACCCTCGTGCTCTCGTCGTTCGCCGGAAGCTGGCGCGACAAGCTGCTCGCCCACCTCGCCCTGGCGCTCACCGGGAGCGTGCTCCTGACGATCGCCACGATCGTGAGCTCGTCCACGCTAATCGCCGTGATCGTCACCGTGCCCGTTACGTTCGCGGTGTTCTTCGCCGGAATCACCGGCCCCAATGCGGCGTCAGGAGTAACCGGCGCGCTGCTCGCCTACGTCCTCCCCGCGGCGTCCGCCGGCACGATCAGCATGGTCCCGGACCGCCTGATCGGCTGGTGGCTCGCGTCGGTCGTTGGCACGGCCGCCGTGCTGCTGACCTCGCCGCGATCCGCCGGCGACAACCAGCTGGGCAGCGCCGCGTCGAAGCTCGCGACGACGCTCGCCGACGAACTCGACGCGGTGTTGCGCGGCGAGTCGCCCAAGGACCACCTCGCCGCCGCGATGGCGGCCAAGCGGGAGCTGCTCGGGCGCTTCGATGCGACGCCGTACCGGCCGACCGGACTCGCCGCCACCGACCAGGCGCTCGCCAACTGCGTCGATCTGCTCGAGTGGTGCACGTCGCTGATCGCCGACGCGGTCCGCGAGCGGCACGACCTCACCGACGCGTCGCCCGCCGACCGCGAGCTCATCGCGATCTCGAGCTCGGTTCTGCGAGACGCCGCGACCCTGCTCGCCGGCGGCGACGCCCGCCCCGACATCGACGGGCTCGAGCGCTGCCGCGCGGCGGTCTTGGCCCGGATCGAGAATTTCGGTCCCGGCCCACCCAACTCGCAGGCGGGAGGGCGCGCCGATTTCCAGCAAGCTGCCGAGATCTCGTTCCACTCGAACGCGGTCGCGGTCGCCGTCCTCGGGACTGCCTACGAGACGATGATCGCGTCGGGGTTGGCGGATCCCGAGTGGCTCGAGGCAAGGCGCGCTCGGTGGTACACCGGAGGCACTGCCGGGGCGCGGACGGTGCAGCGAGTGTCGAGCGTCGCTACTGCGGCCCACACCCACGCCAGCTTGCGCTCGGTCTGGTTCGTCAACAGCATCCGAGGCGCCGTGGCGCTCGCGGTGGCGGTCGGCGTCGCCGATCTGACCACCGTCCAGCACGGCTTCTGGGTAGTGCTCGGGACGCTGTCCGTCCTGCGCACCAACGCGTCGGCAACCGGTGCGACCGCGCTCCGCGCCCTCGCCGGAACCGCGGTCGGGTTCGTGATCGGTGGGGCCCTCGTGGTGGCGATCGGCAGCGACCAAACCGCGCTGTGGGTCGCATTCCCATTCGCTGTGCTCGTGGCCGCGTACTCGCCCGGGACGGCGCCGTTCGCGGTCGGTCAGGCGGCGTTCACGGTAATGATCGCGGTCCTGTTCAACCTGATCGTCCCGGTCGGGTGGAAGGTCGGCGTCGTGCGGATCGAGGACGTGGCGCTCGGCTGCGCGGTCAGCGTGGTGATCGGCACGCTGTTCTGGCCGCGCGGGGTGGCGTCGGTCGTCGGCGACGACCTCGCCGACGCGTTCCGCACGGGCGCGGCGTATTTGACCCAGGCCGTGCAATGGGCGGCCGGAGCGCGGCTTGACGAGCCCGATAACGCCGATGCGGCGGGCACCGCGGGAGTCCGCCTCGACGAGGCGCTGCGCGGGTTCCTCACCGAGCAGGGGACCAAGCACGTCGCCAAGCAGGACCTGTGGCGTCTCGTCGGCGGCTCGCTCCGGCTGCGTCTCACCGCACACGCGGTGGCGGAGATGCCGGGAGACGCGACCGGACTCGACGCGGCCCGCGCCGTGCTCGAGCGCCGCACCGCGACGCTCACGTCCTGGTACGAGGAGCTCGCCGAGCAGGTGGGCAAGCCAGATCACCGGGCCCTGTCCGAGCTCGAGCCCCCGTCGCTGGCCGCCGCGGGCAAGGTCGACAGCTCCACCGGCTCGTACTACGGCGTGTGGCTGTGCGAGCACCTCGATCACCTGAGCGAGCACCTCGGGGAGCTCGTCGGGCCGGCGGCTGCCGTCGCGAAGATCCGCAGCCGCCCCTGGTGGCGCTAGGCGACTCGCGCCGCTACGCCTGATCGATCGAGGCGCCGTGGCGCCAGGCGACTCGCGACGCTAGGCCTGATCGATCGAGGCGCCCCAGCGCTCCTCGATCCGCCCGTGGCGCCAAACGGTCAGCGCGATGGCCCACGTGGCGACGAACATCCCCGCGATCAGCAGCCCGAGCGCACCCAAGTCGATGTTCTCGAACCAGCTCCAGAAGGAACCGGACAGGCTGAGCTTCGCCGCCAGAAGCCCGCCGAGCTCGACCGTGCCGATCACGACCGCGACCGCGACGGACAGACCGGTGATCGTGAGGTTGTAGTAGACCTTGCGGACCGGCTTGGAGAACGCCCAGCCGTAGGCGAAGTTCATGAACGAACCGTCGATCGTGTCCATCAGCGACATGCCGGCGGCGAACAGCAGCGGCAGGCACAGGATCGCGTACCACGGCAGGCCGGCGCCGGCGGCGCCGCCGGCGAGCACGAGCAGCGCGACCTCGCTCGCGGTGTCGAACCCGAGCCCGAACAGGATCCCGATCGGGTACATCTGCCCCGGCCGCGTCACGGTCCGGGTCAACCGCCCGAGCAGCCGGTTCATCAGTCCGCGCTTGGACAACTGCTCCTCGAGCTCGGCCTCGTCGAAGCGGCCGCTCCGCATCGCCCGGAACACCCTGACGATCCCGAGCAGGATCCCGATGTTGATCGCCGCGATCACGTAAAGGAACGACCCCGACACCAGCGTCCCGATCCAACCGGTGGCCTCGTGCAGGCTCGAGCCGCGGTGCGCGACTTGACCATCGAGCGACTTGATCCCGATCGAGAGCAGCAGCGCGAGGGCGAACACGATCGTCGAGTGCCCGAGCGAGAACCAGAACCCCACGCTCAGCGGCTGCTTGCCCTCGGCCATCAGCTTGCGCGTCGTGTTGTCGATTGCCGAGATGTGATCGGCGTCGAAGGCATGGCGCAGGCCGAGCGTGTACGCGGTCACCCCGATCCCGATCGTGAACGCCCCCGCGGCGCCGAGCCGGTAGTGCCTGGGCGCCACCAGCGCGATCAACGATGCGAACCCGACCACGTGCAGGGCGGCGACGACCACACCCATCATGACGAGCGTGCGCCGCTGCGCGGCGCTCAGTGAAACCCAGAACTGCGCCAGGCCTGCAACCTAGCCCGACCCGGGAAGCGCGTCAATTGAAACGTGCTCTCGATTACCTACGACCCGGGGGCGCCGAACGTCGAGCGAAGCGAACGCACCAGCGTCCGCGCGCGATCGGTCCCGCGCCTGCCGGCCCACGGGTGCGGCCCCCGGGCCCACGGGTGCCAGCCGAGCGTGCCGTAGTGCTCGCGCACGATCGCCTTGAGCTCGCCGCGGTGGGCACCGCAGGCGTACCGCTGCGGCCCGTACATGCCCCGTCCGTGCCATGTCAGCCAGCGGCCGGGCTCGGCGTCGACGTATTCGCCGTGGCGCAGGTCGAGCAGCTGCCGCTCGAGCGCGACCTGCGTTTCGGGGTCGGGTCGCGCCCGACAGATCTCGCACTCGAATATGACCGAGACCGGCATCTCAGGCTCTCACCATCGCGGCTGGTAGCCACTGGTCAGCTTATCGGCCGGTGCGCGCCAACTCGGCTCGCGGTCGTAGTGCCTGATCGCCCGCGCGCGCAGGCGACGGAGCACCGGCCCGTAGGTGAAACGCGCCCCACGGGCTCCGAGCAGGCCGAGCGGGTTGGCGTCCATGAACGGCATGAACTTGTCCGGAAAGCCCGGCATCGTGCACGCGGTACAGATCCCCCCCACGTTCGGGCACCCACCGACGCCGCCGACCCAGCCACGGAGGGGAACGTTGCAGCTCGCCACCGGCCCCTTGCACCCGAGCTTGACCAAGCATCCGCGGTGGTCGGCCGGCGTCCGCGCGAACTCCCCCTGCTCGGCGAAGCCGGCGCGGCCGCAGCCCTGCTGCACGGTCCGCCCGAACAGCCAGCGGGGCCGCCCATGCGCGTCGACTTCGAGCATCGGCCCGGCTCCGACGACGCACAGCGCCAGGTGCAGCAGCGTCTCGGTGATGTTGTCGGGCTGCGCCGGGCAACCCGGAACGTTGACGATGGGCAGGTCGAGACGGGACGTCCACGTCCACCCGAGGTAGTCGCGAAGCCCCATCGCACCGGTGGGGTTGCCGCGCATCGCCGGTATTCCGCCGAACGCTGCGCACGTGCCGAGCGCGAGCACGACGGCGGCGCGAGGCGCTAGCCGGTCGATCCACGTGCAGGTCGAGATCGGATCACCGGTCGAGGGGTCGACGCCTAGCGTCGCCCAGTACCCGTCGCCGCTGATCTCCTCGTTCGGGACCGAGCCCTCGAGTACGAGGATGAACGGCTCGAGCTTGCCGGCGGCGGCATCGAACCACGCCCGCATGAAGTCGTCGCCCGTCTCGTACGCCAGCAACGGGTTGTAGATGACCAGCGGCGGCGCCCCCGGGAAGCAACCCCGGATCAGATCCTCGAAGCTGGGGTTCCGCGCGGCCGTCATCGCCACCGAGTCCCCGTCGCATCCGAGCCCGCTGGTGAGCCAGAGCACGTTCACGGGGTGGCGGTCCGCGGTGACCATCGGGCTACGCGATCGGTCGTCGAGCCCTTCTCGAATGCGAGGCCGGTCGCTCGGTCACGCGCCGGCTCGCGTTCGGTCAGTGCCTCGAGCTGGTATTCGAGGCTCCCGTGCAGATGGAGATCGTCGGTCGGACCGGTCACGAGGCCGGCCTGGGCCAGCCGCTTGAGCGCGTGCGAGATCGACGGCCGCTCCGCCGCCACGAGCTGGCCGAGCAGGCGGTGGGTCAGCGGAAGCGACAGCCGGACACCGGTCGGCTCAACCCGTCCCCAGCGCGCGGCCAGGTGCCAAAACAGCAGGACGAGGCGGACGTCGAGCCGGGGCTGGGAAGTGATCGCCCGGAGCACGTCGAGCTCGAGCGGCCGGCGGCACGCGCGGCGCGCGAGGATGCGCACGACCTGAGGGAACGGCCTGACCCGGTCGGCGAAGTCGCCGTCGAGCACGGCGAGCCTGGTCGGGCGCAGCGCGCGCCAGCCACAGGTGCGGACGAGCAGCTGATCGGCCGCCGGGCCGAGTGGCTGCAACAGGTCCCCAGGGCCGACCAGCTCGACCGAAGCGCGGCCGCCGACCCGGATCTCGAGCGCGAGGAGGCCATCGATGATCAAGAGTCCGAGGCCCTGCGCGGTGGCCTCGAACCACGGCGCCAGATCGCACGCCCCGACTCCGACCTGGAGGACCCTCGCGGTGGCGAGCTGGCGCGCGGCGATGCGCGCGCGGACGTCGAACTCCTCGGCCAGCTCCCCGTCGGCGTCGAGCAGGTACGTGAAGAGCGCGATCGACTCCGGGCGATCTGGAGCCAGCTGCGGGTGGCGGGGCCACCGCAGGGGTCCGACCTGGACTACCCGTGGGCCTTCGGCTGACACAGCACGGCCTCTCGTCTCTAGACCTCAGACGTCCAGGCCAGTCTATGCCCGTCCGACCGTGCCGCCCACCAGGTCGCATGTTGCTTGGTAACCCCGCTTACCGGCCTTCACAAACCTGCTCATTCGAGTGATAGAACACGGATCGTGTGCCTGGCGATCCCTGGCCAGGTCATCGAAATCGTCGATGACCTGAATAGGCTGGCCAAAGTTGACGTCGCAGGAGTACGGCGCAACGTCAACGTGGGACTCCTCGATACCGACGATGGCGGCGTGGGGCCTGGAGACTGGGTACTGATCCACGTGGGCTTCGCGATCTCGAAGGTCGACGAGGAGGAGGCGCGCGCCACGCGTGATCTGCTGGTTCGGATGGGCGCCGACTACGAGCAGGAGCTCGAGGAGCTGAAGGCCAGCGTGATCGAGTGACCGCCGCGCGCTCGTGCCGGGTCAGCGACCGCGAGTTCGACGCCAGTCGAACTCGACGCGACGAAGTCGTCGCCGACGACGAAGTCGTCGCCCAGCACTGCATCACTTGCGGCGACGACGGCGTGCCGATGACGGTCGTGCGCGTCGACCAGGCGCGCGGTCTGGCGCTCTGCGAGGAGGCCGACGGCACGCGCGCCACCGTCGAGATCGCGTTGATCGAGGCCGTTGAGGCCCACGACACGCTCCTCGTGCACGCCGGGACGGCTCTCGCACGCCTGGAGCACGCCGCATGAAGTTCGTCGACGAGTTCCGCGACGCCGACCTCGGCCGCGCCGTCGCGATGGAGATCCTCTCGATGGTCGAGCCTGGCCGGCACTACAAGCTGATGGAGGTGTGCGGCGGTCACACCCACTCGATCTACAAGTACGGGATCGACGACCTGCTCCCGGCCAACGTCGAGCTCGTCCACGGCCCCGGCTGTCCGGTGTGCGTGATTCCGATGGGGCGGGTCGACGACGGAATCGCGATCGCCCACAACGACGGCGTGATCTTCACCTGCTTCGGCGACATGATGCGCGTACCGGGGTCGAGCGGCAGCCTGCTCGACGCCAAGGCCGCCGGCGCCGACATCCGGATGGTCTACTCCCCGCTCGACGCGCTGCGGATCGCAAAGCAGAATCCCGACCGGGAGGTGGTGTTCTTCGCGATCGGTTTCGAGACCACCGCCCCCTCGACCGCGCTCACGCTCAAGCGCGCCCGCGCCGAGTCGGTCCCGAACTTCTCGGTCATGTGCTCCCACGTGACGATCGTGCCGCCGCTGAGGGCGCTGCTCGAGTCGCCGGATCTCCGGCTCGACGGGTTCATCGGCCCTGGCCACGTCTCGACCGTCGTCGGCGGCCGACCGTTCCAGTTCATCCCGGCCGACTACGGCAAGCCGATCGTGATCGCCGGGTTCGAGCCGCTCGACATCCTCCAGGCGATCGAGATGATCCTCCGCCAGCTGTCCGACGGGCGCTGCGAGGTCGAGAATCAGTACAAGCGCGTGGTCCCGTATGAGGGCAACCTGCGGGCGCTCGAGGTAATGGCCGATGTGTTCGAGCTTCGCCCCCACTTCGAGTGGCGCGGCTTGGGGTTCATTTCCCACAGCGGCTTGAAGCTGTCGGACGCCTACGCCGACCTCGACGCCGAGGTCCGCTTCAGCGTCCCCGGCGTGCGCGTCGCCGATCCGAAGGCGTGCCAGTGCGGCGAGGTCCTCAAGGGCGTCATCAAACCGTGGGAGTGCAAGGTGTTCGGGACCGCCTGCACGCCGGAGCGGCCGATCGGCACGTGCATGGTCTCCTCGGAGGGGGCGTGCGCGGCGTATTACAACTTCGGCCGCTTTGCGCGCGAGCGGGAGGTCGTGTGATCGCGTCGAGGCGCAAAGCGCACGCTTCTGCCCGCGAAAGAGAGGTCGTTTGAGTTCCGACCCGGCCGTCGTATCCGACCGCGAGCAGAAGATTCTCGGGATCATCGAGACGGCGCGCGGCAAGCGCGCCAAGTTCCGCGACGAGCGGATCAACATGGCCCACGGCGCCGGCGGCAAGGCGACGCAGAGCCTGATCGAGGGGCTCCTCGCGCCGGCGTTCGCCTCCGAGACGCTCGACGAGATGGCCGATGCGGCGACGATCACGGTCGACGACGTAAGCCTCGCGTTCACGACCGATTCCTACGTCGTCAAGCCGATGCGCTTCCCCGGCGGGTCGATCGGCGAGCTCGCGGTCAACGGCACCGTCAACGACCTGGCCGTCTCCGGCGCGCGCCCGCTCGCCCTCAGCCTGTCGCTGATCCTCGAGGAGGGGCTCACAGCAGAGGACCTGAGGGCCGAGGTAGACGCGATCGCGCAGGCCGCGCGCGAGGCCGGCGTCGAGATCGTCGCCGGCGACACCAAGGTCGTCGAGCGCGGTCACGCCGACGGGATGTACGTGTGTACGACCGGTATCGGACGCCGCGATCCGCGCGCGCGGCTGTCGCCGGCGGCCCTCCGGCCCGGCGACCGCATCCTGCTGTCGGGGAGCATCGGCGAGCACGGCACGGCGATCATGCTCGCGCGCGGCGAATTCGAGCTCGACGCGGAGATCGAGTCGGACACCCGGTCGCTGTGGCCCGTGGTCGACTCGCTGCTCGAAGCGGTCGGGCCCGAGCTCAGGTGCCTGCGTGACGCTACCCGCGGCGGCGTGGCCTCCGTTTTGAACGAGCTCGCGCGCGCGTCGTCGGTGGCGATGATCGTGCGCGAGCGTCAGGTCCCGGTGCGACCCGATGTCGCGGGTGCGGCCGAGATCCTCGGGATCGACCCGATGTACGTGGCGAACGAGGGCAAGCTGGTCGCGTTCGTGGCCGAGGAGGCCGCCGAGCGGGCGCTGGCAGCGCTGCGATCGGCCCCCGGCTGCGAGGCGGCGGCAGAGATCGGCGAGGTGCGGACGGAGCCGCCCGGGATGGTGCTGGTGGAGACGAGTTTCGGCGGCAAACGGGTGATGGATCAGCTGGTGGGTGACCCGCTGCCGAGGATCTGTTAGAGAGCGAGAGGAGACGGAATGTCGGCGTTGGCGAATCCGTACGCGAAGCAGAAGGAGACCGAGGCCGTCACCGCGCACGTCCTGTGGATGACCACAGGGTTGAGCTGCGAGGGCGATTCCGTCGCGATGACCTCCGCCACCAATCCCAGCCTCGAGGACATCATCCTCCAGGCGATCCCCGGCATGCCGAAGGTCGTCGTCCACAACCAGGTGGTCGACTACGCCGTCGGCCAGGAGTACGCGCAGGCGTGGTTCGACGCCGAGAAGGGCGAGCTCGACCCGTTCGTGCTCGTGATCGAGGGGTCGCTCGGCAACGAGGAGATCAACGGCGACGGTTACTGGACCGGCTTCGCGGTGAACCCGGAGACCGACCAGCCGATCACGATGAACGAATGGCTCGACCGGCTCGCGCCGAAGGCCGCGGCGGTCGTCGCCGTCGGCACGTGCGCCACCTACGGCGGCATCCCGGCGATGAAGAACAACCCGACGGGCGCGATGGGCGTGCCCGACTACCTCGGCTGGAGCTGGAAGTCGAAGGCCGGCCTGCCGATCGTCTGCATCCCCGGCTGTCCGGCGCAGCCCGACAACATGACCGAGACGCTGCTGTACCTCGCGCTCCATCTCGCCGGGCTCGCGCCCGCCCCCGAGCTCGACGAGGCACTCCGCCCGAAGTGGCTGTTCGGACGCACCGTCCGCGAGAGCTGCAACCGCGCCGGCTTCGCCGAGCAGGGCGAGTTCGCCACCGAGTACGGGTCGGACCATCGCTGCCTGGTCAAGCTCGGGTGCAAGGGACCGGTGGTCAAGTGCAACGTCCCCGTGCGCGGCTGGGTCAACGGCGTCGGCGGCTGCCCGAACGTCGGCGGGATCTGCATGGCGTGCACGATGCCGGGCTTCCCCGACAAGTACATGCCGTTCATGGACGAGGACAAATGGGGCGGCGCGGCGGCCAACGTCATGAAGTTCTCCTACGGGCCGATCGTCCGCTACTTCCGCAACCGCCACATCAAGCAGAGCTTCGACGTCGAGCCCGAATGGCGCCGGCGCGGGCCGACGCTGACCACCGGCTACGTCAAGCGCTGGTAAGCGGCCGTCACCCTGGTAAACGAAATCTTGAGGAGAGAGAAACATGGCGACTGAGACGCCCGAACAGCAGAGGGTGATGGTCAAGGAGATGTCCTGGGATCCCATCACCAGGATCGTCGGCAGCCTCGGAATTCACACCGAGATCGACTTCACCAACCAGCAGGTGCTCAAGTGCTACAGCACGTCGATGATCTTCCGCGGGTTCGACATCTTCATGAAGGGAATCGATCCCCGAGACGCTCACTTCATCACGAGCCGGATCTGCGGCATCTGCGGTGACAACCACTGCACGTGCTCGTGCCTGAATCAAAACATGGCGTACGGGGTCAAGCCCCCCGCGCTCGGCGACCTGGCGTTCAACCTGGCCGAGACCGCGGACTACATCTTCGACCACGCCATCTTCAACGATTGCATGGCGAACGTCGACTTCTGCGAGCAGATGGTCAAGGAGACCAACCCGACGCTGCTCGCCAAGGCGGAGAACACCCCGGCCCCCGGGCAGGACATCCACGGCTACAAGACGATCGCCGACATCATGCGCGCGCTCAATCCGTTCACGGGCGAGTTCTACCTGGAGACACTGCACGTCGCCCGATACACGCGCGAGATGTACTGCCTGTTCGGCGGTCGTCACACCCATCCCTCGACGATCATGCCGGGTGGCTGCAGCGCCGACATCACCCATCAGACGTGCACCGACTACTACGTGCGCCTGATGCGCTACTTCGACTACGTCAAGCGCAGCGTCCCGATGCACGACGACCTGTATGACTTCTTCCTCCAGGAACTGCCCGGTTACGACATGGTCGGCTTCCGCGAGACGAACCTCGTCAACTGGGGTTCGTTCGACGACCCTGACTACGTCGACTACGACTACCGGAACATGACGAACTGGGGTCGGAAGCGCTACATCACCCCCGGCGTGGCGATCGGCGGCGAGCTGATCTCCACCGATCTCGTCGAGATCAACCTGATGATCCGCATCCTGCTCGGCAGCTCGTACTTCGACGGCTGGGAGAACGAGCCGACGTTCGTCACCCACGATCCGCTCGGCAACCCCGTCGACAAGAACCACCCGTGGAACAAGGTCACGCTGCCGCGGCCGCAGAAGCGCGACTTCACCGACAAGTACACCTGGGTCGTGTCCCCGCGGATCTACGACAAGCGGACCGATACTCACGTGTGCTGCGACACCGGCGGCGGCCCGTTCGCGCGTCAGTGGTGCACGGCCAAGGCAGGGCTCGTCGACTTCGGCTACGCCAAGGCGACCGGGAACTCGATCCAGATGGTGCTCCCGCGCTCCCCGAACATGCCCGAGATGGAACTCGAGTGGAACGTGCCCGAGAAGTCCAACGCGGTCGAGCGCGACCGGGCCCGGACCTACCACCAGGCGTACAGCGCGCTGGTCGCGCTCCACAACCTCGAGCGGGCGATCAAGGAGGTGCAGGCAGGCCGGACCAAGAGCTGGAACAGCTTCAAGGTCCCCGACAGCGCGGTCAGTTGCGGCTTCCACGAGGCCGCGCGCGGCGTGCTCTCGCATCACATGGTGATCCAGGACGGCAAGATCGCCAATTACCAGCCGTACCCGCCGACTCCGTGGAACGCAAGCCCCCGCGATGTGTACGGGACTCCCGGGCCGTACGAGGACGCCGTTCAGAACACGCCGATCTTCGAGGAGAACGGACCCGAGAACTTCAAGGGGATCGACATCATGCGGGCGGTCCGGTCGTTCGACCCGTGCCTGCCGTGCGGCGTGCACATGTACACCGGCGGCGGCAATGTCCGGAAGGTCATGCACACCCCGACGGCGTTGTCGTAGCCGGATGGACACGGCCGCCGACCCATCGACGGAGGACGCCCAGCAGCTCGTCGAGCGCGTCCAGGAGCTCCAGGCCCGGCTCGAATCGAGCGGCGATTCGCCGACTCGCGCGCTGGCGGACGAGCTCACCTCGGCGGTCGTGCAGATGTACGGCGCCGGACTCGAGCGGATCGTCGCCACGCTGATGGCCGCCGGACCCGACGGAGAGCGGATCGCGTCCTCGCTCGCCGGCGATCCGCTCGTCGCCACGCTGCTGCTTATCCACGACCTGCACCCGATCCCGCTCGAACAGCGGGTCGAGGCAGCGCTCGACTCGGTGCGCCCGTACATGGAGTCCCACGGCGGCAACGTCGACCTGCTGTCGCTCGAGCAGGGCGTCGCCCGGATCCACCTCCAGGGAAGTTGCTCGGACTGCTCGGCGTCGTCGGTCACGCTCGAGCTCGCGATCAAGCAGGCGCTCGAGGAGGTGGCCCCCGACCTCGAAGGTCTCGAGGTCGAGGGGATCAACGCGCAGTCCGCGCGCACCGACATGGAGCTCCCCGTCGTGATGTCGGGATCGGTGCCGGCGCCGGTCTGGCTCGACCTCGATTCGGTGGGCGAGCTCGGGGACGGATCCTTGGCCGCGGTCACCGTTGCGGGCTCCGACCTCGTGGTCGCCAACGTCGACGGCAGCCTGCTCGCCTACCGAGACCGTTGCGCGAGCTGCGGCGCGCCCCTGCACGAGGGGCTGCTGATGGCCGGCGCGTTGTCCTGCCCGGAGTGCGCGCGATCGTTCTTCCTGCCCCGCGCAGGTCGGTCGATGGATGACGATCGCCTGCAGCTCGATCCCGTGCCGCTGCTGCGCGAGGACGGCCGCGTGAAGGTGGCGCTGACGCAATGACGGAGGACCTACCCACCCACCCCCTACCGCCCCGCCGGCTGCTCGACGACGCGGTCGCGGCGCGCCGGCGGGCGGGACTCGTGTCCGGGCTCCGCGGTCTCACCCGGGCGAGCCCGCGCACACCGCCGGTCGCAACCTCGCCGGACACGGAGCTCTGCGACCTGTGCGGCGTCGGCATCCCCGACGATCACCGTCACCTGATCGCGCTGTCAGAACGGCGGATCGTGTGCGCGTGTGAGGCGTGCTGGGCGATGCGCTCGGGCGAGGGCGACTACCGGCCGACCGGCAACCGGACCGTGTGGCTCCCAGGGCTCGACGTTCCCGACGATCTGTGGGCGAGCTTTCAGATCCCGATCGGGCTGGCGTTCTTCATGGAGTCGACCGTCACCTCCTGCGTCGTCGCAATGTATCCGAGCCCGGGCGGGGCGACCGAGAGCGAGCTGCACTTCGAAACCTGGAGCCGCATGCGCGAGCTCAACCCCGTGCTCGAAGGGCTCGAGCCGGACATCGAGGGCCTTGATCGTCAACCGGCTCGCGGACCCGCCGCTCCATGTGATCGCGCCGATCGACCGCTGCTACGAGCTCACCGGCACGATCAAGGCGCACTGGGAGGGGATCTCAGGCGGCAGCGGCGTCGAGGCCGCGGTGACCGAGTTCTTCGAGGCGCTCCACGCGCGGGCGGTCCCGGCGTGAGCATCGAGATCGACACCGAGTCGACCGGGCCGGTCGAGCGGGACGGTCCGCGCGACCTCGAGTTCGAGGTCGTCGGCGCGCGCCCTGTCAAGTACGCCGCCGCGCCGATGCTGGCGCTCGACCTACAGGTCACCGAGACCGCCGGAGCGCCCGTGTACATGATCGCGCTCACGATCCAGCTCATGATCGAGCCCGCGCGCCGCCGCTACGACGACGCCACCCGCGAGCGCCTCGTCGAGCTGTTCGGCGCGCCCGAGCGCTGGGCGGTCACGACCCGCAGCCTGGTGTGGGCAAAGCTCGACGTGCTCGTGCCGGCGTTCACCGGGACGACCACGGTCACCGATCCCGATCGCGTGTCACTACGACCTCGAGCTCGCCGCGGCCAAGTACCTGCACTCGCTTCCGGACGGCGAGGCGCCGCTGGCCCTGCACTTCAACGGGATGATCTATTACCCGGCCGACGACGGCGGGCTTCAGATGGCGCTGATCCCGTGGTCGAAGTCGATCGACTTCCGCATGCCGGTCGTCGGTGTGGCTCCAGACGATCGAGCATTACTACCCTGGCACCGCCTGGGTGGCGGTGCGCGCGGACACGTTCGAGGCGCTCCAGCGGGAGAAGCTGGCGCGCGGCCTGGCGACCCTCGATGCGTGTATCGATGAGCTGTTGAAACATGAGTGACCATCTCGAGGAGCTCGTCACGTCGCTGTTGTGGGAGGGATACGCGCTCTACCCGTACACCCCGCGCGCGACCAAGAACGCCACTCCGACGCCGTTCGGGATCGTGTACCCCCCCGCTTACGCATGTGAGTGCCCGGGCGCGTTCGACCACGCCCGGCTCGAGTGCGTCGCCGATGCCGGCGCTGGCGTGAGCCTGACCGCGACGTTGCGGTACCTCGCGCCGAACGGCGAGCGGCACGAGGCGTCCGAGCGCCGGGTAGAGCTCGGGCCTGTCCCGGTCGGCGAGCGAGTGACCGCGGAGTTCGACGGCGGACGGTTCACGCTGCGCTCCGAGCCCCGCGCCGACGGCTCGGCGGTCGTGCGCTGCTGCGTCCACAACACCCGCGAGGCGCCGGCAGGGCTCGACCGAGGCGGCGCGCTCGCCCAGTCGCTGATCTCGACGCAGGTTGTCGTTCGTATCTCCGACGGACGCTTCCGCTCGCCGCTCGACAGCGCCCCGACGAGCGTCAACATCTACCCGGTGCTCGCCACCGACGCCGACGACGCCGTCCTCGGAACGTCGTACGTGCTCCCCGATCATCCGCAGATCGCGCCCGAGAGCCGCGGCGGTCTGTTCGACTCCACCGAGA
Source organism: uncultured Solirubrobacterales bacterium (assembly GCA_963709205.1). GTDB lineage: Bacteria > Actinomycetota > Thermoleophilia > Solirubrobacterales > Solirubrobacteraceae > Palsa-465. The sequence goes on from CAVPVP010000008.1 coordinate 176,943, forward strand.
TCGAGGAGGCGCTGCTGCTCCACGTCCAGGTGCTCAGCGACGCCGAGCGCGACGAGATCGAGGCCGCCGATCCGGCCGTGCGCGAGATGATCGCGCGCGCCGCCGCAGCGACGCCCGAGGACATCATGTCGCTGCACGGACGTGTCGAGATCCGCGACTCGCTGACCGAAATGCCCCCGTCCGAGCCGCCGGGCCTCCCCGACCCGGCAGCGGGCCAACCCGAGGCGATCGTCGACGGCGTGCGCTTCACGCGCGGCGCCAAGGTCGTGATCCGCCCCGGCCGCGACGCGGACATCCAAGCCCGCATGCTCGACGGCCGCCGCGCGACGATCGAGCGGATCCTGACGGACTACGACGGCAAGGTGCACCTGGGCGTGACCATCGACGATGACCCGGGGCAGGACCTGTTGCGCGAGACCGGCCGCTTTCTGTACTTCTTTGCCCCCGAGGTGGAGGTGATCGACACATGACCGACGAGCCGTTGCGAAGCATCCTGATTGCCGGGGTCGGCAACGCCTGGCTCCGCGACGACGGCTTCGGCGGCGAAGTGGCGCGGCGACTCACCGAGCGCCCGCTGCCCGCCGGCGTCGACGTGATGGACGCCGGAACCGGCGGGCTCGACCTGGCGTACGAGGTCATGCGCGGCTACGACGCGCTGGTGATCCTCGACGTCTCCAAGCAGGGCGGCGAGCCAGGCACGCTGTACGTGATGGAGCCCGACGAGGACTCGGTCCCGGGCGGGATCGAGGACGGCGACGTGATCAACCCGCACGCGATGGACCCGCAGACCGTGCTCCGCTTCGTCAAGTCGGTCGGGGCGTGGCCGGGGCGAGTCGTGGTGATCGCATGCGAGCCGGCTGATGTTGAGGAAATGGGTTGGGGTTTGTCGGAGCCCGTCCGGGACGCCATCGAGCGGGCTGTGGACCTGGTCGTCGAAACCGTCTCCGAGCTCCAGTCCGGCGCGTTCGCCACCCCGGCGGAGTGACGGCGTGCACGAGCTGTCGCTGAGCTCCGCGATCGTCAACACGGTCGTCAAGCACGCTCGTGGACGGCGAGTCATGGTGGTGGATCTCCGCGTCGGCAAACTCCGTCAGGTGATCCCGGACACGCTCGAGTTCTACTTCGAGTTCGTCGCGCGCGACACGGTGTGCGAGGGGGCGCGGCTCGAGCAGCAGGTGATCGACGCCCGCCTGCACTGCCGCGACTGTGATCACGGCTGGGAGATCGAGATCCCGGCCTTTCGCTGCCCGAAGTGCGGTGCCAGCGACGTCGAGATCGCCAGCGGCGACGAATTCGAGGTCGAGTCAATCACGGTCGATGGGCCGCCTGCGGCGGCCTGGCGAGATCGCCCTAACGGCGATCGAGGGGAGGAGGCCCAGTGCATCGGACAAAGGTGAGGATCGTCGAGGACGCACTCGACGCCAACAACACGATCGCGAGCGCCAACCGGGCGGACTTCGACCGCGCCGGCGTGAAGGTCGTCAACTTCATGAGCGCTCCCGGCGCCGGCAAGACCACGCTGCTCGAGCGCGTCGTCACGGACCTGCCCGAGGTCCGCGTGGGCGTGCTCGAGGGCGACGTCGAGGGCTCGATGGACGCCGATCGGCTGGCCCACCTGCACATCCCGGTGACTCAGCTCAACACCGGCGCGGGCTTCGGGGGTGAGTGTCACCTCGACGCGAACATGGTGCGCTCGGCCATCCCGTCGCTGCCGCTCGACGAGATCGATCTGCTGCTCGTGGAGAACGTCGGCAATCTCGTGTGCCCGGCCGAGTTCCGGATCGGCGAGGACGCGCGCGTGATGGTGAGCGCCGTCACCGAGGGCGAGGACAAGCCGCTCAAGTACCCGCTGATGTTCCGCGCCTGTGAGCTCGTGATCGTCAACAAGATCGACCTGCTGCCGCACCTCGACTTCGACCTCGAGAAGCTGCTCTACAACATCGACGTCGTCCACCCCGACGTGGAGCGGATCGTGCTGAGCGCGCGCACGGGCGAGGGCGTCGAGGCGTGGCGGGATTGGCTCCTGCGCATCGCGGCGCGCGCCCCGGAGGGGGCCGTTGCTTGACCGTTGCCGCTGACCCGAGCGCGCGGCTGCAGGCGCTGCTGGCGGAGCGGACGGAGGCGAACGCGCGGTTCTTTGAGCACGAGGCCGAGCGGCTTGCGCGACTCTGCCACGTGATGGCCGAGCGGTTCGCCCGCGGCGGCCGGTTGATCGCGTTCGGCCGCTCGCCGGCGGCGCGCTCGGACGCGCGGCACATCGCGGTCGAGTTCGTTCATCCCGTGATCGTGGGCAAGCGGGCGCTGCCGGCGATCGGGCTCGCCGGCGAGGGTGGCGACATCGCTCGGCAGGTCTCGCTGATCGCCGCCGCGGATGACATCGCGGTCGCGTTCGGGACCGAGTCGGACGACGGAGACGGCGCGCAGGCACTCGCGATTGCCCGCGACCGGGGCTGCCTGACGATCGCGTTTTCGCCCAGCGTGGGCGCCGAATGGGAGTTCGAGCCGCCGACCGGAGATCCGTACATCCGCCAGGAGCTGATCGAAACGCTTTACCACGTCCTGTGGGAGCTCGTGCACGTGTTCTTCGAGCACCGCGGGCTGCTCGAGGGGCGTACCGAGCGCCGCGTCCACGACGCCGGTGCGTCGAGCTTCCTGTACCCGTTCCTCGACGAGCGTGAGAGCGACCTCGACGCGGTCCTCGAGGATGTCCGCCGGTCGGTGCTGATGAAGGCCGACGAGGTCGGCGCGTTGCGTGAGCAGACGCTGACCGACAACGAGTCGGTGCTCGTGGACGCGGCCGCCGGCCTCCGCGCTCGCTTCGAGCGCGGGGGCAAGCTGCTCGCGCTGGGCAACGGCGGGTCGGCGACGGATGCGATGGACGTCGTCGCCGACTTCCGAGCCAGCGGGCGGCCCGCGATCGACCTCACCGAGGACCCGGCGATCCTCACCGCGATTGCCAACGACATCGGCACCGACGCGATCTTCTCCCGGCAGGTGATCGCCTACGGCGCGCGCGGGGACGGGCTCGTCGCGCTGTCGACCTCGGGCAACTCGGGCAACGTGATCGAGGCTCTGGCCGAGGCCCGGCGCCGCGGTCTGGTCACGATCGCGCTGGTCGGCTACGACGGCGGCCGGGTCGCCGCCGACGGCCTCGCCGACCATGTGGTGGTGACGCGCTCGGAGCACATCCCCAGGATCCAGGAGGCCCAGGCGAGCGCGTACCACGCGCTCCGGGAGCTGGTGGGATGAACGTCGCCCGGGCGCCGGCGCGCGGCCGCCGCCGCGCGCGGGTGCGCGTGAACGGCACCGTCCAGGGGGTCGGGTTTCGCCCCTACGTCTACCGCCTCGCCGGCGAGCTGGCCCTCGGCGGCTTCGTGCTCAATGACGCCCATGGGGTGCTGATCGAGATCGAGGGGAGCACGGCGGCGGTCGAGAGCTTCCTCGCGCGCCTGCCGGCCGAGGCCCCGCCGCTGGCCGTGCTCGAACGAGTCGTGGTCTCCGAGCAGCCGCCGAGCGGCGGCCAGGCGTTCACGATCGTCGCGAGCGTGGCCGGCGAGGTCCCCGACGCCCCGGTGACGCCCGACAGCGCCACGTGCGGAGACTGCCTGCGCGAGCTGTTCGACCCCGCCGACCGCCGCTTTCGCTATCCCTTCATCAACTGCACGAACTGTGGTCCCCGGTTCACGATCGTGCGCGGGGTACCGTACGACCGCCCGCTGACGACGATGGCGGACTTCACGATGTGCGCGGAGTGCCTCGCCGAGTACGAGGACCCCGGCGACCGGCGCTTCCACGCCCAGCCGAACGCGTGCCCGGCGTGCGGACCCTCGCTGTCGCTCCTCGGCCCCGACGCTCGGCCGCTCGCCGGTGACCCACTCGAGTCCGCCGCCGCCGCGCTGCGCTCGGGCGCGATCGTCGCGATCAAGGGCATCGGCGGCTACCACCTGGCGTGCCTCGCCGCCGACGAGCGCGCGGTGGCGGCCCTGCGGGCGTGTAAGCACCGCGAGGACAAGCCGTTCGCGCTGATGCCGCCGTCCTCGGCGGCGGCCGAGTCGCTGATCTCGCTGGATCGGCAAGCTCGCGAGCTGTTGACCGCACGAGCTCGCCCGATCGTGCTGGCGCCCCGTCGCCCCGATGCCCCGGTCGCCGAATCGGTCGCCCCCGGGGCGCCCGAGCTCGGCGTGATGCTCCCCTACTCGCCCCTTCACCACCTGCTGCTGAACGATGTCGCCGAGACGCTCGTTATGACCAGCGGCAACGTCTCCGACGAGCCGATCGCATACCGAGACGACGACGCGCTCGATCGTCTGCGTGGGATCGCCGACCTGTTCCTGACCCACGACCGGCCGATCGAGACGCGTACCGACGACTCGGTGGCGCGCGTCGTGGCACGCCCCACGATGTTGAGGCGCTCGCGTGGGTACGTTCCGGCGGCGTTCCCGCTGCCGGGCGCCGGCACGCCGCGACCGCTGCTTGCGTGCGGCGCCGAGCTCAAGAACACGTTCTGCCTCGCTCGCGGTCCTCGCGCGTGGGTCAGCCACCACATCGGCGACCTCGAGAACTACGAGACGCTCCGATCGTTCACCGAGGGGATCGAGCACTTAGGACGGTTGTTCGCGGTCGAGCCCGATGTGGTCGCGCACGACCTGCACCCCGAGTACCTGTCGACGAAGTACGCGCTCGAGCTGGATGGCGTAGAGCTCGTCGGCGTCCAGCACCACCATGCGCACCTCGCGGCCTGCCTCACCGAGCACGGCGAGCCCGGCCCGGCGCTCGGCGCGATCTTCGACGGCACCGGCTACGGCCTCGACGGGACCGTCTGGGGCGGCGAGCTCCTGCTCGGGGACGTCCGCTCGTTCCGCCGAGTCGGGTCTTTGCTTCCGGTGTCGCTCCCCGGAGGAGAGCGCGCGATCAGGCAGCCGTGGCGGATGGCGTGCTCCTGGCTCTCGGCCGCCCTCGACGGCGAACCCGACCTTCCGTCGTCGCTCGTCGGCCGAGTCGAGTCCCGCGCCTGGGCGCAGGTGCACCGGCTGGTCGTCACGGGCACGGCCGCGCCGGCGACGACGAGCATGGGCCGCCTGTTCGATGCGGTCGCCTCGCTCGCCGGGATCCGCGCCGAGATCAATTACGAAGGCCAGGCCGCCATCGAGCTCGAAGCCGCGTGCGACCCCCACGCGAGCGGTTCGTATCCGATCGCGGTAGGCGGAACACCCCTCGTCATCGATCCACGCGAGACGATCCGCGAGGTCGCCGCAGACGTCGCCGCCGGCGAGTCCGTGGGCGTAATCGCCCGACGGTTCCATCGCACGATCGCGGGCGCGACCGTGAAGTCGCTGGTCGAGCTGGCCGCGGCGCACGCCACCGGGGTCGTGGTCCTGTCGGGCGGCGTGTTCCAGAGCCGCCTGCTGCTCGAGTCGGTCTCGGGCGCCCTCACCGCCAACGGGTTGCGCGTGCTCGTGCCCGAGCGGCTGCCAGTCAACGACGGCGGGATCTCCTACGGACAGGCCGCGGTCGCGGCGGCGCAGCTGTGACAGACGATCCGAGCCCCGAGGTCCGCCGGATCCTCGACCAGGAGGTGTTCATCCGCGGTGCGAACCGGCCGTTCGCCGAGCTCACCACCGACGATGCCCGCTCGCGCGCGGACGAGCTGCGCGCCGCTGTCGGCTGGGGTCCGACCGCGCGCGTCGCCCCGGTGGCCCTGGCGTGGCGCGAGCTCGCGATCGCCATGGACGGCGCCGGCGCGACGACCGTCGCCGAGCTCGACCCCGAGGTGCTCGTCAAGCTCGCGCCGCGGCTGTGGGTGACGCTACCCGGCTAATGTCCCCGGCTGAGGATGGCCAAGGTCCTGTTCGTCTGCTTGCACAACGCCGGCCGCTCCCAGATGAGCCAGGCGCTGTTCGAGCGGGCCGCGGCCGGCCGGCATACGGCGGCGTCCGCGGGAACGACTCCGGCCGAACGCGTCCACCCCGAGGTCGTCGAGGCGATGCGCGAGCTCGGCATTGACCTCGCAGACCGCCGTCCCCAACTTCTCACCCGCGAGCTCGCCGAGCAAGCCGACGTCATCGTGACGATGGGCTGCGGCGATGAGTGCCCGTACGTCCCCGGCAAGCGCTACGTCGACTGGGACCTCCCGGACCCCGCCGGCCGACCGCTCGACGAGGTCCGCGCCACGCGCGACGAGATCGCCGGGCGGGTCAAGGCGCTCGTCGCCGAGCTCGACGCGTCCTGACCCGCCAGCAGCCCACCGGCTCAGCCACTAGCGCCGCAGGCGTGCTCATCCGAATCGGGTGATGACTGGGGGTCGCCGTCAAGCGACGGTCGTACGCGAGGTCTCCGTGACGACAGAGCCGCTTACCCCAGACCCCTCCGATGGGACCGGCGGCGCTGGCCGGCGGGGGGTTCGCGTGGTCACCGACGCGCCACGCCAGATGGTCAGGGTGGCGTGGCGCGACCCCGAGCACATATGCGAGCGGCTCACGCTCCAGGCCGTGCACAGGCTGGCGGAGCCGTCGCTCCAGTGGGCGCAGGAGGCCCGCGCGTCGCATCCCGACGGCGACCTGCGGGAGACCGTGGACTACCTCGGTACGCAGTCCGCGAGGATCGCGCGGATGCAGGGCATGGTCGCGGGAACGCCGTTCTATCTGGCGCTAGTCCCCGGCTACATGAACTACCTGTGGCAGGAAGGTCGCATGACCCTACGACTCGCCGCGCTGTACGGCCGCGACCCGGGGATCCTGAAGACCGCGGCCGAGATGTTGTCGCTACGAGGGGTATATCCCGACGCGGACGCCGCGGAGGCCGGCCTCCTCGCGGTCGAGGAGATGGGCATGCCAGCCAAGCCGGAGAACCGCCGACCGCTCCGACTGTGGATCAACTCTGGTCGGCGGCTGCTCGTGTTCGGCGGGTTCATCGGTCCACCGAGCGGCGAGTCGCATCGCGGCGTGCGGGCGTGGCTGCGCGACGCCGCCGGGGCGGTGGTTTTCGTCGCGTTGTGGGCGGTTACGTGGATCTTTCCGGTGACGTTCATGATCATGATGGCCTGGGGTTGCGAGACCCATTCGCGCCAGCTGTTCCGACGCGTCCGTTCGTACTACGCGGGCGACGAGTCGCCCGTACAGGCACCGCCCGCGCCCGGGCGCGGTTGGCGCGGGCGCGTTCCGAGCCGGAGGCAGGCAGTCAGCGCCGCGGGACTCGCGCTGTCGATTGCGATCCCCGCCGGCTTTCTCGCCTACGCCATACACGTGCACCACAAGTTCGGTCTGACCTGGGTCACCGCGCTCGGGTTCCTCGTCGCTCTGTCCGTCGTCACCGCGGCCGCCGTCTATGGCAGCCGCCGGTGAGGTGACGTCCGCCGGCGTCGAAGCGGGCGCCGGCGACGACGGATCTGTTCAGCGCTGGGACACGGGGCGCGTCGAGGCGTTCAGCGACGCCGTGTTCGCGATCGCGATCACCCTGCTGGTGCTCGACATTTCGATCGCGCCCAACGACTTCGGCCAGCTCCGGCAAGCTCTGGTGCACGAGTGGCCCGCGTACCTGGCGTACGTGACGAGCTTCCTCACGGTCGGGAGCGTTTGGATGGCCCACCACAATTTGTTCTCCCGCCTGCGGTTCATCGACCCGACACTGCTGCGCTTCAACCTCATGCTGCTGATGGCGGCGGCGTTCCTGCCTTTCCCAACCAGCGTGCTCGCGCAGGCGCTCCACCACGGGGACACCGCGGAACGAACCGCGGTCGTGTTCTACGGCGCGGTGGCGCTCGTCATCGAATTGGTGCTCCGTGCCGCCGAGCGCTACGCCGCTGCCAGGCCGGTGCTTCAGGCGACCGGGGAACCGGCGTCGCCGGCGGCCCGAGCCGAGCCGGTCACCGACTGGCGCAGGTGGGCGAGCACGTTGGTGTACGCGGTGGCGATCCTGTTCGCCGTGTTCCTGTTCCCGAAGGTCGCAGTCGTCGGCTATCTGGCGGTCGGGATCCGGAGCGTGTTCGTGGTCGGCAGCGAAGGCCAGCTCAGCCTGGATTTTGGCTGGTTGGTGCCGAAGCGATGGAGGAGTCGCTCGTAGCGGCGTCCCGTTCGGTCTGCCGCCGGCGGACGCCAACCTGCGCGGCGAAGAACACTGCGCGGACGATCCCCACCAGCAGCACGAGGTCGAGCATGATCTGGAACGACACGACGATCATCGCCGCGTCCGTCTTCGGGGTGATGTCACCGAACCCGACGGTGCTGATCACCGTGATCACGAAATAGACGGCGCGGACGTGGTTGAGCGGCTCGGAGAAGCTCCCGGGCTGGGCGTGCGAAAGCGACAGATAGGTGAACGCGAACACGATCAGCACGATCGGCACCGCGATTGCCAGCGCCTCGGCCGCGCGCAGCTCGGGATGCTCCGCCCCCATGATCTTGAGTACCTCCCAGCCGAGGACCGCCCCGAAGATGACCAGCCCCACGAACAGCTCGAGCAGCGTCCCGAGGCCGGTCCGATCGGCCACCGGCAGCACTCCGTAGAGCGCGAACATAAGCACGATGCTCACGAAGATCCGGAGCGCGGAGCGCGTGACCACCCGCTGCTGCTGGCGACGATCCAGGCTCTCCAGCGACGTTGGGCTCACAGTTCAGATTCCCACGCCACAGCATCCGACGGTTCACCCGAATCGGATGACGACCGTGCATGCGTACGCCGGCAAGCTGCGAACACGCCGTCGACCCGAACGAGAGGAAGCTCCATGTCCGCGCAGCCATCCGACACCCCCCTTCTCGACCTCCTCGGCCGGATGACCATCGATTCGATGGAGACGTCAGGGCTCGACGAGCAGACTCTGATGCTCGTCCGCGTGGCGGCGCTCGTGGCCGTCGACGCCCCCCCGGCGTCCTATCTGCTCAACCTCGGCGCCGCCGGCGACGTTGGCGTTACCACCGAGCAGATCATGGGCGTCCTCGCCGGCGTCGCGCCGATCGTCGGCACCACGCGAGTCGTGTCCGCGGCCGGCGGGATGGTCAAGGCGCTCGGCGAGGCCGTCGAGCTCGCCGAGTTGGCGCAGTACGCAGACGAGAGCTAGCGTCGACCCACCGGCGCGCCCGTCCGCTCGCCGGCGACCATCGCCCGTAGGAACTGCTCGACGTGCCGGCCGACGCCGTCCGGGTCGTCGGCGAACGGCCAGTGTCCGCTGTCCTCGAGGATCGCGACCTCCGCGCTCGGGAACGCCGCTCGCTGTCGCTCGGCCATCACCACCGGGATGTACGGGTCGTGCGCTCCCCACACGACGAGCGCCGGGCGATCTAGCGGCGCGAGCGCCGCGGCGTGTCGGCGGCCGATCGCAGCTGGTTCGTCGGTTGCCCGGTAGAGGCTGAGCACGGCGCGACTCGTTCCGGCGTCCATGTCGTCGTACATGCGATCGACGAACGCCCGGGGCAGGCCGCGGGGGTTCCCGTGGCGAAGTGCCATGCGCAGGCCCGAGCGCGTGGTCGTGGCCTGGAAGGCCTCGCCGGCGAGCGGGGCGCGCCAGATCCGCGCCAGGTAGTGCCAGCGGTAGTCGAGCAGCGCGCCGGTGTTGATGAGGACGGCACTCGCGAACCTGTCCGGGTGGCGACTCGCCCACTCGAGACCCCAGGGTCCGCCGAAATCGTGGAGGACGAGATGCACGCGATCGATCGCGAGCGAGTCGAGCGCTGAGGAGAGGAAGCGCGCGTATCCCTCGACCGTGTGAGTGAAGTCCTGGGGCCGCTCGGCGTGCCCGAAGCCGGGCATGTCGAGCGCGATCCCGCGTGCGAACGGCGCCACCCGGCTCAGCAGGTCGTCCCAGTCGCGCCGGGAGCCGGGGTTGCCGTGGACGAACACGATCGCCTCGCCCGAGTCCGGGTCGCCGACCGACGACACCGGGGTGAGGAGACCGTCGATCGTCGGCCATATCGTCCGGACGCACGCCGGAGGTGGGGTGCCGCCGGCGTGACTGCCCGATAGCGGCTGGAGCTGCGCGCCGCTCCCTCGGCGCGCGTTCACCTTCATCGCGCGCCCCACGAGACGTCCAAACTCGCGGTCGTTCGGCCTGACGGACCGACCCCCGAACGCCGCGAACCCGTCCGCGACCCGCTCGTCCCTGGCCGCTGCCGAGAACAGCATTCGCTCGATCGGGTTGAACCGCCGTCCTGTCGAGTAGTCGGACGTCATCAGGAAATGGCCGAGCAGCCGACTGCGGTGGCGTTTGCGATATCGCGCGATCGCGGCGTCGAGGTCGGCATCGGAGGGGGACCTGTTCTCGAACGCCGGCGCCAGCTCGGCGGCGAGCCAGTCGCCGGATTGGAACGCCCAGCCGCAACCCACGCCCCACACCGGGTCCGCCGACATCGCGGCGTCCCCGACGAACGCCAGCCCCGGGCGCCCCGCCCGCCGGGTGCTGTTCGGCATGTCGAGTTTGCCCAGGATCTTCGAGATGCGTTCGCCCGAAGCCGGATCGGGGCAGTTCGGCAGCCCACGGAAATAGCCCTCGAAGTTCGCCTCTAGGTCCCGCCTGAACCACGATTCCCGGTCTTTCGTCTGGAACGTGGCCAGCAGCGTGATCCCGTCGTCCTGCGTAAACCCATACGCGACGTCGGGATTGAGCAGCCACATCAGGCTCCTATCGCCGGTCGGAAGCGGCAGGTTTCGGTAGTAGGCGAAGTAGCAGAACCGGCCGTGCCGCATCACGCGAGCCTTCTCGCCCGCCAGCTTCGCGATCTGGCTGTCACGGCCGTCCGCGGCGACGACGACGCGAGCCGAGAGCTCGCGCTCGCGCCGCTCACGGTCGACGACGCGCACACCGGCCGGCCGTCCACTCGCGCCGAGCAGCGCCGTGGCCGTCTCCCCCGCCAGTAGCTCGACGCCCGGCGCCTCGGCCGCGAGCTCGCGCACCATCGGATCGAGCTTCTCCCGTCGGATGTCGTAGCCGTAGCGCGGGTAGGCGAAGTCATCGGCGAGCCGTGGACGGATCCATCCGAAGCGTGTCCAGAGCTCGACGGCGTTGCGAACGCCGCCCACCGCTTCGATCCGCTCGGCCAAGCCCAGCCGCTCGATCGTCGGCGTCGCGCTCGGCGCGATGAAGTGCGTGCAGATCGTCTTGTAAGCCGCCGGGTCCGGGCGCTGTTCGACGACCGCGACGCGCGCCCCGGCCCGCCCCAAGAAGGTCGCCGCCGTGCACCCGCCGATGCTTGCGCCCACTACCACCACGTCGTAATCAGCGGTCACCGTCCGACCCCCTTGTGCTGAACGAACTCAGGGCGCAGCATGACGCACCGCATCTGGCAGCGCAACGCGCACGTGGCCCCTGACGTCACCCGGTTGGGGTGACGATTCCCTGCGGCCCAGATGCGAGACTCGCGGGGTGCCCTGTCTGCTCGCTCTGCTGGCGCTGATCTCCCCCCGGCTCGCTCTGTTCCTGCTGTGGATCTTCAGCGACGTTCTGAGTCGCGCGTTCAGCAGCTGGATCCTGCCGCTGCTGGGTTTCTTCCTGCTGCCCTGGACGACTCTGGCCTACGCCGCCTTCTGGTCGTGGGGCCCCGGGCACCACGTGACCGGCTTCGAGTGGGTGTTCGTAGCGCTCGCCTTCGTGATCGACCTGGGATCGTACGGCGGTGGGCGCTTCGCTGCCGGCAGGCGCTGACACGAGGGCGCGAACCGAGGCGGGCACGCGGACGATCGCGCGCCTGCGGCTGCTTTCAACCGCGCCGGCGCTCGCCCTTGCGCTCGCCACATGGCGCGGCGGCGGCGCGGCCGAGCCGGCGACCGGCACCGGCGCGACCGCGACCACCGGCGCCGCCGACATGAGAACCGCACCGGACGGCTTGGCGGCGAGCGCCCCGCTGCCGGCGAGCGTCACCGCCCGCGACGGACCCGAGGTCGGAGTCTGGCGCTGGCGCTCGGGCAGCGACAGGAGCGCTCCCACGAGCGCGTCGAGGCGCTCTCGCTGTACGTGATCCGCGTCGATCTCGGTCCCGATGTCTCCGTCCCGGTACTCGGCGCCCGCGCGGCGGCTCGCCATCATCGCCAGCTCCGAGTGGTGAGCAATCGCATGCACCCATGGTCGGAGGCTGTGGACCGGCGTTCCGCCGGCGAGCGTCAGTACGGTCGTCGCCACGGCCACTGCGTGTCGCTGCTTCCTCGTCATGGAGGCCTCCTTTGGTCTGGTGCCTTGTAGAGCGGGCACCAGGCCCCGGCCTCACGGTCGCAAGGTAAGAAGTTTGTAAGCCAGGCGAGCCAGGATGGGCTCCCGGCGCGACCCCGGCTCGGGCGGAAGCGTGCTCATCGCGACTCCGGCGAGAACTGCCACCACGCCCATGATCTGCCACGCGCCCGCCGGTTCCCCGAGCACGAGCCAGCCGGCGGCGGCGCCGACGACCGGCTCGAGGTTCAGGAACGCGCCGGCGAGCTCGGCCGGCACCCGGGCCTGGCCGAACGCGAACAACCAGAACGGCAGCGGCGTCCCGGCCAGCGCCAGCGCCGCCAACGCGAGCACCGGCATCGCCGTCCCCGGGCCGTGCACCCCGTGCTCGGTGAGGACCGCCACCGGCAGCGCTACCACCGCGCCCCCGGCGAACTGCACGGCGGTTACCGCGGCGGCGTCCCGGCCCTCGAGCAGCCGCGGCTGCATCGCGATGAACCCGGCCGACAGAACCACCGAAGCGAGTACGAGCAGATCCCCCCGCGCGCTCGCGCCGCCACCGCCGGCGCCCGCGACCAGGGCGATTCCGACGAGCGCGACCGCGTAGCCGGCCCAGGTGAGTCGGCGGGTCGCCGCCTGACCGAGGCTCGCGGCGACCAGCGCGACGAGCACCGGGGCGGCGCCGATGACGACGGCCGCGTGGCTCACGCTGGTCCGTTCGATGCCGGCGTTCTGGAGCACGATCACCGCGCCGAACCCGATCGCGCCCGACGCGAGCACCCTCGGCGTCAACGCGTCGCGAACGCCGCGGCGGCCAACGAGCGCGAGCACGGGCGCGGCGACCGCGAAGCGGACGACGGCCAGCCAACCGGGGGCAAGCCACCCGAGCGCCAGCTTCGTGAGGGGCACGTTAAGGCCCCACAGCGTGCCGGCTGCGACGAGGGCGAAGATCGCTGAACGATGTCTGCTGTTCATGATCAGAGCATCGGTCAAGTCCCGCCCGAATCACGGCTGGATTTGACATCTCGACGTCAGGACGATGGAATATTTCGTGAAATGCCGATTTCGCTTGATTTGATTGATCTGCGGCTGCTCGAGGAGCTTCAGACCGACGCGGATCGCCCGAACGTGGAGCTCGCGCGGATCGTCGGTCTCTCCCCCGCCGCGACGCTCCATCGCGTCCGGCACCTGAAGGAGTCCGGGATCGTGCGCGGCATCACCGCCCACCTCGACGCCGCCGAGGCCGGTTTCCCCCTACAGGTGTACGTCGCGGTGACGCTCCAGCGCCACGGCGATACCGCGCACCGCCGCTTCGCCGAGGCCATCCAGGCCATGCCCGAGGTGATCTCGGCCGACTGGGTGACCGGCGAGACCGACGCGATGCTGCTCGTCGTGGCGCGCGAGGTCGCCCAGCTCCAGCGCGTGCTCGTGCGCCTGTCGACGCGCGGCGGCGCGGCGCGCGTGATGACCCTACTGCGCCTCGAGGAGCTCAAGCCGCTCTCGCCGCTCCCGCTGGAGTCGGCGTAGCCCCGACGCCGGCGGGAACCTGCCGTCCCCCGCGGACGGGGACCTGCCCCTCGCTCGGACTCGTGCTGAAAAAGGGCTCACCATGGACCCAAATCCAGCAAGCCCTCGGAATTGGGCCTGGTTTCAGCCCGGGTGTACCTTGGGTCGATGTCGCGTGCGTCGGTGTTGTTGGGTGCCCTGACGATCGAGCCGACGAGCACTTCGGATCTGTACGAGCGCGTCGGCTACGGAGCCCTCGCCCAGGTCGGGCTGATCCCCTATCACGCCTTTCGCGCCGAGCTCGTGCGGCTCGAGGCCACCGGAGCGGTACAGAGCGAAGCCGGCGCCGACGGATCGACGCTGTGGCGACTCGTCACCGAATCGTCCGGTGACGTCGGGTCTATACTCGACGGGGACTGAGATGTTGGTCTTCGGCTTGGTCCACGGCGACGGTGGGGAGCCTCCCGGGCAGGGATGGGAGCCACCCGAGGACGACGAGCCGCCCCGCCGGCAGTGGAGCTTTCACCTACCGTGGCGGCCGCTGGCGTGGCTCGCGGCCTGGTGCTGGCTGATGGCGCTCGTGCCCGTAGTCACCAGCGCCTTCGGCGGCCTCGCCGGGTTCGGCGTCCTGATGCTGGCAGTAGCCCTCGCCCTCTGGCGGCTCGAGCGCTTCTGCGCCCGGCAGTACTGGAACGGGCTGCGCGACTACAGGCTCTGAGCGGTCGCTTCGGCTGCTCGCCCGGCGTTCCGGCAATGTGACGTCGGAGCTAGGCTGATGCGTTGATGGATCCGGTTCCACCCAAGCCGCGGGACCGTGCCCCGACCATCCGGGATGTCGCCCGCCACGCGAGGGTCGGCGTGGGAACCGTCTCACGCGTGCTCAACGACAGTCCGCTGGTCAGCGAGGACGCGCGCGTGAGGGTCAATCGGACGATCGATCAGCTCGGTTACCGGCGCAGCTCCACCGCGCGCAGCCTGTCGCTCGGCCGCACGCAGATGATCGGCGTGGTCGCACCCTTCTTCACCAGCAACTCCGTGCTCGAGCGCTTGCGCGGCGTCGTCGGCAAGCTCCGCGACCACGGCGACTACGACCTGGTGCTGTTCGACGTGGAGACGCTGACCCAGCGCGACGACGCGTTCCGGAGTTTCGCCCGTACCGACCGCGTCGACGGGCTGCTCGTGATGTCGCTGCGCCCGACCGATGACGAGGTCGAGAGCCTCCGTCGCGAGGGGCTCCCCGTCGTGCTCGTCGACGTCGTGCATCCGAAGCTGCCCCGGATCGTTATCGACGACGTCCTCGGCGGCACGATGGCGACCGAGCACCTGCTCGCCAAGGGACACACCGCCATCGGCTTCGTCGGAGACGAGCCGACCCCGTTCGGATTCACGTCGAGCGAGCGGCGGCGCCAGGGCATGGCACGCGCCTTGCGGCGGGCTGGGATCAAGCGGAACGGCGCGCTCGAGTCCGTGGCGCCTCATGGGCGCGAGCAAGCACGCGCCTCGGCGGCGCGGCTGCTCAGGCTGCCCGAGCCCCCGACGGCGATCTTCGCCGCCTCGGACGTGCAGGCGATGGGCGTGCTCGAAGCCGCGCGGGCCAACGGCTGTCGGGTGCCCGAGGACCTCGCCGTGATCGGCTTCGACGACATCGACGTGGCCGAAGTGCTTGGTCTGACCACGGTCCGCCAGCCGTTGCGCGAGACCGGCGCGCGCGGCGTCGAGCTGCTGCTGGCGGCGATCGACGGAGTCGGAGGCGAGCCGACCGAGGAGCTCGCCCCGCTGACGGTGATCGAGCGCCGCACGACCTAGAGCGCCGTTCGTGCCCCGTCAGTACCGTTCGCGATGTCCGAACGGCGCTTGCTGCAACCGGGCGAGCGGTAGAAGAAATGGCATGACCGAGTCCACAGCCGCCCCCGCCGCGATCGCGCGGGCATGACGGAGATCGGACCCAGCCGCAACGGCGGCCCTTGGTGGCGGAGGGCCGTCATCTACGAGGTCTATATCCGCAGCTTCGCGGACGGCGACGGAGACGGCATCGGCGACATCCAAGGCCTGCGCTCGAGCCTTGGCTACCTCGCCGAGCTCGGCATCGATGCGTTGTGGATCACCCCGTGGTACCCGTCCCCCATGAAGGACGGGGGATACGACGTCTCGGACCTCCGCGCGATCGATCCGCTGTTCGGCACCGTCGCCGAGGCCGAGGCGATGATCGGCGAGGCCCACGACCTCGGTCTCCGGATCCTGCTCGACATCGTTCCGAACCACTTCTCCGACGAACACCCCTGGTTCCAGGAGGCCCTCGCCGCCGCGCCGGGCTCGTCCGAGCGCGCGCGCTTCATCTTCCGCGACGGCCAGGGAGCGGACGGGAGCGGGCCGCCGAACGACTGGATGAGCAACTTCGGCGGCCGAGCATGGACCCGCGTCACCGACGCCGACGGCCGCCCGGAACAGTGGTATCTGCACCTGTTCACGCCCGAGCAGCCCGACGTCGACTGGACCAACTCCGATGTCCGGAAGGAGTTCACGGAAACGATGCGATTCTGGTTCGGACTCGGGATCGACGGCTTCCGTATCGACGTAGCCCACGGGCTGGCGAAGGCCGAGGGCCTTCCCGACATCGGCTCGACGGTTTGGCCACCCGTCGGCGGGGAGTTCGTCGACCACCCCCACTGGGATCGCGACGAGGTTCACGACATCTACCGCTCCTGGCGCTCGCTCGCCGACAGCTACGACGACCCTCGGGTATTCGTCGCCGAGGCGTGGGTCCACCACCCCGAACGGCTCGCGCAGTACGTCCGCGCCGACGAGCTCCACACAGCGTTCAACTTCGACTTCCTGCTCGCGCCGTGGCAGGCCGAGCAAATGCGCGCCTCGATCGTGGCCGCAATGTCGGCCCACGACGCGGTCGGTGCCCCGCCGACGTGGGTCCTGTCCAATCACGACACGGTCAGGGAGGCGTCCCGATACGCCCGTCCTCAGGGCGTGAGGCCGCTGCGCAAGCTGAACGATCTGGGCGATCTGCCGGCCGACTTCGGCGTCGGGCGCCGGCGGGCGCGGGCCGCGGCGCTGCTGATGCTGGCGCTGCCGGGCGGCGCCTACGTGTACCAGGGCGAGGAGCTGGGCCTGCCGGAGGTCGAGGACCTCCCCGAGGATGCCCTGCAGGACCCGGGTTGGGAGCAATCGGGCCGAACCGAGCGTGGCCGCGACGGCTGCCGGGTCCCGATCCCGTGGTCGGGCGAGGCGACACCGTTCGGGTTCAGCCCGGAGGACGCAAGCGCGCCGCCGTGGCTGCCCCAGCCGCCGGCCTGGCGCGAGCTAACCGTCGAGGCGCAGACCGGTGACGAGAGCTCGATGCTCGAGCTGTACCGGCGCGCACTGGGCCTTCGCCACACCCTGACGGCCCTCGGCGACGGCGCGGTGCGCTGGCTCGACGTGCCCGAAGGGGCGCTGGCGTTCGCGCGCGACCCGGGATTCGAGTGCCTCGTCAACCTCGCGGTCTCGGGCAAGCCCGTGCCGCTGCCGGCGGGGGCGGTAGTCCTGCTCGCGAGCGGACCGCTCACCGACGACGGCCGAGTGGCGGGCGACACCGCCGTGTGGCTTTCGATCTGACTCGGCACACCAGCCCGCGAGCGCCCTGATCCGCTCGGCCAGCGAACGTGATTCCCAGATGAAGCCGGCTCTCCCCTCCAGGGAGAACGGCGCTAGTACCCCTGCTGGGTGCTCGTGTAGCCCTGGGGGCCGGTGCTGGTGGTGGTGGTGTGGGGGGTGCTCGTCGTCTTCGGGGGCGCGACGACGGGCGCAGGCGGCGTGGTCGTAGGCGCCGGAGCGGAGGTCGTGGTGTGCGCCGAGGTCGTCACGGGCGGAGGGGTCGTCGTATGGGTCGTCGACGTGCTGGCCGCCGGCTTGTGGACCGCCGCCTTCTTGTGATGCACCGTCTTATGGGTTGTCGTTGTGGTGGTCGACGACGTCGTGGTCGTGGACGCCGAGGTCGCGGGAGTGGACGCCGCCGCGTTCGAGCTCGTCTGCGAGGCCGAGCCGCCGCCGCAGCCCGCAATTGCCAATCCGGCGACGATCGTGCTCAGCAACGCTTTCTTCATAGACAAAACTCCCGTTCGCTCCGAGTGTTCGGCTCTCAGGTTACAAGACACCCCCGGCGCCGAAACGTTTCGCCGCCGGCGCACGCATAAGCGGGGACCCCCGTTGGCCCGTTCCGCCGTGCGCTCCGGGTAAGGTATCGACGCGGATGGATCCATCTGAAACTTCGTCCGCGCCCCGGGACGCCGACGGCGCAGCAGTCGGTAGGGCGGCAGTAGTCGACAGCGGCCCCGGCCCGGGAGCGGCTGTCGAGGCCCCGGCGATTGGAGCCGCTCAGGCGCCTCCGCGCGGGTCGCGACTCCGCTGGGGATCGAGCTCGACGTGGATCCTCGTCGTCTGCTGCGTGGCCCAGTTCATGGTCATCCTCGACCTGAGCATCGTCAACGTGGCGCTGCCCTCGATCCAGTCGAGCCTCAACTTCAGCTCGGCCGACCTGCAGTGGGTCGTCGACGCCTACGCGATCACGTTCGCCGGGTTCCTAATGCTCGGCGGCCGCGCCGCCGACGCGATCGGGCAGCGGCGGGTGTTCGTCGCCGCGCTCGTCCTGTTCTCGCTCACGTCGCTCGTCGGCGGCCTCTCCACCACTAGCGAGATGCTCGTCATCGCCCGCGGCGTCCAGGGGTTCAGTTGCGCGTTCATGGCCGCCTCCTCCCTGGCGATCATCACCTCGTCCTTCCCGCCCGGCCCGCAACTGCACCGCGCGATCGGCCTGTGGGCGGCGATGAACGGCGCCGGTGGAGCCGCCGGCGTGCTGTTCGGCGGGATCATCACCGAGACGCTCAGCTGGCGGTGGGTGTTGCTGATCAATCCCCCGATCGGGTTCGTCACAGCGATGATCGCGTACGCGGTCGTGGCCGATCGGCGCCGGGACGCCGCCGGCCGAAGCTTCGACGTCGCCGGCGCTGTGACGCTCACCGTCGGCCAGATGGTGCTGGTCTACGGGGTGGTGCAGGCCGGCCTGCGCAGCTGGCACGCCGGGCAGGCGCTCGGTCCGATCCTCATCGGTATCGCGCTGCTGGCGCTGTTCGGGCTGATCGAGTCCCGCTGGGCGTCCGATCCGCTGATTCCGTTCAAGGACCTGACGAGGCCGCTCAACGTCGCAAACGGGATCGTGCTGCTGTTCAGCGCGGCGCTGTTCCCGATGTGGTTCCTGAGCTCGCTGTACCTGCAGCAGGTGCTCGGGCTCTCGCCGCTCCACGCCGGGCTGTGCTTCCTGCCGATGGCGCTGACGATCATGTTCGTCGCCCGCAGCGCCGGCAAGCTCGTCAGCCGCTTCGGCGTGCGCGCGGTGCTCGGCGGCGGGTTGACGATGATGACGTTCGGGATGCTGCTGTTCACGAAGATCGCGGCCAGCGGCAGCCCGATCCTGTACGTGGTGCTCCCCGGCATCCTGACGGCGGCAGGGATCGGGATGTCGATCGTGCCCTCGACGATCGCCGCCACCCAGGGAGCCAAGGAGGGACAGGCCGGGCTCGCGTCGGGCCTCGTGAACACCTCTCGCCAAGTCGGCGGCGGCCTTGGCCTCGCCGTATTGATCACGCTGGCCACGTCGCTCACCAGCCACCTGATCGGACAGGGCCACGGCGTGCCGCAGGCGCTCACCGACGGCTTCCGGCTCGGCTACTTCATCGCCGCCGGCCTGTGCGCCGCCGCCGCGCTCGTGACATTCGCGCTCGTGCCCAGGGTGGGCGCCGCCGCCCAGGGCCCGATCACCAAGCGAATCCCGATCGCGATCGGCGTGACCGCGGTCGTCGCCGCGTTCATCGCGATCGCGTTCGCGTTCGGCGGCTCCCACGGGGCCCCGATCGGGGCGTACGCGACCGACAGCACTTACAGCTACGTGACCGAGCCGGCGCTCCGCCCGCCGGTGATTCGCTCGGACGTCAAGACCGTCTCCGGCAAGCTCGCGCCCGGCTACATCCTGATGACGAACTTCTACGACCTCAGCCACCCGCCGATCACCGGCCAGAGCGGGCCCCTGATTCTGGACAACAGCCTCCAGCCGGTGTGGTTCAAACCGGTTCCGACGAACCTGGTCGCCGGCAACCTCAGTCTCCAGGTCTACAACGGCAAGCCGGTCCTCGCCTGGTGGCAGGGCGTGGTCACGAACACCGGCGCCACCGAGCAGGGCGAGGACGTGGTCGTCGACCAGCACTACCGCACGGTGGCGACCCTGAAGGCCACCGATGGCTGGGTCCTCACCCTGCACGAGATCGTGATCCGGGGACACGACGCGTGGGTCACCGCTAACAAGAACCTCCCGATGAACCTGTCCCGGTACGGCGGCGCCTACAACGGCGCGCTGATCGACTCGGCCGTGCAGGAGTACGACCTGAACACCGGCAAGCTGATCCGCAGCTGGGATGCGCTCGACCACATCCCGCTGGGCGATTCCAAGGCATCGCTTCCGACGAACGGGTTCCCGTGGGACGCATACCACGTCAACGCGATCGATCTGGTCGGCGACGGGTCGTTCGTCGTCTCGATGCGCGACACGTGGGCCGTCTACAAGGTCGACATCGCCACCGGGAAGATCGAGTGGACGCTCGGCGGCCCGCACTCGAGCTTCAAGCTCGGCACCGGCGCGGACTTCCAGTGGCAGCACGACGTCGTCACCTATCCCGGCTCCCCGCTGATCACGATGTTCGACGACCACTGCTGCCAGATCACCGGCGGCGGCACGTACGTCTCGCCCACGGGTCCCTCCCGCGGCCTCGTGCTCAAGCTCGACCAGCAGACGCGCACCGCGACGCTCGCCGGCGAGTACAGCCACGGCTCGAGATTCGACTCCGATTACATGGGCAGCCTCGAGCCGCTCGCCAACGGGAACGAGATGGTGGGCTGGGGATCGTCGCCCTTCATAACCGAGTACAGCGCCTCGGGGGACATGCTCCTCGACGCCCGCCTCCCGGGCTCGGACATCACCTACCGCGCTCAGGTGGAGCCCTGGGTCGGCCAGCCGCTGAACCCGCCGGCCGCCGGCGCCCGCCAGAAAGCCGGCCGGACGACGGTGTACGCGAGCTGGAACGGCGCCACCCAGGTGGCGTCGTGGCGGGTGCTGGCGTCGTCCGGCACCAACGCGCCGACCGTGGTCGCCACCGCGGCCAAGTCCGGGTTCGAGACGGCGATCCCGGTGAGCGGTACCGAAAAGACGTTCACAGTGCAGGCGCTGAACGCCCAGGGGCGGGTGATCGGCACCTCGAAGCACTTCGGCGTCGGCGGGTGACGGACGTCGCGGACGATCCCCGTGGCGCCCCGCCCGCGCAGCGGCCGAGCTTCCAGGGACGTGGCGGCGGCCGCCGGCGTCTCCCGCGCCACCGTCAGCTAGGTCGCGAGACGAGCTGACCGCACCCGGCCGATGGCGCTCAGACTGCGTATTTGTTAGTTGCATCGCCAACGGCTGGGGGCCGGCTGAGGTTTTCGGCCAGCGACGATTCGAATCACACCTGCTTGACACGATGCATCACCCCCTGTCGGCGTCGTCGCCGCGCGCTGCAAGCGCCTGGGCGAGCTCCTCGCGCGAGTGGATGTCGAGCTTCATGTAGACGTGCCGGAGGTGGTACTCGACCGTCTTGGGGCTGAGGAACAGGGTGGCGGCGGCCTCGCGGGTCGTCCTCCCCGCCGCGAGCAGCAGCGCGATCTGCAACTCCTGCGGTGTCAGTTCGTCCACGGTGCTCGGATCGCGCCGCCGCACGGTCTCGCCGGTCGCAGCCAGCTCGGCTCGCGCCTGTTCGGCCCAGGGGCGGGCGTCCAGACGTTCAAACGCCTCGACCGCCAGGCGGAGCTGCTCGCGGGCAAGGACTCGATTGCGAGCCCGTCGCAGACGCTGCCCATACGCGAGCCGCGTGCGTGCGGTCTCGAACTCGTCGGGCGTATGGGCGTGGAGCCGCAGCGCTCGCTCGAACTGCTCGGCATGGCCCTCATCGTCGGCCACCAGCCCGCGGGAGCGCAGCGCGCGGGCCATTGACCACGGCTGCGCCTTGGCCTCTGCCGCGGTCATGAACTGCGCGGCGACGAGCTCCGCGTCGTTGGCACGACCCAGCCGCACGTAGGCGTCGACGAGGTCCGCTGCGGGAGAGAGATCGACGTCGGTGATCCCGAGCTCACGGAGCAGCCGGCGCTGATCCTCAAAGTGCTCGGCCGCCCGCGCGGCGTCGCCGAGACCGAGCTCGAGCTCGCCGAGCGCGGCGTGCACCCACACCTCGTCGAGGCGTGCACCGAGCTCGACGGACAGCTGAATCGCCTCGGCGGCCAGCGCCCGGGTCTCCTCCTCCCGGCCCCGGCGGGCCTGGAGCCATGCAAGACCGGCGAGACCGAGGCCGAGATCGGTGCGCTGATCGCTCTCGCGCGCGAGGCTGATCGCCTCCTGGTAGGTGGCCTCCGCGACCGCCCAGCGATCGGAGGTCGCCTGGTCGCGGGCGAGCAGGAACAGGACGAACGGAAGCTCCCCGATCGCGGCGCGAGACCGCGCGACCTCGAGCGCGTGAGCGAGCGTCGCCCGCCCCACGTTGGACTTGCGCAGGAAGATCGGACCGAGGGTCAGCCACGCGAGCAGCTGGAGGTCGTCCTTGAGCTCCGGTGCGCTGTCCGCGAGTGCGATCGCCCGATGGAGCGACTCGGCGCCGGCGGCCGCGTCGTCGCCGAGGATCCGGGCCATCCCGCGCGCTGTCTCCGCCATGAATCGGGAGCGGACCGAGGCGTCGTCGGTCAGCGCGGCGTGTGCCCGTTCGGCCGCGGACAGCATGTCAGCGGCGTTGCCCGCGGTGAAGCAAGCGCCGGCTGCCTCGGCGAGCATCGTCACGGCGCGCTCTGGATCGGCACGCGCTGCCGCCGTCGTCAGGATCTCGTAGCCACGCATGACGGGCCCTCGGCGGATCGTGATGTGGCCTGAGAGATGGTCGATCGCGACGCCCGTGGCCGGATCGGCCGTGCTCGCGCGGGCCTCGTCGAGTAGCGCGCCGGCGCGGTCGGCTTGCCCCGCGTGCCACCCGGCTTCGGCGGCGGCGAGCAGCAGGCGAGCTCGCCGCTCGCCGTCGCGAGCGAGCCTCGCCGCCCGCTCAAAGGCGGCCGACGCCGTGGCGTACGAGCTTCGATCGCGGCTGCGCTCACCGGCCTGCTCAAGCGCCGCCGAAGCCGCGTCGTCCGTGCCGACCGCGGCCGCGGCCAGGTGCCACGCGCGGCGATCGACGTCGCGGTCGGGCAGCGCGGCGGCCAGCGCACGATGGGACGCGCGCCGCTCCTCGACGGGAGCGGCAGCGTAGATCGCCGACCGGGCCAGCGGGTGGCGGAACTCGACGGACCCTGGCTTCAACGTCACGAGTCCGCCGCCCTCGGCGACCACGAGCGTGCCCAGATCGATTCCGAGCTGGTCCGCCGCCCGCTCGAGCATCGTCAGCTCGCCGCTGTCGCTGGTCGCCGCCAGCACGAGGGCCCGACGAGCGGACTCGTCGAGTTCGCCGACGCGACGTAGGAACGCATGCGAGATGCGCGCGGACACGAGCACCGGCGCGCCCTCGGGAGCGAGCGCGACATCGAGGGCGTAGTCGGCGAGCTCGATCAGTGCGAGCGGATTGCCGGCGGTGGCCCCGTGCAGACGCTCGGCCGCGGCCGGACTCAGGCTGCCCAACAGCGTGGCGGCCTCGCCGCTGGTCAGCCCCGTCATGTGGAGCGTCGGCAGATCGGCCCCGTCGAGCAGCGAAGGGTCGCCCGCGCGGACCGCGATCAGAACCGCGATCGGGTCCGCCACCAGCCGGCGGAACGCGAACAGCAGCGCCTGCGCGCTCGATCCGTCGAGCCAGTGGGCGTCGTCGACGAGCACCGCGACGGGCCCCTCCTCGGCGTAGGCCGCAAGCAGGCTGAGCGTGGCCGCGCCGACCGCGAACCGTTCCTGGGAAGGCCCGCGCCGGAGCGCGAGCGCACCCTCGAGCGCGACTGCCTGCGGCTCGGGGATGCGATCGAGCATGACCAGCGCGGGGCGGAGCAGCTCGAGCAACGCCGCGAACGGAATCTGCGCTTCGGACTCGATCCCGCGCGCACGCAGGACCCGCATCCCGGCGGCGTGTTCGGCAGCGTGATCGAGCAGCACGGTCTTGCCGATTCCCCCCTCCCCGACCAGCGCCAGCGTCGCGCTCGCGCCGGAACGCGCGCTTTCGAGCGCGCGCTCTATCTGCTCGCGCTCCCGCTCACGACCGACCAGCATCGCCCGCCCCTGCTTCCCCGATGCGAGGCGGGGCGGGATCCCCGAAGACTAGGTGCCCCCCGGAAGCGAGCTCACCCGCCCCGACTTTAGCCTCGCCCGAAACCAACATCAGGAGGGAATTGTGAGCACAATCGAGCAGCCCGTCGAGGTCGACGGCGACAAGCTCATGCAGTTCGTCTTCCGCGCGGTCGACGAAGTCGGCGCCACGTTGAACGCGGCGCTCGTGGTGATGGGTGACAAGCTCGGCTGGTACCGGGCGCTGGCCGGGACCGGCGGGTTGTCGCCTTCGGAGCTGGCCGAGCGCACCGGCTCTGCCGAGCGGTACGTGCGGGAGTGGTTGAACGCCCAGGCCGCGGGCGGGTTTGTCGTCTACGACCCCGACAGCGGTCTCTACAGCCTGCCGCCCGAGCAGACCGTCGCGCTCACCGACCCGAGCAGCCCGGCCTACCTGCCTGGGCTCTTTCAGACGGCGATCGGCTCAGTCCTCGACTATCCGCGGATTGCCGAGGTAGCCCGTAACGGCGCGGGATTCGGGTGGGGCGAGCACGTCCACGACGTGCACGAGGGGTGCGAGCGCTTCTTCCGCCCGAGCTACAACGCCCACCTCGTCGCCGAGTGGCTGCCCGGGCTCGACGGGGTCGTGGACAAGCTCGAGCGCGGCGCGCTCGTCGCCGATGTCGGCTGCGGCCATGGAGCCTCGACGATTCTGATGGCCCAGGCGTTTCCGAACTCGACGTTCGTCGGCTCGGACTATCACGACGGCTCGATCGAGACCGCGCGGCAGCGTGCTCAGGAGGCCGGCGTGGCCGATCGGGTTCGCTTCGTCGTCGAGCCCTCGACGGCGTACGGCGGCACCGGCTACGACCTCGTGACGATGTTCGACTGCCTCCACGACATGGGAGATCCGGTCGGGGCGGCCCGGCACGTTCACTCCACGCTCAACCCGGATGGCACCTGGATGATCGTCGAGCCGAACGCGGGCGACCGTGTCGAGGACAACCTCAATCCCGTCGGCCGCGCGTACTACGGCTTCTCGACGCTGCTGTGCACGCCCGCGTCGCTCTCGCAGGACGTCGGCCTCGCCCTCGGGGCGCAAGCAGGCGAGGCGCGAATCCGTGACGTGGTGGAGGCGGGCGGCTTCACCCGCTTCCGCCGCGCCGCGGAGACGCCGTTTAATCTGGTGTTCGAAACGAGACCGTGACCGGGACCAGATCACCCTTGGCTGCGCCCGCGAGCCCCGGGGGACTCGCGGGCGCCGCCGCGCCCGAGCGCGTCTGGTCGGGCGTTGCCGCGCGCGACCAGACCCGCGCGCGCTACCCCGACGAAGACGGGTACATCGAACGCGCCGGGGTGCGGATCTTCTGGGAGCGTTACGGCGACGGCGAGAAGACCGTGCTGCTCCTGCCGACGTGGTCGATCGTCCACTCGCGCTTCTGGAAGTTCCAGATCGCCTACCTGGCCCGCCACTGCCGCGTCGTCACGTTCGACGGGCGAGGCAACGGTCGGTCCGACCGGCCGGTGGGCGGCCAGGCGAACAGCAACGACGAGTTCGCCGCCGACGCGCTCGCGGTCTTGGACGCCACCGGGACTGGGCGGGCGACGCTGGTGACACTGTCGTGCGGCGCGCTGTGGGGGACGATCCTCGCTGCCCACCACCCCGAGCGCGTCGACGGAGTCGTCTACATGGGCCCCGCGGTCCGGCTGGCCCCAGGCTACCCCGAACGCGACGTCCCCTTCGACGAGCCGCTCGACACCGACGAGGGATGGGCCAAGTACAACAGCTTCTACTGGAAGCGGGACTACCTCGGCTTCCTCGAGTTCTTCTTCGGCAAGTGCTTCAACGAGCCGCACTCGACAAAGCCCATCGAAGACGCGATCGCCTGGGCACGCGAGACGACGCCCGAGACGCTCGCGGACGCCACTCGGGGAATCGCTTTCCCGCGCGACGAGGACTTCGCCGAGATGTGTGGGCGGGTCCGGTGCCCGGTGCTCGTCATTCACGGCGACGCCGATCTCGTCCGCCCTCTCAGGCAGGGCGAGGCGCTCGCGGCGGCGACGGGTGGCGAGCTGGTAACCCTCGGGGGCTCCGGCCACATCCCGGGCTGCCGCGACCCGGTGAAGATCAATCTTCTCCTGCGGGAATTCATCTGCCCGCCCCCACCCCCACGCCGCTGGACGCGGGCCGGATCGCGCCGGCGGCGAGCGCTGTACATCTCCTCGCCGATCGGCCTCGGCCACGCGCGCCGCGACGTCGCGATCGCCGATGAGCTGCGAAAGCGCCACCCCGATCTGGAGATCGACTGGCTGGCCCAGCATCCGGTGACCGAGGTACTCGCGGCGCATGGCGAGCGGATTCATCCCGCGAGCGCCGACCTGGCGGGCGAGTCGGACCACATCCAGTCCGAGGCGAGCGAGCAAGAGCTGAACGTGTTCGCAGCCTTCCGAAGGATGGACGAGATCCTGGTCTCGAACTTCATGGTCTTCCACGACCTGGTTCGCGAGGAGCGCTACGACCTCTGGATCGGGGACGAGGCGTGGGAACTCGACTACTTCCTGCACGAGAATCCGGAGTTGAAGACGAGCGCCTATGCCTGGCTCAGCGATTTCGTGGGATGGCTCCCGATGCCGGAGGGCGGAGCGCGCGAGGCCGCGCTGACCGCCGATTACAACGCCGACATGATCGAGCAGATCGGCCGCTACCCGCGCGTGCGCGACCTATCGCTGTTCGTCGGCGACCCCGAGGATGTCGTGCCCGGCCGGTTCGGCGACGGCCTTCCGCCGATCCGCGAATGGACCGAACAGCACTTCCGCTTCACTGGCTACATCACCGGGTTCGATCCCACGACGGTCGCCGACCGCGAGGCGCTGCGCGACGCGCTCGGATACCGCGCCGGCGAGCGCGTCTGCATCGCCACCGTCGGCGGCTCGGGCATCGGGGAGGACCTGCTCAGGCGCGTGATCGCGAGTTACCCGCACGCCAAGCGACTGGTCGCGGACCTGCGGATGATCGTCGTCGCGGGCCCGCGGATCGATCCCAACGCGCTCCCGGCCGCGGATGGGCTCGAGATCCGGCCGTACGTTCACGACCTCTACCGCCACCTCGCGGCCTGCGACCTCGCGATCGTCCAGGGTGGCCTGACCACGACGATGGAGCTGACCGCCAACCAGCGCCCGTTCATCTACTTCCCGCTGGCACGCCACTTCGAGCAGAACCTCCACGTCCGTCACCGGCTGGAGCGCTACCACGCGGGGCGCCGCATGGACTACCGCGACTCGCCGCCCCAGACGATCGCAGCGGCGATCGCCGAGGAGATCGATCGCTCCGCCGACTATCTGCCGGTGGCGACCGACGGCGCGGCGCGTGCCGCCGGCCTGATCGCCGACCTGCTCTAGATGTGCGAAAAAAGAGCGGCGGCCTGGGGGGCCGCCGCTCGTACGGTGCCGCGGGTGGGAAGCGTGGCAGGGGCAATAGCCATGCGCTTCGCCGCGGCTCCTGGGGGCACTACGACTAGTCGTCGTCGCCAGACGTCGACGTCGACGAGGTTGATGGGGTTACAAGTTCGACCTTGTCCCACACGGCTCCTGCACCGGAGATCGAGAGCCGTGCGTCCTGCACCATCGCGCCCGGCACCAGATCGGCTGTCGTGCACATCTGAGCCGCCTCGTCGTCACCCTGGCCCTGGTCATCGCCCGGGCCGTCGTCACCCTGCCCGTTGTCACCGCCGCGGACCTCACCGCCGCCGTGATCGTGGTTCCGCATCTCGGCAGGCTCCGCCCCAACGCACTCGAGCTCGGTGCCGTTGGTCACCTGCCCGCTCGCGGTGTTGCCGTCGTTGGCCCTGATGGTCAGGACTCCGTTCGTGAACGACACGACGGTGGCGGCGGGTTGTGCCTGGTTCGCGTCGCCACGCTGGCCCTGGTCGCCGCCAAAGCTCTCGTGGTGCACGCGCACGTGATGACCTCGGCGGTGGTGATGGCGCTCGTTGTGCTTCGCCAGCGCGGTTGCCGGCGCGAGCGCGAATGCCGCGGCGCTCGCCGCGACGATCAGCAGAGTCTTCCTCATCGAACGTGAACCTCCTTGGGGTCGTGTGATGGGGAAGAGCCGGCCTTGCCAAAAAGGTCACGGAAAATGTTTCGGACATGCCGTTGGAGGGTGCGGGCGCCGACCTGCACAGCACGACAATCGACTCGCCGGCGCGCGACCGTACCGAGTTACGCGCGATATAGGTGCATGAGTCGGCAAGGTCCGGCGGACGCGCGTCAATTGCCGTGTCATGCAGGCCCAGGCCCCGGTCCACTCCCTTGCCCGTTCAGCCTCTGGCGCTGTCGTCGCCGCCCCCGGCTCCGCCCTCGGAACCGGAGCCGCCACCTGACCCGCCACCGCCACCGCCACCGCCCCCGACCGCCACCACCACCAGAGCGCTCGGCGCCCCGGCCACTCGTCTCCGCGCTGCCGCCCTTCCGCGTCAAGCCACCGTCTTCCCGGCGTCGCTCCGTGGACCCCGCGTCGTCACCGCCGCGACCCGCAGCCAGGCCAACGCGAGCCGCCGGGACGGGATGCCCCGCCCGCTCACTCCCGCCGCCCACCGGGGCCGCCGGCACCGCTGCCTGCCGAGGCTCGACCGCCCGAGGCAGCCGACGCTCCGAGTGGGAAAGCGCGGCCCGCGCCACCGCCCGGTGTCCCCCCAGCGTTCCACGCCCGTGGAGGTCGACGGCGGCCACCCCGGTGGCGATCGCGCCGGACGCGAGCACGACTCCGAGCTTGAGCCCAAGGACGCCACTCCCGCCCCCTATCCCAGCGCCGGCGGCGAGCTCCACCCCGTTCCCGGTTCCCGCGCCGGACGCCAACCATCGGGCGAGCGGCCACGGAGTGACCGCGGTCACGACCGTCCTCAGCCTCGCCCGTGCCCGGTGCACGAGTTGGCGCACCGCGCCCTCCGATAGGCCCATCGACATCGCCACCTCGATCCGCGCGCGTCCGTCGAGCGCGGTCCCGACCATCGCCTGGCGCTGGCGCTTGGGCAGCCGCGCCAGCTCGGTCAGCGCGTCCCGCGCGAGCGCGCGTTGCTCGACGACGTCCTCGAGCGTGGCGCCGCTGGCGGTCGCGCCTTCGGGAGCCACCGGCAGGCACATCGGAGAGCGCGACCGCGCCGCCGCGTTGCGGACGATCCGGTAGAGCCACCCCCGAAGGTGCTTGACGTCCGTCCCTGAGCTCAGCGCCTCGAACGCGCTTAGGAACGCCTGCTGGACGACATCCTCGCCGGTTCCGTCGCGGCTGAGACGGCGCGCGAGCGCGCTCAGCTCGGGGCGGTAGCGCTCCACGATCACCCCGAACGCCGGCTCGTGCCCCGCGCGGGTGAGCCACACCAGTCGCTCGTCTGACTGCGAGTTCAGCCGCAGGTCCCCCAGCCTCGGGCTCATGCCTGGCAAGACGGCCGCTACCGGCGCGACCTTCCCGCGCAGCGAAACTCAGGCGACTTCGAGCAGCTCGGCCTCTTCGACCTCGGCCACGTCCGCCTTGTAGTAGTACTTCCCGCCGCGCAGCCAGGACGCGATCGCCGCCACCACGCAGCACCCGGCGGCGAAGTAGAAGACGGTGTGGATCCCGGTGGCGAACGGGTGCGAGACGAGCGTCGGGAAGAACTTGTGGCCGGTCAGATAGGTGGCGGTCGCATGCGGCAGGTGCGGCAGCGTCGGAGCGAGCAGCGTGCCGAGCGGGTTGTAGCCGAGGAACGACGCGAACAGGCTACCGACCGGCGGCAGCTTCGAGACGCTGGTGGCGGCCGCGTGCGGGACGCCGTGCGACGCCAGCCCGTGGAACAGGACCGCCGGCAGCGTTGAGGACAGGCCGACGATGATCAAGCTGAAGAACACCCCGATCGACAGCACCGATGCCGAGTTCTGGAATGTTGCGGCCATTCCGGCGCCCGATCCCCGCTGGTCAGGCGGGAGGCTGTTCATGATCCCGGTCAGGTTGGGAGCGGCGAACAGGCCCATCGCGGCGCCGATCAAAAGGATCACGAGCGCGAACTGCCAGTAGGTGAAGTTGATCGGCAGCGCGATCAGCAGCAGGAATCCGATCGCCGAGGCGATCATTCCGCCGGTGGCGAACGGCCGCGCGCCGAAATGGTCGGCCAGCCGCCCGGAGATCGGCCCGGCGATCAGGAACCCGGCCGACAGCGGGAGCATGTAGATGCCGGCCCACAGCGGGGTGTCCTTGAAGCTGTAGCCGTGCAGCGGCAGCCAGATCCCCTGGAGCCACAGGATCAGCATGAACATCAGCCCGCCGCGGGACAGCGCGGCCAGGAACGTGGCCACGCTTCCGCCGCTGAACGCCCGGATCTTGAACAGATCGAGCCGGAACATCGGCGCGGCGACGCGACGCTCGATCACGACGAACGCCGCTAGCAGGACGATGCCACCGGCGAGCGCGGCGATCACTCCCGGGGCCGTCCAGCCCATGCTGTGGCCGCCGTAGGGCAGGATCCCGTACGTGATCCCGACGAGGACCGCGATCAGCCCGACCGCGAACGTGACGTTGCCCCACCAGTCGATCTTCGCGGGCCTGCGGATCCCTCGCTCTTCGAGCTTCAGGTAGGCCCAGACGGTGCCGAACAGCCCGAACGGCACCGATACCAGGAACACCAGCCGCCACGCCACGGGTGCGAGCACACCGCCAAGTACAAGTCCGATGAACGATCCGGCGATTGCGGCGACCATGTTGATTCCGAGCGCGAGTCCGCGTTCCTCGGCCGGGAACGCATCGGTGAGGATCGCCGAGGAGTTCGCCATCAGGAACGCCGCGCCGATCCCCTGCACGACGCGCATCACGATCATCCATAACGCGCCCGCGCTCCCTTGGAGCCACGTCACCGACAGCAGGATCGAGCCGGCGGTGAACACCGCGAAGCCGAGGTTGTACATCCGCACCCGGCCGAATATGTCCCCGACCCGGCCGAGGCTCACGACCAGCACCGCCATCACGACCATGAAGCTGAGGAGCATCCACAGCAGGTAGCTCGTGTTCGACGGGATCAGTGGGTTCAGGTGAATCCCGCGGAAGATCGCCGGGAGCGCGATGATCACGATCGACTGGTTGATCACCGCCATCAAGATCCCGAGGGTGGTGTTCGACAGCGCGATCCACTTGTAGCGGTCTGGGTGCGCCCGCGGCGGGCCCCCGTTCGCCCCCACGACCGCGCTCACCGCGACAACCTCACCGCAGCGCTCACCGTGAAAGCCTCTCGATCAGACGATCGAGGATCTCGACCGCGGCCGCGAGCGTCTCGACCTCGGTGTCGTCGAGCGTCGCCATCTCCTCGTGCAGGAGCGCGCGGTACTCGGCCCGCAGCTGCTCGAACGCCTCTTCGCCAACCGGAGTAAGACTGACCAGCACCGCCCGTCCGTCGCTCGGATCGGGAACTCGCTTGACCCAGTCGCGCTCGGCCAGCCGATTCACCAGCAATGTGATCGCCGGCTGGGTCACGCGCTCCTCGGCCGCCAGCTCGGTGATTCGGCGCGGGCCCTCGCGGAGATTGCGCAGCACCCCGACCTCGGTGCGCGACACGCACACGCTACTCCGGGTCAAAAACAATCTCGACAGCGCCGCGCTGCGCTGCGGGAGCGCCTCCGCGATGTCGTCCAGCTGGCTGCTGCGGCGGTCGACGCTGGAGGGCTTCATGAGGCGCTTATATTAGCCGCTAATGGGATCGCCGGGGCTGCGACCGGACGGCTGCTGTCCCGGCAGTATGTGCGCGAGATGAGTCGTCCGCTCCTCTGGCACCTCCCGGTATCCCACTACAGCGAGAAGGTCCGCTGGGCCTTCGATCACAAGCGCGTCGCGCACCGCCGCCGAGCCCTCATCGGCGGCGTTCACATCCCGATCGCGATGGTGATCACCCGCGGCCGCCACTACACGCTGCCCATACTCCAGCTCGACGGCCGCACGATCGGTGACTCGACCGCGATCATCGCCGCCCTCGAGGACGCCTGTCCCGATCCGCCCCTGTATCCCACCGACCCCGACGAGCGCCGGCGCGCACTCGACCTCGAGGACTGGTTCGACGAGCGGCTCGGCCCGGACATTCGGCAGTTCGTATTTCACGCCCTCCGCGGCGAGCGAGAGCTATTCGACGACCTGGCCGCCTCCCAGATCCCCGTTCCCCTAAGACGCTACCGCCGGTTCGCCGGCGCCTACGGCCGGGGCTTCACCGCTGTGCGCTACCAGACCGCGAATGACCATCGGGCAGACGACGCGCTCCGCAGCGTCACCGCCGCACTCGACCACCTGGAGTCAGAGCTCGGCGACCGGCAGTACCTCGTCGGCGACCGCTTCACCGTCGCCGATCTGACCGCGGCGGCCCTCCTATACCCGCTGGTGCTACCGCCGGAGGGGCCGCTCCAGATGGAACCGCCTGCGGCCGTGGCCCGGATTCGAACGTCGCTGGCGGATCGCAGGGGGTATCGCTGGGCCCAGGAGATGTTCGCCCGCCACCGTCGAGCCGAGCCTCAGGCGCGACTCTCGCCCACGTAGCTCGAGGACTACTACTTCACGCCGTGAGACCTCGGCTACGGACACCTCGTGAAGTTCGACCACGACTTCATCGGGCGCGAGGCGCTCGAGCAGATGGCTGACGACGAGCATCGCCAGAGCGTGACGCTGGCGCTGAACGACGATGTGGCGGACACGATCGTGACCATGTTCGACGAGACCGAGCACGCTCGCCGTCGTCGACGCCGGCTACGCCCAGCCGGGCACCGAGGTGACGTTCCTGTGGGGCGAGGAGAACGGCGGCACCTCGAAGCCCACGGTCGAGCCGCACGTCCAGCGCGAGCTGCGGGGCGTGGTCAGCCCAGTCCCCTACGTCGAAGCGGTGCGCAGCTCATACGCGCCGGAGAGCTGGCGCGCGGCGCGCCGGTCAGGACCACTCACAACCTGATCGCGACCAGGATCACCGCGCCGAGCGAGACGGCGACCCCGGCGGCAGTCAGCCACAACACCAGTGGCGAGGACAGCTCGTTGTAGCTGCCGCGGCGGAGCGCATCCGCAGTTCGCTGCTGGCGGACGCCGCCGAAAATGAGCACCGCGATCGCGATCAGGCCGTAGGCGATTCCCAGCACCCGGAACGGCCACCGGGCGCCGTGGGTCAGCTCCGGGATGATCCGGCCGACCGCGACCGCGACCGCGGACGCGCCGATCCCGGTACGCCACCAGGCAAGCCACGTCCGCTCGGCCGCGAGCCAGGTGCGGCGGGTGACGTCCGAGTTCTGCGGACTGGTCGGCTTGGCCTCCTCCGGCATCGCCGCTGAAATCTCTCACACGGGGTCGGCCGGCGCTGCGCGGAGCGCGCGGCCCGCGGTCAGGCTCACGCTCATCTTGATCGCCCGGACCGCGCCGGTGGCGCCTGCCTGGAGCGTTATCCCGAGGGCGAACACGAAGATCCCGGGTATGAACAGGGCCTTCGAGCCAAGCATCAGGAGGCCCAGCCGCCCGAGCAGGTAGGGCGGCGTGCACACGGTCGCGCCGATCGCTCCTCCCACCGCGCTGGCCGTCAGCTTGTCGCGCCTCGACTGTCTCGGCTTTCCGCCGATGAGGCGCGCCGGCACCGCGACGTAGCTGAGCATCATCAGCCCGACCACGACGCTGAGGATGATCCCGAACCACGGGCGACCCCAGCGCGTCACGATCATCGTCGAGAACGCGAGCAGGGCGCCGACGACCGCGCCCGAGACCAGTATCGGCGTGAGATGCCTCCTCGCTTCCGCGACCCCGGGCCGGACCTCGGGCCGGCCGGGCTTGGCGATCGCGAACGCGAACACCGCGTTCAGGAAGAACGCCCCCATCGTGATCGCGATGATCACTATGCAGATCGGGATCAGGATCGGACCCCGGATCACGTGGAGCGAGCGACCGTGAAGCAGGTGCCCTTTAAGGTCGTACATCGCCACCCAGATCCACATCGCGGGGAGGATTGTTACTAGCGTGAGCCGCCAGTTGGACACGAGCAACCTCAGCCCGTCGAACAGCAGCACGAACGCGCCCACGGCGAACGCGAGCGGCGCCAACGCCCGCCGCGAGCGGCTCACGCGCAGCACCGCCTCCTCGATCTTCGCCTCGTCGTTCTCCTGAATCGCCGTGACGAGCGACCGGACACGCGTCGCGACCGGATCAAGCCGCCGCCCCAGGCTGGCCATCGGTCGCCTAACCGGCCGGATCCGCGCGCGGCGAGCCCGGGCGCGGGCTCCGAAGGAGCGTCAGCGAGCGACCGGTCAGCGACACCGGCGCCTCCGGATCGACGGTGCTTCCGGCCGCGTCCGGCGTGGCCGTATCGACCTCGATCACCCACGCCAGCGTCCGCAGCGGCTCGGGAATCGTGAAGTCGAGCGGTTCCCACCACGCGTTGAGCAGGATCAGGAACGGGTCGTCGGGCGGGGTGTCGTCGCCGGTCGCTCCACTCAGCGCCACGGTCACGGCCCTGGCGTACACCGCACCCCAGTCCTGACCGGTCATCGGGAGCCCGTCGGGTCGGTACCAGTCGAGATCGTCGCGCTCCTGCTCGTGGGCGGGTGTGCCCGTGAAGAACTGGCGGCGGCGGAACACCGGGTGCTGCTCCCTCAGGCGACACAGGCGTGCGGTGAACTCGACGAGGTCGGCGTTGGCCGGCACAGCGGTCCAGTCGAACCAGCTCAGCTCGTCGTCCTGGCAGTACGCGTTGTTGTTGCCGTTCTGCGTCCGCGCGAACTCGTCGCCTCCGAGCAGCAGCGGTGGCCCCTCTGACAGGAACAGGGTGGCGAGGAAGTTCCTCCGCTGACGAGCCCTGAGGGCGAGGACAGCGGCGGAGTCCGTCGGTCCCTCCACTCCGCAGTTCCAGCTGCGGTTGTCGTCGCTGCCGTCTCGATTGTCCTCGCCGTTGGCCTCGTTGTGCTTGGCGTTGTAGCTCACGAGGTCCGCGAGCGTGAACCCGTCGTGGACCGTGACGATGTTGACCGACGCGGTCGGTCGCCGACCACCGTGACCGAACAGATCCCGCGAGCCGCTGATCCGCGTAGCCAGACCCGGGAGCGCTCCCTCCGCACCGCGCCAGAAGTCGCGCATCGTGTCACGGAATTTGCCGTTCCACTCGCTCCACCCGGCCGGGAACTGCCCGAGGTCGTATCCGCCCCAGCCGGTGTCCCACGGCTCGGCGATCAACTTCACCCCGGACAGCACCGGGTCCTGACCGATCGCCTCAAGGAAAGACCCGTGCGGGTCGAAATCGCTGACCCCGCGCCCGAGCGCTGCCGCAAGGTCGAAGCGGAAACCGTCCACATGCATCTCCTCCACCCAGTAGCGAAGCGAGTCCATCACGAGCCGCAGCGGCTGGGGTTGGTGGAGGTCGACGGTGTTGCCGACGCCGGTGTCATCGACGTAGCGCGATCGGTCCTCGGCGAGCCGGTAGTACGCGGCGTTGTCGATTCCGCGGAAGCACAGCGTCGGGCCCGATTCGTTGCCCTCGGCGGTGTGGTTGAACACGACGTCGAGAATCACCTCGAGCCCGGCCGCGTGAAGCGCGCGGACCATCCGGCGAAACTCGTCGATCTGGCCGCCGGCGTCGCCGCGCGAGGAGTACCCGTTGTGCGGCGCGAAGTACCCGATCGACTGGTAACCCCAGTAGTTCCGCAGCCCGCGCGCGACGAGCTGGGCGTCATGTACGAACTGGTGAACCGGCAGCAACTCCACCGCCGTCACGCCCAGCCGTTTCAGGTGCGCCACCGCGGCCGGGTGGGCGACGCCGGCGTACGTCCCGCGCAGCTCCTCGGGCACGTCCGGATGGAGCTTCGTGAATCCCTTGACGTGGACCTCGTAGAAGATCGAGTCCGCCATCGCGTGACCCGGCCGCTCGTCGTCGCCCCAGTCGAATTCGGCCGCGACCACGACCGAACGCGGCACGAACGGCGCCGAGTCGTTGCCGTCGGGTCGATCGGGGTCGCCCGGCACGTGCCCATACACCGCCGGATTCCACCCCACTTCGCCCGCGACAGCCCGGGCGTAGGGGTCGAGCAGCAGCTTGGCCGGGTTGCAACGCGCCCCCGAAGGCGGATCCCACGGCCCGTGGACCCGGAAGCCGTATCGCTGGCCCGCCGCGACGCCGAGCCGGTAGCCGTGCCACACGCACGCCTCGCCCTGCTCGAGGTCGAACCTGTGCTCTCGTCCCGTCTCGTCGAACAGGCACACCTCGACCGCGTCGGCAACGCTCGAGAACAGCGCGAAGCTCGTGCCGGCCCCGTCGTCACGGGCACCGAGCGGCGCGCGCGGAGCCGGCTCGAGCCGGCGGGTTGTGGACGCTGTGGCCATCGTGTCGTCGGGACCTAGTCCGATACGCGGGGGTGTCGGCCCAGGTCGCTGACCGAAGTATCCACCCGCGCGGGCGGGACCTGCTCGGCCACGACACGTCGAAGTTCGTCGAGTTCGGTCTTCAGCTGCCGGTTCTCGCGTTGGAGCAGTACCACGCGTCGCCGCTCGGTCACCAGATCCTCGGCCATCTGGCGCAGCGCCCGCCCAACCCGCTCGGGTTCGACCTGCTTCATTTTGCGTGAGCGTCGCATCGCCGACCAATCCCGGTCAAGAGGGCCGGCACCCATCTTCCGGGAAGCTCTCACCACGTTTTTCCGGCCGGTCGAGAGCCGCGGGAGTCGGACACCGGTGGGCACCCGGCGCCACCTGGTGCGGACACCGTTGCATGTTCGGCCGGCGGCCGGGAGACTGCGCATCGAAATGGCCGTGCGTCCGAACGCACCCAGGACCCCGGAGCACGCGCGCCTCGAGCAGGCTCGCGAGGGCACGGCACCCTGGAAGGCGTGGGGGCCGTACCTGTCAGAACGCCAATGGGGCACAGTCCGCGAGGACTACAGCGCGGACGGCGACGCCTGGAACTACTTCACGCACGAGCACGCGCGCTCGCGGGCATATCGGTGGGGCGAGGACGGCATCGCCGGCGTCTGCGACGAGCGCCAGCGGCTGTGCCTCGCGCTTGCGATGTGGAACGGCGCCGACCCGATCCTGAAGGAGCGGATGTTCGGGCTCTCGAACGGCGAGGGCAACCACGGCGAGGACGTCAAGGAGTACTGGTTCTACCTCGACAGCACCCCCACCCACTCCTATCTGAAGTGCCACTACAAGTATCCGCAGCGCGCGTTCCCGTACGCGGATCTCGTCGCCACGAACGCGCGCCGCGGCAAGCAGGACATGGAGTACGAGCTACTCGACACCGGCGTGTTCGACGACAACCGGTACTTCGACGTGGTCGTCGAATATGCCAAGGCGGCCCCCGACGACATCCTGATGCTCGTCACCGCCTACAACCGCGGCCCCGACCCGGCGGCGCTGCATCTCGTCCCCACGCTCTGGTTCCGCAACACCTGGTCGTGGGGCGACGATGTCCCCAAGCCGACGCTGTCGGTCGTCGATGCGGGCACGGTGAGCGCGAGCCATCACGAGCTCGGGGAGTGGCTGCTGCGGGCCGACTCGTCCGCAGAGCTCCTGTTCTGCGAGAACGAGACCAACAATCAGCGCCTGTTCGGCGCGCCGAACGCCTCCCCGTACGTAAAGGACGGGATCAACGACTACGTCGTGGGGGGCGCGCAGGGCGCCGTCAACCCTGAGCGGACCGGCACCAAGGTCGCCGCCCTCCACGTTCTCGAAATCGAACCGGGGCAGAGCGCGCAGATCCGTCTGCGGCTGACCGCGACCGCCAGCCCGGCCGGAAGCGACGGCGCCGCCGGGGACGGCGCCGGCGCGGACGCCGCCGCCGCCGGACTGTTAGGCACTGGATTCGACCTCGTGATGAAGGACAGGCGGAGCGATGCCGACGAGTTCTACGCCACGGTGATCCCGCCGGCGCTGACCGACGACCAGGCGATGGTCATGCGCCAGTCGCTGTCTGGCATGTTGTGGGGCAAGCAGTACTACGAGTACGACGTTCACCGCTGGCTGCGCGAGCACGGCGTCGATCCGTGGGGGCCGAACGCGCCGGCGAGCGGGGTCCGGAACGTCCAGTGGTTCCACATGATCGCCGGCGACATCATCTCGATGCCGGACAAGTGGGAGTACCCGTGGTTTGCCGCCTGGGACCTGGCCTTCCACTGCGCGCCGCTGTCGCTCGTCGACGTCGATTTCGCCAAGGAGCAGGTGGAGCTCCTGCTCAAGACCCGTTACCTGCACCCGAACGGCCAGATCCCTGCGTATGAGTGGAACTTCGGCGACGTCAACCCGCCGGTGACGCCGTGGGCGGCGCTGTACGTCTACGAACGCGAAGCCGAGATCCGCGGCGAGGGCGACGGCGAGTTCCTGGCTCGGGTGTTCGATCGGCTCCTGACCAACTTCACGTGGTGGGTGAACCGCAAGGATCCGGACGACCGCAACCTGTTCCAGGGCGGATTCCTCGGGTTGGACAACATCGGCATCTTCGATCGCTCGGCGCCGCTACCGGGCGGCGGCCAGCTCGAGCAGGCGGACGGAACCGCCTGGATGGCCCTGTACTGCCAGTGGATGCTCCAGATCGCGATCGAGCTCGCCCGCCGCCAGCCCGCCTACATCGACATGGCGCTGAAGTTCATCGCGCACTTCACGTGGATATCGGTCGCGATGAACCCGCCGGAGGGCGACTCCACCCTGTGGGACGAGCACGACGGCTTCTACTACGACGTGATGCGGATGCCCGACGGCCAAACGATCGAGTTGAAGGTCCGCTCGCTGGTGGGTCTCTTGCCGATGTGCGCGGCCACGGTGTTCGAGCCCGATGTGGTCGCGCGTTATCCCGGGATGTTCGACCTGTTGACCGAGTTCGTCGACCGCTTCTCGGATTCGCTGCCCCAGCTCGCCCACCTGCCGGGGCCGAGCCCAGAGGGCAGGCGCATGACCTCACTCGTCGACGAGGTGCGCCTGCGGCGGATCCTCGCGGTCATGCTCGACGAAAACGAGTTTTTGGGGCCTCACGGGATCCGGTCGATCTCCCGCCGCCATCTCGAACAGCCGGTCGTGTTCGACTGGGCTGGCCAGGAGTACAACGTTCACTATCTGCCCGCGGAGTCCGACACCGGGATGTTCGGCGGGAACTCGAACTGGCGGGGCCCGGTGTGGTTTCCGATGAACCTGGTGATCCTGCGCGGGCTCATCCAGCTGCACCGCTACTACGGCGATCGGCTGAAGGTCGAGTGCCCGACCGGCTCGGGACGCGAGCTGACTCTGCTCGAGATCGCCGCCGAGATATCAGGCCGCCTCACGACAACGTTCAGCGAGGACGAGAACGGGCGCCGGCCGGTGTTCGGCGGCATCGAAACGTTCCAGACCGACGAGCACTGGCACGACCTGATCCCGTTCCACGAGTACTTCCACGGCGACAACGGCGCCGGTATCGGGGCGAGCCACCAGACCGGCTGGACGGGCACGGTGGCGCTGCTGCTCCTGATCGCCGGAGGCCTGAGGACTCCCGCCGACGAGCTGGCGGCCGTCGGAGAGTGAGCCGCCGCCAATCAGCATCACAACCAACACGATAGGAAGGTCGTAATGGGCCCAGTCACATACCAAACGATCAGACTTAGCAAGGGCAAGCACACGTCCAAGGAGCACGGCGCCTGCGTCATGGAGCTGGCCTCGATGCTCGCCGACGAGCCGTTCAGCGACCACCCCGCGTCGGTGTGCCCGGTGATCGCCTCGCTGCTGCGGGCCTACAACGACTCGGTCGACGACCGCCGCCGCCAGGATCTCTACGGCTACGCCGCGAAGGTCGTCGGGAGCAGGGGATCGGCCGAGCTCGAGCGTCTCCGCGTCGAGCACGTCAGCGCCTGGACGGCCCACTCCAAGACGCGGCGTTGGACGCACTTCCTGCTCCCGGCCCGGCTGCGCGCGATCGGCCCGAAGCCGCCGCTCGACGTCCTCGGCGCCAGCGCCGTGCGCTCGCTCTCGACCCACGACGATCGGACGCACGCCAAGATGCTCGCGCTCCTCGAGTCCCTGCTCGCAATGGGGACGCCGGCTGCCGAGCCCATGACCGCGCCGGACGCCGCCCCGAGCACGAGCTCGCTGACCACCGCTTGACCGACCTCCCGCCCGAGCCACCCCGGATTCCGGCGTCGGCGGGAGCGTTGATCCACAGCACGGACGGACGGCTGCTCATCCTGAAGCCGACCTACAAGAAGGGGTGGACGATCCCCGGCGGCCAGATCGATCCAGGCGGAGAGTCGCCCTGGGACGCCTGCCGGCGTGAGACCCGCGAGGAGTGCGGGCTGGTGGTCGAGCACGGACGGCTCGTGTGCGTCGACTTCCTCACCCCGAAGCCCGACCGGCCCGGTGGTGTGCGGTTTCTGTTCGACTGCGGCGCGTTCTCGGACGTGAGTCTCACGGCGGTCGTGCTCCAGGAATCGGAGATCTCCGATCACCGGCTCGCCGTGCTCGACGAGGCGCTCGAGCTTCTCAGTGGTCCGCTCCGCCGGCGCCTGTCCGAGAGCGCCGGCGCACAACAATGCGTTTATCTCGAGAACGGCCGCCCGGTACCGGGCGTCGAATAGACCCGGACCGCGCTACGCGGGTACCGCGACCTGAATCACCGGCGCCTTCGGCTTGAACGGACGCAGCTGTTCGTCGCCGCCACCGACCACCCCGTACGACCCCTCGGGGACCTCGGCCCACGCCCCGGGCAGATCGCCGACGGGCTCAGACACGACCAGTCGCGAGTCGTCGGATACCTCGAACAGGACCTCTCGGTCCGGAGCGAGCTTGCGGACCGCGGTGATGTCGCGGCTGTAGAACAGCGACCGCGACTTGCCTTCGCTCGAGTAGCGGAACGCCCACATGCGCTCACCGTCCGTGGTCGCGATCGTGCCCTGGAACGGGAACTCGGCGCCCTTGCGCCGACCGACATCCTCGACCAGCCCGATCGTCCGCGCGACGGCGTCCGGCGGGTCGCTCTCGAGGCCGAAGCTCAGCGCGAGATGGAACAGGAGCTCCGTGTCCGCGGTTCCGGTGATCTCCGGGAACAGCGATTCATCGACCGCGAGGAGCAGGTCCCGCCTAACCCGCGGAAGCTCCGCGACATACCCGTTGTGCATGAACAGCCACTGGCCGTGCCGGAAGGGGTGGCAGTTCGTCTGCTGTACGGGAGAACCGATCGCAGCCCGGATGTGCGCAAAGAAGTGGCCGGAGGTGACGTGCGCCGCCAGCTCGCGGAGGTTCTGGTCGTTCCAGGCAGGCTCGATGCTGCGAAACACCCCCGGGGTCGGCTGGTCGTCGTACCAGCCCACGCCGAACCCGTCCCCGTTCGTCGCCTCCGCCCCGAGTTCGGAGTGCAGGCTCTGGTCGATCAGGGAATGGACGGGCGAGTACAGCGCTTTCTCGAGCAGGATTGGTGAACCGGAATAGGCGAGCCAGCGACACATCAGTTGTTCCTTTCGCGCACGGGTACTGGCGTAGCGTCGCCGCCATTCCCCGTGCGGGCAAGGTGGCGTGCAGGTGTCTACCCGACCGGCACGCGCCCCCGAACCGAGGTTCCCCTTCCGCGCCGGCCCGTGACCTCGAGCACCCCGCCGACCGCGTCGATACGGTCGCGCATGTTCACGACCCCGCTGGCGAGGCCGACTTCGGAGGGGTCGAATCCCACGCCGGTGTCGTGGACCTCGAAGCACAGCCACGGCCCGTCGCGCGAGAGCGACACGATCGCGGTCGCGTCGGGGCCGGCGTGCTTGACGACGTTCTGGAGCGCCTCGAGACAGCAGAAGTACACCGCGACCTCGATTTCCTCCGGGTAGCGCCCGATCCCGGCGGCGCGGACGGAGACGGCCAGCGGGGAGCTCCGGGCCGCGGCCCGCAGCGACTCCCGCAGACCGCACTCGTTCAGCAGCGACGGGTAGATGCCGCGCGCGAGCTGGCGGAGCTCCTGGAGCACGTCATCCATCTGGCGTCCGACCGACGCCAGCGCGCGCTCGCCCCGCTCCAGGTCGTCCTTCAGCGTCTCGGTGGCCATGTCGAGCTTGATGCGCAGACCGACGAGATGCTGCTGGACGCCGTCGTGAAGGTCGCGCTCGAGCCGGCGGCGCTCGGCGTGGGCCATTCCGATGAGCCGGGTTCGCGACGAGGCCAGGTCGGCCGTCGAGGCCTTGAGGTCGGCTTCGAGCTGTGTCTTCTCGAGGCGGATCTGCGCAGCGGCGCCGGCGGCCTGGACGAACTGCTCGTAGCCCGCGAGGTCGGAGTCGTAGGTGACCGCCGCCACCGGCTCGTGGTCGCGCTCGATCCACGTGACCGCGCGGTCGTCGGGCAGGTCCTCGACCGGCGCGCCGGCCGAGTACACGTACGCCGCCCGACCCGGCCGGCGGTAGACGATCCTCAGCGACGGGTCCCGGAGCGCAGCTGCCATCAGTGCCTCGGGGTCAGCCGCGGGCACCCTGGCGAGCTCGCTCACGAACTCGGCCAGCGCCTGTCCCATGAACGCGCGTTCGTTGGCGAGGCCGACGAGGATCGCCAGCGGCAGGACCCCTACGAGTGCGATGTAGATCGCCCAGAGGGTCACCCACGCATGTCCGCCGGCGACGTGGAAAGCCAGGCTCGCCGTCAACAGGACCGCGGCGGCCGTCGCCGTGACCCACACCGGTGTCAGCGACCGCCGCACCGGCACGGGGGCGAGGCGCGCCCGCCGGGCCACGATCACCGGGGTGCCCCACGTCACCGCGAGCCACTCCAGGACGATGACAGCTTGCACCGCGAACACTGGGACGCTCCCGGAGCCCAGCGTGAACACGTTGCTCGGGCAGTGCGGGCTGCACTGGAGCAAGGCGGTCCGGAGCGGCGGCTGGCTCGTCATCACGATTACCAGCAGCCACAAGACCGCCAGCACCGCCCCGGTCAGCCACAGGAACCGCCGCTCGGTGTTGGACGGCAGACGCCCGGTCGGATGCGCCAGCATCAGATAGGCGAACAGCAGCGGCATCAAGCCGGTGAACACCACCCCGACGCTGAACAAGAACCGATCCCGCGAACCGCTGAGAAGCCACAGCGACGACAGCAGCCCGGCGGCCACCAGCAGCCCGCCCATACGCGCCTGGACCTTGCTCGTTTGCGCGTAGATGCCCGCGGCGATGAGCGCCGAGATCAGCACGACCCGCAGCTCGACCGCCAGACCGCCGGGCTCCGCAGCGGGGTTCGCCGCGGTGAGGAGCCCCACCGCGGTCGCGGCGGACGCGCCGACGACCGCGATGCCGACCAGGCGAAGGGCGAGCGGCACCGACGCCCAGCGATGCTCCAGCCCGTGCCGCACCCGAACCAGCTGCGCGGGAACTGGCCCGCCACCGAGCGGCCCGGCGTGCTCGAGCGCGTTCCTCTGAGACTTGGTCGCAGCGATCTCGCTACTCACGACTCAAACCGGACCCCGGTGGACGATTTTCGGTGCGTGGGCGGTGCCTATGAACCTGGGTTGGACTGCAACTCGTTGCAAACAGTACGCCCTTCGGATGTTCGCCTCTTTATTACGTCGCCGGCGCACGTGGCGGTGGGTTTCACCCAGATGAGGTGATGCCGGGTGCCGCCGCCGGTTCGAGCATCCGAGCCGCCGGTTGTCCCCCCCACAGAAGGACGAGCTTTATGACTACTGCGGTCGGTCTTCGCCCGGGCGCCGCATCTGCCGAGGGGCAGGTGGCGGACGTGTTCGTGATCTTCGGGATCACCGGAGATCTGGCCAAGGTGATGACGTTCCACTCGCTCTACCGCCTGGAGCAGCGAGGGCTCTTGCACTGCCCGATCGTGGGCGTCGCCGTCAGCGACTGGTCGGAGGAGGATCTAGGCAGCCACGCCCGCGCGGCGATCGAGAGCTCCGGCGAGCAGATCGACGAGGCCGTGTTCGATCGGCTCACGGGCCGGATGTCGTATGTCAGCGGTGACTTCGACGACGCCGGGACGTACGAGCGTGTCGCCGGCGCGGTTGGTGACCCCAAGTGCCCGGTCTTCTATCTCGAGATCCCGCCGTTCCTGTTCGGCCGCGTGATCAAAGGGTTGACCGACGCCGGCCTGACCAAGTCCGGGCGCGTGGTCGTCGAGAAGCCGTTCGGCCACGATCTCGAGTCCGCGCGGGAGCTCGCGGCCGAGATACACCAGTACATCGACGAGTCGCAGCTGTACCGGATCGACCACTTCCTCGGGAAGATGGGGCTCGACGAGTTCCTCTATCTCCGCTTCGCGAACTCGAACCTCGAGCCGGTCTGGAACCGCAACCACATCGCGGCGATTGAGATCACGATGGCCGAGGCCTTCGGGGTCGAGGACCGCGGCCATTTCTACGATCCCGTCGGCGCGCTCCGCGACGTGGTCGTCAACCATCTCATGCAGCTGCTGGCGGCCTCCGCGATGGAGGCCCCCGCCGGGAACGACCCGGGCACGCTCAAGGATGCGAAGTTCGCGCTGTTCCGTTCGATGCCCGACGCGGACCCGGCGCACTACGTCCGCGGACAGTACGACGGCTACCTCGACATCGACGGCGTCGCGTCCGGTTCGACCACCGAGACCTATGCGGCGCTCCGGCTCGAGGTCGACAACTGGCGGTGGGCTGGGGTTCCCTGGTTCATCCGCACCGGCAAGCGGCTGCCGGTCACCCAGACCGAGGTGCGGGTGGTGTTCCGCCGGCCGCCGCGCCTGGGGTTCCTTCCGTCGCTCGGAAACCGGGCG
This sequence comes from uncultured Solirubrobacterales bacterium, assembly GCA_963709205.1. Lineage (GTDB taxonomy): Bacteria > Actinomycetota > Thermoleophilia > Solirubrobacterales > Solirubrobacteraceae > Palsa-465. The sequence goes on from CAVPVP010000008.1 coordinate 221,550, forward strand.
CCGGTCCAGAGCCAGCTCGTGATCAAGCTCGACCCGATCACGGGCATCCGCCTGACCCTCGACGCTCACCGCGCCGACAAGGGCGGCCCGCAGGAGATCACGCTCGACATGGAGTTCGAGGCTGAGGGTGGCGAGGGTCCCACGCCCTACGAGGTGCTCCTGCAGGCGGCGATGGAGGGCAACAGCGCGCCGTTCACCCGCCAGGACAGCGTCGAGGAGACCTGGCGGATCATGATGCCGCTGGTCGAGCAACCACCCCCGGTTCACGCCTACGCGCCGGGAACATGGGGGCCCGCGGAAGCCGACGAGCTCGTTCGGGGCGTGGGCGGCTGGCACGGGCCGTGGGTGGTGTCATGAGCACGTCCAAGGCCAAGAAGAGCGCCCAGCGCGACGGCCACGGCGCCGCCGAGACCGCGGCGGCGGCCACCGGCACGGTCGTCTCGATGCCTCAGAGCGCCGCCGCCCCGTCGCCGTTCACGCCGATCGCCGATTACGCGTTTCTGTCGGATTGCCACACGGGCGCGCTGGTCGCGCCCGACGGGACGATCGACTGGCTCTGCATCCCGAGGTTCGACTCGCCGAGCGTGTTCGGTTCGCTGCTCGACCGCGGCGCCGGCGCGTTCCGCCTCGGCCCGTTCGGGATCAACGTCCCGAGCGGCCGCGACTACCTACCGGGGACCAACACCCTCGTCACGGTGTGGAAGACGCCGTCCGGGTGGGCGACGGTCCACGACGCGCTCACGATGGGCCCTCGCCGGGGCGAGGACAAGATCACCCCGCATACCCGCCCGCCAACCGACGAGGACGCCAACCACGTCCTCGTCAGGACGGTCAAGTGCATCGAGGGCAGCGTGGAGATCGAGCTCGTGTGCGAGCCGGGGTTCGACTACGGCCGCGTGTTCCCCGAGTGGACGCTGACGACGGACCGTCACCGCGCGGACGCCGCCGGGGCTGGCCAGTCGATGCGTGTTCAGACGGACTTGCTGCTCGGGGTGGAGGCCAATCACGTCCGCGCCCGGCACGTGCTCCACGAGGGGGAGGAGCTGTTCTGCTCTCTGTCGTGGGACGACGACGCGCCGGTTCCGACCACCGTCGAGGAGGCCAACGCGCAGCTCGAGGCGACGACGCGGTTCTGGCGCCATTGGTTGGCGCGGGCGCGCATCCCCGACCACGAGTTCCGTCCGCTGATCCAGCGCTCGGCGCTCGCGATCAAGGGACTGACGTATATGCCGACGGGCGCGACCGTGGCCGCGCTGACCACCTCGCTCCCCGAGACGCCTGGTGGGGAACGCAACTGGGACTACCGCTACACCTGGATCCGGGACTCGACGTTCACGCTCCAGGCGCTCCACTACCTCGACCTCGACTGGGAGGCGGATGAGTTCATGCAGTTCATCGCCGACCTCGACCGCAACGACGACGGCGGGCTGCAGATCATGTACGGGATCGACGGCCGCCGGGACCTCACCGAGGAGCTCCTCGAGGATCTCTCAGGCTACGGCGGCGCCCGCCCGGTGAGGACCGGCAACGGTGCGTTCAACCAGCGCCAGAACGACGTGTTCGGCGCCGCGCTCGATTCGGTGCTGTTGCACACGCGCCGAAGCCAGCGGCTGCCGCGCCGGCTGTGGCCGCTGATCCACGACCAGGCCGAGTGCGCCAAGTCGGTCTGGAAACAGCCGGACCAGGGGATCTGGGAGGCCCGCGGAAAGCCGCAGCACTACGTGTCCTCGAAGCTGATGTGCTGGGTCGCGATGGACCGGGCCGGCAAGCTCGCGGGAATACGCGGCGAGACCGCCCTGGCCGCCGAGTGGAACGAGGTCGCGGCCGAGATCAAGGCCGACATCCTCGAGCACGGAGTCGATAAGCGCGGCGTCCTCGTCCAGCACTACGGGACCGAGTCGCTCGACGCTTCGACGCTGCTGGCGGCGATCTTCGGGTTCCTCCCCGGCGATGACGAGCGGATGCGCGCGAGCGTGCTCGCGATCGCCGACGAGCTGACCGAGAACGGGTTCGTGCTGCGGTACCGCACGGACGAGACCGACGACGGCCTGTCGGGGAAGGAGGGGACGTTCGTGATCTGCTCGTTCTGGCTGGTGTCGGCGCTGGCGGTCATCGGCGAGATGCAGCGCGCCCGCGATCTGATGACGCGGCTGATCAAGGTCGCCTCGCCGTTGATGCTGTACGCGGAGGAGTTCGACGTCGGGACGGGCCGACATCTGGGGAATTTCCCGCAGGCGTTCTCGCACCTGGCGCTGGTCGAGGCCGCCGGCCGGATCATCGTCGCCGAACGGCTCGAGGAGCTGGGCGCATGAGTGACTACGACGTGATCGTGATCGGGAGCGGCGCGGGCGGCGGCACGCTGGTCCGCCACCTGGCGCCGTCGGGCAAGCGGATCCTGCTGCTCGAGCGCGGCGGCTGGCTCCGCCGCGAGCCGCAGAACTGGCAGGCCCAGGCGGTGTTCGTCGACGGCCGGTACGTCTCGCCCGACACCTGGTACTACTCAGACGGCGAAGCGTTCCAGCCGCAGGTGCACTACTACGTCGGCGGCGCGACCAAGCTGTACGGGGCCGCGCTCTACCGGCTGCGGGCCGAGGACTTCGGCGAGCTCCATCACCGCGACGGGATTTCGCCGGCGTGGCCCATCGCCTACGAGGACATGGAGCCGTACTACACCAAGGCCGAGCAGCTCTACCAGGTCCACGGGGCCCGCGGGGAGGATCCGACCGAGCCGCCGTCGAGCGCCCCGTACCCGTTCCCGGCTGTCTCGCACGAGCCGCGGATCCAGCAGCTCTCAGACGACCTCGAGAAGGCTGGCCTTCACCCGTTCCACGCGCCGTGCGGCATCCTGCTCGACGAAGGCAATATGCCGTACTCGAAGTGCGTCCGCTGCGACGACTGCGATGGGTTCCCGTGCGTGGTGCACGCCAAGTCCGACGCCGAGGTCATCTCCGTCCGCCCGGCGCTCGAGCACTCAAATGTGACCCTGCTCATCGGCGCCGAGGCGGTCAGGCTCGAGACGAACCCCGCGGGCACCGCGGTCACCGGCGTCGTGGTCGATATCGGCGGGCAACCCGAGACGTTCCGCGCCGATGTCGTGGTCGTGTCCTGCGGCGCGGCCAACAGCGCCAAGCTGCTGCTCGCGTCCGCCAACGATGCCCATCCGCGCGGCCTCGCCAACCGCTCGGATCAGGTCGGCCGGAACTACATGTTCCACAACAGCCAGGCCGTCCTCGCGCTGTCCAAGGAAGAAAACCCGACGGTCTTCCAGAAGACGCTCGGGCTGAACGACTTCTATCTCTCCGGAGGCGAGGACTTCGACTATCCGCTCGGGAACATCCAGATGGTCGGAAAGTCCCAAGCGCCGATGTTCCGGGGCGAGAAACCGGGCGAGACCCGCTTCGCCCCCACCTGGACGCTCGAGGAGGTCGCCCGCCACGCCGTCGACTTCTGGCTCTCGACCGAGGACCTGCCGCTCGACCGAAACCGGGTGACGCTCGCGCGCGACGGCAACATCGTCATCGACTACGAATCGAGCAACGAGCAGGCCAAGGACCGGCTGTTCGGAAAGCTCAGGGACATGCTCGGCGATCTGGGCATGCACCACGGGCACCTCCTCCCCCATCACGCGTACCTCAAGAACGCGATCCCGGTCGCCGGGTGCGCGCACCAGGCCGGCACATGCCGGTTCGGCACCGACCCCGACACCTCGGTGCTCGACCCTGACTGCCGCGCCCACGAGCTCGACAACCTGTACGTGGTCGACACGAGCTTCTTCCCGAGCATCGGCGCGGTCAACCCCGCGCTCACGGCGATGGCGAACGCGATCCGCGTCGGCGACCACCTGCTCGAACGACTCGACGTCCACGAACCCCAGCCGGAGCCCGCCCATGTCGGATGAAGCAAACAAGCACCACGTGGTGATCGTCGGCGGCGGGTTCGCCGGCCTCGGTTGCGCCCAGAAGCTCGCCGACCACGACGACATCCGCGTCACGCTGATCGATCGCAACAACTACCACCAGTTCCAGCCGCTGCTCTACCAGGTCGCGACCTCGCAGCTGGCCGGAGCCGACATCGCCCACTCGCTCCGCGAGGTGTTCGCCGATCAGGACAACGTCGACGTGAAGCTCGCCGAGATCACCGGCGTCGACATCGACTCGCGGACGGTAACCGCGGAAGCCGGCGAGGCGTGGACCGGCGATGTCCTGGTCCTCGCCGCGGGCTCGCAGCCGAACTTCTTCGGGACACCCGGCGCCGCCGAGAACTCTTTTCCGCTCTACTCGCTGGACCACGCCACCCGTCTGCGCTCCCGGATCCTCGGCCTGCTCGAGCAAGTCGACCGCGATCCGTCGTTGGTCGCCCGAGGCGCGCTGAACATCGTGATCGTGGGCGGCGGCCCGACCGGCGTCGAGGTCGCCGGCTCGCTCGGCGACATGGTCAAGGTCACCGTCCCCAGCGAGTACCGCAACATCGACAGCACCAAGGCCCGGATCTGCCTGCTCGACTTCGGCGACGCGCTGCTCAAGCCGTTCTCGGACAAGGCCCACGGCTACGTCGCCAAGGTCCTCGAGGAGAAGGGCGTCGAAATCCACCTCGGGACCGGGGTCAAAGAGGTCGGAACCGGACACGCCGTGTTCTCCGACGGCACCAGCATCGCCACCCGCTGCGTGGTTTGGGGCGGTGGAATCAAGGCGGCCGCGGTGGCTGCCGACTGCGGCCTCGCTCAGGGGCGCGGGGGCCGGGTCGAGGTCGAACCCGACCTGACTCTCCCGGGGCATCCCGACGTCTACTTCATCGGCGACATCGCCAACATCCCCGACGCCGATAAGAATCCGCTGCCGCAACTCGGGTCAGTCGCGCTCCAGAGCGGCATCTGGGCCGCGGACAACATCATCGCCGGCTTCAAAGGCAAGGAGCCCAAGGACTTTCGCTACCACGACAAGGGAATCATGGCGATGATCGGCCGTGGCGCCGCGATCGCCGAAGTCGGGAAGCGCCATCACGAGATCCACGGAGAGCTCGCCCACATGGCCTGGCTCGGAGTTCACGCGGCTCTGCTGACGGGGACCCGGGCCAAGGTCGAGGCGTTCGTCGACTGGGCCTGGGACGGCTTCACCCAGACCGGCGGCCAGGAGGTGCTGGACCGTGGGGACGCCGCCGTAATCGACTGGGAGGACGACCCCGCGGTCACTTCATCGGGAACGCTGGCGGCCCCCGCCTGATCGGCGGGTCTGCGCGGTCATGACGAACGACCTCGCCCGCTGGCAGTTCGCGATCACGATCATCTACCACTTCTTCTTCGTCCCGGTGACGATCGGGCTCGCGTTCCTGGTCGCGGTCCTCCAGACCCATTGGCACCGCACCGGCGACCCCGACTACAAGCGGATGACCCGGTTCTTCGGGACGCTCCTCCTGATCAACGTCGCGGTCGGCGTGGTCACGGGGCTCGTTCAGGAGTTCCAGTTCGGCATGAACTGGTCGACGTACTCGCGGTACGTCGGCGGAGTGTTCGGGGCGCCGCTGGCGATGGAGGGCATCCTGGCGTTCTTCCTCGAGTCGACGTTCCTGGGGCTGTGGCTGTTCGGCTGGGACCGGCTGCCGCCGCGCGTGCATCTCGCGACCATCTGGGCGGTATTTGCCGGCTCGATCCTGTCGGCGATGTTCATCCTGGTCGCCAATTCCTGGATGCAGCACCCGGTCGGGTACAGGATCAACAGCCAGGGCAACGCCGTGCTGACCAACGTCTGGGCGCTGCTGGTCAACCCGACGTTCATCTGGGGCTATGCACACGTGCTCCTGGCATCGCTGGTCACCGGGTGCCTGGTGATGCTCGCGGTGTCCGCCTGGCATCTGCGCAAGGGCGAGCACGTCGAGTCATTTCACCGCACCGCGAAGATCGCGCTGATCGTCCTGATCCCCACGATCGTGATCCAGTTGTCGGTCGGTAACCAGCTGGGCGTGATCGAGGCCAAGTACCAACCGATGAAGATCGCCGCCGCGGAGGCGCAGTGGACCAGCTGCAAGCCGTGCTCGTTCTCGGCGTTCCAGATCGGAGGTGGCGCCAACGACCAAACGCCGACCGAGATCATCCCGATCCCCCACCTCCTCTCGGTGCTGGCGACCAACATGTGGAACGGCGGGGTCACCGGTCTCCACGAGCTGCAATCCGAGTACCAGGCGAAGTACGGGCCGGGCAACTACGTACCCGACGTGTTCATCCAGTACTGGTCGATCCGGATCATGGCGTACCTCGCGAGCCTGATCCTGCTGCTCTCGGTGTGGGGAGGGTGGCTCCTGTACAAGGACCGCCTGCGCAGTTCCCGGCTGTTCCTGTCGCTGTGCGTGTGGGCCGTGGTGACGCCGTTCCTGATGAACACCACCGGCTGGCTGCTGACCGAGAGCGGGCGCCAGCCGTGGATCGTCCAGGGCCTGCAGAAGACCGCCAACGCCAATTCGCCCTCGGTCAGCTCGACCGAGATCTGGATCAGCCTGATCGTGTTCGTCCTGTCCTACATCGTGCTCGGCTGGGCCGACCTCGTCCTGATGCTGCGCTACTCCCGGCGCGGGATGGCCGAGGCCGATGCCGAAGCCGCCGAGCCGAGCGACGCGGCCGGCGCCGTCCCGGCCCTGACCTACTAAAACGCATGCAGCTTCACACCATCTGGTTCGTCATCATCACGGTCCTCTGGCTCGGATTCTTCGTCCTCGAGGGGTTCGATTTCGGCGTCGGGGCTCTGCACATGGTGCTCGGCAGGTCCGAGACGGAGCGGCGCGTCCTGATCAACACGATCGGTCCGTGGTGGGACGGAAACGAGGTGTGGCTGGTCGTCGCCGGCGCGTCGATGTTCGCGGCGTTCCCGGAGTGGTATGCGACGATGTTCTCGGCGCTCTATCTGGCGCTCGTCCTCCTCCTGGTGGCGCTGTTCGGGCGTGGCGTCTCCTTCGAGTACCGGGGAAAGCGCGAGAGCCGGCGCTGGCGGAACGGCTGGTCGTGGGCGCTCACGATCGGCAGCATCCTGATCCCGCTGGTGCTGGGCATCGCGCTCGGCGATCTCCTCCACGGCCTACCGATCGACTCCGAGCACGAGTTCACCGGGAACTTCTTCAGCCTGTTCACGGGCTACGGACTGATGACCGGCGTGACCATGGTCGTGCTGTGCCTGTTGCACGGCGCGACCTTCCTCGGGCTCAGGACCACCGGCGAGATCCGCGATCGGGCCCGCGCCGCCGGTCGCAGGATCGGGCCGGTTGCGATCGTCTTCAACGTCGCCTGGTGCGTCTGGACGCTGGTCGTGATCGGCGGCGGAACCGTGCCCCAGCCGACCCAGATCTTCGGCGTGATCGCCGTGATCTTCGCCACCGCGCTCGCCGGCACGAACAACGACGGCTGGGCGTTCGTCGCCTCCGGGTTCGCGATCGCGGCCGCCATCGGTCAAATCTTCATCGCGCTGTATCCCAACGTGATGGTCTCGAGCACGAACCACGCCTACAACCTGACCGTCAATAACGCCGCCGCGGGTCACTACGGGCTGGTCGTGATGACGGTCGTCGCAGTGCTGTTCTTCCCGATCATCCTGCTCTACCAGGGCTGGTCGTTCCACGTATTCCGCCGACGGGTGAGCGCGCCCCCGACGTCCTCTGGGTAGGGCGCCGGTGCGCGCTCTGGACCCGCGCCTGCTCCGCCGCACGAAATCGGTTCGGCCGCTGCTGGCGACTGACTGCGCGCTCGGGATCGGTACCGCCCTGGCCGTGCTGCTCGGTGCGACGATGCTCGCGCGGATCGCCGCGCGGGCGTTCGACGGCACCGGGCTCTCGGCGCTCGGGCCCGACTTCGCCGTGCTGGTGATCGCGTTCGTCGCGCGCGGGGCGTTTGTCTGGGCGATGGAGGTCGCGGGCCGGCGCGCGGCCTGGAGCGTCCTCTCCGAGCTCCGCCTCGCCCTGGCGGCGCAGCGGCTGCGAACGCAGCCGCTCGCGGTCGACGGCGCCAACGGCGCCGAGATCACAACGGTCTCCGTCCAGGGCACCGAAGCGCTCGAGGGCTACTTCGCGCGCTACCTCCCGCAGGTGGTGCTCGCCTCGATCGTCCCGTTCCTGGTGATCGCCTGGGTTGCCTTTCTCGATATCGAGGCGGCGGCGATTATGCTGGTGACGCTGCCGCTCGTGCCGGTATTCATGTGGCTGATCGGCTCCTACACGGCGGACAGGACGCGCGCGCGATGGCATGCGCTCAGAGCCCTCTCGGGCCACTTCCTCGACGTGGTCCGGGGCCTGCCGACGCTGCGGGCATTCGGCCGCGCACACGATGAGGCGGTAGCGGTGGCGCGGGTCAGCGACCGCTATCGCGAAACGACGATGGAAACGCTTCGGCTCAGCTTCCTGTCCGGGTCCGTGCTCGAGCTCGCGGCCACGCTCGGGGTGGGACTGGTCGCGGTGAGCGCCGGAGTCCGGCTCGTCGACGGAAGCCTCGGGCTAAAGGCCGGGTTGGCCGTGATCGTGCTCGCGCCCGAGCTGTATCTCCCGTTCCGCCGGCTGGGCGCCGAGTACCACGCCAGCGCCGACGGGCTGGCGGTGGCCGATCGGCTGTTCGCGCTGCTCGACGCCCCGGCGGCGTCGAGCCGCTCCGGTCCGCAGCTCGCGCCCAGCCCGGCGCGCGCCGCCGTTCGACTCGATCGGGTCTCGTTCGCATACCCCGGTCGCCCCGTCCGGGTGCTCGACGGGTTCGAGCTCGAGCTCTCGCCCGGCGAGGCCGTGGCCCTCGTCGGCGAGAGCGGCGCCGGCAAGAGCACCGTCGCGGCGTTGCTGCTCGGCCTGCTTTCGCCGGCAAGCGGCGCGGTGATGGTCGGCGACACCGCGCTGGGCGATTGCCGCCTCGAGGAATGGCGACGGCAGGTCGCTTGGGTTCCCCAGCACCCGACGCTGTTCCGCGGAACCGTCGCGGACAACATCCGTCTGGGGAACCCGTGCGCGGACGAGGAGGCGGTGGTGAGGGCCGCGCGGCTCGCCGGCGCGGACGACTTCATCCGGGCGCTGCGCGACGACTACGCGACCCTGCTCGGTGACGGGGAGCGATCCGTGTCGCCCGGCGAGCGCCGCCGGATCGGGCTGGCGCGCGCCTTTCTACGCGACGCCCCACTCGTCATCCTCGACGAGCCGACCGCCGATCTCGACCCCGCGAGCGTGTCGGTGGTCGCCGCGGCCGTGCGGCGCCTGCAAACCGGTCGGACGATGCTGGTGATCGCCCACCGCCCCGAGCTGGTCCGGGACGCCGATCGGGTCGTCCGCCTGATCGACGGGACGGCCGTGTCCGAGGAGACGAGGCAGGTGGCATGAGCGGAACGCTGTCGGCCCTCGCGCGACTCGTCGGCGTGCCGCGAGCGCGGCTTGCCGTGACCGCGACCCTCGGCGCGCTCACGGTCCTGTTCGGCGTCGGGCTGATGGCGACCTCCGGCTATCTGATCTCCCGAGCGGCCGAGCGCCCACCGATCCTTTCGCTCATGGTCACGATCGTCGCCGTTCAGTTCTTCGGCATCGGCCGCCCCGTCCTGCGCTACCTGGAGCGGCTCGCGTCCCATGACATGGCGCTGCGCGTCCTGGGCTCGCTGCGCGCCCGTTTCTATGCGCGGATCGAGCCGCTCGCGCCGGCGGAGCTCGCGAGCTACCGCCACGGCGACCTCCTGTCGCGGATGGTCGCCGACGTCGACGCGTTGCAGAATCTGTATCTGCGCGGCCTGCTGCCGCCCCTGGTCGCGCTGCTGGCGGGAGCGGTGTCGATCGGCGCCTCCACGGCCTTCCTCCCCGCCGCCGGGCTCGTGCTCGCCGGCGGGCTGCTCGCCGGCGGCGTGGTCGTGCCCGCGCTCGCCGGGCTGCTCGGCAGCCGGTCGGGCCGGCACCAGGCGGCCGCGCGCGGCGCGCTGTCGGCCGAGCTCGTGGAGTCGCTGCGCGGAGCGCCCGAGCTCGTCGCGTTCGGCGCCGAGCTCGTCGCGCTCGACCGCGTCCGTGCGGCGGACCGCGCCCTCGTGAAGCTCGCCCGCCGCGACGCCGTCGCCGCCGGGGTCGGCGACGGCCTGGGCTTGGCCGTGACGGGTGCGACGGTCGCCGGCGTGCTCGCGGTGGCGGTGACCGCGTCGGCTTCCGGCACGCTGAATCGGGTGCTGATCGCGACGCTCGCGCTACTCGCGGTGGCCGCGTTCGAAGCCGTCACCCCGCTTGCGGCCGCCGCCCGCGACCTGTCGGCGACGCTCGCCTCCGGGCGCCGCCTGCTCGAGCTCGTCGATGTTGAGCCGACCGTGCACGACCCGTCCGAACCGGCTCCGGCGCCGGTGTGGCCGTTCGCGGTGGCTCTCGAGGGCGTCCGGGCGCGGTATCCGAACGAGCCGCAGCCCGCGATCGACCGCGTCAGCCTCCGGCTCGAGCCCGGCGAGCAAGTCGCGCTCGTGGGCCCGAGTGGCGCCGGCAAGACCACGGTCGTGAACTTGCTGCTGCGCTTCCTCGATCCCGAGCGGGGGCGGGTGACGGTCGCCGGGCGCGACCTTCGCGACTACCGCCTCCAGGACGTCCGGCACGCGATCTCGGTGGCCGGCCAGGACTCGCATCTGTTCTCGGCGTCGATCGGCGCCAACGTCCGGCTCGCGCGCCCCGGCGCGAGCGACGACGAGGTGGAGGACGCACTTCGGCGCGCGCAGATCTGGGAATGGATCAGTGGACTGCCCTACGGGCTCGACACGCTGGTGGGCGAGGAGGGGCGCGAGCTCTCCGGCGGCCAACGCCAGCGGGTCGTGCTCGCCCGCGCGCTCCTCGCCGGCGGGCCGTTACTCGTCCTTGATGAGCCGACTGCTCATCTCGATCCCGAGACCGCGAGCGAACTGATCGACGACGTGTTCGCGGCCGCCGGCGACCGGACCGTGCTGCTGATAACGCACCGAACCGAGGGCCTCGATCTCGTCGACCGCGTGGTGACGCTGTGACCACTGTGGGCGCGGATCGAGCTCGCACCAGATCCGACGGAGACGCGTCGTTCCGTTACGGGGTGGTCCTCGCGATCGTCGTCGTCACCGTCGTGTTCGAAATACTCGCTCCCGACGCCGACTGGGCCCGCGCGCTCGCCATCGCCTTGGTGGCCGGAGCGCTCACCGTAGCGGTCGCCACATCGCGGGCGCGCGCCCAGGTACGCCGAGTGCGGACGCTGTTAGTCGCTGGGGTCGGATCCGTTGTTGTTGTCGGTATCGCCACGGGGGTCGTGCATGCGTGGGGCGCCTTCCTCGTAGGGACCCTGCTGGTGGTGGCGATCCCGGTTGCCCTGGGCGGTGGGGTCCTGCGACTGATCCGCGAGAAGGGCGTCACCGTGCAGGCCGTCGCGGGCGCGCTCGCCATCTACCTGCTCGTCGGGCTGTTGTTCGCATCTGCGATCTCGTTCGCGTATGCCGTCGACACCAGTCCGTTCTTCACTCAAGGCAGTCACGTAACGAACGGCGACCGGGTTTACTACTCGTTCACGGTCTTGACTACCACAGGATTCGGCGATTACACGACGGCCACGTCCGCCGGGCACGCCCTCGCGGTGCTCGAGATGCTGATCGGGCAGCTCTACCTGGTCACCGTCATCGGAATCCTCATCGGCAACTTCGTAGGGAGGAGAAGAATGTGAAAGTTCCCTGGCCCATCCGGAGCGTGATCGCGGGGACCGCCGGCACGGCGGCTCTATCGCTGGCATACGTCGTCGAGCGCAAGCTGAGGCCCCGACACCAGGGTCCGCTCGACTACGACGACTCGCTCGTCCCCGGACAGATCGTTGCCTCGATCATGCATCTGCCCCTCGTCACCGCCCGCGAGGACCGGGATCTCGGTTGGATACTCAGGTGGAGCTATGGCTCGGCGTTCGGCCTTTGGCACGGGCTACTCCGACGCCGGTTCGGCGAGCCCCGGGCGAGCCTGATCTTCTTCAGCACGCTGATGACGGCGACCTTGACGCTCTTCCCCGCGCTCGGCCGCACACCGGCGCCGTCGCGCTGGCCCCCCGACGTGAGGGCGACCTGCCTCCTCACCCATGCGGCCTATGTGGGCGCGGTCGCCGCCGTGGACGATCAGGTGGGTCGGCTCGGACGCTGAGCCGACGTCACTCCGGCAACGCCGGCGGCGGCGTCCGGGACGCCTCGTAGATCGCACGCTTCTTCGCCCGGCTGACGTCCGCGATCGAGGGCCCGGGCGCATCCACGACCACCGTGCGCGCGAGTACGTCTTGGAACCCGCGTCGCTTGCCGTCGAACAGGATCAACGCGAAACCGGCGAACAGCGGGAGCGCTGCCAGAACCACCCCGATGCATCGGACCAGTGCCCACCGAGGTTTCACCCGCGCTCCGTCGGGGGTCAGCACGCGGATCTGCATCACGCGCGCGCCCGGCGTCTGCCCGGTCGTCGCCCAGAACCCCGCGAAGTACGCGATCGACCCGAGGATGAACGCCGCCCCAGCGATCGCGGCCAGGATCACGCGCAGTCCGTGCGGGATGTGCAACAGCGACAGAATCAGCGCCGCGGCCACCCCGATCACGACGTCGATCACGGTGATCAAAGCAGCGTCGATCGTGAACGAGACGATCCGCGTCGCCAGGCCGACATAGCTCAGGGCCTGGTCGGGCGGGTTGCCGACCGGCGCCTCAGGCACGGCCATCCCGGCCGCGCTGGTCACGACGTGCTCGCGTCAGGTTCGGCCGGGACGACCTTCGGTCCGCGGCCGGTGAGCCGCCGGGCCGCGCGCTCCATCCAATCGTCGGCCTTGCGCGAACGCGCCCGCACGTCGTCGCCGACCTGGTCGGCGAAGCCGAGGCCCTGCTGTGAGATCGCGGCGGTCACCGCCGGGCTCGCCGCGATCTCGTCGATCAGATGCCACAGGGCCTCGCTCTCGAGCAGCCGCTCGAACACGCGGTCGATCAAACCGCTGTCGAACAGGCTGTCCACGAGTCGTGCGGCACCGTCGCTCTCGAGCGCCAGCCTCAACGCCTCCTGGATGTGCGCGCTGTTGACCGCCACGATCACGACACGCTCGAGCTCGTCGCTCTCGAGCACGCGGTCGACCGCCCGGCGCTGCACCCTCAGGCCCGCGCCGGCGGCCGCCTCCACGATGCCCGCTACGGGCCGCAAAGTCGCGGTCGCGGCGCGTGTCCCGAGGCCGATCACGGGACTGAGTACGCCTGCCCGGGACCTTGCTCTTCCGTCGTCGCTCATGACTTGACCCCGTCGATCTTGGAGCGCCACGGAACTTATGCCATCACCCAAATGGGGCGATGCGCCGCCCGGGCCCCGGCCCGACGATGCGAACACTACCGGTGATCCGAGAGATTGAGGTACCTGATGGCAGCTGAGGAACGAGATATCGACGGCGACGTCGCCGAACCTCAGGGCGATGTGACCGCGACCACCGGCTCGCCCCCGGGCGGCCCCTCCCCGGCCGGCTCCGCGCCGGCCGCAGCATCCGCGGGCGCGATCTCGCGAAGGCGGCTGATCGGCGTCGATGTGCTGATCGGCGTCACCACGCTGCTCCTGGTCGTCTCCATCTTCGCCACCTGGGCCAACCGCCTCCTGTTCAGCCCAGACAACTGGTCGAAGACCAGCACCCAACTGCTCCAGGACGCCAACGTCCGGTCGAGCACGGCGAACTACCTCGTCGATCAGCTCTATGCCAACGTCAACGTCGCCGGCCTGATCAAGCAGGGCCTGCCCCCGCAGCTGCAGGGGCTGGCCGGCCCGGCCGCCGGCGCGCTCCGCAACGCCGCCGTCCAGGGCGCCGAGCTGGCGCTCAGCCGGCCCCGGGTCCAGCAGCTGTGGGCGCAGGCCAACCGCGCCGCTGACCAGACGTTCGTCGACGTCGTGAACGGCCGCAAGGGCGCGGTCGGGGTCAACCAGGGAGAGGTGACGCTCGACCTCGCCTCGATCCTCAACAACCTCGCCTCCCGCCTTGGGCTGCCAGCGGGGATCGCCTCGAAGCTTCCGCCCAGCGTCGCGAACCTCGTCATCTTCAAGTCCAACCAGATCAAGTACGTCCAAAACGGTGGCAAGGCGATCAAGGGCCTCGCGCTGTGGCTGACGATCATCGTGCCGCTGCTGTACCTGCTCGCGCTCTTCCTGGCCAAGGGTCACCGGCGCCGCACGCTCATGACCATCGGCTTTGCCGGGATCTTCGCCGGTGTGCTTGTGATCCTCGGCCGCTCGATCCTCCAGGGGCAGATCGCGACCGGGCTCACCAGCGACGCGTCGCTGCAGATCACGATCGAGCACGTCTACCGGATCAGCACGGCGATCCTGAACGACGTCGCCGGCGCGGTGGTGTTCATCGGCGTCATCCTGGTCGCCGCCGCTTGGTTCGCCGGTCCGGCCCGTCCGGCGTTCGTCGCCCGCCAGGCGATCGCCCCGTTCCTGCGTGAGCAGACCGTCGCGACCTACGGGATCGCGCTCGGCATCCTCGTGCTGATACTCATCTGGGATCCGATCCCGGCGACCAGCAAGCCGCTCGGAATCCTCATATTCACGGTGCTCGCCCTAGTCGGAACCGAGCTCCTGATCCGGCAGACCGCGCGTGAGTTCCCGGAGGCACGCCCGGGGTCGGCAACGCATGCGGTCCGGACCCGTGTTTCCAGCATGCGCCAGCCCCGCCAGTCTGGCGGCTCATCCGCTCCGTCGGGACCGACGACCGTCGATCAGCTCAAGCAGCTCGCTGAGTTGCGCGACAGCGGGGCGATCACGGCCGACGAGTACCAGTCGGCCAAGTCTCAGTTGCTTAGTGCCGAAGGCGCTGGCACTCAGACACCGGTCTGAGCCTTGACCCGGCCGGTCTTGACGGCCTCTTCGAGCGCCTTGTAGTCGAGCTCGTTCTGGTCGGCATACGCCTTCGAGAACTCGACGACAGCCTTGTCGAACACGTTGCCGGCGCCGAGATATGCCGCGATCGCGATCCGGTCACCGCTACGGGCGTGGGCCCGCGCCAGCGTCCAGCCGCACAGGCGGCCGTAGGCGGCCATCCCCGACGGAACCATCTGGTCGATCTCCGCTGAGCCCTTCCAGTCCTTGAGCTGGCGGCCGTAGAAGTCGCGCGCGACGCCGTCCAGTCCTTCTTTGACGTGGATCCAGCCGAGGAAGATGTCGCTCGCGGCCTGCATCATGCGCTGCCCTACCACCACCCGTTGGGCATGGTTCCTGTAGACGCTCCGGCCGACGTACTCCTCGAGCACCGACGCCTCGGCCTCCTTGAGCTGTAGGAACAGGGGATCGGTGCCGTCGCGACCGAAGAAGAGCGCGATCCAGGCCCGCGTCCCGACGCTGCCGACGCCCACGACCTTCCGAGCGAAGTCGGCCAACTCGAACTCCTCGAGCAGCTTGCGCCGGTCGTGCTCGAGCGATTGGCGGTACACGCGGATCAATGAGTGCAGCCATTGGAGCGCTGGCTCGGTCTCGTCGGCGGGTAGGAGGACACGGATCGGCACGATGAGCGGCGACTGGTCGACGATCTCCACCTTGCCGTTGACCTGCTCGGTGAGCTTCGAGAAAGCGGACATGCTGTCGCGCGTCCGCGCCTTGGCCAGCTGGGCCTCGGTCCGCTTGACCTGGGCCCGCTTGAATTGCGGCGCGAACTGCTGCACGAGCGTGTTGACGTCCGCGTGCGCGTACCACACGTCGAGGTTGTGCATCCCCGCGAACGAGCGCATCGCCGTGCGGTACTCGTTGACGGTGTCGAGCACGATCTTGTCCTGATCCTTGGCGGCAAATCCGTTGTCGCGCGCGGCGATCAGCATGCTCGCCGCCAGGCGCTTGACGTCCCACTCCCACGGTCCGGGAAGCGTCTCGTCGAAGTCGTTGATATCGAACACAAGCTGGCGCTCAGGCGAGGCGAACACGCCGAAGTTCGACAGGTGGGCGTCCCCGCAGCACTGCACGGTCAGACCTGAGCGCGGGGTCGCCGCCAGGTCGTTGGCCATGATCTTCGCGCCGCCGCGGTAGAACGCGAACGGAGACACCAGCATCCGCCCATAGCGAATAGGGACGAGCTCTGGGATGCGCGTCCGCGCCTGGTCCTCGAGCAGAGTGATCGGGTCCGCGCGATCCGCCGGCGCCACGAATTCGGCGTGGCGGGATCGCGGGATCTCGGCCCGTGCTGCCTTGCCGCGCGCGACCCGCTCATCCACCGTCAGATGAAGAACTCCGGGGGCTTTGGCTCTGGCGGGGGCTTTGATTGTGCGTGGGGCTGTGGGCGTGGTCGGCATGGTCGGTGATCCTCCCACAAGAGCCGAGCGGTCCATCACCCGATGGGGATGAAACGGCGGTGGCGTACGCACGCGATAGTCCCGGTCGGTGGACACCAGCGAGGACTATGGCCGCGACCTGACATGGAGGCCGCAGGCTCCCCGGTACAACTTTTTCCACGTGCTGATCTCATGGTTAGTGGCGGGCGCATCCGTGTTCCTCGCCGCGGCGATCGTCCCGCACGTGAGCGTCGGAAGCTTCTCGGACGCGCTCGCCGCCGCCGTCCTGATCGCAGCGCTGAACGCCGTGCTGCCGCCCGTGATCGCGGCCTTGCGGCTGCCGTTCACGCTCGCGCTCGGGTTCGTGCTCGTACTCGTGCTCGACGCCCTGATGCTCCTGCTCGCATCGCACATCACGACCAGGACGATCAGGGTCGACTCGTTCTGGTGGGCGCTGCTTGCGTCGGTGGTGATCTCGGCGTCCATGCTGGTGCTCGAGGTGATCTTCGGCGCTAACGACGAGGACACCTACTCGCTCAAGGTGATCCGGCGGATCGCGCGCCGGCAGGGCGGCGCCGTGCGGACCGACACGCCAGGGATCGTCTTCCTGGAGATCGACGGCCTGGCGCGGCCGGTCCTCCAGCGCGCGCTCCGCGACGGGAACGCGCCGCACATGGCCAGCTGGCTCGAGCGCGGCACCCATCGCCTCGACGAGTGGGAGCCCGACCTGAGCTCGCAGACCGGCGCCAGCCAGGCCGGGATCCTCCTCGGCTCCAACGACGACATCCCGGCGTTTCGCTGGGTCGAGAAGGCGAGCGGCAAGATCATGACCTGCTCCTCGCCGGACGACTGCGCCGAGATAGAGCGCCGGCTCGCGAGCGGCAACGGGCTGCTCACCGAAAACGGCGCCAGCCGCGGGAACCTGTTCTCGGGCGAGGCCGACGCGATGATCCTCACCGTCAGTCGGATGGGCGCCGAGAAGCGGGCCAATCCCGGCTACCGCGCGTTCCTCGCCAACGGCTTCAACGTCACCCGGCTGCTCGTCCTGTTCATCTGGGAGGCGCTGCTGGAGAAGCTGTACGCGATCCAGCAGCGGCGGCGCAAGGTGTGGCCGCGCGGGCATCGCGGCGGCCGGTACCCGTTGTTGCGGGCCGCGCTGTGCGTCGGCGTGCGCGACCTCATCGTGTTCGGCGTGCTGACCGACATGATGCGCGGACGCCCCGCCGTGTACGCGACGTTTTCGAGCTATGACGAGGTCGCCCACCACTCGGGGCTCGAGCGCCAGGACACGCTCGAGGCGCTCCGCAAGCTCGACCAGCAGTTCGGCCGGATCGACCGCGCGCGCCGGTTCGCACCGCGCCCGTACGAACTCGTCGTGCTCTCCGACCACGGCCAGACGCAGGGGGCGACGTTCAAGCAGCGCAACGGCTACGACCTCCGCGAGTTCGTCGAGCGCTCGATCACGGGCGGGAACGTGCCGCGGATTCAGACCGGCGACGAGAACGACGCGGCGGTCGGGCACGCGGTCGCCGAGGCCACCGGGCGCGTCGCAGGCGCCCGGGGCGCTGGCGAAGGGAGCGCCGGCGGCGGGCAAGACGTGATCGTCCTCGCCTCGGGCAACCTCGGACTGATCTACCTGATGGACAGCCCTCGCCGTCTGACGCTCGAGGAGATCGACGAACGGCACCCAAAGCTACTCGGAGCGCTGCGGACGCATCCGCACATCGGCTTCCTGCTCGTGCGCTCGGACGAGCGCGGGCCGGTGGTGCTGGGTGCGGGCGGCGCCCGCTACCTCGCCGGCGATGACGTGGTTGGCGACGATCCGCTGGCGCCGTTCGCGCCGACAGCAGCGGATCATCTACGCCGGACCGACGGCTTTCCACACGTCGCCGACATCATGGTCAACAGCTTTTACGACGCCGAGGTCGAGCAGGGCTGCGCGTTCGAGGAGCTCATCTCGTTCCACGGCGGCCTCGGCGGCCCGCAGACGCAGCCGTTCATCCTGCACCCGGCCGGGCTGGCCATGCCGCCCCATCCGGTGATCGGCGCCGCCGCTGTTCACGACGTGCTGCTGGGGTGGCGCCACCAGCTCCAGGGTTCGCCGGCCGACGGCGTCGAGCGGGCCGCCGGTGACTCGCCGGCCGCTGGCGCTGCACAGGCCGCCGGTGACTCGTCGACCGCCGGCGTCGAGCGGGCCGCCGCGACCGACCTGCATGACACGACAATCGAGCGCGACCGTCCCGACCTTGCCGTGTGACGCACGTGTGACACGGCGTTACACGGCAGGGTCATCCCTGATCGCATCAAATGACGCGTGGTGCAGGTCGCTCTGCGCCCGGTCGCGCCCCCAATGCCCCGGGTAGTACCCCGCGCCCCGCTCGAAGACCCCAGCCCCGCCTCGGTCGCACACCCCGCGCCGCCTCGGTCGCACACCCCGCGCCGCCTCGGTCGCACACCCCGCCCCGCCTCGGTCGCACACCCCGCCCCGCCTCGGTCGCGCACCGCCGCCCCGCCCCAATCACGCCCCCCAAAAACGTCGAGCGTGGGAGACCGCTCGGGCGACCTCCCACGCTCCATTTGAACCGCCGCGCTTAGCTGACGGGCGCCGGCGGCTGGAGTGCTTCTTCGAGCTTCTTCGTGTCTTCGTCGGACAGAGAGGTCCGGATCACGGTCCCGCCATACTGCTGAAGCGCGGCGATCGCCTTGTCCGGGGTGACCTGATCGATGACCATGAACAGCGCGGAGGTGCCGGGCTTCAGGTACTCGCGCACCTGCTCCTGGAACGCCTTGTCGATCCCCTTCTCGCCAAAGTGGCCGAACAGCGCGCCCATTCCCGCGCCTAGCGCGAGCCCGGCGAACGGGATGAAGAACAGCAGCCCGAACAGGAACCCCCAGAATCCGCCCCACCACGCGCCGCCGCCGGCCGAGGCGCCGCCGTGCGAGGTCTGCACGTGGTACTTGCCCTCGAGGTCGCGCGAGATCGAGGCGACCTGCTCGGCTTGGATGATCAGGTCCGCCTCGAGCTCCCTGACCGTGTTTCTGGCCTGCTCTGCTGTCGTCTGATCCGGGTAACCGATCGCAACAAGCGTTGCCATTGGGTGCATCTCCTTTCGGATGGGTGATGCTGCCCGGCCTCACGATCCCGCGACCGCCGCCGAGTCAGGCGCGACATCCGCGCGCAAGCCAAGCATCCGACGTGCCGCGGTAACGGTCATCACCCGAAACGGATGAGCGAGATTCCCTGGCGAATCAGGACTTTGGCGATGGAGTTGGCATATGCGCGACCTCATCGCCAAAGTCCAGTGCTGGCGCACCGTGTACGACGAACCCGACGAGTGTGTGGACCGTCTGCCATGGCCTGTCGGGCTCGAGCGCGGACGGGGATGCGCCCGGGTGGTCCGGGGCGATCCGCACGCGCAGGGCGCCGGGCCGGATCCGGAAGTGGAGCGGCGGATCCAGCCGGACGGCCTCGCCGTCGATCCCGGCCGCGACCCCGTCACCCGACTCGATCTCGAACGTCGGAGTGACCCACTGTTCCATGCCGAGCTTGTACCTCGTCCTTGCTCCGCTCGTGGTTGCTCGGGCCAGGACCGTCACCCCGAGCACAGCTCGATCAAGCCGGGGCCGCGTCCCCGACCCCAGCGCGTGACCGAGGCGATAGGCGTTGTTGGACACGAGGATCGCCACCGCGGACTCCTCGCCGTCGGGGCTCCGCCAGACCAGATCGGGCGGCTTGGCGTCCGGGCCGACCGCATCGGGAACCGTCTCGAGCAGCGTGTGCAGCTTCGCCTCTCGGTATCCCGGTTTCTGTACCGCATCGGCATATAACCCGAGCGAGACGTTGTTGACGAACACGCGCCCGTTCACCTCGGCAAGGTCGACGCGCCGCTCGCCGCCGCGCACGAACGCATCCAGCGCCCCGACCACGTCATCGCGATCGACCCCGAGGTCGAGCGCGAAATGGTTGCGCGTGCCCGCTGGTATGCACGCGTACGGGAGGTCGAGCTCAGCCGCGACCATCGCCACGACGGCTTGCGACCCATCTCCTCCGGCCATCGCGAGCGCATCGGCGCCATCCTCGACCGCGCGCCGGACGAGCGCCTCCAGGTCCTCGCCGTGGTGAAGCTCGATCGGCTCGATGCCTCGCCGGCGCGCCTCGTCGGCGAGATGGAATCGCGCCGCCTTGCCGCCGCCCGACAGGGGGTTGTAGAAGAGGACCGGCTTGGCCGGCGGCTCGGCCCGCGGCAGCTCCGCGTGGACGACGAACGCCTGGCGAGCGGCCGCGAGCGCGGAGACGAAGCAGAGCACGATCAACACGTCCAGGATCAGCCGGTTCTCGACGATCACCAGCACGACCGCGCCGGCCGCGAACAGCGCGGCCGCGGCCACCCCCAACCACCGGCCCGCACCCCGCCGGCGGATTCCGTACCAGACCGCGCACAGAGCCAGCACGACACAGGCCAGGACGGTCAACCCATCGGGAAAGTGCAGTACCGCAGCGACCGCGGCGAGCACGATCGCAGCGACCCCGAGAACGAGAGCGACGGCGGCCCAGATTCTGTGCCTGGTCATCAACGAGCATCCTGCCCCCGCCCGCTCCGTGTTCATCACCTCATAGGGGTGAGGCTCGACCGTGCGGACGGGTGCGGACATTCCGCCCAGAGGCAAGAGCGCACCATTGTCCGTCCGTCCGAGCGGTGCGATCTTGCCTGCACAGGACGGGTGGCGCACGACCCGTCGCGACAACATCGGAGGTGCAATGTCGGTTCACGCAACGCCTCAGGCGACGGCTGCGGAGAGATACGCGGCCTATGCGGAGGACGATCGGGGCTACGGCTGGGTCGTGTTCTCGGGCGTGTTGTTGCTGTTGCTCGGGACGATGAACGTGATCGAGGGGATCGCCGCGATCGGCAATGCCCACTTCTTCACGGCGAACACGCACTACGTCTTCGGCGACCTCAAGACGTGGGGCTGGATCGTGCTCTGCATCGGCGCGCTGCAGCTCGCGGTCGGGCTCGGCGTGTACGTCAAGAACCAGTTCGCGCGGTGGGCCGGCGTTGCCGTGCTCTCGGCCAACGCCCTCGCGCAGTTGCTGATGATGCCCGCCTACCCGTTCTGGTCGCTGTCGCTGTTCACGCTCGACATCCTGGCGATCTACGGATTGGTCGCCTACGGAAAGCGGATCACCGCCTGACATCGCCCAACCCCAGGGGCACGGCTCGGTGCGGTTCACCGCACCGAGCCGGTTTACGTCACCCACTCGCACACGAGGCGCCGTCCGGTGCAGAGCGCACAATCGTGGCCTATGGGGACGCCATCACAGTCGATGGGCCTGGCCGATCACGATCGTGCCCGCGCGCTCCATCTGCTGACTCTCGAGTTCGGCCGCCGAGACGACTTCTACGATCCGCGGCTCGCCTACCGGAGGCTCTTCTCCGAGACGCTGGGCACGTTCATGCTTCTGCTCGCGGCGGCCGGAGGCGGGATCCTCCACGCCAAGGGACAGATCAGCCTCGCCGCGGCGGTCGCCGCGCCCGGACTGACGGTGATGGCGGTCATCCTGTTCATGGGGGCGGTTTCGGGCGCCCATCTCAACCCCGTCGTGACGGTGGCGTTCGCGCTGCGCCACGACTTTCCAGCCCGCCGCGCCCTCGGCTACGTGATCGCGCAGCTCGTCGGCGCGACCCTCGCGTGCCTATTCCTGCTGGCGGTGTTCGGCAACGTCGAGCATCTGGGCGCGACGCTCCCGGGCCCCGGCTACCACGGTTGGCAGGCGCTGCTGATCGAGATCGCGCTCACCGCCGGCCTTGTCAGCGTGATCCTCGGCACCGCGTCGGCTGCCCAGAACGTCGGCACGATCGGAGCGCTGGGCGTCGGGGGGTACGTCGCGCTCGCCGGCCTGTGGGCGGCGCCGGTCAGCGGCGCCTCGATGAACCCAGCGCGCTCGTTCGGACCGGCGCTCGTCAGCGGGGATTGGAGCAGCTTCTGGGCCTACGTCATCGGTCCGGCGGTCGGCGCGCTCCTCGCCGTCGTCTTCGCCATGATCCTGCGCGGTCGCGGCGGTGACCCTCTCTCGAAAGCAGCCGGATCGGGGAAGCTCAAGTAGCCGTCACGTCAGTCGCAGTCGAAGTCAGCGCTCCGGCATGGGCGGCTACGTAGAGCTGCCCGAGGGCTGGACGCGAGTTTCGGCGTCCGGACCGGGACCGTTCATCACCCACGAGGTCCTCCGGGCGCCCGACGGCACCGAGCACCATTGGGAGTCGCGAGGGCACCGCAAGCGGTCGGCGGCGAGGCGATCTCCCGCGACCGCTGCGACCGGCCCGACGCCGGAGTCGCCGTGGTGGCGGCCGCATCGCCGTAGTTGGTGGATGGCGCTCCTGTTCGTCGTCGGATCGTTGTGCTTCACCGTGGGAGGGATCGCCTCGCAATGGGCGACCCCGCGGTCGTGGATCGGCGTGACGTTCTTCGTCGGATCGCTGTTCTTCACCTCGGCCGCCTACCTCCAGTTCTCCGAGGCCGTCAACGCCGAGCGCGGGATCGGCCCACGCCAGGGCGCCGTTCGCTGGCGTCCGGCGTCGTGGGAGCCACGCCGAATCGACTGGTTGGCGACGCTCGTGCAGCTGATCGGGACGCTTCTGTTCAACGTCAGCACGTTCACCGCCTTGAATCACAACCTGACCACGCACCAGACCAACGCGCGGGTGTGGGCCCCGGACGCGTTCGGGTCGATCGCGTTCCTGATCGCGAGCGAGCTGGCGGTCGCCGAGGTCTGTCATCGCTGGATCTGCTGGCCCGCTGCACGGAAACGAACGCTCGCCTGGAAGGTGGTCGCGCTCAACCTGCTCGGATCGATCGCATTCGGCGCATCGGCGATCGCCTCGCTGCTCGAACCCGCCTCGGGCGAGCCTGTCAGCGCGAGGATCGCCAACGCCGGAACCTCGGTGGGCGGGATCTGCTTCCTGATCGGCGCGCTTCTGCTGATGCCCGAAGCCGCGAACGAGGAGACCGCCGCGCGGGCGGGATCGCCGAGACGAAACGCGGACCAGAGTCGCTTAAGCCAGACGCAGTAGCCGCCGATTCTGTACAGAACTATCGGGGTATGCTCGAACGACACGGGCGACGAACCATCGGCGACGAACCATGGGCGACGAACCATGGGCGACAAACCATGGGCGACAAACCGTGAGCAACAAACCATGAGCGACTAAGCATGAGCGACGAGGCATGGGCGACGAAGCACTAATCGACGATTTCGCGTTCGCGGCCTGGCAGTCGGCGGCGCCGGCCCGACCGCGTCTCGTCGTGCTCGCGGCCCTCGTGACGTCGCTGATCAGCGCCGCCGTGTGCGCCGGCGCGATTCTGGCTCCGGCCCCTGCGGTGGCGATCCCTCTCGTCGTCGCGATCTGCATCGGATGCCCGATGTTCGCCGGCTGGGAAGTCCCGAACGCGCTCGCGGCGCTGCGAGCGAACCGCGCCGGTAACGCCCTGACCAGGCTCCGCCGCAACCTCGACGAACTGCCTGAGACCGAGCACCCGCTCGGGTTCTGATCACTCATCACCTGATCGGGATGATGCGCCCGTCGTGAGCGCCGTCGAGCCTGGGTGCCCATGCTTGGTCTGGCGCTGGCGGTGGTGGCGATCGCACTGCCCGACTCGCTCAACCCGTCGCTGATCGTCGCGGCCGCATACCTCGCCCTGGGAGCTCACCCGGTCCGACGGACGGTCGTATTCACGATCACCGCGTTCGCGGTGACGCTGGCCGGCGGTGTGGCGATCGCGCTCGGTCTCGGTGATCTGATCCTGTCGCTGCTGCCGAAGCTGTCGCACACCGTCAAGTGGGACGTCATCACGGTCGTCGGCGTGCTCGTCATGTGCGGCGCCGTCGTGATCTGGTGGCGGCGGGATGCGCTCGCCGGAGAGCCGGCGGACCGCCGCCGGCAGCCCGACGAAGGCTCCTCGGCCGTGTTGCTCGGCGTCGGGATCGCGGGCGTTGAGCTGCTCACCGCCTTTCCCTATTTCGCTGTGATCGCGATGTTGTTGGGATCGTCGGTGTCCGGCGCGAGCAAGATCTCTCTGCTCGTGCTCTACAACCTGATCTACGTCCTGCCGCTGATCGCGGTCGTGGTCATCCGCGCGGTCATGGGTGAGAAGGGAGCGGAGCTCCTGCTCCCGATCAGCAACTGGATCCAGACGCACTGGCCGATGGTCGTCGCTCCGGTGGCCGGCGTGGCCGGTGCCGCGGTCACGGTGTTCGGAATCCTCGAGCTAACGTGACGGCGGAGGCCGCCGCGGTGGCGGCCCTTGCTCCGTCGGCCACTCGTCCGGAGGCCGTCCCTGCGGCGGCCGTTGATAGGTCGCCGCGGCGTCCTTCGCCCCGCTCCCGCGCCCGAGCTGGTAGACCGCGACCGCGACCCCAATCGCGCCCAACCCGATAAGCACCCAGACCCACCAGGCCGGATTGCTGCTGCTCGACGTGTTATGCGCGGGCGTCGTGTTCGGGCTGATCACGCTGGTCGTGTTGTTCTTGACCGTCTCCGTCAGGGTCTTAGTAGCAGTCTCTGTAGTCGTCTTCGGGGGCTCGGTAATCGTCGTCGACTGGGTGCTGGTGATCGTCTGAGTCGACGGCGTGGTGGTCGTGGTGGTGGTTTGAGCCACCGCTGGCACTGCCCAGGCCAGCAACGCCCCGGCGAACAGCGCGATCGCTGCGCGCACCGCGTACCTACGAGCGGGTATCACGGACGCGAGCGTCGCAGTCCACGGCCGCCGGGGCAACATGGCGAACATGCGTCACGCCGGGAAGCCAGCACCACCGTTTTGGCGCATCGCTGGACGCGCTCCTTTATCGGTGCAACAGTTCGAAGCGAGAGATGAGTACCACCGAGACTGCTGATGCTCGATCGGGTTGGGCGGCGCTGTTCCGTGACGCCTTCAATCAGTCCCGGAACGCGATGGTGCTGCTCGACGACGATCGTCGTCACGTCGAGGTCAACGGCGCCTACGTCCAGCTGCTCGGCTACCGCCCAAGCGAGCTGATCGGCCGGCCGGTCCGTGACTTCCGAGCGGACGGCGGCGCCGTATCTGCCGAGCGATGGCATGCCGCGCTGCGACACAAGCAGTTCACCGGCGTGATCGAGCTGCGGCGCGCTGACGGCGGCGTCATCTGCGTGGAGTTCGCGGGGCACCCCGAGGTCGTCACCGGGCAGCAACTCGTGCTGTTCGTGGCGCTGAGAATTGCCCGTCCGGGGCGCGTGATTCACGCTAGCGCCGAGGCGGCCGGACCACGGCCCGAACTATCGGCGCGGGAGATCGACGTGGTGAAGCTGCTCGCCCTGGGATACAGCGGGCCGGAGGTCGGCGAGGAGCTTCGAATCGCGCACAACACCGTACGCACCCACACGCGAAATGCGATGACCAAGTTGGGCGCGCGCTCGCGCGCTCAGCTCGTCGCGATGTCGCTGGCCGAGTCCCTGTACTGGCCGGACCCGTTCTAGTCAGCCGTCGGGCCCGTTCTAGTCGACCGTGCTTTCATCCCATTCGGGCGATGCCCCCGTGCTCCCGAATCGAGACGATGCCGCGAGCACGATCGAGGGAGAACACGGGTGAGCGAAGCACGTGACCTACTGCGCCGCTTGGCGGCGCACGATGAGCGATCGCTTCGGCGAGCGATGGCGCCGACCCCCGAGTTCGAGCCCGGGTACGCCCTGACCGACCAGGCTCTCGACCGAAGGACTCGAGTGCTCGTTCGCCTCGCCGCACTGATCGCGGTCGGCGCTTGCACCGAATCGCTTCGCTGGGCCGTCGAGCTCGCCTCGACAACCGGCGCCGACGACGACGCGCTCGCGGCCGTGCTTGTCGCAACCGGGTCCGCGGCGGGCTCGGCGCAGCTCGTCGAGACCGCACCGCGGTTGGCCCTCGCACTCGGCTTCGAGCCCGGGGCCTGGGATGGCGGGTCGGCTATTGGCCGAGGAGGCCGGCGTCCGAGGCACGCATGACGGCCTCTGACCGCGATGCCGCGCCGAGCTTGCGGTATACCGCGTGCGCTTGGGTCTTGACGGTGTTGGCCGAGACCCCGAGCTGCGCGGCGATCTCGCGGAACGATCGATGACTCGGGAGGAAGCGAAGGATCCGCAGCTCGGCGATCGTCAGCGATGACGGGCCCGCGAGGCTCGTCTCGGCGACCGCGTCCATGTGGGCCCAGGCTTCATCGAACCAGCGCTCGAAGATGACGGCGCCTGGCGTTCTGCGCGCAAGGCGTGAGGCCTCGGCCAGCAACGTGCGCGCGCCGATCACATCGGCCAGCCACAGTGACGCGTGGGCAAGCAGGATCCTGGCCTCGGCGCCGTACCACGGTACGAAGTCGTCGAGCTGGGTCAGCAGATCGACCGCGTTGCGGAGATCGCGCTTGGCTTCGTCGACGCGTCCGTGATGCGCCCGGGACGCCGCGGCGGCCGCGAACGCCAGGGCGCTGAGCGGGTAGTCGGCGAGGCCGTGCACCTCGATCACCTTCCCGGCCCGGTCGGTCAGCTCCGCGGCGGTCTCCCAGTCCTGCTGTTCGATCGCGATCATCGCGGCCTGAGCCAGGGACAGCGACGTGACGCTCGGCGCCGTCGCGGCGCCGAGATCGGCGGCTTCCTCGAGCATCCGCGCAGCGCCCTCGTGGTCGCCGGTCAGGTGAGTTGCCGTGCCGTGGAGGAACAGGCAAACCGGCCGCCACGGGCTGTCCCGCGATGCGTGGTCGCACGCGCGTGCAGCGGCCTCCTCCATACCGGCGGCCCCCTCGCGGCCGACGATCGCATCGAGGCTGGCGAGCCCTGCCGTCAAAGCGCCGGCCTCGCCGGAATCCGGGCAGCGCTCGACCGAGGCCGCCGCCGCCGCCCCAAGGTGGCGTGCCTCGGCGGCGCGCCCGGCCGCGAGGAAGCTGTGCGCGGCCGCGAGCGCGAGCGGCGCATGGCCGGCGAGCTCGTCGCGAGTAAAGCTGGCCAGCCATGCCTGGACGATTTCGTTCCGGCCCTGAGCGACGTACGCGACGATGCTCGCCCAGAGGAGATCCCCAGTTCGCATGGCATCGTGAGCGTCCACGGCGTGGGCGATCGCACGGTCGACATCCCCGTGCGCCTCGTACCAGAAGCTCGCGCGTTCGTGGAGCGTGTGCACGAGCTCGGGAGCCGTCCGCCGCAACTCCGCGCCGAGCGCGTCGCGGAACAACCCATGCCAGCGGTAGCGCTCGTGGGCGCTATCGAGCGGACGCAACAGCGCGTTGGCTCGCTCCAACCGAGCCAGGACGCGCCCCGAACCACTCCGCTCGAGTACCGCGTCGCAGATCGGGCCGGACAGCTCGTCGAGCACGGACGTCCCGACGGCAAACTCGGTCAGGTCCGGCTGTAGCGTGGAGAGCACCTCGTCGCGGAAGTACTCGGCGAGGCAGTGGTCGTCGCCTCGAAGCCGGCTGAGCGCGCCGCTGACGTCGACCTGTTTCCGCAGCGACAAGGCTGAGAGGTACAGACCCGCCGGCCACCCCTCGGTTCTCGCCACGAGCGACTGCACCGCGGTGAAGTCGAGCTCGAGGCCCGCCTGCCGCACCAGGATCGATGCTTCGGCCGGGATCATCGCGAGGTCCTCGACGCGAACCTCGATCAGTGTGCGGCGCGCGCGCAACCGGCCGAGCGGAAGCGGCGGCTCGGTGCGCGATCCGACCGCGACCATCGAGCCCGCCGGCATGTCCTCCAACAGCGCGTCGAGCGTGTCGCGCACCGCGTCGGGCGACCCCACATGGGCATCGTCGAGAACGACGACGACGCCTCGTTCTCCTTCGGTCGCGGCGTCGGCCAGGATCGCCCTGGTGGTTGCCTCGGCATCGCCGACCTCGAGCGAAGCGGGAGTCAGCCACACGAACTGTCTCTCATCGTGCTCGGCCCATTCGCAAAGCAGGCTCGACTTTCCATAACCAGGGGGTGCGATGATCACGGCGAGCGTTGCGTCTCGCTCCCGGGAGAGACGGCGGACGAGAGCGGCGCGCCGTACCAGTCCCTTGCGTCCCTGACGGGTGGCGCGGGCGGTTCCGGTCGCAACGGTTGCCTGGGACGCGGGCCGCTTCTTCGGCGGTCGGTGGCGGAGTGCGGAAGCGGCTGCGGGCATCGTTACGTGGTGGGCGAGGAGCAGGCGCCCCTGAGCCCCCGAACAACGCTCGCGGAGCGGCGACCCCCAAACAAGGTGGTCCACCCCCGTGTTCGCGGAAGCGCGCACCACGGTTGGACTGGAGTGCGCAGGCGGATCTTGCCCCTGCGCCGAGTGTCGGCATCACCCGGATCGGACGATGAACGCCAAACCACCGGCACTACCGTCGCGTCCGTGGATGAAACCGAACGCCTGCTACGCCGGCTAGCGCTCAACGATGAGGAGTCCGTCGGGATGGTTCTCGCGAGCGGATCCGAGGCAGGCCCCGCGCCGCTGGTGCCGAAGGTCGATCTGCTCGTCCAGCTGGGCGCGCTGCTGGCTCTAGGTGCCGCGACCAGTTCGCTGCGGGCGACAGTCGATCGCGCGGTCCAGGCGGGGGCAACGGAGTCCGAGATCGTCGGGGTACTGATCGCCGTCGCCCCGGCGGTCGGACTCGCGCGCGTGGTGTCGACGGCGCCGCGGCTGGCTATGGCGATCGGCTACGACATCGAGGCCGACGAATGAGGGACACCCGACTCCGAGGCCGACCAAGCATCCGACCCATAGGGAGGCGGCCATGACGCAGGTCACCCATCAGACCGTCAAGTTGAGGAAGGGAAGGCACGACTCTCCCGAGGAGGGAGCGTGCGTGATGGAGCTCGCCTCGATGCTCGCGGGCGAACCGTTTAGCGACCACCCCGTCTCGGTGTGCCCGGTGATCGGCTCCTGCCTGCGGGCCTACAACGACTGGATCGACGACGACCGTCGCCAGGATCTCTACCGCTATGCCGCGAAGGTCGTGGGCACCCGTGGACCGCATGACGTCCAGCGAGTCCGCGCGGAGCGCGTGACCGCGTGGATCGGCGATACCGTCCGGCGCCGATGGACTCGCTTCGTGCTTGTTCGGGGCATGTTCGCGCTGATGCTGTGGCCGCAGCCCGATGACCTCGGAAGCCGGATGGTCCAGGCCGTCGCCCGCCGGCGGCGCGGTTCACATCGCGAGGTGCTCGAGCTGATCGACGAGCTGCTGTCGATCGGCGCTCAGCAGCGACCGGTCGCGAGTGCCCCGCCGACGATGTCGGCGGTCATCGCGCCCAGCAGGGCGCCGGCGAGCACATCGGCGGGATAGTGGACGCCGGTGTGGACGCGTGAATAAGCGACCAGCGCGGCCAGCAGGTGTAGGGGAGCGCCCGCGACTGGGAGCACACTCCCGACGCCGCCGGCGAAGGCGGTGGCGGCCGCTGTGTGCCCGGACGGGAACGAGCGCGAGGCCGGCATGCGGACCTGGCGTGCGGCAGGTACCTCCCGGAGTTCGCGGTCCGGACGCGGCCGGCGCCCAAGCGGCTTGACCACGAGGTTCACGAGCGCGGCGGTCGCGGCCACCGATGCCAGCCCGGTGAGCGCCGCCCGCCGTCCCCGCCGGCCCCCAGCCGCCGCGAGCACCGCCCCCGAAGCGATCGACAGCCTCGAGTAGTCCGCGGCGCGCGAGAGCCGTCGCATCGCTACGTCCAGCTCCGGCGTCGGCGTGCCGGCGATCGCGGCGTAGACGGCGAGATCTACTCGCTCAGCCTCTTCCAGCCAGGACACTCGCTGAACGATCCAGCAATCGCTCGCGCGGCGCATCCCCCGGAACGGATGACGCGCGCGGGGCCGCGCTCAGGAGGCGTCGGCGACGGGCAGGTCCAGCTCCTCCGCGAGGCGGCGTCGAGGCCGAACGCCGAGTAGACGGCGTCGAAGCTCGCGGCGGCCTCAGAGCCAGGTTCGCTCGCCCGGGGCGAGCACCCGCACCTCCACGGCGGGCGCGTACTGCTTGGTGAAGGCCGCGAACTCGCGCGCCGGCCGCTCGGGATCGGCGGCACGCCTCGCCGGGCGCGCGAGCGCGAACGTTCCCCAGTGGATCGGGATCGCCACCGCGGGGGCGATCAGCGCCGCCGCCTCCGCTGCGCTCCGCGGGTCGAGGTGCCCGGCCCCAACCCTCGCGCCCCACCCCCACACCGGCAGCAGCGCGACGTCCACGGCCCCGCGCAGCTCCGCCATTCCCGCGAACAGGTCGGTGTCTCCCGCGAAGTAGACGGCGCTCGATCCGCGGATCACGTAGCCCGCCGGTGTCGCCGCCGGACCGAGCGGCAGGCGCCGCGGATCATGCACCGCGGCCGTGGCCGCGATCCGGAGATCGCCGACCCCGATCTCGTCGCCCGGACGGAGATTGCGAACATCGGCAAGACCACGCGCGGTCAACCACTCGGCCGCCGGATACGGTGCGATCACCGGGCCCGAGCGCTCGAGCGCGCGCAAGGACGGCAGATCGGTGTGGTCCATGTGCAGATGCGAGAGCAGCACGCAGTCGACCGGTCCAGGTTGGCTGGGATCCGGTGTGATCCGGACGAGCGGCCCGATCCGGTGGCGTAGAACCGGATCGGTGATCACGCGATGGCCGTCGATCTCGACGAGCACGGTCGCATGGCCAAGCCACGTGATCCCCACACCGCTCGAGCTCGTCCCCACGCCGCTCGAGCTCATGCGCGGTTCCCACGTCCGCGAGACGGGCTGCTCATCGCGACGATCCCATCGAGCCCGTCGGCTAGCGTCATCGCCCGTTCCGGATGACACCGACCGACGTTAACAACTGTGGTGTCCGCTTCCGCGCCCGGACAGGCATGCGCCCTTGCGCAAGTCGGCGACGGCAACGACGATTCTCGTCCAGGGGGCGCCGGTGACACACTGATGAGCACGACCTTGCAGCACGCCACCCGCCGTGACGCCGACCACCCATCGGGAAGGATTCGGGTGGTGATGGCCGAGGACTCCTACGTGATCCGGGAGTTCCTCACCGCAACCCTGAGCGCGGCTCCCGATATCGAGTTGGTCGCCGTCTGTACCAACGGCAAAGAGCTGCGGACCGCGGTCGCAACGTGGGACCCCGAGGTGGTCCTCACCGACATCCGGATGCCGCCGTCGGGCGCCGCGGAGGGCGTTCGGATCGCTTCGGCGCTGCGAGACACGCGCCCCGAAGTCGGCGTCGTGGTATTGAGCCAGTACGCGGAGCCGGCGTACGCGCTCACGCTGCTCGAACACGGAACCGGCGGCCGGGCGTACCTGCTCAAGGAGCGGATACGCGACAAGGGACAGCTCATCGACGCGATCAAAGCGGTCGCGCGGGGTGGCTCGGTGATCGATCCGATGATCGTCGACGTCCTGATCGAGGCCCGTTCCCGCGCGGCCAAGTCCCAGCTGTCCGAGCTGACGCCGCGCGAGCGCGAGCTGCTCGCCGAGATCGCCGCGGGTAAGAGCAACAGCGCGATCGCCGAGTCGCTGGTGCTCACCAAGCGAGCGGTCGAGAAGCACGTGAACTCGATCTTCTCGAAGTTGAACCTGCCCGAGACTCAGGACGTGAGCCGCCGCGTGAAGGCGACGCTCATCTACCTCTCCGAGGAAGGCATCGAGGGCTGATGATCGCCGCATCCCGCCGGCGGCCCTAACACCTTAGACGTGCCTGCACCCCGGCCAACGGGGTGCGGCCACCACAACTTGCCAGCCAGCGGAAACGACGGCGAGCGGGCGCTAACTTTGCGACGGCTCCTCGATCCGAGTCTTATAGGAGCGGTAGGTCGTGCCGCAATCGTTTACCGAGCCTCGAGACCAAGACATACAGACCAGGAACCCAATCCGAGTCGTGATCGGAGAGGACACCTTCCTCATGCGCGAGGCGCTCGAGCGCATCGTGTCCGGCTTCGACTACGTTGACGCCGTCGCCTTCTGCGGCGATCGCGACTCGCTGGTCGCCGCGATCGACCGGGAGCAGCCCGACGCGGTGCTCACCGACATTCGCATGCCGCCCACCGGCACCGACGAAGGGATCCAGGTGGCGCGCCAGCTGCGTATCAGCAACCCGCAGATCGGGGTGGTCATCCTTAGCCAGTTCGCCGACCCCAGCTACGTGCTCGACTTCCTCGACTCAGGTAGCGCCGGCCGGGCGTACCTCCTCAAGGAGCGGGTCGGCGATCCGCGCCAGCTAGTGGCAGCGATCGAAGCGGTCGTCGATGGCGGCTCGGTGATCGATCCTAAGGTCGTCGAGGTGCTCGTGCACGCGCGCAGCGCCGGCGCGAACTCGCCCCTGTCGGCGCTCACGCGGCGCGAGCACGACGTGCTGTCCGAGCTCGCGCAGGGCAAGAGCAACGCCGCGATCGCCCAGTCGCTGGTGCTCACCAAGCGCGCCGTCGAGAAGCACATCAACGCGATCTTCACCAAGCTCGAGCTCGAGAGCCCGGACGACGTCAGCCGGCGCGTGAAGGCGGCGCTGCTGTTCCTGGCCGCCGGGAACAGCCCGTCCTCGGGTTAGTGGACCCCTCCGTAAGTCCCGCGACTTACGGGCGAGCCCACTAGCCGCCCGACCGAATCGCCCGCGGGATGTCGGCCTCGATCCGAGTGCCGTGGCCCGGCTCGCTCTCCAGCACGAACCTCCCGCCCGTGGCCTCAACGCGGTCTCGTAGTCCCTGAAGCCCGCGGTCGTTGCGCTCGAACGCGCCGCCGATCCCGTCGTCCTCCACCTCGATGGCGAGACTCGCCTCGCTCAAATGGGCGCGGACACGGATCGTCGTAGCCCGGGCGTAACGCTCGGCGTTCGTGACCGCCTCGCGAATCACGTAGAAGGCGGTGGCCTCGGTGGTCTCGTCCAGACGGATGCGGGGAAGCTCCACCAGCTCGATCGGGGTTACGGATTTGGCGGCGACGTCCTCGACGGCGGTCGCCAGACCGAACCGCCGGAGCGCCGCCGGCTGGATCCCCTGCACCAGTTCACGGAGCTCGTCGATCGCGACCAGCAGTTCGTCGTGTGCCGTCTCGAGCGACGTGGCGACGGACTCTGGCGACTCGCGCGCGTCGCGTTCGGCCATCCCCAGCCAGGCGGCGAGCGCGACGAGGCGCCCCTGAGCGCCGTCGTGGAGGTTGCGCTCAAGGCGGCGCCGCTCGTCGTCGGCCGCGAGGACGATGCGCGTTCGCGATGCGCGGACGCTCCTCGCGAGCTGTTCGCGCTCGGAGGCGAGCGCGGCCACCGCGAGCGTCGCAAGTGCCGCGACGGCGATGTAGATCTGAGTCGCGGGGATGCTGTCGTCACCGCTCACCATGAATGGTCCGGTGAAGTTGGTCGCGCCCAAGATCGTGAACGCGGCGCTGATCGCGATCGCGATCGTCGCGCCGCGCGGCCCGAACCGGAACCCTGCCCAGATCAGCACCGGGAACGCCAGATAGCTCGAAGGACCGCCGACCTGTGCCGCGACTGCGCTCAGGCCGATGAGAGTCGCCAACAGCGCTGAGGCCTCCAACAGGTGGCCGCGCAACCAGGCGTGCGGAGACGGCGTGGTGAACGCCAGTACTAGCGGCAGCACGATCGCCGCACCGGTGAAGTCGCCGAGCCACCAGGTACGCGCCACCCGCAGCAGCGAGCCGGCGGGGATCACGTTGTGCAACGCCAACGACAGCGGCCCGATGATCGCGCTCACCGCCGTCGCGATCGTGAGCGCCGCGAACACGCCGGCCACACTCGAGGCGGTGTCGAGCGGCGCCCGGCTAGCCACGAACCGGCGCAACAACGCGGCGCCGATGACGACCTCGAGCAGATTGCCGAAGCTCTGTCCGACGGCGGCGCCGACGGGCAGCGCCGAGTAGTTGTTGACGAGCAGGTCTCCGACGACGACGGCGGGCCACAGCCGAATGCCGAACGTGTACAGGCCGGCGATGCCGACCCCCACAGGGAGCCAGACGATTGCCGCGACCGGGCCGGAGAACCGGAACGCGTAGCCGATGTGCGCGGCGACGTAGTAGGCGCCGATCAGGAACGCGATTCGCGCCCCGTAGCTGCGCCTGATGTCCCACTGCACGGGTGACAGCCGAATGTGCCCCAACACCCGGTCCGAAGTGCCGCGGACGGATTGCCCCATCCACGCAACCCCGTTGCCGAGCTGAGAAGAGATTCCGAAGATCACTCAGCCGTTCGGTTCGAGATTTGAGGAACCAATTTTCGCGAGCAAAGTCCGGAAAATCAACCGCGCGGCCTGAGCGGGCCGGACAGCGCGTCGAGCGCGGGGTCCTTGATGGGATCGCGTACGGTCAGCGTAAGCCCCCGGTCGGCGCGATCAACCGGCCTCATCGAGCCGGCGTGCCGCTGCGCTCGTCTCGTCTTCCATCTCTATCCATACCTGCCGGTTTGATCGAAGAACGTCGATCGATCTCTTCGAATGGTAGATCATGTGCGGACTCGAGGCGCCCAACCGGGTCGAACATTCGTCCACTGTCGGTCCGAGCTACTCAAGTCGTGGGTACGAAAACGGCGGAGAGGTTGGAGATGCTTGGCGAAGTATCAACTGAGGGAGGGTGCACCGACCACGGCCCGCGTCGTGGCCATGGGGTAGGTGCGGGCCCAGGCGAACGAGCGCGCGGCGTCAGGCAGGACGCCGCGCCGCTCGTCGCGGCGACCGCCGGGGCTCGCAGGCGATGAGCCTGCTGGTCTACGGCGTCGTCGGAGCCGACGGGATCGCCGTAGTCGGGACCGGGATCGACGACCAGCCGCTTCGGGGCGTTAGCGACGGCCGTCTGATGGCGATCGTCACTGACCACGACGGTCCCGGGCCAGATTCGGATGCCGCGACGCTCGATGCCTACGAGCGCACCGTCCAGACGCTCATGGACTCACGCGCGATCCTGCCGGCGCCGTTCGGGCGCGTGCTCGCGGACGACGACGACGTGCGCGCGATGCTGCGCCGCCGCCGGCGGGATCTGCTCGCACGGCTCGATGGCGTGCACGGGGCGGTCGAGCTGGGCCTGCGCGCGCACTGGCTCGGCGCCTCGGACGCGTCCCGCGATCCGCGCACCGAGTCGGGCGTCGCCTATCTGCGTGATCGCCTCGAGACGCGCCTGAGCGCACGCCGGCTCGCCACCGAGCTCGATCCGCTGACTGCGCTCGCGCGGAGCATCCGCCGCGCGATCAGTACGCGCAGGGACCTGCCCGTGCTCGACGCCTATCTCGTCGACCGCGGCCGCGTGAGCGAGTTCGTTGCGCTCGTCGCCGAGCTCGGCGATCGGCTCGACGGAGTCGAGCTGGTCTGCACGGGCCCGTGCCCGCCCTACAGCTTCGCCGACGGCAGCGTCCTCCGCTCGACTTCCTGACCGCGCCCGATCAGGACCTCAGCGATCATCGACGCCGGGAACAACCCGTGCTCGACCACGCCGGGTTGCGTCGAGAGCCAGGTGGCGATCTCTTCGGGATCGTCGAAATCCGCCAGATAGTCGGCGATCACACCGCCGTCCGGGCTGTGGGGGACGTCGCGGAGGCGCGCCGGCTGCACGCGCTCGAACGTGGCGGCCAGACCGAACTCGGCCAGCTCCAGCGGGATCGGAGGCGTCAGCCGGTCGACGACCTTGTTGGAGGACACGATCACGATGAACCGGTCCGCCGCGGCGG
This sequence comes from uncultured Solirubrobacterales bacterium, assembly GCA_963709205.1. Taxonomy (GTDB): domain Bacteria; phylum Actinomycetota; class Thermoleophilia; order Solirubrobacterales; family Solirubrobacteraceae; genus Palsa-465. Next base: position 257,382 of record CAVPVP010000008.1, read on the forward strand.
CGACCGCCTTTTCCCGGGTGTGCGCCGCCCCGCCGCCCTTGACCAGCCAGCCCGACGGGTCGACCTGGTCGGCCCCGTCGATCGTCACATCGAGCCGGGTCGGAGCCTCTAGCCCGGCGAACGACACGACCTCGATCCCGAGCGCGCGGGCCGCCTGCGACGTCGCCGGCGACGTCGCGACGCAAGTGATGTCCAGTTCGCGGGCGGCGAGCGGCGGCAGCAGGTAGGCGGCTGTCGAGCCCGTTCCCAACCCGACCAGCATGCCGTCCTCGACGAGCCGGACAGCCGCCTCGGCCGCGAGCTGCTTCTCTCGCTCGATCCGGTCGGTGACGGTCAGCTCGCCTTCTCTCGGTGGCCGCCGAACATCATGCGCATCGCCGAGAGCACCTTGTTCGCGTAGTCGTCGAGTCCGCGCGACGCGAAGCGCGAGTACAGCGCGGTGGTCAGCACCGGCGCCGGGACGCCCTCGTCGATCGCCGCGAGCGAGGTCCAGCGCCCCTCGCCCGAGTCCGACACCCGGCCGGAGTAGCCGTCGAGCCCCGGCGACTCGAACAGCGCTTCCGCGGTGAGGTCGAGCAGCCACGACGCGATGACGCTGCCGCGGCGCCACACCTCGGTGACCTCGGCGGTATTGATGTCGTACATGTAGTACTCGGGATGCTCCATCGGCGCGGTCTCGGCGTCCGATTCCTGCACGCGACTGCCGGCGTTCGCGTTCTTGATGATGTTCAGCCCCTCGGCGTACGCGGCCATGATCCCGTACTCGATCCCGTTGTGGACCATCTTCACGAAGTGGCCGGAGCCGTTCGGACCGCAGTGCAGGAAGCCGGTCTCCGACGGGCTCGGTGGGCCCGAGCGGCCGGGGGTGCGGGGGGCCGCCTGCACTCCGGGGGCGATCGAGCCGAACAGCGGATAGAGCCGCTCGACGACTCCGTCCTCGCCGCCGATCATCAGGCAGAACCCGCGCTCGAGCCCATAGACGCCGCCGCTCGTGCCGACGTCGATGTGGTGGATTCCCTTCTCACGAAGCTCCGCCGCGTGCCGGAGATCGTCGTGGTAGTGGGTGTTGCCGCCATCGATGATCGTGTCGCCCGGCTCGAACACCTCGGCCACGGCGCGGATCGTCTGCGTGGTGATCTCCCCCGCCGGAACCATCACCCAGGCGGTGCGCGGTTTCTCGAGCTTGGACGCGAACTCCTCGAGCGAGTTCGCCCCGGTGATCCCCTCGCCTTCGAGCGACTTGACCACGTCTGCATTGCGGTCGTACCCGACGCAATGGTGTCCGTCGCGCGTCAATCGCCGGACGAGGCCGGAACCCATCCGCCCCAGTCCGACCATTCCCAGTTGCATCGGCTTGTCCGTCGGCATGTGAATCGCTCTCCTGGATGTCGGTGCTTGTCAGAGTCAGCGCATCGCGCGGTAGCGGCGGATCAGCGCGTTCGTCGAGCTGTCGTGCTGGAGCTCGGGGTCGGCGTCGCTCTCGAGCTCGGGAATGATCCGCGCCGCCAGCGCCTTGCCCAGCTCGACGCCCCACTGGTCGAACGAGTCGATCTCCCAGACGACGCCCTGGGTGAACACGAGGTGCTCGTACAGCGCGACCAGGCTGCCGAGCGTGCGCGGCGTCAGCTCCTCGGCGAGGATCGTGTTGGTCGGGCGGTTGCCCTCCATCACCCGGTGGGGGACGACGTTCTCCGGCGTGCCCTCGGCGCGGACCTCCGCTTCGGTCTTGCCGAACGCGAGCGCCTCGGCTTGGGCGAACACGTTCGACATCAGCAGATCGTGGTGGTCGCGGAGAGGGTTCAGCGTCTTGGCGAACCCGATCAGGTCGACCGGGATCAGCTTGGTGCCTTGGTGGATCAACTGGTAGAAGCTGTGCTGCCCGTTCGTACCGGGCTCGCCCCAGTACACCGCGCCGGTCTCGTAGTCGACATGGCGGCCCTCGAGCGTCACGTGCTTGCCGTTCGACTCCATCGTCAGCTGCTGGAGGTAGGCCGGGAACCGCTTGAGGTACTGCTCGTACGGCATCACCCCGATGGTCTGCGCTCCGAAGAAGTCGCCGTACCAGACCCCGAGCATCCCCATCAACGCCGGCAGGTTCTGCGCGAACGGCGCGCTGCGGAAGTGCTCGTCGATGGCGTGGAACCCGGCGAGCATCTCTCCGAACTGCTCGGGTCCGATCGCGATCATCGTCGACAGGCCGATCGCCGAGTCCATCGAGTACCGGCCGCCGACCCACTCCCAGAACTCGAACATGTTGTCGGTGTCGATTCCGAACTCGGCGACCTTCTCCGCGTTCGTCGATACGGCCACGAAATGCTTGGCGATCGCTCCCTCGTCCTTTAGCCCGGCCAGCGCCCAGTCGCGGGCGGACTTCGCGTTGGTCATCGTCTCGAGCGTCGTGAACGTCTTCGAGGAGACGATGAACAGCGTCTCGGCCGGGTCGAGGTCACGCGTCGCCTCGACGATGTCGGTCGAGTCGACGTTCGACACGAAGCGGAACGTCATCTCGCGCGTCGAGTAGTGGCGCAGCGCCTCGTACGCCATCACCGGCCCGAGGTCGGACCCGCCGATCCCGATGTTCACCACGTTGCGGATGGCCCGGCCGGTGTGGCCTCGCCAGTCGCCCGAGCGCAGCCGGTCGGCGAACGCGCTCATCCGGTCGAGGACCTCGTGCACTTGCTTGACGACGTCGACGCCATCGACGATCAGCGAGCTGTTCCGCGGCATCCTGAGCGCCACGTGGAGCACCGACCGGTTCTCCGACACGTTGATCCGCTCGCCGCGGAACATCGCCTCGATCCGGTCGTGCAGCCCTGACTGCTCGGCCATCGCCTCGAGCAGCCCTACGTGTCTCGTCGGTGATCCTGTTCTTGGAGTAGTCGAGATAGAGACCCGCGGCCTCGACCACGAGGCGCTCGCCGCGGGTCGGATCCGCCGCGAACAGCTCGCGCAGATGCTTGTCGCGAATCGCTCCGTAGTGATTCTCGAGCGCCTTCCACGCCGGCCGGTCTCGTAACGGGCGAACGCTCGGCATCACACGCGTGCTCATCAGGCCTCCGGAAGTCGATGCGGCGGTCTGGCGCCCCGCCGCCGATCGGGTGTCAACAGCGGATCCTGACAGAGCGGCCGGGGTGGCGGCCTTTTCCTGAAAGAGCGACCGCGACCGCGGCCTTTTGCTGAGAGAGCGGCCGCGGGGGCGGCCTCAGTCTGCTCGGCGAGCCCGCCCAGGCGTGCGCTTGGGGAGCGTCCCGCCGGCATCGAGCAGCGCCTGCTCGAGCAGCTCCGGGCGGTACTCGGCATCGAGCAACTCGGAAACCTCGAGGCCGGTCCGCGCCAGGTGCGAAGCCAGGGCGCCGGCGCTCAGATCCCGGTCGCCGGCCTTGCACGCGTCGAGGATCTCCCGATGACCTGCCGTCGCCCACGCGGTCGGTCCATGCCCGATGTGCAGCCGGCGGTAACGCTCGGCGTGGTCGAACATCTGCCCGAGCACGAAGTTGATCCGCTCGCCCGCGTGGGCGGTCAGGCCGCGATGGAACCGTTCGTGCGGCAGGTTCCAGCGCCGGTAGTCCTTCTCCTGCGCGTAGTGGGCCATCTCGGCCATATGCCCCTCAAGCCGCGCCAGATCCTCCGAGGTCATGCGGGGCACCGACAGCCGCAGCGCCTCGGCTTCGAGCGTGACGCGCATGACGTACAGCTCCTCGAGATCCCGAGCGTTCATGGGGGCGACCCGGACCCGGCGGTTGGGCTCGCCCTCGACCAGGCCCTCGCTCTGGAGCATGCGAAGAGCCTCGCGCAGCGGCGTGCGGCTGATCCCGAGATCCTGGGCCAACGCCACCTGCGACATCACCGCGCCCGGCGCGAGCGCCCCATCGAGAATCGCGGTGCGAACCCGCTCGTAGACGTCCTCCGTGTTCTGACCATTGTCTGCCATCGGGTTCCTCCTGCCGGTCACGCGCCGAGCATGCTGTAACCGCCGTCGGCGACCATGTACGAGCCGGTGATGTGATGGGCGTCGTCACTGGCGAGGAACAGTGCCGCGCCCGTCATGTCCTCCGGCTTGGGAATCTTCCCGGCGGGCGTCCCGGAGAGGACGTCGTCGCGACGTCCCGCCTTCCATTCGGGTCGAGCGAGCAGCGCCACGGTCTCCATGAAGCCGGGCGCGAACGTGTTCACCCGAACCTTCGGAGCCAGCGCCTTGGCGTAGGACTTGGTGATCCCCAACAGCCCGTACTTGCCCGCCGCGTACTGCGGCGCGCGGGGGCTGCCGCGGACGATCACGGTCGAGCCAACGTTGACGATCGCGCCGCCGTCCCGCTCGACCATGCGCTGACCAAACTCGTGCACCATCAGCATTGTCCCCTTGATGTCGACCGCGAGCACGTGGTCGATCGCCTCCTCGGTGACCTCTTTCCACGACGCCTGGCCGGACGCCATGTCACCGACGTTGTTGACGAGCACGTCGATGCCGCCGTTCTCCTCGAACGCCCACGCGGCCATCCGCTGGATGTCCGCCCAGGAGGTGATGTCGCCCTGCACGATCTCCGCCTCGGCGCCGGCGTCACGGACGAGCTCGGCGGTCCGCTCGGCGCCCTCCGTCGAGCTCCGGTAGTGGATGAGGACCTTCGCCGCCCCCTCCTGGGCCGCACGTGTCGCCAGCGCGGCTCCGAACCCGGTCCCGGCGCCCGTAACCATGAAGGTCCGCCCCTCGAATCTCCGTTGCATGCCGCTCCCACCGCTCATCAAATGATCGTCCGACCGCCGTCGATGTACATAACCTGACCCGTGATGAAGCTCGCGTGCGGCGAGCACAGGAACAGCACGGGATTCACCACCTCGGGCAGCGTCCCGAACCTTCCCGCCGGGATCAGTTCGATCAGCGCCGCGCGCTTGTCGGGATTCGCCGCCAGATACTTGCGGGTCAGGGTGGTGTCCATGTACCCCGGCGCGACCGCGTTGGCCGTCACCCCGTGCTCGGCGTACTCGTGCGCGATGACCCGCATCAGTTGATTTATCGCGCCCTTGGTGGCGGCGTACGGACCGTGGTGCTTGTGGCCACTGCGGCCGGCCACCGAGGAGAAGAACACGATCCGGCCGTTTTGTTGTTCGCGCATGCCAACCGCCGCTTCGGTCGCGGTGTGGAACGCGCTCGTCAGGTTCACCCCGACGATCCGGTCCCAGTCGCTCGCCTCGTAATCCTCGATCGGCCGACGATCGTTGACGCCCACGCAGTGCACGAACACGTCGAGCCCGCCGAGCTGTTTTCGGACAGTCTCCACCGCCGCGCGCGCGGCCGCGGCGTCACTCAGGTCAGCGGCGTGGCGCACGGCCGTGTGCTCGTCCAGTCCGGCCATCGCGTCGTCGGTGACGTCGGTGACCGCGACGGTGGCGCCGGAGGTTGCGAATCCGTCCACGAGCGCGCGGCCGATCGTCCCCCCGCCGCCGGCGATGAGCACGCGCCGGCCCTCGAGCCCGAGCCAGTCAGACACGGCTGGTCGACTCCTCTCGTATCCCCGGCCCAGCGCGGAGGTCGACTCCTTCCGCTCCCCCATGTCAGCGCCGGAGGTCGACTCCTCCCGCTCCCCCAGGTCAGCGCCGGAGGTCGACTCCTCCCGCTCCCCCACCCCGCCACCCGGGGTCGAATCCCGGTGCGTGAAGACGTTCAGCGTGACCGCGCCGCTCCCAGATTCCGGGACCGTAGCCGAGTGCGGCGTCCCCCCTGGCAGCGTCGCGAGCTGGCCGGCGCCGAGATGGACGGGCTCGCCGGCGACCACGAAATCGATCTCTCCCTCGAGCACGGTCGTGATCTGGTCCTGGGGGTGATGGTGCTCCTCCCAGCTCGACCCCGCCCCGTACCGATACAGCGTGGCGGTGAGCTGCGGGGTGTGAACGGTGGCGCCGACGATCCCGGGCCTGACCTCGGCGAAATCCTGCTCGCTCCAATCGATCTTCTGCGGCGCATCCATCCCGCGGGGAATTATTGCATACAGTTTGTATATCCGTCTACATTCAGCCGGAATGTTCCGGATCAGGTCGTTTCCCAGCTGTGCTCGACGCCGCGGATCAGATCGACCATCGCCCCGTGCAGGGGAACCTCGAGTCCGACCTGCGCGGCCGAGCTGACGATCCCGCCGTTGAGCGTCGCGATCTCGGTGGGGCGCCGCGCGGTCACGTCCTGGAGCATGCTCGGGCGGTGGCGGTAGTTCGCCCTCGCCGCGCTGTAGACGAGCTCCACCGGATCCTCCTCGAGCTCGATGGCGAGCTTCTCCGCCACCGCCTGTCCCTCACGGAGCAGCGCGTCGACCAGGTCGCTCGTGGGCGCGTAGTCGCACAGCTCACCATGAGTCAGGCCAGTGAGCGCGCACAGCGGGTTGGTGCTGGCGTTGAACAGGAGCTTCGTCCACTGCGCGCCGCGCGCGTCCCTGCGCACCCGGGTATCCAGGCCACTTTCGTTGAGCACGCCGCCCAACCACTCGATTTCGTCGCGGGTGGCCGGACGCGGCTCGAACGGTCCAATCCACGTCGGCCCGGGTCCGATCATCCGGATCACCCCCGGCTCGATCACCTGGCCGGCGGGTAGCGTCACGCCGCGGATCACGCGCGGGACATGCTCGGCGATCACCTCCTCGTTCCCGATCCCGTTCTGCACGCTGCATACCGCCCCGGCGGCGAAGATCCGCGCCGTGGCCGAGATCGCGGACTCGGTCACCGTGCCCTTGGTGGCGATGATCCCGACTGGGCAGTCCGGGATCTCGGAAGGGTCGGTGCGGGCGTGGACACGGCCGGTCAACTCGACGGCTCCAGTGACGCGCAGGCCGTTCTCGTTGATGGCGTCCACGTGCTCTCGTGCGGGATCGAACACCCACACCTCGAGCTCCGGCAGCTGGGTCAGGTGCGCCGCGAACAGGCCGCCGATCGCGCCGGCGCCGACAATGCAAACGCGTTCGGGCACCGGTTATCGCCCCGCCACCGCCACCGCGATCTCTTCGCAGACGGCGGCGTCGGGGCCGGCGATCCCGATGCCGCCCACGACGCGATCTCCGTCGCGGAGCGGCACGCCGCCGGCTGTGGTCAGCACGCGGTACGGGAGCACGGAGGTCAGGGCGGGATCGATCTCGACGCTCGGCCGCTGGAACGTTGCGGCGCCGGCGGCCAGGGCCTCGGCCACGAACGGCGACGCGGTGGGCGCGCCGTCCATCGTGTCCTGCTGTATCGGATCGCCACGGCCGTCGACCACCGCCACCGCGATCCGGGTATCCCGCGCCACCGCCTCGGCGATCGCCGCGTCGGCGAGCCCGAGCGCCCATCCGTGCTCGGGCTGGCTCGCCGGGGGCGGATCGCCGTAGCCGAGGCCTGGCTCGTCGGGCATCTCCCCGAACGCCTCCAACCACCGCTTCTGGTCACTGCCGTGCTGGCCCTCGTACGGCAGCCCGAGCGCCCAGAGGACGATCAGGTCCTCGGAGTTGGCGGGCTTGCCCTCGGCGATGAGCATGCGGCGGTCGATGCCCGGGATGTCGACGAATGGACCGATGGTCGCGCCCGAGGCGCTGAAGCCGCCGATCACGACGCCGCCATCGTCGTAGATGGGCATCCCGCCGGCGCCGGGGAAGTTCGCCTCGGGCGAGCACGCGACGAATCCGGCCGCGATCGGCGCCGGCAACGTCGTCATCCGCTGATTGTGCACGCTGCTCGGGATCTGCTGGGTCGCCGAGATCCACGCCTTCGACCGGGCGCGCGCCATCCCGCCGGCGCCGCCATGGTCCATCCGCGATGCCGAGACGAGTGCGCCGGTGCCCCCCATGACCGCGAACGCACCCCGCGCGCCGATGTGCGCCGCCTTATCGATCGCACGCGCGATCAGCCGGCGTGCCTCAGCCAGCGGGATGTCAGTCGTGTGCCCCACTGCTCAGGAAGTCGCCGCGGCCGCCTCGGCGCCCGCTCGTCCCCACCGCTTGACCTCGGGCATCAGTTCGGTCGCGAACATCCGCATCGACCGCGCGACCGCGTCGGCCGCCATCCCCGGATGGTTGAACTGGATCACCATCTCGTCGAGATCGACGTCCTTGTGGCGCTCGAGCACCGCCAGAACGTCGGCGGGCGTCCCGACCGCGAACGGCTGGCCGAAGATGCCGACTCCAGGCGTGTTGCGCATCTCCTTGACCGGAGGCAGCGGCATGTCGAACCCCCGGTTGCGGTAGAAGGTCACCCACCAGTGCAGGGAGCGCTCGGCCTCGTCCCAGGCTTGGTCCCTCGTCGGGGCGACATGGACGGTGACTGGTCCGGACATCAGGCAGTAGTCGTCGCGCGTCCGGCCCGCTTCGGTCTGGGCTCCGGCGTAGACGTCTACGAGCGGGGTGTGCAGGACCGACGCCAGGTTGTACCCGCGCTCGCCGGCCTTGGCCAGGCTCTGAGGTCCCATCGCCGCCATGTAGATCGGCGGCCCTCCGGGCTGCACCGGCGTCGTCGTCATCTCGACGTCGGCGAAGCTGTAGTAGCGGCCCTCGTGGGTGAACCGCTCGCCGCTGAAGCAGCGCTCGACGATCTCGAGCGCCTCGTAGGTGCGCCCGAAGCGCTCCTTGGGCGGGATCCCGAACACCGCGCACTCGCCCTCCATCGGCCCCGCTCCGATCGCCAGGAGCAGCCGTCCGTTCGAGAGGATGTCGACCGTGGCGGCGTCCTCCGCCACCCGGATCGGGTTGTGGAGGGCCAGCAGCAGGACGTAGGTTCCGAGCCGGATCCGCTCGGTCCGCATCGCCGCCGCCGCCAGCAGCGGGAACTGCGACGGGTTGTGGCGGTCCTCGGCGAAATGGTGCTCGGCGATCAGCCAGCTCGAGAACCCGAGCTCCTCGCCAAGGACGGCTTCGTCGATCACCTGCCGATACACGTCCGCGAACGGGCGGGCGTTTTCGGCGAGGGGACGGTGGTCCTCCGAAAGCGTGCGGGCGTTTTCCGCGAGCGGGCCGGCGTCCTCCGAGAGCGTGCGGGCGGTGTCCGCGAGCGGGCCGGCGTCCTCCGAGAGCGTGCGGGCGCTGTCCGGGAGCACCCGCGCCGTCATGGCAAGTCCGATGTCCATGGCCGCCCTCGTCAGCCGGCGAACGTGATGTCGAGCCCGGCCGCTACGACCGCCGCCGCGAGGCGATCGCGGTCGACGGGCTCCGATTGCTCGGGGAAGATGCGCTGTTCGGCCACCTGGCCGGCCAGTTCGTAGAAGCGCTCGACCCCCGCCGGTCCGTACATGCTCGCGAACCGCGTGAGGTGCGCGTCCATGGCGTACGTGTGCTCGACGCCGGCGGGGATACTGACGAAATCGCCCCGGGTCAGGACGTGCTCTTCGCCGTCAACGGTCACCAGCAGGCGGCCGTCGAGACAATAGATCGCCTCGTAGGTGCGCTCGTGGACGTGGCCCGGGATCGCGGGTCCGCGTGGGCCCTCGGTTACCGTCATGCCGAGCTGTCCTCCGCTTTCGGCACCGGTCATCAGCTGGAACGCGACCTGACCGAAGAGCACGTGGCGCGGTCCCTCGCCCGACTTGAGGAAGTACGCCGTGGAGGCGCCGGGGAGCGTGTCGTCGGGACCGGTGCTCACCTCGGCGTAAGGCTCGTCGGGGAAGTACTTCATCGCGAACTTGGCTTCGGCGGCCCCGAACTTCGCGAACGGCGGCGGGCTGTTGTCCACCTGGGGATAAGCGGGTCCCGCATACGGCGAACCGGTGAAGTCGAAGAACCGGTCCCACCCCGCCGGCGCGACCGGGCCCATGAACTGGCTGTAGTGCCCGTGGAACTGGTAGGCGTGGAGCACCCCGGCGGGCACGCTGGCGACGTCGCCGGGATACAGGACGCGGCTCTCGCCGTCGGCCCAGACCTGGACGGCGCCCCGCACGCACAGGAAGTAGTCGTGCTCCTTCTCGTGCCGGTGCAGCGGAATCGGCCCTCCGGCCGGCCCGACCGCGGTCATCACCGACATCGCGCCGGCGGTCTCCTCGGTCGAAGCCAGGGCGCGGCCGACCTGGCCCAGCAGCAGGTGCGCGCGGCCGTCGCCGTCGGCGAGGTAGTAGGGCACGGGCTCGCCCGGCAGCTCCCGCACGGGCGCCGGCGAATGGACCTGGTGGGACATTGCTCTCCTCAGCCTTCGACTCCGATGGTTCGTCGCCTCTCGCTTTCGCGGCGATGAGTGTATACAGTTATATCAAATGCGTGCAGTAGGTCCTATGTTTCCCTACGTCGCCGGCGATCCGGCCCAGGACGCGCCGACCCACGCCCTGTACAACGTCGCAAACCTCCCCCGACCGCATCCGCCCGCCCACATGAGACATGCTGTCAATGCTTATGTGGCCGGTGGTGCCAGCGGGAGGGGGGTTTGGCGCGTTATACAGTTGGACCGCCGGCGCCGGCCGATCTCGCCGGCGGAGCGGTGAGGTCGTGAGCCGGGTCGTCACGGGTGGCGCCGGCGCGATCGGGGGCGCAATCGCTACGGCACTGGCCGCCACCGGTCACATGGTGGCGATCCTCGACCGCACGGCCCACCCCCAGGTCGACCGCACACCCGACTCCCCGGTCGACCGCACACCCGACTCCCCGGTCGACCGCCCACCCGACTCCCCGGTCGACCGCACGGCCGACTCCCCGGTCGACCGCCCACCCGACGCCCCGGTCGACCGCCCACCCGACGCCCCGGTCGACCGCACGGCCGACTTCCCGGTCGACCTCGGGGACGAGACCGCGGTCCGCGCCACCGCCGCCCGGGTGCTCGACACCCACGGCCGCTGCGACGTGCTCGTCCACGCCGCGGCCGCGTTCGACCGGGCCTCGCTGGCGGACCTCGACGCCGCGACGTGGCGCCGCGTGCAGGCGGTCAACGTCGAATCGGCGCCGTGGCTATGCCAGGCGTTCGCCCCCGGGATGGCCGAGCGGGGCTTCGGACGGATCGTGTTCGTCGTCTCGGACACGGTGTGGGACCCGCCGGCGCCCGACCTGCTCGCCTACATCGCCAGCAAGGCCAGGCTCATCGGGATCGCGCGTACGCTCGCCCGCGCGCTCGGGCGGGACGGGATCACGGTCAACTCCGTGGCGCCCGGTCTGACCGCGACCCCGGCCGCGGTGGCCGATACTCCGCCCGAGGCGTTCGCCGAGGTGCGCGCGCGCCAGGCGATCGATCGGAGTCTCGTCCCCGACGACGTCGCCGCGACCGTCGCCTTCCTCGTCTCCGACGGCGCCGGCGCGATCACGGGGCAGACGCTGTGCGCGGACGGCGGTCTGGTTCTCCGTTGACCTCGGCGCCGTCGGCAATCAGGTAGGAGCAGAACCGCCCCTCGGGGTCGCGGCAGGCGCGGATCTCCTGAAGGCGTGCGAAGTTCTCGGGGCTGAGAAACCGGTCCGGCCGGCGCGTGAAGTCGGTGTCGCCGAGGTAGACGCCCTTCCCGAGCTCCGCCAACCCGCGCGTGTGCTCGACCACCCAGCCGCGGTGGCGCTCGTCCTCGGCCGGATCGGTCCAGATCGCGTACGTCGCGATGTAGGCGTGGCCCTCGATCGAGAAGGCCATGTCGGGCAGCGGACGGCTCGGGGCCCAGCCGTACCAGATCGAGAACGAGTGCTCGGTCGGCAGCTCGGACCACAGCGCCCGCAGACGCGGAGCCAGCTCGGCAGCGCGCGCGTCGGTCCAGGTGCAGTCGACGGCGTAGCGGTGGTTCTCGGGATTCTGCGCCGCCTGGGCCTCGTTCTCCTCCTCAACCGTCGTCAGGCCGTGCTCGTGCGCCATCGCGCGGTCGGCGATTGGGCACGCCACCAACGGAGCCAGTACGCGCTCGGCCTCTTCGGGCGTGTCGCACATCGCGGTGGTGTGGAGGAGCAGCACGGGCGGACCCTCGGGGCGCGGCAGGCGGGTGGCGGCGATCACCGGTTCGACGACCCGGTCGAGTGACGGCAGCAGGCCGTCGATCCAGCCGAGCAGCGCCTCGAGGTCGTCGAGCTCGAACATCCACGTGTCGTGGGTCATCGCCCGCGGCAGCGGATACGTGCGGAGATGGAAGCGCGTGATCACCCCGAAGAAGCCGGGCCCGGCTCCGCGGGCGGCCCACAGCAGATCGGAGTTCCGCTCCTCGTCGGCGCGGATCAGCTCGCCGTCGGCCGTGACGACGTCGATCGCGGCGACGTTCTCGCACGCCCACCCGTACTTGCGGCTGTTCCACCCCTGTCCGCCCTGGAGCAGGAACCCGCCGATCCCGACGCTCGGGCAGTGCCCTCCGGGGAATGCCCGCCCGTGCGACGTGAGGAACGGCACCAGCTCGGCGCCGCCCTTCACCCCCGGGCCGGCGGTGGCGATGCCCGTGTCGGGGTCGTAGGTCATCTCGCGCATGCCCGCGAGATCGATCAGGAGCGCGTCGTCGCGCACGCTCCAGGCGGCCCAGCTGTGTCCGCCCGCTCGCACCGACACCTGCAGGCCACGTTCGCGGGCAAGGCGCACTCCGGCGACGACGTCCTCCTCGGTCTCGGCCGTCAGCACCCCGGCCGGATACCGCCCGGGCCGGCGGGCGTTGAACACGCGGCCGACCCGCGCGTCCTCGTAACCGGGCTCGCCGCGCCAGAACAGGTTGCACCGCAGGGGATCCGGCCCTGCGGTCTGATCACGCTGCTCGGCATCCCGTCTCGCTTGACCGCTCGGCTGCGCCTCGCTCATGAGATCAGCGACTGTCCACCGTCGACGACGATGTCGACCGCGTTCAGGTAGGCGGCCTCGTCAGACGCCAGGAACAGCGCCACCCGCGCGACGTCGTCGGGCGTGCCTAGGCGACCCAGCGGGTGGGTGCGGAGCATCTCGTGCACGGGATGACCGCGCTCCTCGAGGAACGGCTCGATCTGGGGCGTCACGATCAGCCCAGGGCTGATCGAGTTCGCGCGGATGTTGTGGCGCGCGCCGGACGCGGCCAGATGCCGGGTGAACGCGAGCACCCCGCCCTTGGCGGCACCGTGGGCGGCCTGCTCGACGAACGTCGCGCCGCGATGGGCCGACACCGAGGCCGTGTTGATCACGGTCCCGCCACCCCGCGCGATCAGGTGCGGCCACGCCGCAGTGGTAACGGTGAAGATGAGGTCGAGCTCGTTATGGAGCGTGAACCGCCAGTCGTCCCAGGTCATTTCCGCGAACGGCCCTACCCGCGGCGCCGACGCGTTGTTGTAGAGGACGTCGATGCCGCCGGCGTGCGCGGCGGCGTCGTCGACCCAGGCCGCCGCAGCCGCTGGATCGGCTAGGTCAACCGGGCCCGCGGAGTGCATGTCGCCGCCGGCGCCGCGGATCTCCGCGGCCACCGCGCTGGCCCGCGCTTCGTCGAGATCGCAGCCGAAGACCGTCGCCCCCTCGTTGGCGAACAGCCTCGCCGCCGCCGCGCCCTGACCGCCGGCGGTCCCGGTGATCAGGACCACCTTGCCCTCGAGCCGCGTCATGCGCCCTTCTCCACCAGCTCGACCAGGTTTCCTTCCGGGTCGGCCAGGAACGCGAACCGGACGCCAGGTTCGGGTGACGGACGCGGCTCGATCACCGCGGTCGCCCCGGCGGCGAGCGCGGCCGAAAACACATCGTCGATGTCCGGCGCCGCGAGCGCGAAGTGGTTGTAGCCGCGTGTGGCGTGCGCCTCGATCGGACCGGGCGCCTGGAGCCCGGACACAGATCCCGAGTGCTCGAACAGCTCAAGCCGCGCGACCCCGATGGATGAGCGAGCATCACGCCCCGGATCGGGTGCGGGTTGAGCTCGAACGCGAGTTGGCGCGTGAACCCGAACGCGTGGCGTAGAACCCCTCGGCGGCGTCGAGGTCCGCCACCGATAGACCCACGTGGTCGACCGCGACTCGCATCCCGTCGGGAGTATTGCATACAGATTGGCCAATCGTCTACAGTTCGCGATCCAGTGCTCCGGCCCATCCATCACGTCGGTTACGTGGTCGAGGACCTCGGCCGCGACGTGCCCCGGTTCGCGGCCGCCACTGGGGCGGGACCGTTCTACGCGATGGAGCACATCGTGTTCGACGAGGTCACGTACCGGGGCGAGTCGCTACCTCCGAGACCAGCTCCGGGTGCCCTTCCTCCCACGAGATGACCCGGTTGCGGAGTACGCCCACGCCCTCGATCTCGGCCTCGACGACATCGCCTGGCTTGAGGTACAACGACGCGGCGTCGTCGCTGAACCCGGCCACGCCGGACACGGTCCCGGTCGAGATGATGTCGCCCGGGCTGTAACCCATCGCCGAGTAGTGACTGATGATCTCGGGGACCGTCACCGACATCCGGCTCATGTGCGAGCTTTGGCGGCGCTCCCCGTTGACCCGGAGCTCCATCGACAGGGCATGCGGGTCGGGGATCTCGTCCGGGGTCACGATCCACGGGCCGATCGGGCAGAACGTGTCGATGCTCTTCGAGAGGCAGAACACGCCCGACTTCATCTCCTGGCGCTGGATGTCGCGGGCTGTGATGTCGTTGAAGATCAGGTAGCCGGCGATGTAGTCGGCCGCCTCCTCGGGCGAGAAGAACTTGCCGGCTTTGCCGATCACGACCGCGAGCTCGAGCTCGTAGTCGAGCTCGTTGGTCAGCGCCTCCGGGTAGATGATCGCGTCGTCGGGGCCGATGATCGCGTCCACGTTCTGGAAGAACACGATCCAGGGCAGCACCGGGTGCGACCAGTTGACGTTCTTGGACTCCTCGTGGTGCTCGTGGAAGTTGCCGGCTGTATGGAAGAACTTCTTTGGCACGATCGGCGCCCGCAGCGTGACGCCATCGAGCGGACTCGAACGACCGGTCCGCTGCACCTCTCCGCCGAGCTCGAAGTAGCGGCGCATGGTGGGGGCGTCGAGTTCCCACACCTGGCCGTCGACCACTTCCCCAACGCGACCGTCGTCGTAGGTCACCAGCTTCATGTCAGCTCCTCCTGGCGGGTTCCGGCGCGGCCGTTCGTCGCCGCGGCGTCCCAGAGTATAGACAGAATGCGAAACTGTATGCAAGTCTGCGCGCTGCCTACTGACGCCTGGCGGACAGCGCACGCGAGCCTCCGAGCGCGTCTACTGACGCCTGGCGGATAGCGCACGCGAGCCTCCGAGCGCGTCTACTCACGCTTGGCGGATAGCGCACGCGAGGTCCCGAGCGCGGCGGCGCGCACCACGGGCGCGAGCCGCACGGCCACGCCGTCGCCGGCCTTGGCCACGATCGACAGGGCCGCGATCACCTCGCCGCTCGAGTCGGTGACCGGCGCGGCCACCGACATGGCATCGTCGGTCACCTGCCGATCGCTGATCGCGACGCCGTTCCGGCGGATCTCGGCGAGGATCCGCTCGAGCCGAGCCCGATCGGTGACTGTGTAACCGGTAAACCTCTGGAGTGGCCTTTCGAGCACGTCGCGCCGGACGCTTTCCGGAGCGTGCGCGAGCAGCACCAGACCGATGCCGGAGGCGTGGAGGGGAAACCGGCCGCCGACGCGCGTCAGCACTCCGACCGCGCGCCGGCCGGCAATCCGCTCGATGTAGACGACGTCGTGGCCCTCGCGCACGCCGAGCTGGGCGTTCTCGTGCGTGACCTCGTACAGATCCTCGAGGAATGGCAGCGCGGCTTCGCGCAGCGGGACCCCGCGCGGGGCCAGGGAGCCGATCTCCCAGAGCCGGAGTCCGATCCGGTATGTCCCGTCGACGTCGCGCTCGAGCGCGCCGGCCGCCCGCAGCTCGGCGACGAGGCGGTGCGTCGTGGTCAGCGGGAGACCGGCGCGGCGCGCGATCTCCGACAGCGAGAGCGCCGGCGCAGCCGTGGTGAACGCATCGAGCACCGCAAACCCCCGCGCGGTGACCGACCGCTCATCAACTCGGCTCCGACGACCACCCATGCAGGACATTCTCGCCGTTTCTTCCGCTCAGCGGAAGGCACCATTGCAGTTGGAGATGCGCACACCTAGGCTGGATTTCCGGTTGCAGAGGCTCGAAAAACATTGACGGCGACGGCGTTCCCCGACTCGCTCCAGGTCCCCGGCTCGTTCTCGATCGCCGTCGAACTGGTGACGGCCAGGGGCCTCGTGACGAACGAGCGCAGCCGTGCGCTCGTCGAGAAGGCGCGCGCGCTCGCCGTCGATCCCCGGATCGACGTCCTCTCGATCACCGACAACCCGGGCGGCAACGCGATGCTCGCTCCGGACACGCTCGGCACCGACCTGGTCTCCCGCGGTCAGGACGTAATCATTCACCTGGCCTGCAAGGACTGGAACCGAAACGCGCTAGAGAGCCGGGGCTGGAAGCTGGCCTCGGAGGGCTTCGACAACGTCCTGTGCCTGTCCGGCGACTACCCGGTCACCGGCTATGGCGGCACGGCGGCGCCGGTGTTCGACATCGACTCGGTCGGCCTGCTGAAGCTCTTCAGCGACATGAACGCCGGTTTGCGCGTGGCGCGCACGGGCGAGCGGCTCGAGCGGACGAACTTCTTCCTGGGCTGCGTGGTCACGAACCACAAGCTGCACGAGCGCGAGGTCGTGCCGCAGTATCAGAAGCTCGCCAAGAAGGCCAGAACCGGGGCGCGCTTCGTCATCAACCAGATCGGCTACAACGCGCGCAAGGACGACGAACTGCTGCGCTACGTCAGACGAGAGGACCTCGAGTTGCGGGCGCTCGCGAACGTCTACCTGCTCTCACTCCCCGCCGCGCGAGCGTTCCACGCCGGGCGGATACCCGGCGTCATCGTCACCGACGAGCTGCTCGCTCTGGCCGAGCGCCAGGCATCGAGCCCGGATAGGGGCCGGTCATTTTTCATGGACCTCGCGGCCAAGCAGCTCACGGTCGCTCGCGGGCTCGGGTTCAGCGGCGCGTATCTCGGCGGTCACGCCACCGCGGAGACGTTCTTCGAGATCCTCGACCGCGCCAAAGGCTACGAGGGCGCCGACTGGCGCGAGCTCTCGCGCGAGCTGCGCTTCGGCCGCGCCGGCGAGTTCTATCTGTTCGAGCCCGACCCGGACAGCGGGCTCTCCTCGGATGAGCTGAATCCCGCATACGTGAAGTCGAAGCGCAAGCGGCGCACCGACCTGCGCGTCCCCCTCTCCTACCGCTTCAGCCGGCGCGTACACCAGACCGTGTTCGACCCGGACGGATCGCTGCACGACGCCGCGCGCAAGCTCTACGAGAAAATCGACGCCGCGCCGCGTCCCGTCGGCCGCGCCGCCCACCTCGTCGAGCAGGCCACCAAGGTCCCGATGTTCAAATGCCGCGACTGCGGCGACTGCTCGCTGCCCGACATCGCCTACGTGTGTCCGGAATCGATCTGCGCCAAGAACCAGCGCAACGGACCGTGCGGCGGGACGCGCGACGGGCTGTGCGAGGTGTATGACACCGAGTGCATCTGGTCGCAGGCGTACGAGCGCCTGAAGGCGTACGGCGAGGAAGAGGACATGCTCGACAACCCGGTGGTGGTCAAGGACAACGCGCTGGCCCGCACCAGCGCCTGGGCTAACGCTCTCCTCGGCCGTGATCACAACGCCAAGAACGGCCAGTTCAGCGGATAAGACGCAATTCCAAGGGAAAGAGAGACCATGGCTGCAAACAACCTTCAGGGAGTAATCGATCAGTCCGGAGACATTGTCGGACTGCTTCGCAACTCGCAGATCGGCGCCTACATCTATCCGGTGGTGCCGTACGAGTTCACCAACTGGCGCCACGAGCAGAAGGCGTGGCGCGACACCGCCGTGCTGTTCGACCAGTCACACCACATGGTGAACTTCTGGTTCAAGGGTCCGGATGCGCTCAAGCTCGTTTCCGACGTCGGGATCAACAGCGTCGCGAACTTCCCGGTCAACATGGCCAAGCAGTTCGTTCCCTGCACGCCGGCGGGGCACGTGATCGGCGACGGCATCCTGTTCCACCTCGACGAGGACGAGTTCGTCTGGGTCGGGCGCAACCCGGCCGCCAACTGGCTCAACTTCCACGCCGAGACCGGCGGCTACAAGCTCGACTTCGAGTACGACAACCGCTCGCCGTCGCGTCCGTACGGCAAGGCGGTGACGCGCAAGTACTGGCGCTTCCAGATCCAGGGCCCAAACGCCTGGCAGGTGATCGAGAAGGTCAACGGCGGCCCGGTCGAGCAGCTCAAGTTCTTCCGCATGGCTGAGATGAACGTCGGCGGCCAGCGCGTCCGGACGCTCCGTCACGGCATGGCCGGCGAGCCCGGGCTCGAGCTGTGGGGCCCGTACGAGACCTACGACGAGATCCGCGGCGCGATCCTCGAGGCGGGCAGGGAGTTCGGCCTCGAGCCGTGCGGTGCCCGTGCCTACGCATCCAACACCCTCGAGTCGGGTTGGATCCCGTCGCCCCTGCCCGCCATCTACACCGGTGACGGGGTTCTCCAGAGCTACCGGGAGTGGCTGCCAGCCGATAGCTACGAGGCGAACAACGCCCTGGCCGGCAGCTTCGTCTCGGACAACATCGAGGACTACTACCTCAATCCGTGGGAGCTCGGCTACGGCCAGTTCGTGAAGTTCGATCACGACTTCATCGGCCGTGACGCGCTCGAGCAGCTCCAGGCCGAGGGTCAGCGGAAGAAGGTCACGTTGGCGTGGGAGGGCGACGACGTGATCAAGATCCTCGCCTCGCTGTTCGACACCGACGCGGACGACCCGTACCAGTTCTTCGACCTGCCGATCGCCAACTACGGGTCGTCGAACTTCGACACCGTCGCCGATCCCGACGGCAACCTCGTGGGCTACTCGATGTTCACCGGCTACAGCGCCAACGAGAAGCGCGCGCTATCGCTGGCCACCGTCGATCCGGCGGTCGAGATCGGCGGCGAGGTCCAGGTCGTGTGGGGCGAGCCGAACGGCGGCTCGCTCAAGACCACTGTCGACCACCCGCACAAGCAGATCAGCGTCCGCGCGCTCGTCAGCCCGGTGCCGTACTCCGAGCCGGCGCGCCTGTCGTACGCCGAGGGCTGGAGGACGGCGACGGTGAGGTGAGCTCGGCTCGACCCTAGGCGACGTAGGCCAGATCTTCCGGCCGCCGCGCCCCAACCGCCCGTGGAGAGAGCCCGGCCAGGATCTCGACCGCGCGTTCGAGCTGCGCCGGCGCGAGCGTGAACGGGAGTCTGAGGTGACGCTCGAGCACGCCGGCGGCCGCGTACCGGGGTCCTGGCGTGAGCTGCAGGTCCTGCTCAGCGGCGGCGATCGCCAGGCTCGTGCTGATCGGCTCGGGGAGCTCGGCCCATAGGAACATTCCGCCGGCCGGGAGGGCGTATCGCCACCGCGGGAGGCTGCGGTCGAGCGCGCCCCCGAGCGCGTCCCGCCGCCGGCGGATCATCGATCGCCGCTCGACCAGTATCTCGTCGAGGCGCTCGAGAACACGGGTGGCGACGATCTGTTCGAACAGCGGGCCGGACATGTCGCTGGTGGCGCGGGCCGCCACCAGACGGTGGATCATTGCGGGGTCGGCGCGGACCCAGCCGATGCGCAGGCCGCCCCACACGGCCTTGCTCAGCGATCCGACCGTGATCGTGCGCTCGTCGCCGAAGCTCGCAGCCGGCGCCGGCTGCTCGACGCCGTCCAGGTTGAGTTCGACGAATGTCTCGTCGATCACCACGACCGTGCCCGCGGACCGTAGCGAGCGCATCGCGCGCCGGCGCGCGAGCTCGTCGATCAGTACGCCGGTCGGATTGTGGAAGTCGGGCATCAGGTACGCGAAGGACGGCCGGTGACTCCGGGTCACGGTGCGCAGAGCGTCCAGATCCCAGCCCTCGTGCGTCACCGGGACCGGCGCCAGCCGCGCTCCTGCACCGCGCAGGGCATCGAGGGCGACCGGGTAGCTGGGAACCTCCACGAGCGCCCACCGGCCGCGCGGGACCGCCGCCCTGATCGACAGATCGAGCCCGTGCATAGCCCCGTTTGTGACGAGAATCTGCTCGGGCCGGGTGGGCAGCCCGCGCCGTTCGAACCGTGCCGCGATCGCTCGGCGCAGCGGCGGCAGTCCCAACGGGTCGTAGCCGTGGTGGTCGAGCCAACGCGGAAGATCGCGCACGGCCGCCTGGAACAGGTCCTCGAGCACTGCCGGCGCCGGCAGCGCGGCGATCCGCATGTCGAGACCGGGCATGCCGACGACCGCATCGGGAGCCGCCCGGTGGCCTCCCGGCAGCGTGACCCAGCTCCCCGACCCCTGGCGACTCGCGATGTATCCCTGTTCGCGCAGCTGGTTGTACGCGCCCGTGACCGTCGCCCTGCTGACGCCGAGCGCGGTCGCGAAGACTCGCTCGGCGGGCAGGCGGCTGTCGATCGCCACCCGGCCGTCGAGGATCAGCGAGCGGAGCGCGGCGGCGAGGCGCTCGCGGCTCGTGCCCTCGCGCCGCCAGGGTCCAAGCAGCTCGGTGAGACGGCCGGCGGGGGTGATCGCCACGAGCCACTTTTAGCAAATTGGCCTGCCATTGCATAGGCCATTGTGTGTCAGACTGGTCCGATGACGCGTATGCGGCCGCCACGCGTGCGACGCCTGGTCCAGCTCTACGTCGGCCTCGTCCTGTTCGGCGTCAGCAGCTCGATGCTGCTGCTGGCGGGCCTGGGGGTCGATCCTTGGGACGTGTTCCACCAGGGCCTCTCGCGGCGGCTGGGCCTCGGCGTCGGCACCTGGGCGATCATCGTGGGCGTCGTCGTGCTGCTGCTGTGGATTCCGCTCCGGCAGCGCCCCGGGTTCGGCACGCTCTCCAACGTCGTCGTCGTCGGCCTCGTGATCGACGTGATGCTCGCCACCGTGTCCCCGGTGCACGGTCTCGCGGCCCAGGTCGTCGTGATGCTCTCGGGCGTCGTCCTCAACGGGATCGCCACCGGCATGTACATCGGCGCCGGCCTCGGGCCTGGGCCGCGCGACGGGCTGATGACGGGCCTCGCCGCACGCGGCCATTCGATCCGGATCGTGCGGACCTCGATCGAGCTCACAGTCTTGCTCACCGGCTGGCTGCTCGGCGGCACCGTCGGGATCGGAACGGTGGTGTACGCGCTCGGGATCGGCCCGATCGCCCACGTGACGATCCCCCGGTTCCGGATCCCTCTCGGCGAGCCGCGGTCCGCGTCCGAACAGAGCGAACAAATCGACACTCGGCAACCGCCCAAGGCCGAGTGCGTCGAGAGTCGCGCCTAGCGCGAACAACTCCACTCTCGACCGTCGGCCGGCGCCGAGTGACCGGTTCCTCGCCGCGGCGTCATGAGCGGAGGTGATCGTTTTCGCGTGTTTCAGTCGGTTGTCAGGACTCGTACCTGAGGCGACCCGCCCGCAACTCTCATCGGCCCTCCCTGTTACGGGGTACGTACTGAACACGCACGAAGGGAGGCAGCATGCGCAGAATGCGCGTTGCCGCGGCAGGCGTGTTGCTTGTCTGCGGCCTTGTCGTGCTCGCGATCACCTCAGCGAGCCATCCAACGCCAGCTTCGGCCGCCGCCGCCGCGCCGACCGTCACGACGGGATCGCCGTCGAGCGTCGGCCAGTCGAGCGCCACGGTCAGCGGCACAGTGAACCCGAACGGTCAGTCGACCAGCTACTTCTTCAAGTACGGCACGACGACGACGTACGGGCTTCAGACCACCCCCGCGGGCGCCGGCAACGGGACAGGCACGGTCGCCGTCCACCAGACGCTCGACGGGCTGACGCCGAACACCACCTACCACTACCAACTGGTCGCGACGAGCTCCGCCGGCACGACCAACGGCACCGATCAGACGTTCACCACGTCCGCCACGGCCACGAGCCAGACGGCCGTGCTCGGCCACGAGGGCTTCGTCTCGCCCGGGGGGATCGTGGGCGCCGAGGTCGGCTGCTTCCACGGCACCACCACGTGCACGGGCCAGCTGACTATGTCCCACAACGGGACGACGATCGCACAGCGGAACTACTCGATCGCGCCCGACAGCGGCGGGTTCCAGAACGTGGAGCTGAACTCGACCGGGGCGAACGACCTCAAGTCCAACGGCGTATTCCATCTCCTCCCGGTGACGGTGACGACCGCGCAGACCGGCGGCCCGACCACGTCATGGGTCATTCACCTCGCCCGCTGGGTGTGGAACTAGCTGCTCGTGCCATCGGGAGCCCGCGCGCTTCCGGGCTGTAGCCGCGGGGACACTCCTATTGGACGCGAGGGCTGCGGATCGGACGCCGCAGCCCTCGCTCCGGGTCAGCGCCGGCGGGCCCGGAGCTGGCGGTTCTTCAAGCGGTTGCCGCACACCGCCATGTCGCACCAGTTCCCCTGCTGGTTGCGCGAGCGATCGTAGAACACCCACTGGCAATCGGGGTTCGCGCACATCTTCAACCGCGACCAGGTCCCGTCCTCCTGGGCGCCTCGGATGACCAAGAGGAGGTCGAACAGGCCGTCCCCGAGCGTGTCGGCGCGTGCGCATTCGATCCCGAAAGCGCCGCCGTCTGCCACCGTCAGGCGTGCGCTGTGCTTCGCGGCGAGGTCGCGCAGCGCCTCGAGGTCCTCGGCCCGGACGCCACCGTCGCTGGCGTCGGCCTCGACCAGGCCGCGAAGGCAGTCCCGGACCTCGCGGGCGGCCGCGAGCTCGTCGGCGCTCACCGGTCGCTCGGAGCCAATCAGTCCCGCATCGATCAGCCAGTCGCGCGCCGAGCCGGGCTCCGCCAGCCGGTCGACGTCCTTGTCGGGCTCGACCGTGTTGAGAAACGCCTGCACTCGGAGCAGCGGCATCGGGGCCGGCTTGGCGTCATCCGGATCCGGATACCAGGTGGGCAGATCGGGCATGAGTCGATTCTAACCGCGTGACCGGCAAAATCCCTTGACAGGTCACCGTGACCGGTGTACGTTTGTTGCTGGTCATGGGCGTCCATCTTCTAAGCCACTCACCTACGGTCCTCGTGGCGCCGGGCCTGGACGGGCGGGTCGTGGCGAAGCGGCCGCGGCTAGGCGACCGCCTGGCGGCGCACCTGCGGGCTCGGCGGCTCGACCACGATCTAGCCGACGGGGTCCCCCCGGAGGCGAGCGCCGCGCTTGCCCTCCGCGCACAGCGTCTAACCGAGCCGGACCGGCGCTGGTCGATGGCGGGCGCGCTTAGACGGGTCGTGCGCGACGCCTGCGCGGGTCGCCGTCAACGCATCGGCCGCGTCACGCCGAACCTCCGGGCCGTCAAGTCCGCCGCCGATGAGCTGAGCCGGCTGGCGGATACGCTCGACGACCCTGGGCCCGTGGCGGCGCAGGGCGTCGCGCGGGCCTGGCTCCTGCTCACGGACGGGACCGGTCCGCTGTACAACGCCCGGAGTCGCACGAGCCTCTGCGCCGGCGCAGCCCGCGCGGCGCGGGATCTGCGCCCCTGGCCCGCCTGACCGCGACGGGCGGGTCGCGGTCTAGGGCGGGTCGCGGTGCAGGGCAGGTCGCGGTCCAGGGCGAATCGCGGTCTGCGGCAGGTCGCGGTATAGAGCCGTCCGGCTACTCCGCCAGAGGCGGGGGATAGACCTCGGCCACGTACTCGTCGACCTTGTCCGGCGGAAGCCGCCGGGCGACCGCCACGAAGTAGATGATCAGGCTCCAGACGGCGACGGCCGCCAGTCCTCCAACGAGCCCGAGGTCGTCGTTGCCGCCCTGGTCGAGCACGTGCCGGAAGAACCCGATGCCGCCGACGATGCCACCGGCACCGAAGTCTCCGAAATAGGAGATCACGAGCATCCCGAGCAGGTACGGGATGATCCAAACGGCGGCGTCCCAGTCCATCTTCGGCGCCTTCGGATTGAGGTTGAATGCGTACGAGGCGGCGATCAGCGCGTACCCGATGAGCATCGCGAGCATCAGCGTCGTGTACGTCTCCCAGCCGGCCCAGTAGATGATCCAACTCGCGCACACGAACGAAAGAGGCGCGAGGAAGCCCGCCGCAGGCAGCTTGTAGACCCGCTCAAGCTCAGGCTTCTGCTTGCGCAATGCGGCCAGAGCCAGCGGGGCCGCCGCGTACATCAGCACCGACGCGGCCGTGACGACGCCCACGAGCGCGCTCCAGCTCGGGAACGGCAGCAGGAAGAGCAGGCCGATGATCGACGCGAAGATGACGCCGAACACGGGCACCCTCGTCCGCGAGTTGGTGGTCTCGAACGCCGACGGAACGTAACCATTCTTGCTGAGCGCGAAGCTGAGCCGCGCCGACGAGGTCGTGTAGATCAATCCCGTCCCGGCCGGCGAGACCACCGCGTCGATTCGAAGCAGGAACGCGAGCAGCGAAAGCCCGGCGATCTTCGACACGGTGTAGAACGGGCCGGCGTTGAGCGCGACCACGGCGGGATTGCTGTTCGCGCTCCCGAGGTTCGTCCACGGGCCATGCGCGTGCAGGAAGCTCGGGCTGAGCGCGCCGATGAACGCCACCTGAAGCAGGATGTAGATCCCGGCGCCGATCAGGATTGAGAGGATCACCGCTCGCGGGAGGTCGCGGCTGGGATTCTTCGCCTCTCCACCCAGCTGGACCGCCTGCTCGAACCCGAGCAAGGCGAACACGATCCCTCCGCTCGGGATTGCGATCAGGATCGACTTGACCGCGGCCCCGTGGACGAAGAACCCGCCGCCCTTGCTGAAGTTCGACCCGTGGAAGTTCGAAGCCAGCAGCACGATTATCGTCGCCACCGGAATCGCGACCTTCCACCAGGTGATCGCGTTGTTGGCACGCGCCAGGAAGCGGATGCCGACCAGGTTGAAGACCACGAAGATCACCATCAGGATGACCGCGGCGATGATTCCGCTACCGGACAGGGTGTTCGCCGGGAGGCCATTCACGACGTGATGGTTGAAGAAGTGGCGCGCCCAGTGCGCCGTCGATAGGTACTGGATCGCGGCCAGCACCTCGATCGGGGCGACCGTGGCGGCCTGAAGGTACGAAGCCCATCCGAACGTCGCGCCCGCGAAGCTTCCGAACGCGTAGTGCGGGAACCGGCTCGTTCCACCGCTGACCGGGAACAGCCCGCCCAGCTCGGCATGCACGAGCGCGAGCAGGATCACGATGAATGACGCGACGATCCAGCCGATGAGCGCCGACGGGCCGGCATACGTCGCAGCCACAAGCGCCCCGAACAACCAGCCCGACCCGATGATCGAGCCTTCCGACGCCCACAGAAGCCCGAGGAAACCAACTCCCCGGTCGAGGCCCTCCGCATCGAGCTGAAGCTGCCGCTCCGCCTGCGGGGTCGCTACATCAGCCATTTGCCCTCCTCCCTCGGTAAGAGGGCCCGGATGTTATCCCCTCGATCGGCGAAGATCTATTTGGGTCCGGTCTTTACAACCGGTATAGGTACTCCAGCTGCGATACGCGCAGGCGGCTCCGACGGCGCTCCTCGGGGGTGATGAAGGGCACACCCGTCCTGTTCTCGAGCACGCGCCGCTGCACATAATCCAGCTCCGACCAGAGCGCCCTCAGACGGGCGATCCTGCGGCTGACTCGTGTTGCTGCTCTCATGTCTGGCTCCTTGGAATCGCGTTTGACCACGAATCCAGTCTCGGCTAAGAGCGACAGTTCCACATCGGCAGATCGCAGTCGATCCGGGCGCCACCCCACTTAGTTCCAGAGGGCGCCCCCTTACGGCTTTTATTGGCGCGGGCGTATGGGCTTCCGGCCAGGCTCCCGAGGCGCGCCGCGGCGCGTCTGAGCCGGCGCAAGGCGGCCGCGGGTGTGATCGCGCGCCCTGGCCCGGGCCTGATCGGCGTCTGGCAGAGGTGGCCCCGCGCTCGGTCGACCCGGCGGGCCGTCGGGCCGCCGCGGCCCGCCTCCCCCTCCCCCGCCATCGTCCGCGTCCGGACGATCAGGCGGGGAGTCGCTACCGCCGAACAGCATTCCCGAGACGATGAACATCGCGGGGAGCGCGAACAGTGGCACGAACATAACCGAGCCGCTGGCGAGGCTTAGCACCGGCAGCAAGAAGAGTCCGATCAGCACGGCTACACGTGTCGGGACGCTCACTCCGCCCGCGCGCATCGGCCGAGTTTAACGAGGCCGAAAGCCCGGCGGGTCTATTGATCAACTCTGCGGTGGTTCTGCGCGGCGACCCGGTGGGAGGGCGGCGTTTCCGCCCGAGTTCGTCGAGTTTCCGGCCGCCAGGTCGCCGACCAGGATGCCGTCTCGAATCTGAGCCATCAGGTCGCCGACGGCGCTCGGCGAGTGCGGCAGCAGAATCGTGTTGGTCTTCGCGCCCTCGCCCAGCGCGCGGATCATGTCGGTGTACTGGGTGAGCGCTACAAGCGCCATCGCCTCCCGCATATCCAATCCGTGCTGGGCGATGATTTCGAGCGATTCGTGCAATCCCTCGGCGATCGCCTTGCGCTCGGCGGCCACGCCCTCGCCCTGGAGTCGCATCGTCTCTCGCTCGCCCTCCGCCTTCTTGACCGCCAGCGTCTTCTGCGCATCGCCCTGCGCCGCGGCAGCGATCTGGTTGCGCTGTGACGCGTTGATGTTGTTCATCGCGTCCTTGACCCGCTGGTCGGGTTCGATATTGGTCACCAGGGCCTTGACAATCTCGTAGCCATAGTCGGCCATCTGCCGGTGCAGGGTGTCCTGGATGTGCATGGCGATCGTGTCCGCGTCGGCGTAGGCCTCGTCCAAGTCCATGCTCGGGATGTGCGAGCGGACCACGTCAAACGCATAAGACTGGATCTGGAGCTCGGGGTTGTCGAGCTTGTAGTAGGCGTCCTGGACCTGTTGTTGATCAGGGCCGACCTTGTACTGGACGGCGAGCTTTACCCGGACGAACACGTTGTCCTTGGTCTTGGTCTCGATTTCGGAGTTCAGTTGCTCGACCTGGAGGCTCATCCGCCCGGCCACCCGCTCGACGAACGGCGTCTTCGTCTGGAGCCCCGGACCGGCGACGCGCACGAACTTCCCGAAGCGCTCCACTATCGCCCGTTCCTGCTGCTCGACTGTGAAGAAAAACAACGGCATCTTGCCCCCCTTTCCGGGGTTGCATCTCATGCGCTGGCCGATCCGTCCGGCGCGTTATTTGATACCGCTCAGTGTAGGACGGCAGCGCGCGCAATCGGCACCCCAAGGTGTCGATTTACAAACCCCGCAAACCGCGGCGGTCGAGGAGTACCTTCACCCTTATATGACCGACCCCGCCAGCCCAGCCGAGCTGGTCGGACGCGAGCCCGACCCGCGCCTCTTGTCCGAGGATCTCGCGAACCTGCCCGAGGTCGTCGGCCGTCCCGAAACGTTCGTCCCGACCCGCGCGCGTGGCCGGATCGTCGGCACCGGTGCGGCGCTGACGGCTGCATCGCTCGTGATCGGCTGCCTGCTCGTGCTGATCGGAGTGGTCGACGGCCTGGCGAGTGGCATCGACGCGCTCCCGATCGCGATCGTCGCCCTCGGCGCGGTGCTCATTGCCACCCACTGGGGCTGGGTCCACGTCGCCGAGCTCACGGCCAACTCGATCGAGGGGCGCGGCAACGCCGTGGTCGAGGTCCAACGCCACCAATGGCTCGCGATGATCGAGCCGTACGCGCGCTACGAGATCTATACGCGGGTCGAGGAGGACGGCTCGATCACGATCTATCGCGTCGCGCATCGTCCCGTCACGAGCGGCGAGCGCCGCTTCACGTTCGAGCGCCAGACCGAATACGAAGAGGTCCACTCCCCCGACGAGCCCGCCGCCGAGGTCACCGAACGAGCCGAGCTGCTCCGCCGCCAGGCCGCGCAGGACACCGAGCGTGAGCGCGAGCGCTATCAGATCGCCGCGGACGCGTACGAGTCCGCACTGATCGACGACGCCGATGAGGCGCAGCGGCGGCTGGCGCAGCGCGCCGCGTCTGAGGCGCTGTCGGGCCAGATCAACTCGAATCTTCGCGACCCGCCGCTGGTCGAGTAACCGGTGCCGCGATGAGCGTCGGCACAGAGGCTACGGAGGCCATTCCCTACGGCGGCCGGACGGCGTGGGCGCGGAACCTGGCCGCGCCCGTCCGGAGTTTCCTGAGCACCGAGTCCGGCGGCGCGTTCGTGATGCTGGGCGCGGCGATCGCGGCTTTGCTGTGGGCGAACTCGCCGTGGTGGCACACCTACGAGTCGGTGTGGACGACGAAGCTCTCGATCCAGATCGGGACCGCCGGGATCGCGGCCGACCTGCGGACGTGGGTCAACGAAGGGCTGATGACGCTGTTCTTCCTGGTGGTGGGCCTCGAGGCCAAGCGCCAGCTCGATCTCGGAGAGCTCCGCGAACGGCGCCGGCTCGCGATCCCGGTGTTCGGGGCAATCGGCGGCGTCATCGTGCCGGTCGCGATCTATCTGGCGTTCAACGCCGGCCGCGCGGGCGGACACGGGTGGGGCGCGGCGATGTCGAGCGATACGGCGTTCGCGCTGGCGGCGGTCGCGCTCGTTACTCCGAGGACCGCGACGCGAATCCGGGTATTCCTGCTCTCGCTCGCGGTGGCCGACGACCTGATGGCGCTGGTCGTGATCGCGACCGTCTACACGACGCACGTCTCGGTGCTCGCGCTCGGCATCGCCATCGCGTTGTTCGGTGTGCTGGTCGCGCTCCGATATGCCCCGTTCGGCCGCGCCGCGATCTCGGTCGGCGTGGCGGTGGCGATCTGGGTGGCGATGTTCAAGTCGGGGATCGACCCAGTGATCTCCGGGCTGGCCATCGGGCTCGGGACAAGCGCCTACCCGCCGTCACGCGACGACCTCGAGCGGGCCACGATGCTGACGCGCGAGTTCCGCGAGCAGCCGACCCCCGAGCTCGCGCGCTCGGCGCAGCAGAGCCTGCTGTCGGCGATCTCGCCGAACGAACGGGTTCAGTACGAGCTCCACCCGTGGACGAGCTATGTGATCGTGCCGCTGTTCGCGCTCGCCAACGCCGGCATCCACATGACCTCGAAGCTCCTCAGCAGTGCGGTCACCTCCCCGATCACGTGGGGGATCCTGGTCGCGTACGTCGTGGGCAAGCCGATCGGGGTGTTCGCTGGCTCCTGGATCGCCTCGCGACCCGCGCTCCACGGACCGCGCTCGCCGATCTCAGAGCCGGTGCTGTTAACCGCGGGCGCGTGCGCGGGCATCGGCTTCACGGTGTCGCTGCTCGTCTCGAGCCTCGCCTTTCACGGCATCGAGCTCGACGAGGCGCGGCTCGGCACGCTTTCCACGGTGCTGGTGGCGCCGGCGGTGGCATGGGCCCTGACCCGCATGATCAGGCGACTGCCCGAAGCGCTGCGGGCGCGCCAGGTCGCGCGCACCGCCGAGGACATCCTCGACCTCGCGGTCGACGTCGATCCCGAGTACGACCACATCCGAGGGCCCGACGACGCCCCGGTGACGCTGGTCGAGTACGGGGACTTCGAATGCCCATACTGCGGCCAGGCCGAGAGCACGATCCGCCAGCTGCTGTCCTCCCACGGCGACGACGTCCGGTACGTGTGGCGCCACCTGCCCCTGAACGACGTGCACCCGAGCGCCCAGCTCGCCGCCGAAGCGTCCGAGGCGGCCGCCGCCCAGGGCAAGTTCTGGGAGATGTACGACACCCTGCTCGGCCATCAGGGCGAGCTGACGCCGAGAGATCTCGTGCGCTACGCCACGGACCTCGGCCTCGACGCTGACCGCTTCCGGGAGGCGTTGCGCCGGCGCGAGTATGCCCAGCGGGTCAGCGAGGACGTCGCGAGCGCAGACGAGAGCGGCGTATCGGGCACCCCGACGTTCTTCATCAACGGCCGGCGCCACTACGGCGTCTACGACATCGACACGCTGACCGAGGAGGTGGGGGCGGCGAAGCGAAGGGCGCGGCAGCTTTCGTATACGGACATGCCCCAGCTCGAGGAAACCCCGAGCTGACCCGCCGCCAACAGGGACAGTTGTGTCCACAACTACCTGCTATGATGACCGCCATGGAACTCGGACTTGCCACCTTCGCCGATCTCGCCTCGGGCGTCACCCCTGAGCAGCGGATGCGCGACCTCCTCGAGGAGGCGCAGCTGGCCGACGAGCTCGGGCTGGACGTGTTCGCGATCGGTGAGCACCACCGCCCCGATTTCCTCGTGTCCGCGCCGGCGGTCCCCCTTGCCGCGATCGCGGCACGGACCGAACGGATCCGCCTCGCGAGCGCGGTCACCGTGCTCAGCTCTGACGACCCGGTGCGCGTCTTTCAGCAGTTCGCCGAGCTCGACCTGATCTCGGGCGGGCGCGCCGAGATCTGGGCGGGGCGCGGCTCGTTCGTCGAGTCCTTTCCGTTGTTCGGCTACGACCTCGACGACTACGACGAGCTGTTCGCCGAGAAGCTTGACCTCCTCCTGCGGATCCGGGAGTCCGCGTCCGTCACCTGGTCCGGGAAGCACCGTGCGCCGCTGAACGACGCCGTGGTGTGGCCGCGGCCGGTTCAGGACCCGCTCCCGGTGTCGGTCGCGGTCGGCGGAACGCCGCAGTCGGTGGTCCGTGCCGGAGCCCTCGGGCTGCCGCTGACGCTCGCGATCATCGGCGGCCAGCCGGAGCGGTTCGTGCCGCTCGTCGACCTCTACCGCAAGGCCTTCGAGGCCGCCGGCCACGACCCCACCGAGGCGAAGGTCGCGATCAACACGCACGCCTTCGTCGGCGACACCGAGGAGGCCGCCAACAGCGCGTTCGCCGCCAGCTACCTCCAGATGATGAACCGGATCGGGCGCGAGCGCGGCTGGCCGCCGTCGGGGCGGCCCGAGTACGACGCGCTCCGCTCGCCTCGCGGCGCGCTGGCGGTGGGATCGCCCGAACAGGTGGCCGAGAAGATCCTGTTCGAGCACGAGCTGTTCGCCAACCAGCGCTACGTCGGCCAGATGAGCGTCGGCGCCGTCGCCCACGGAGACGTAATGCGGTCGATCGAGCTGTTCGGAACGAAGGTGGCCCCGGTCGTACGCGCCGAGGTCGAGCGCCGCGAATCGGCACTGCGGGCGGCCTGACGCTACGCCACCAGTGCCCGGGCCAGCCTGACGAGGACCATCGCGGGCTCGTACACGACGTGTGCCCGCGTGAAGCGGAGGACGTCGAAGCGAGCGTCTCTGTAGAACAGGTCCTTCTCGCGGTCGGTTTGGAAAGCCATGGGACCACCGTGGAAGCCGTAGCTGTCGAGCTCGACGATCAGCCGCTGCTCGCGCCAGAGGAAGTCCGGCTGGTAAGGACCGAATCGCACGTTCACCACCGGGACCGGAAGACGTGCGTCGCGAATCAGCTTGAGCATGGCTTTCTCGGCCCGGGAACGGGTGATCGTCATCGCCGACTCGTCGCCGAGGATTGCCGCCAGGCGCGCGACCCCTCGGTGCCCGCGGTGACGGCGCACCACTACCTCGAGGTCGCGCTTCTTGATCCGCCGGTTGCCGAGACCCGCGTCGATCAGGCCAGGGACGTCGGACGGCGAGGTGGCCGCGACTTCGAGGCATACCCGCGCCGGCGAGCTCAGCCATAGACCCTCGTGCCGGCGGACCTCGCGCCGGTCGATCTCGCGCACCCGATGCACCCGCATACCGTTGCGCGAGCCACAGCACCGCCCCACCACCGATACCTCCACCCCGGCCGGCGCCGTCTCGCGGAGACCCCACACGAACGCGGCGGACGCGTGGCTGAGGAAGCTGTGCTTCCCGCAAGCCAGCAGGGCCGCGAGCTCGCGGGCCAAGGGCGGCAGCTCGCCGCAGCCCATCGACAGGACACCACGGAACACGACGTGGAGCCGACCCGTCTTCAGCCGGTACGTGACCGCATCGTTTCCGAGTCCGCACCCCTCGAGTTGCTCGGTGGTCAGCAGCGTCTTCTGGACCGCGGCGATCCGCGACGCCGCCAGATCTCCCTCCGCCCGCATTCCGGTTAGCGCCTCACTCGATCAACTCCGGCCCGCGAGTGAGGCGTTGACCGTGTCCCAGCCGGGTGAATCTGAATTCACCGGCGGCGGGCCGACGAGTGAGGACCTAACCGGAATCGGGGTCGCTGGCACGGGGCAAGTTTCCGCCCGACTCGCGCGAACACCGCAGATCCGCCCGATTTGTTGCGGAGTCGGCGCAGACCTGGAACGAGCCCGCACCACGCTGCGACAAGCGTGCATGATGCAACCGTGCGCGTAGCGCTGTTCAGCACCTGCCTCGTCGACGCCCTGTTCCCCGACGCCGGCAAGGCGACGGTACGCGTCCTGGAGCGGCTCGGCCAGCCGGTCGAGTTCCCGCTCGAGCAGACCTGCTGCGGTCAGATGCACGCCAACAGCGGTTACTTCGAGCCGAATCTGGTCCGGCGTTACGTGGACGTGTTCGAGGAGTACGACGCGGTGGTCGTCCCGTCCGGCTCGTGCGCCGGGGCGATCCGCCATCAGCACCCATTGGTCGCTCGGGCCGCTGGGGACGAGACGCTTGCCAGGCGAGCCGAGGCCATCGCCGACAGGACGTATGAGCTCTCGCAATTCCTGATCGACGTCCTCGGCACCGATGACGTCGGCGCCTACTTCCCGCACCGCGTGACCTATCACCCGACCTGTCACTCGCTCCGGATGCTCGGGGTGGGAGAGCGCCCGCTGCGCCTGCTCAGGAACGTCCGCGCGATCGAGCTGGTCGAGCTGCCCCGGTGGGAGGAGTGCTGCGGCTTTGGCGGCACGTTCTCGCTCAAGAACCCCGACGTGTCGGCGGCGATGCTCGCCGACAAGATGGAGTCCGTGATCGAGACCGGCGCCGAGGTGCTGTGCGCCGGCGACCGCTCATGCCTGATGCACATCGGCGGCGGACTGAGCCGCATCCACGCGGGCGTTCGGACGCTCCATCTGGCCGAGGTTCTCGCGAGCTCACAGGACGCTCCGCTGTGAGCAGCGGCGAGCTGATCTGGAGCGGGGATGGGTGGGCGGGTCCTAATTTTCCAGAGAACGCGAAGCGGGCGGTCGACGACTCGCAGCTGCGCCGGAACATCCGGAAGGCCACCGCCACGATCAGGGAGCGGCGCGCCGCCCTGGTCGCGGAGACGCCCGATTGGCAACAACTGCGTGACGCCGGCGCCGCGATCAAGGACGACGTCCTCCACCACCTCGACGACTACCTCGAGCAGTTCGAGCGGAACGCGACCGCGCGCGGCGCGCACGTCCACTGGGCCCGCGACGCCGACGAGGCCAACCGCGTAGTCGCCGACCTGATCAGGGCCACCGGACGCAACGAGGTCATCAAGGTCAAGTCGATGGCCACGCAGGAGATCGGCCTCGTCAGGGCGCTCGAGCAAGACGGGATCGCCGCGCACGAGACCGACCTCGCGGAGCTGATCATCCAGCTCTCACACGACCGGCCCGAGCCACATCGTCGTGCCGGCGCTCCACCGCAACCGCGCCGAGATTCGCCAGATCTTCCGCGACCACATGGCCGACGCCCCCAAAGACCTGTCCGATGACCCGCACGCCCTGGCTGAAGCGGCCCGCCTGCATCTCAGGAGGCTCTTCCTAACCACCAAGGTCGCGATCAGCGGCGCGAACTTCGCGATCGCCGAGACCGGCGGCTTGCTGGTCGCCGAGTCAGAGGGCAACGGCCGCATGTGCCTGACGCTGCCCGACACCCTGATCAGCGTCGTCGGGATCGAGAAGCTGATCCCCACGTTCACCGACCTCGAGGTGTTCCTCCAGCTGCTGCCGCGTTCCTCGACCGGCGAGCGCATGAACCCCTACAACTCGATCTGGACGGGGGTCACGCAAAACGACGGACCACAATCAGTCCACATCGTCCTGCTCGACAACGGCCGCACGAAAGCGCTGGCGGACCAAGTAGGACGTCAGGCGCTGCGGTGCATCCGGTGCGCGGCCTGCCTCAACGTCTGCCCGGTGTACGAGCGGACCGGCGGACACGCCTACGGCTCGACCTATCCCGGACCGATCGGCGCGATCGTGACACCGCTGATGGTCGGGGTCGAGCACGCGCCCGAGCTGCCGTTCGCCTCCTCCCTGTGCGGCGCGTGTTACGAGGTGTGCCCGGTCAAGATCGACATCCCGACGGTCCTCGTCAAGCTCCGCGCCGACGCCGTGAAAGCGAAGCGGCACAAGGCGCAGGACGCCGTGTTCGCGGCCGCCGCGAACGCGATGAGCGGGCGTCGGCGCTGGACGGCCGCGCTCAAGCTCGCCCCGCTCATGCGGTTCATCCGGCACGGAGCGCCCCCGCCGCTGTCGCGATGGACCCGAACCAGGGACCTTCCGGACCCGCCGCAACAGTCGTTCCGCGAATGGTGGAGCAAGCGCCCATGACCGCTCGCGAGGAAGTCCTGGCTCGCGTCCGATCCGCGATCGGCCCCGGGACCCAGCCCACGGGCGACATCCCCCGCGCGTACCGCATGACCACGCAGGACGGTCTCGATGCGTTCCTCGAGCGGCTCGCGCACTACGACGCCCGCGCGATACAAACCGACGCCACCGACCTCGACGCCACCGTGCGCACCACCCTCGAAGATCGCGGGGCCCGCGACGTGATCACGCCCGATGGCATCCCCGACGGCTGGCTGTCACCGAAAGTAAATCCCCTAAAAGACCACCCCCCGCTCGACAACGAGACCCTGGACGGCGCGGATGGTGTGGTCACGACGTGCGCGCTCGCGATCGCCCAGACCGGGACGATCGTCCTCGATGGCGGGCCCGGCATGGGCCGCCGGGCGCTCACGCTCCTGCCCGACTATCACCTGTGCGTGGTCCGGGCCGAGCGGATCGTCCCCTCGGTGCCCGAGGCGCTGGGCCGGCTCGATCCGACCCGGCCGCTGACGTTCATCTCGGGCCCGTCCGCCACCGTCGACATCGAGATGGTCCGCGTCAAGGGCGTGCACGGCCCGCGGACGCTCGACGTGATCCTCGTGGCTGCCCCGGAATAGACTCGCGCCCGTGCGAACCCAGGTAGGCATCGTGGGGGCCGGACCCGCCGGGCTCACGCTGGCGATGCTGCTCCACCGCGAGGGCATCGAATGCATCGTGCTCGAGGCGCGGGACCGGGAGTACGTCGAGAAACGCGTCCGGGCGGGGCTGCTCGAGCAGAACACCGTCGACCTGCTCCACGACCTCGGCGTGGCCGAGCGCCTCGACGAGGAAGGCCTCGAGCACAACGGCATCTACCTCCGCTACCACGAGCAGAACCACTATGTCGACATGGCCGGGCTGACCGGCCGGCACATCACGATCTACGGCCAGCAGGAGGTCGTCAAGGACGTCACGCAGGCGTTGCTCGACCGCGGCGTCCCGGTCCTGTTCGAGGTGAGCGACGTCGAGCTCCACGACATCGAGACGGATCACCCCCGGATCACCTACGAGCACGGCGGGCAGAAAACCGAGCTGACGTGCGACGCGATCGCGGGATGCGACGGCTTCCACGGCGTTAGCCGCTCGACGATCGCCGAGCACCTGACCGAGTACGACTACGTCTACGAGTTCGGCTGGCTCGGCATCCTGGCCGAGGCGCAGCCCGCCACCGACGAGCTGATCTACGCGTGGCACCCGAAGGGTTTCGCGCTCTACACGATGCGCTCCCAGAGAATCAGCCGCCTGTACCTCCAGGTCGACGCCGACGACGACATCGCCAACTGGCCCGACGACCGCATCTGGAGCGAGCTCGGGACGCGCCTGGGCGATGTCAACGAGGGCCCGATCTTCGACAAGGGCATCACCCCGATGCGCTCGTTCGTGACCGAGCCGATGCAGCACGGCCGCCTGTTCCTGGCCGGCGACTCCGCCCACATAGTTCCGCCGACCGGGGCCAAGGGCCTGAACCTGGCCGTCAACGACGTCCGACTCCTGGCCCCCGCGCTGACCGAGCTGGTCAGGGGCGGCAACGCGGAGCGCGCCGGCGGGTACACGACCGCCGCCCTGCGCCGGGTGTGGCGGGCACAGGACTTCTCGAACTACATGACGCAGATGCTGCATGACCTCGGGGGCGGGCCGTTCCAGCGCCGGCTCCAGCTCGCGCGCCTGGAGTACGTCGCGCTGTCGCAGGCCGCGGCGCGGAGCCTGGCCGAGAACTACGTCGGCCTCCCGGCCGAGCCGGAGTTCTGAGGTGCCGTGAAGATCGCCTACGAACGCGGACTCCACGAGCTCGGCGACGGGCTCTACGCGTATCTCCAGCCCGACGGCGGCTGGGGCTGGAGCAACGCGGGTCTGATCGCCGCCGACGGCACCTCGCTGCTCGTCGACACGCTGTTCGATCTGACGCTGACGACGGACATGCTCGAGGCGATGGCGCCGGTCACCGGCCGCAGCCCGATCGAGCAGGCGTTCAACACCCACGGCAACGGCGATCACTGGTTCGGCAACTCGCTGCTCCCTGACGACATCCCGATCTTCGCGAGCGCCGGCGCGATCGAGGACATGAAGGCCGTGCCGGCCGCGGCCGTGAACATGCTGTTCAACCAGCTCGATCTCGGGCCCGAGTTCGAGGCGTTTGCGGAGCGCAGCATGCGCAGGTTCGACTTCGCCTCGGTGGTCGAGCGGCTGCCGACGGCCTCGTTCGAAGGGCGGCACGAGGTGTCGGTGGGCGACCGCGAGGTCCGGCTGATCGAGCTCGGGCCCGCGCACACTCGCGGCGACGCGATCGCGTTTGTCCCCGACGCGGGCGTCGTGTTCACTGGGGACATCCTGTTCATCGAGGGAACTCCGATCATGTGGGCCGGACCCGTCTCGAGCTGGCTACGCGCGTGTGAGGCGATCATCGAGCTCGGGGCGCGGACGATCGTCCCCGGCCACGGGCCGGTCACCGACGAGTCGGGCGTCCGCGACGTCCAGCGCTACCTCGCCTACGTGCGGGACGAGGCCACGGAGCGGTTCGAAGCGGGCATGGACGCGGAAGCGGCCGCCGACGACATCGACCTGAGCGACTTCCGCGAATGGGGCGACCCCGAGCGGATCGCGGTGAACGTCGCCACGATCTACCACGAGCTCGACCCGTCGTTGCCGGCGCTTACCCCGCCGGAGCTGTTCGTCCGGATGGCCCAGTGGGGCGCCCGCCACTAGGGGTCCAATGCGATTGATCACGCTGGAAGAGCACTACCGGGCGCCCATGCTGAAGTCCGTCGGCGGCCTTCCGGAACCTCCGCCCGGTAGCCCGATGGCGGCGATCCAGGCCAAGCTCGACGACGTCGGCGACCAGCGGCTGGCCGACATGGATGCCGGCGGTATCGACGTCCAGGTGCTGTCGCACGGCGCGCCGGGGACCGAGCAGCTCGATCCCGCCGACGCGGTTCGGCTGAGTCGAGAGGCGAACGACTACCTCGCGGACTCGATCTCGGCGCACCCGGAGAGGTTCGCGGCGTTCGCGACCCTCCCGACCGCGGCGCCGGCGGAGGCCGCCGACGAGCTCGAGCGGACGGTCTCGGAGCTCGGCTTCAAGGGCGCGCTGATCAACGGTCACGTGCAGGGCGAGTTCCTCGACGACAGGAGGTTCTGGCCGATCTTCGAGCGGGCCGAGCGCCTCGGGGTTCCGATCTACCTGCATCCGACCGTGCCGCCGGCCGCCGTCCGGGAGGCGTACTACGGCGGGTTGCCGCCGCACGTCGGCCAGGCGCTGTCGATGGCGGGGTGGGGCTGGCACGTCGACACCGGCCTGCACGGCCTCCGCCTGATCGCCGGCGGCGTGCTCGACGAGTACCCGACCCTACAGATCGTCATCGGCCACATGGGAGAGGCGCTGCCGTTCTTCCTCGCGCGCTCGTCGCGAGTCCTTCAGCAGCAGGCCGGGCTGTCGCGGCCGCTCGAGGAGTACATGGCGGCGAACTTCCACTTCACGACCAGCGGGATGTTCAGCTACCCGCCGCTGATCTGCCTGCTCGAGGTGATCGGCGCCGACCGCGTGATGTTCTCGGTCGACTACCCGTACAGCAGCAATTCAGAAGGCCGCGACTTCATCCTGGACGCACCGATCAGCGAGCCCGACCTGGAGAAGGTGGCGCACGGCAACGCCGAGCGGCTCCTCGGCCTCGATCGGGCATGATGGGTACACGCCGGGTAGCAACGACGCAAGGAGGTTGGTCATGGCCACAGAGGCAGTAGAGGCGAGCAACAGGACGATCTCGCGCGCCGCGGCGCGCGCGGCGGAGCGCTTCGGCGACGAGACGGCGGTCAAGTACAAGCACGACGGCGAGTTCGTTGAGCGCTCGTTTGCCGAGGTCGGGGAGATCGTCGACGAGCTGGCGCTCGGGCTGGTGGGACTCGGCGTCGAGCCCGGAGACCGCGTCGGCCTGCTGGCGAACACTCGCCCGGAGTGGACGTACTCGAGCCTCGCCATCTCACGCGTCGGCGCGGTCGTCGTGCCGATCTACCCGACGAACTCGCCCGAGGAGTGCGAGTGGGTGGCGGGCAACTCCGAGTCGCGGATCGTGATCTGCGAGGACGCCGAGCAGGTGGCGAAGATCGAGCAGGTCCGGGGCGATCTGGGTGACCTGGAGCACGTCGTCGTGATCGACCGTTCCGATGGAGCTGGCGATATCTCGGTCGACGAGCTCCGCTCGCGGGGACGCGGCGGCGATCGGGGGCGAGCTCGAGCGGCGGTGCGAAGCCGTGTCCCCGGAGGACCCGTACACGATCATCTACACCTCGGGCACGACCGGGCCTCCCAAGGGCGTCGTGCTCACGCCACGGCAACTGCTCGTCCGTCGGCTGGATGGTCGAGGAGATCCAGTTCATCAACGAGGGCGATCTGACCTACCTCTACCTGCCGCTCGCGCACGCCTTCGCGCTCACCGTGCAGCTCGCCTCGTTCGACGTCGGCACCGGCATCGTCTACTGGGGTGGCGACCCGCTGCAGATCATCCCCGAGCTGATGGAGGTGAAGGCCACCTACGTGCCGTCGGTGCCTCGGATCTTCGAGAAGATCTACGCGCTCGCGCTGTCGATGGCCGAGAGCGAGGAGCAGCTCCGGGGCGCGGTCGAGGTCGGGGTCAAGGTGCGGCAGTTGCGCGCTCGCGGCGAGGACGTCCCGGAAGAGCTGAGCGCCGCGTTCGACCGGGCCGAGGAGGTCCTGTACGGCAAGGTCCGCCCGCTGTTCGGCGGCAAGCTCGACAAGGCCGTGTCGGGGGCCGCCCCGATCTCGAGCGAGATCCTCGAGTTCTTCTACGCCTGCGGCGTCCCCGTGCTCGAGGGCTGGGGCATGACCGAGACGACCGCCTGCGGCGTCGTCAACACGCTCGATGCCCTGAAGTTCGGGACGGTCGGACGAGCGATGCCGGGGGTCGAGCTCAAGATCGCCGACGACGGCGAAATCCTGACCAAGGGCCCGAACGTGTTCCGTGAGTACTGGCGCAACCCGGAAGCGACACGCGACACGTTCACCGACGACGGGTGGCTCCTGACCGGCGACCTCGGCTCGCTCGACGACGACGGCTTCCTGACGATCACCGGCCGCAAGAAGGACATCATCATCACCGCCGGCGGCAAGAACCTGGCCCCGTCGAACATCGAGAACGACCTCAAGCAGTCGCGCTGGGTGTCGCAGGCCGTGATGTACGGCGACCGGCGTCCGTATCCGGTGGCGCTGATCACGCTCGATCCCGAGGAGATGGGGCCGTGGGCTCGCGAGCGCGGCCTGCCCGAGGACATGGGTTCGCTGATCGAGTCCGACGAGGTCAAGCAGCTCATTCAGGAGGTCCTCGACCGCGCCAACGCCAAGTACGCCAAGGTCGAGCAGGTCAAGAAGTTCGCGCTGCTCGACCACGACCTCACGCAGGAGGCCGGCGAGCTGACGCCGACCTTGAAGCTGAAGCGGAACGTCGTCAACGAGAAGTACGCCGACGTGTTCGAGGGGATGTATGGCTGAGCAGTTCTGCGACGTCGGCGGGGCCGTGAGGCTCTGCTACGAGACCTTCGGCAGCGAGTCCGACCCGCCCATGCTCCTGATCATGGGGCTCGGGATGCAGATGCTCGGCTGGCCCGATGAGTTCTGCGAGCAGCTCGCCGAGCGCGGCTTCTACGTCGTGCGCTTCGACAACCGCGATGTCGGCCGCTCCACCCGGATCCACGGCCGCCCGCCGACGCCCGGGCAGTTGCTGCGCCGCCGGATCCGACCTGTGCTCTACGACCTGGGCGACATGGCCGCTGACGCCGCCGGGCTGCTGCGCGAGCTCGGTCTAGCGCCGGCGCATATCGTGGGCGTGTCGATGGGCGGGATGATCGCCCAGACGGTCGCGGCCCGACATCCCGAGTCCGTCCGGTCGCTCGTGTCGATCATGTCGAACACCGGCGACCGGTGGAAGGGCCAGCCGGCGTTCGGGATCTACCGCTATCTGCTGCGCGCGGCGCCGACCGAACGTGAGGCGTACATCGACCGTACGGCGCGGGTGTTCGCGGCGATCGGCTCGCAGGGGCTCCCCCAGGACCGCGAACGCGTTCGCAACATGGTGGCCCGTAGCTACGACCGCGGTCACGATCCCGCCGGCCCGGGGCGCCAGCTCGGGGCGATCATCGCCTCCGGGGATCGCACCGCGGAGCTCCGCCGGATTGCCGCCCCAACCCTTGTGATCCACGGTTCCAAGGACCGGATGGTCTCTCTGTCGGGCGGGAAGGCCACCGCGCAGGCGATCCCTGGAGCCCGGCTGATGGTGATCGAAGGCATGGGTCATGACCTCCCGGAGGCGGCCTGGCCACAGCTCATCCCGGCGATCGCCGACCACGCCCACGCCGCGGACGGGGCGGCCGCCGGGACGCCGCTCAGCACCTCTTGATCGGTTCTGCGCGCACGCGCCTGCGCGACGGCTCCGCGGTGGTCATCCGTCCGCTCGACCCCGAGGATCGCGAGCTGCTGCGGTCCGGCTTCGAGCGGCTGTCGGAGAGGTCGCGGTACCTGCGCTTCCAGAGTCCGCTGCCCGAGCTCAGCGACGATCAGCTCTCGTATCTGACGGTTATCGATCACCACAATCACGAGGCGCTGCTCGCTGTCGACCCCGAGCGCGACGACGCCGTCGGGGTGGCCCGCTTCGTGCGCGTCAGCGACGGCGTCGCCGAGTGCGCGATCGTCGTGGCCGACGAGTGGCAGAACCGGGGCCTCGGGTCGGAGTTGCTCGAACGCCTCGTGGATCGCGCCCGCGAAGAGGGGATCGAACGGTTCACCGCGCTCGTGCTGGCCGACAACACCGACGCGCTCAGGCTGCTCGAGCGCCTGGGCGACGCCGTCCGGCGTGGCGAGGGATCGCAGGTCGAGCTCGAGATCGAGCTGCCGTCACGGCCAGAGTCGAGCGCCCAGCTCCGGCTCATCCTCGCCGCCGCCGCGCGCGGGCTGCTCGTCCCCGCGACCACCATGTGGCGCCAGGTCGCCGACTTCGTACACCGCCGCGGGCGGCCGGACGCCGTGACCGAGCCCGCCAACGTGATCGTCGCCCACGCTTTTATGGCCGACGACACCGAGGACGCGCCCGCGCTGACGGTCGCAGCGGGATTGGCGGCGGCGCGCAGCGCTCACGTCCATCTCGTCGACAGCTACTGGCCGGTGCTGTCCAATCGCGCGGACGCCGACAAGCGCCTGGCCGCGGCCGCCGATGAGCTCCGCCGGCGCGGGATCGGCGTCACCGCGCACCTGCATGGCGGCGACACCGTCGATGCCGTCATCGACGTGGCCGAGGAGACCGAGGCCGCGCTGATCGTGATCGACCCGCGAGCCGCGAGCATGCTGACGCCGTGGCGCGCGTACTCGCTGCCCGCGCGGGTGTGCGCTCGCGCCCCATGTGACGTGCTGATCGCGCGGGACGCGGCCTAGACGTAGCAAGAGGGGCCCGAGCGTTAGCCCGGGCCCCTCTTTGCGAAATTGGCTTGTCGCCTTGCGGGCGGTCGCGCTTACGCGGCCTCGCTCAGACCCTCGAGCTCACCGGTCGCGGCGAGACGCCGGAGACCCTGCTCCTCGAGCTGGCGGGCTCGCTCGGCGGTGATTCCGAGCTCCGACCCGGCCTGGCGCAGCGTCCGGGGCTCCTCGCCCGACAGACCGAACCGCAGCGTGATCACGCTCGCCTCGGCGGCCGGGAGCCGCCGCACGGCCTCGTTGACCTTCTGGTCGCGCTCGGCCTCGGCCACTTCCTGCATCGGCTCCGGGCGGTCGCTCGCAAGCAGATCGCCGAGTGCCGTCTCGCCGTCCTCGCTGACGGGCTGATCCAGGCTGGTCATCGCCCGGCTCAGCTCACGCAGCTCCATGACCTCGTCGAGCTCGAGACCCGCTACGACCGCGATCTCCTCGTCCGTCGGCTCGCGCCCGAGCTTGGTGTTCAGATCGCTCTCGATCTTGCGCACCTTTACCTGGCGCTGCGAGACGTGGACCGGGACGCGGATCGTCCGGCCGTGGTTCTGCAGACCGCGCTGAATGGCCTGCCGGATCCACAGCGTGCCGTATGTCGAGAACTTGAACCCGCGCCGCCAGTCGAACTTCTCGACCGCGCGGATCAGGCCAAGCATTCCCTCCTGAACCAGGTCGCCCATCTCCAAGCCGTGGCCCTGATAGCGCCGCGCCTGCGAGACGACCAACCGAAGGTTCGCGTTGATCATCCGCTCCTTGGCCTCGAGGTCACCGCGCTCGATTCGCTTGGCGAGCTCGATCTCCTCAGCCGCCGTGAGCAGCGGGTGCTGGCGAGCCTCGCGCATGAACAGCTCGAGCGACTCGAGCGCGCCGGTGGTCCGCTCGGTGTCAACGGTCCGGGCCTCATGACCCGCCTCGGTGCCGGCATGCGCACCCCGGCGCCGGTCCTGGCGCCGATTGGCAGCGGTCGCCCTGCGCTTCGGCGTGCTCGGCCGAAGGCGCCTGGTGGTTTCGTGGTTGCCGGACCGGGGGGAGGAAGTCCGGCGATCTACTTCAAAATTGTCCAATTCAGTCCTCTTGTCATCCATAGTTCGATGCAGATCGAATTATAGCATTGTTCGACGTTCGTCGAACGATGAGTTTCGTAAGTACGGCCGCTTAGAAAATCTGCGGCTGAAAGAGAAGGACGCCTTTCGGCGCTCGTTTCTTCTACCTGTTTTGACCCTCTTCTTGAATACTTCGATTCGGCGCAGATGTCACACCCCCTTTTCTGCTTTTGGGGGCGGACGGAGCGCAGATGCCGAGAGTCGCCACTCAACTGGACGTATCGAGCGGCGGCGTCGCCCGCGATGAGGCGCCGGGCGGGGCGTCATCGGATATTCGAGCGCTTCCGGTCGGAGGCTACTCGAGCGTTTCCCGGTCGGAGCCGCGGGTAGCGCTCTTCGTCGTGAGCGTTGACAGCCTAGCCCGCGAGGCCCGCGACGCGTTCGACGGCTACTCCGAACCGCAGGAACGCCCGCCGTTCCGCACCTACGCCACGCTGGCGGCGGTGCTGAACACCAGCTTCGCCGGCGCCCTGCTCGGCGCCAAGCGGTCCGGCCGGCTGCCCGAGGACGTCTCGACGCGCGATGTCGTCCTGATCGGGGTCGCGAGCCACAAGCTGTCGCGGCTGGTCGCCAAGGACAAGGTGACCGCCTTCTTGCGCGCCCCGTTCACCGAGTACCAGGGCCGCGGCGGGCCGGCCGAGGTTGAGGAGCGAGCGCGCGGCGAGGGCGCCCGCCGGGCGGTGGGCGAGCTGCTGACCTGCCCCTACTGCCTGGGGCTGTGGGCCGCGGGCGCCTTCCACGTCGGGCTGATGTTCGCGCCCCGCGTCACCAGGGTCACGGCCTCGACCTTGACGGCGCTGACGCTGTCCGATTTCCTCCAGATCGCCTACAAAGCGGCGGAGGAACGCGGCCTCGGCGGTTCCTGAGGTGCAAACACGCCACCGCCCCCCTGTTGGCCACGCCATGGTCAGATAAGCGTCTCTCAGGCGCTCATCTGACCACGGCGCCGTGCCGGCGCGGGCTTTGGCGCGTTTTGCACAGTTGATCGCGCCGGTGCGACGGTGGGACGGCGGGACGGGGCGCCCGCGCGACGGCCGATGATCATGGGCCGCCTCCGGCGGCGTCCATGGGGCCGTGCGGGCCCGTCCGGACGGGATCGCACAGCGGTCGCGCGACGGCACGAGCTCGGCAGCCATGCCTCCCAGACCGGACAACGCGACCGCCACACCCAACCGGCGCCGGGCGGAGCGAGGCGCACGGTGGCGCCGACCGCGAGCCGGCCCGGACCGCCGCCACGCTCGCTTCCCGCCTACTCTTGCCAACCATGCGCTACGTCGTCGTCGGAGGGGGAATCCTTGGCCTGGCCACCGCGCGCCAGCTCGTGTCGTCCTCGCCCGACGCCGACATCCTCGTGCTCGAGCGAGAGAACGCCGTCGCCCGCCACCAGACCGCGCACAACAGCGGCGTCGTTCACGCCGGCATCTACTACGCCCCGGGCTCGCTGAAGGCGAGGCTGTGCCGGCGCGGGCTGGCGCTGCTGCGCGACTACTGCGCCGAACACGGGCTGCCGTACGACGCGTGCGGGAAGCTCGTCGTGGCCAAGGACGAGAGCGAGGTCGAGCCGCTCCGCCGCCTGTCCGAGCGAGCGGCCGAGAACGGCGTGCCCGGGCTCAGGTGGCTGGAGGCGACCGAGCTCACCGCGATCGAGCCCCACGTCCGCGGCGTCGCCGCGCTGCACTCGCCCGAGACCGCCATCGCCGACTTCGCGGCGGTCGCGAACGCCTTCGCCGCGGAGGTGACCGCCGCCGGCGGGGAGATCAGAACCGGCGCCCCGGTGGCGCGCGTGCAGCAGGACGGCCGCCACCCGACGGTCGAGCTCGCTGACGGCACCGCCGTCCAGGGCGACCGGGTGATCGTGTGCGCCGGGCTGCAGGCGGATCGCCTCGCGCTCGCCTCGGGCGAGCCCGCCGAGCCCCGGATCGTCCCGTTCCGCGGCGAGTACTGGCAGCTGCGCGCCGACCGGGCGCACCTCGTCCGCGGGTTGATCTACCCCGTGCCCGACCCCGCGCTGC
Organism: uncultured Solirubrobacterales bacterium; assembly: GCA_963709205.1. Classification (GTDB taxonomy): domain Bacteria; phylum Actinomycetota; class Thermoleophilia; order Solirubrobacterales; family Solirubrobacteraceae; genus Palsa-465. The sequence continues at coordinate 302,131 of CAVPVP010000008.1, forward strand.
CGTTCCTCGGCGTCCACCTGACGCGCAAGATCGACGGCACCGTCGTGCTCGGCCCGAACGCGATCCTCTCTACCGCCCGCGACGCCTACGAGCGCCGGCGATTCAACCTGCGCGACGCCTACGACGCGATCAGCTGGCCAGGAACCTTCCGCATGCTCCGCCGCCACTGGCGCGCGGGCGTGGGCGAGCTCAAGCGCTCGGCGTCCAAGCGGGTGTTCATCAGCGAAGTCGCGCGGTACGTGCCCGCGGTCTCGGTCGACGACGTCCTCCGGGCTCCGGCCGGGGTCCGCGCCCAGGCGATCGATCGCGACGGCTCGCTCGTCGACGACTTCCGCCTCGGCGTCAGCGGCAACGTGGCCTGGGTGCGGAACGCGCCCTCCCCCGCCGCCACCTCGAGCCTGGCGATCGCAGAAGAACTCCTCGAGCGCGCGGCCTGAGTCCGGGTTCCGCCCACCGGAGCGCAAACCCGTAATTCCCCGCAGACCCCCCGGGGAACTACTGCTAACGCTTTCGGCCGACTACGACGATAAGGGACCATGTTCTCGAACAGCCAGGCGCTCTCCCGGGCCAGCCACGAGCTCAGGACTCCGCTCAACGCGATCCTCGGCTTCGGCCAGCTGCTAGCGCTCGACGAGCTCAACGAGTCCCAGCGCCACAGCGTCGATCAGATCATGGCCGGCGGCCGGCACCTGCTGGCGCTGGTCGAGGACCTGCTCGATGTCTCGCGCCTGGAATCCGCCGGCCTCGAGCTGCGACCGGTTGAGATCAGCGCCCAGATCGAGAACGCGCTCTCGCTGTGCGGGCCGTTGGCGGCCGACGCTTCCCTGACCGTGACCGTCGACTGCGGCGATGAGCCGCTCTGGGCGATGGCCGACCCCCGCCGGCTCAAGCAGATCCTGCTCAACCTGATCTCGAACGCGATCAAGTACAACCGCCCGGGCGGCTGGATCACCGTCCGAGCCCGCCAGGACAACGAGGGCGTGCGACTCGACGTAGTCGACTCCGGGATTGGCATGACCTATCAGCAGCTCACGCGCCTGTTCGCGCCGTTCGAGCGACTGGATGCCCCGTCCCGCGGCATCGAGGGCAACGGGCTCGGGCTCGCGGTCTCGAAGACTCTGGTCGAGGCGATGGACGGTTGGATCGACGTCGCGTCGACGCCCGGGACCGGTTCGGTGTTCAGCGTGCGGCTGCTCGCCGCCGTGCCCGCGGAGGCCATTCCGGCCGCGGCCACACGCGAAGAAGCGCTCGCCCACGCCGCCTGACCCCGCCCGCTCTCGCCGCCTGACCCGGCCGCCTAACCCCCGCGCCCGGACCGCCTAACCCCGTCCGCCCCGGCCGCCTGACCCCGTCCGCCCCGGACCGCCTGACCCCGTCCGCTCCGGCCGCCTGACCCCGTCCGCCCCGGACCGCCTGATCCCTCCCACCCCGGCGCCGGTCCGGCACGCGTCGCCGGAGCCGCGGCTAGCCTGGTGCAGTGACCCGGTGGGCGACCGTGTTGAGTAGGGCAACCGCCCTCACCCTGCTCTCGTGCCTTTCCCTCGCCGCGTGCGGCGGGTTGGGTCATCGCGGGCGGGCCACCCGCCACCAGGTCGTCGTCGCGGGCACGCTCATCTCCACCGGCGGTCCCTACCGATGGCTGGTCAAGTCCGAGGGCGCGCAGCCCACCGTCGCCGCCGAGAACCGCCACGCGGGCACGGCGGCCTGGCGCCTGCCCGGCCCGCGGGCGCAGGTCGGCGGAGTCGCGCGCGGCGACGTGATCGGATACGTCGCCAAGGAGGCAGTCGAGGTCGGGCAGACCGAGCGGATCTATGTGAGCGCGCCGGGATCGCGCACGGTCAGGGTCCGGATCTTCCGGATGGGCTGGTACGGCGGAACGGGTGGCCGTGAGGTCCTGGTCTCACGCCCCCTGCGAGTGGTAGCCCAGCCTCCATGCGCGCACAGCTTCATCACCGGCCTCACCCAGTGCGCCTGGCGCCCGACCCTGACGTTCGTGGTGCCCTCGGCGCTCCCGACCGGCGTCTACATCGCGAGGCTGTCGGCGCGGACGGGCGAGAGCGACTGCCTGTTCGTCGTGCTGGCGGCGCGGCCGCAGCCGCTGCTCGCGCAGCTCCCCACGTCGACGTATGAGGCGTACAACGCCTGGGGAGGCGACAGCCTGTATCCGGGTGGCGCCGACCGGGTGCGAATCACGGGCAGCCACCAGGGCGTCGAAGTCTCCTACCAGCGCCCCTACGACAGCGTCACCGGCGCCGGTCAGTTCTTCGCTCGCGATGTCGCGATGATCCGCTTCCTCGAGCGCTACGGGTACCCGGTCTCCTACACCACGAGCGAATCGGTCGACGCCGATCCGGACCAGCTCGCCGGCCCCAGAGCGTTGATCGACTTCGGCCACTCCGAGTACTGGTCCGAGCGACAGGCCGACGCCTTCGCCCGAGCGCGCAACTCCGGAACGAGCCTCCTGTTCCTCGGCTCGGACACGCTCGCCTGGCGCGTCCGCTACGCCCGCGCATCAAAGGGCGCCGGCGACCGCGGCTCCCCCGACCAGACGATCATCGCCTACAAGCAGTTCGCGGCGCTCGATCCGGACCGATCACGACCCACCGGGCTCTTCCCCGACGGCGGCGCGACCCTCACCGGCTCGGCCTACCTCGGTTGCATCACGCCGCGCCTCGCGCGGCCGGGTCCGCCCACGTACCGGTACTACCCCTGGATCGCCCAGCCCGCCGGCGGACCGTCGTGGCTGTTCGCCGGCGCGGGCATCTCCGCCGCGACCGTGATCCCCGGGATCGTCGGCTACGAGCTCGACGCCCGCACCGCCGCCAGCCCGCGCGACACCGAGGTCGTCGGGCGCGGCGCCGCCTCCTGCATGGGCGCCGAGAAGGGCGAGCCGGTCCAGCGCCGGGGCGCGGACATCGCGCAGACGACGCTCTACACCGCGCCCTCTGGCGCACTCGTTTTCAACACCGGCACGCTCGGCTGGGAGCTCGGCCTCGAGCCCGTTCCGAGCGCGTCGCCCAACGCGCCCCGAGTGCCCAACCGGTTCGTGGTCGCGATCACCCGCAACCTGCTCGCCCACGTGCTCGCGAATCCAGCCCGGTGACCTCCGCCGGCCGCCGAGAGGGAGACGCTCGCTGAAAAAGGGCTCACCATGGACCCAAATCCAGCAAGCGCCTCGTTGACAGCCGGCCTCAGCGACCCGGCAGGTGGTAAATCTCCAACGTCCCGCTTGTCGAGTGATCGTTGGCGTTGCCGACCGGCAGGATCACCCGGCCGCCGACGACGATCGGGCTGTTCCAGTGCCCGCTGCCGGCCGGGAACGACGCCAGCCGCCGACCCGTCGTCGGCGCGTACACATCGAGCGCGCCCCCGGGGTCGTAGACATACAGGAGGCCGCCGGCGATCACCGGGCTGGTGCCGGCGTTCCCCGAGCGCCATGCCACCGACAGTCGCGGGCTGGCGCCGCTACCGCCGAGCACATACGCCCACGTGCCGGACCCATCGCCAACGAACACCCACGTCCGGCCTCCGTGACTCCATACCGCCGGCGCGGTGAACACCTGGTCGCCGCCGGGCGCCGACAGCTCCTGGATCTGCCCGCCCAGGCGCGGCCCGGGACCGCCCGTCGTCCCGTCGAGCCGATCGAGGTCGAGCAGGTCGAGCACACCGGCCTTCCCGCCCTGGACCGCGAGACGACGGCCGTCGAAGACCGGCAAGACCGCCGGCGACGTGCTTCCGAGGTCGAGGTCGTCGGAGTTCAGGCGCGCTTGATCCACCGGCGTCCAGTTGTGGAGGAGCGTGCTTCCGTTCGGGCTGAGCTCGAGGACGCTGTCGCCCCAGTCGGTCGAGCCGTTGAAGGGAGCATTCCCGGTGGCGAACAGAATCCGGCCGGTGCCCGGCTCGATCACCGGTGCGTTACGCCCCCAGATCGCGGAGTCGCTGGCCGGGCACGACTTCGGCGGATTGATTAATCCGTGCCGGTCCGAGCACAGCGAGTTCCACACCGCCGTGATCCGCCCACTGGACAGGGAGATCGTGACCACGTGGCCCTGATAGGGCGGGGTGTCCCCGATGTACCCGTCGGTGACGACGATCAGCGATCCGCCGCTGATGTTCAGCGGTGAGGCGATCTTCTCGTGCGTGGGGTCAAAAGTGACCTTCACGGGCCAGCCGCCGGCGCGGATCTCGCGGCCGGTGGCGAGCGACAGCTTGTGGATCCGCCCGTCCGGCGAGGCCGCGTACACGAACCGCCGATCGGGGTCGGCGATCGGGGTCGAGGTGGTGATCTGCGAGCTTCCCCCGTACGAGCGGATGTCGGCGGGCGTGAACTCCCACAGGCGCTTGCCGCTGCCGGGATCGAGCGCGAGTGTCCGTCCGTAGGTTGTCGTCATCACGATCACGTCGCGCTTGCGCCCGCGTACGGTCACCCCCGCGAGCTCGATCGCGGACGAGTCGACCGTGCCGGGCAGCCGGACCGTCCGAACCTTCAGCCGGTTGACGTTGCGAGCGGTGATGCCCGTGGCCGCCGGCCCGACGCCGTCGCGTTGGGCGTCGTAGTCGAACCGAAGCCAGTCGGACTCCGGAATGCTGCCGGCCGCGGCCGAGGCGCTCAAACTCGAACCCGCGGTCGAACCCGCGCTCGAGTACTCGCTCGAGGAGTCAGGACCGGGGCCGACGATGGCCGGCCCGGCGCCACCGCATCCTGCTAGAAGCGCCGCGGACAACGCCGCCGCGCCCCACAACGCTGCGCGCCGCTTCACGGCATCGACTGCCCACTCGCCGGAAGGAGGTTGTCCGCGGCGCTGCCCGCCGCTTGAACCACCTGGGTCGCGACAGGCCCGGCCGGACTGGGGACTTGCTGCGTCACGCTGGTGACCACGGTAACAACCGTGTCGACTGGGGTCGTCCGCGGCGGCGGGCTTGGCTGCGGCACCGGCGCCGCGGGTGCCACCGGCGCCGGCGTAGGCGCAGGGGCCGGGTTATGCACCGGAGCGGATCCCTGACCTCCGGCAGAGCCGCCGGAGCCCTGGGTCACCGGACGCACCGTGCCGCCAACGGGTGCGATCGCGCCACCGGTCCCGCTCACGCCGCGACCTGCCGAGTTCGGCACGGGGGCGTGGTGTGCGATGACCCTGCGAAAAGCGACCGGCGCCGCCGGGATCACCGGGAGAGAGGCCGTCGCGACCCCGCGGCCCGGGCCGCGGCCCGCGCCACCGCCCTCACCGGAGGACGCGCCCGCACCCGGCGGAGCGCCCGCCAGCGACGGGCCTGCGAACAACTGGCCGAGCACGCCGACGCCGCTGAAGACGCCTCCGAGCGCAAGCACCAGGAGGGCGGCGAGCATCGCGGACGGAACGATCAAAGCGGCACTCGAGGCGCCCAACAGCTGGCGCCTCCACGCCCTGGCAAGGCTCATGGCCCGCATGCTACCCGGGCAACTGTGTACACAAGCGCGGCTGGAAGGCCGGTGCCGCGGGTACGATCACGCCGGGCTACCGAAGTCCGAACGTCACCGTATGCAGCGTCTTTCCATCGCCAAATCGCTGCGCTTGGCGCTCATCGCGCTGACGCTCGCTCTTGCGCTCATCGCCGCGCTCGGCGTCGCGAGCCTCTACAACTCGCGCCAGAGCTATGAGAACAAGCTCGAGCGAACGTCCGCGCTCGCCATCGCCGCGGCCAATCTCGCCGGCGCCGGGATCGCCGAGGAGGAAGTGCTCCGCGATGCGCGCGGACCCCAAGCAGCCGCCGTCCGCCGCCAGGTCGCCGCCGCCTACCAATCCGCGGCGCACACCGCGGCAAACCTCGCCAGCGGCGACCCAACCAGCGAGCGCCTCGTCCAAGCCCAGATCGCCGCACAGAACGAGGCTCGGAACCTCGCACTCACCAACCGCGTTCCCGCCGCCACCGCGGCGACGGGCCCACTGGCCCAGGCCCGCACCCTGGCCACGCAGCTCCAACAACGCCAACTGACCCGCCAGGCACAGGCCCGTAGCCAGGCGCGCTCGGCCTCGCGCCGCGCTCTGCTGCTGATCATCATCGCCGGCGTGCTCGCCCTCACCGGCGCGCTCGCGCTGATCACGGTCCTCGTCCGGTCGATGCGCGCACCCCTCGACGAGCTCGTCCATGCGACCCAGAGCCTGGCCGAAGGCAGGCTCGAGCAGCGCGTGACCCCGTCGGGACCGCGCGAGCTTCAGGATCTCGGCGGCGCTTTCAACGCGATGGGGGCGGATCTCGCCACCGCTCAGCGCCGGATCGAGGAGGAACGCCGGCGCCTGGCTACCACGATCGAGAGCCTCGGCGACGCCCTGATCGTCACCGAACCGGGCTCGAACATAATCGCGGCCGTCAACCCGCGGGCGGCCGAGCTCGTGCCCGAGCTGATCCCCGGCGCCCCGGTCGACGGGGAGGACAGCGCACTCCCCCCCGAGCAGTCCGCGCTCCAGCGGGAAATGCTGATCGAGCACCGCGGCCGCTCCCTTGCCGTGACCGCCGCGAAGCTCGGCAGTCACAACGAGGGCGTCGTGTGGACCGTCCGCGACATGAGCGAGCGCGCCCGGCTCGAGCGTGCCAAGAGCGAGTTCGTGGCCACCGCCTCGCACGAGCTACGCAGCCCGCTGACCTCGATCAAGGGCTTCGTCGAGCTCCTCCAGCGCTCGCCCGAGAGCATGTCCGAGCGCCAGCGCGAGTTCGTCGAGATCATCCTCAAGTCGACCGACCGGCTGGTCGAGCTCGTCAACGACCTGCTCGACGTGGCCCGGATCGAGGCCGACCACGTCGAGATCAACCGGCGGCCGATCGACGTCGGCGAGGTCGTCCACGAGGTGGTCGAGCTGATGCAGCCGCGCGTCCGCGAGAAGGACCAGCGCCTCACGTACTACGTGGCCCCCACGCTGCCCCCGGCGCTCGCCGACCCGGGGCGCGTCCGCCAGATCGTCGCCAACCTGCTGACGAACGCGCACCTGTACACGCCCGAGGGAGGCACCATCCACGTCGGCGTCGAGCCCGACCGGGCGTGGGTGCAGATCGTCGTCGCGGACTCCGGCGTCGGGATGAGCGAAGAGGAGGTTTCGCGAGTGTTCGACCGCTTCTACCGCGCCGGCAACCGCAGCGGCTCTAATCCCGGAACCGGTCTCGGGCTGTCGATCGTCAAGTCGCTCGTCGACCTCCAATTCGGGCAGATCAACGTCGAGAGCGAGGTCGGGCGCGGCTCGGCGTTCCGCGTGCGGCTGCCGGCCGCCGTGCCCGGCTTCGCTTCGGCGGCCGCGCTCGAATCGATCAAGGGGCGCAACGTTCTCGTGGTCGACGACGAGCGCGAGATTGCCGAGCTGATCGCCAGCCAGCTCGCCGTGCTCGACATCCAGAGCACGATCGTGCTCGACGGCGAGGAGGCGCTCGAGCGGCTGCGCTCGGGTCACTTCGACGCGATGACGCTGGACATCCTGATGCCAGGCATGGACGGCTTCGAGGTGCTGCGGAAAGTCCGCGCCGACCGCGAGCTGTCGGCGACGCCGATCGTGTGCGTGTCGGTGTTCTCGGGCCGCCAAGAGCTGGCCGGCGAGTGGGTCGTGGCCAAGCCGATCGACGCCGACGAGCTGCGGTCCGTGCTCGGCGCCGCGGTCAGCGCCGGCCGCTCGCGGGTGCTGGTGGTCGGGCGCGAGGAGCTCCAGACGACCCTCGAGCCCGCCCTCGACGACCTCGGCATCGAGTTCCAGTGGGAGGTCACGGGCGCCGCAGCGGCGCGCGTCTGCCGCGAGCGCCGGTTCGAGGTCGCGCTCGTCGACGTCGGCATCCGCAATCCGCAGATGGTGATCCAGGCGCTCGACCTGCGCGGCCGGCGCGTCCGGCGCGCCGTGATCCTGATGTCGGACGGCGAGACGCCGACCCCGGCCGGTGTCGGCAAACTCGGGATGGAGGTCGTCCCGGCCGAGTACGCGGCGTCTGCGGTGCTTGCCGCGCTGCGCGGCGACCGGTAGTTTTCCCGTGGCCGGGGTAGGCTTGCGGCAGGACGGGTCGGTTGATGCTGCACGAGTTGACATCCCTACGCTGATCAGATGGCAGTCCGGAGCGAGATCGGACTGATTGATGAGCTCGTGCGGTTGCGCGCCGAGCTGCAGCGTCGCGAGCGCGAAGCCGCCGACAAGGAGCTCCAGCTCCAGCGCTACGCCGCCGATCTGCGCGAGACGTTCAAGCAGGAGCGGGCGCGCGCCCAGGAGCTCCGCCGCTCGTACATGGCGACCGTCCGGGCGCTGTCGAACGCGGTCGAAGCCCGCGACGCCTACACCGGCAAGCACGCCGAGCGAGTGGCTGCCTACGGCCTCGTGATCGCGCGGAAGTTCACGCCCGAGCTCGAGATCACGCCCGAGCTCGAATTCGGCTACCTCCTCCACGACGTCGGCAAGGTCGCGATCCCGGACGCGATCCTGTACAAGCCGGGCTCGTTGGACGACGACGAGCGCGCGCTGATGTCGCGCCACCCGGTGATCGGCGCCGAGATCGTCAGCGGCATCGAGTTCCTGACCGACGCGGCCGAGGTCGTGCGCTCGCACCACGAGCGCTGGGACGGCACCGGCTACCCGGACAGCCTCGCCGGCGAGGACATCCCGCTGGCCGCACGCGCGTTCTCGGTCGCCGACGTGCTCGATGCGCTCACCACCGACCGCCCCTACCGGCCGGCCTGCCCGATTAGCGACGCGCGCTCGATGATCAACGCCGAGAGGGGGACGCACTTCGACCCGCGAGTCGTCGACGCGTTCAACTCGATCGACGACGACGTCTTCGAACGGATCGCCGCCGAGATTCGATGACCTCGGATTCGCGAACGGCACCCGGGCACGGAGTGCTGATCGTCGACGACGACCAATTCATCCGCAAGCTGATCGCCACCACGCTCGAGGACGTCGCCGAGTTCGACCTCCACGAGGCCGCCGACGGGGTCGAGGCGATCGAGGTCGCCCGTCAGACCCGACCGACGCTCGTGTTCCTCGACGTCGACATGCCGCGCCTGAACGGGATCGAGGCGTGCCGGCAGCTGCGAGCCGATGACGCGTCCGGCGAGCTCACGATCGTGATGCTGACCGCGGCTTCGGGCGACAACGTCGAGTCCGACGCCGAGCAGGCCGGCGCCGACCTGTTCCTGACCAAGCCGTTCAGCCCGCTTGACCTGCTCCGCCTCGTCGACCAGCTCGGCGAGCGCGGCGCTCGCTGAACATCCGCGGCTGCAACACTCCCGGGCATGACTCGCCGGGCGTGGGTGGCGTTTGCGGCGGCCTCGCTCATCTGGGGCGTGCCGTACCTGTTCATCAAGATCGCCGTCGACCACGGCGTCACGCCGCCGGTGCTCGCGTGGGGTCGGGTGACGCTCGGCGCGCTCGTCCTGCTGGCGCTGGCCGGGCGCGCCGGCACGCTGCGGAGCGTCCGCGGCCGGTGGCGCTGGCTGCTCGCGTTCGCCGTCGCCGAGGTCGCGATTCCGTTCCCGATGCTCGCGATCGGCGAGGAGCGCGTGCCCTCGTCGCTGGCGGCGATCATGGTCGCGACGGTCCCTCTGATCGGCGCCGTGCTGGCGATCCGTTTCGACCACTCCGAGCGCCCGACGCCGATCCGAGCGCTCGGCCTCGCGATCGGTTTCACCGGCGTGATCGCGCTGGTCGGCATCGACGTCGCCGGCCACAACGGCGAGCTGCTCGGGATCGGCGCGATCATGGTGACCGCGACCGGCTACGCGATCGGGCCGATGCTGATCAAGCACCGCCTCGCCGGCCTCGATCCCCGCGCCACCATGGGCGCGAGCCTCGCGATCGCGTCATTGGTACTGCTGCCCTGGGCGGCGCTCGACCTGCCCGCGCACGCGCCCTCGGCCGGCGGGATCGCCTCGGTGGTCGTGCTCGGGCTCCTGTGCACCGCGGCCGGCTTCGTCGTCTACGCGATCCTGATCGCCGAGGCGGGCACGAGCCGCGCCACCGTCATCACGTACGTCAACCCAGTGGTCGCGGTAGCGCTCGGCGTCCTGCTCCTCGGCGAGCAGCCCGGGGCCGGCGCGATCGCCGGCCTGCTCCTGATCCTCGCCGGCGGGTGGCTGGCGACCGACGGCCGCCTCCCGCCCGGACTCGCCCGCATGGTGGCGCGCCGCCCCCGGCCAAAGTCCACACTCGACGCAGCCCAGGCGTCGAAAACCGAGTTGTCGGCCGTATAACGGCCCGAAGTCCACGCTCGGTGCGCACGGGCGGTCGAGTGCGGGGTTGGGCCGCTTCGCGGCGTCCGTCGGATGTGGCGCGGCAGGCCCCGTCTGCGAGGCATGGATGCCGAGCGGGGCCGTCGCCGCGACCGCCGTTCCGCCGGACATCCATGCCCGGCGGGCGCGCTCGCGCCCCCGAGGGCGACGCGCGACGCGCGACACCGCCCACCTCCAGGTGCCCGCCGTTTAGCCGCCGCTCCGGACGCGCGAGACCGTGCTACCGCAGCCGGACGATGCTTCCCCGGCCCCAAGGACGCCGGGCGCAGCCCGGCCCGGAATCCTCTACCCGATCTTGATCAGGATGATCGTGTTCACCACGAACGCGATCGCGAACCCGACCGTCCAGCGGTTCAGGTTGCGCTCGACGAGCGAGCCGCCACCGAACGGGCCGGCGCCGGTCCCCACCCCGAACGCGCCCGAGAGCCCGGAGTCCTTGCCCGAGTGCATCAGGATCAGGAACACCAGGACGACGCAGATGATGACCTGGACGAAGCCGAGAACCGTGCTCATTGCGGGTCGATGGTAGCGCGGTCGATGCCGTGCAGGATCTCGATCGCCTCGGCTCTGAGCGTCTGGTCGAGCTCCTCGTAATCGGCGTCGGACAGCTTGCCGGTGCGGTGATCGAGGTCGGCGTCGCGCATCTCGCGGTACTTGGCGTCGCGGGCGGCCTCGAGGTCAGCGAGCGCCGTCGTGCCGCGCTCGGTGGCGGCATGCGCGCTGCGGAGCGGCGCCGTCACGAATGCAACCACGGCGAACAGGATGGCGAATACGGCCAGGTATTCCACGCTCACACCGGCTCGCGGACCGGAACTCGGGGCGGAGCGGACGGACGTGGAGCCGTCGCCACCTTGACTCGCCGGCGGGCGAACGACGGCACCGGCCACAGCGCGATCAGCCCGCCGCCGCCGATGATCAGGGCGCCCAGCCAGATCCAGGTCACGAGCGGGTCGACGATCAGCAGGAACTCACTCGGCCACGGATGGGTGACGAACCGCCGCGCGATCTCGGTCACGGCCAGGTCGCGCTCGGCCCACAGCGAGTTCACGAGCTGCTGCGCCTGGGCCGGCGGCAGCTTCGCGGCCTTCGTCATCACCTGCGGGGCGTACGCGGCGAACACATTGTTGCCCTGGTTGATGAGCGGCGCCAGATGCGAGGGGTCGACGTTGATCACCGTCCAGATGTCCCGGCGCAGGCCGGCGTCGAGGCCCACGGCGCTGTCGGAGTTCGCGGTGTCGAAGAACTTCCCGACGAGTCCGTCGGTCGGGTTCTGCGAGGGGTAGAAGTTGCGCGTCGTCGTGACGGTCGTCACGTGCTTGCCGCCCTTTGACACGTTCAGCACCGCGCCGAAGGCGATCTTCTGATCGGTCACCGACGCGGTCGGGCGCACGTACCGGATCGTGTAGCCGTCTACGTGGGCCTTCTGGCCCGGGGACAGGAGCACGTCCTGGGAGTGCTGGAACGAGGACGACGCCGCGACGCCGACGAGCAGCACGGCCAGGCCGGCGTGGACTGTGTAGCCGCCGTAGCGCCGCCGGTTGCGCCGGATCAGCCCGACGAGCGCGAGCGGCACCGGGTCATGGGTCATCGCCCGGCGCGCCGCGACGCCGCGCCACAGCTCCTGGGCGACCGAAGTCAGCACGAACCCGGCGAGCGCGAACATGATCAGCGCGAACGGCCGCGAGCTCGGGCCTCCCGGCCAGAACAGCAGCACGAAGAACGTGATCAGTCCCGCGGCGACCGGGAGCGCAACGTTCCGGCGCAGGTTCGCGGCGGTCACCCGCCGCCACGCGATGATCGGCCCGATCCCCGACAGCAGCACGAGGATCAGCGCCAGCGGCACGATGAACGGCCGGAACGCGGGCGGGCCCACCGACACCTTGGTCCCGGTCAGCGCCTGCGAGATCAGCGGGAAGAACGTGATCCAGAAGACCACGAACACCATCCCGACCAGCACCAAGTTCTGGAACAGGAATACGGCCTCACGCGAGAGCAGCGACTCGAGCCGGGCGTCCGAGCGCAGGAGATCTCGCCGCCAGAGGATCAGCCCTATCGATCCGACCACCATGACTCCGAGCAGGATCACGAACGGGACCCCGAGCGTCGATGCGCCGAAGGCGTGAATCGAGTCGAGAATCCCCGAACGGACCAGGAACGTCCCGAGGATCGACAGCGTGCCGGCCGCGAGGACGAGCGACACGTTCCAGGTCTTCAGCATCCCCCGCTTCTCTTGGATCATGATCGAGTGGATGAACGCCGTGATGCACAGCCACGGCATCAGGGCGGCGTTCTCGACCGGATCCCAGGCCCAGTATCCGCCCCAGCCGAGCTCGGTGTACGACCACCGCGCCCCGAGCAGGATCCCGATCCCCAGGAACAGCCAGGCCGCGAGCGCGAAGCGGCGGGTGAGCGAGATCCATTCCGCGCCCAGCCGCCCCGTGATCAGCGCCCCGATCGCGAACGCGAACGGGATCGTCAGCAGCGTGTACCCCGAGTACAGCATCGGGGGATGGATCATCATGCTCGGGTGAAGCAGGAGCGGGTCGAGGCCCGCGCCTTCGGCCGGCGGGTTCGGGCTGGTCGTGAACGGGTTGGCGTAGAACACCGCCAGCGACGTGAAGAAGGCGCCGAAGCCGAGCAGAACGGCGGTCGCGTAAGGCGCGATCTCGCGCGCCTTACGGCGCGTCAGGAACAGGATCAGGCTCGACCACACCGACAGCAGGAACACCCACAGGAGCAGCGAGCCTTCCTGCGAGGACCATGCCGCGGCCAGCTTGTAGAACGTCGGCGTCGTCGTCGACGAGTGCTCGGCGACCACGTTGAACGAGAAATCGGAGCGGGAGAACGCGTCCTCGAGGATCACGAACGCGAGCGTCGCGAGTCCCGCCAGCGCGTACACCGACCGGCGCCCGGCGACAACGAACTCGCGCAGGCCGGTCCGCGCGCCGTAGATCGATGCCGCGATGCCGAACACCGCGACTCCGAGCGCCATGATCAGGAGCGCACGACCGATCAGCGCCATGGCACAGCCTCACTTCGCCGTGGGTAGAGCACGAGCATCGCTACGACGCAGCCGCCGCCTGATACTTCGACGGGCACTTGGTGGTAAGCGAGTTTGCCTGGCCGACGTAGCCGGTGCCGTCCTTCTCGACCGCGACCATCACCGCCCGGCCGGCCGCGAACGGGTCGGGGACGATTCCGCTGTACCGGACCGGAACCGACACCGGCAGCTTGGGATCGCGGATCCGGAACAGCAGCGCGGTCCCCTCGTGCTGGACCGAGCCGGTGAGCACCGTGCCCGCGAGCTCGTAGGTCTGTCCCGGCTTGCCCTGGGCGAGCAGCTGAGAGGCCGTGAACTCCTTGTTGCCGGCGGTGAAGCTCACGTAGACGAGTGCCGACGCCAGCAGCACGGCGGCAGCGAGGGCGACGGTTAGCCGTATGGCGCGCTTGCGGCTGGGATCCATGCTCTGCCCGGATTCTCCCACACCCGGCCTATCGAACCTCGCGCCGCTCATTGCCTAGGGGTGCCTGCCGATTAACGTCGTATTAGAGACGGTGGGTATGCCCTCTAGTAGAGAAACGAATCCGCTCCAGAGGCGTTATTAGAGAAGATGTCGGTCAAATCGAAACAACGCGAGAGCAGCGTCCGGTGGCGCCGGCGGTCACGCGACGGCCACGCCCCGGAAGCGCGCATCAGCTCTTCGCCACAAAGCGACGCGACGGCCTCCGAGGCCGTCGAACGGCGCCACGGCGGCCCTTCCGAGGACCGCGCGCTGTATACGTGCGAGTGCGGGTGTGCGTTCGAGGCGCTGGTTACGACCTCGGTCGGCTGCCCTCACTGCACCCGTACCCAGGCCTGGTAAGCGTCAGGAGGGGATAGGCGCTCCGCGCGCGATCGTCGCGCGTGGGCTCCCCGCGCGCGGAATCCGCCCACAGACCACGAGCCGACCGAGATCGCGCCGCCCCAAGGCGCTCACTACAGCCGGCTCGGATCTGTGAACCGGTCCCAATGCTTGCCCCCGACACCCGTTGGTGTGGCCGACGCGATGCTTCCAGAGGGTCCGAGCAGAGTCAAATACGTTCATTTGGGCCTGCTATAACGGCCTCTTATGTCGGCAGCGAGCCCGGTTCGGATTCCCGAGTGAGGTAGCTGAGCGACCTCGATCTCAGGCAGTTGCGGTACTTCGTGACCGTCGTTCACGAGGGTCAGATGACCCGCGCGGCTCGGCGACTGCAGCTCGCGCAGCCGGCGTTATCACAGGCAATCGCGCGACTCGAGTCGCAGGTTGGGGTCAGGCTGCTCGATCGGGGTCCGCGCGGAGTTACGGCGACGCCCGCCGGCGAGGCCTTTCTCGAGAAGGCCGAGGCGACGATCGCCGCCGTCGATGCGGCCAGCGCAACCGCCCGCTCCTGGGCGCGCGAAGAGGAGGGGCGCCTCCATGCCGGGTTCATGGCGATGACCCCGCCGATGATGGCCGGCGACCTGGTCTCGCGATTTCTGGCCGCGCATCCCGAGGCGACGATCGAGTGGCGCCAGCTCGGCTACCCGCCGCTCGACGCCCGGGCGTGGCTGGGCGATTCAGACGTGGCGCTGGTCTGGTCCGCGCCGAGCGCGCCCGGCCTGGCGAGCCAGGCGATCCGCACCAGCCCGCTCGTCGCTGCCATGGCCGAGACCCATCCGCTCGCCGAGCGCGCCGAGCTGACAGTCGCCGACGTGCTCGATGAGACGTTCCCGGGAATCGTTGACTGGTGCGACCCGGTGTGGCTCGGCTACTGGGGCCTCGATGCCTATCGCGGTGCGCCCGCCCGTCGCACCGACGACGACGCCATGACGCCCGAGGAGGTCGCCTCGATCGTCGCCTCTGGCCGCGCGATCACGACCGTCCCCGAGATCGTCGCAGTCCCATTCGCGCACCTCGGAATCAGGGCGATTCCGCTCACCGACGCCCAGCCGGCCGTGCTCGAGTTGGTGTGGCTCGAGGGAGCGGCCACCCCGCTCGTCTCGGCGCTCGTCGAGCTCGCGCGGCAGGCCTCCAGTGTGGGCTCGGAGAGCACGTTCGATTCGCGCGCGAGAAAAGACCCTTGACCTTCCGTTGATTGCTCCAGAGCCGCCCCGAGGCGATCTCGCTCGTGCGCGCCGGATGTGGGGCAGTTAGGCGGCCGCCGGTCATCTCTTCCCTCGATGGACTACAACGCGAACATAGGCATCGACATCGTCGAGTACGACGATCTGGTCGTCGTCGCCGTCGAAGGCGAGGTCGACTTGAGCGCCGCTGCGTTGTTCGAGGAGTCGCTGGCGATCGCCGATGCCACGGACGCCGCGACGATCGTCGTCGATCTCGATCGCGTCAGCTTCATGGACTCCGCCGGGGTCCACGTGTTGTTGCAGTTCTCGATCTCCGAGGACAACCGTGCTCGCCTGAGGCCGACGCGCGGATCGCCCCAGGTGCGACGGTTGATGGAGGTCACCGGCGTCCTGCGCTACCTCTCCTTCGGGCCTCCGCCCACGCGAGAGGATGACGACCACCGGGCGACCGGATACCTCCGGCTCACCGGGTAGCGGAGTTGCCTAGAGCGCGTCGAGTGCGTCGTTGAAGGTCGAGCTCGGGCGCATCGCAGCCACCACCTTATCCGTGTCGGGGCGGTAGTAGCCGTCGATCTGAACCGGAGCGCCCTGAACCTCGGTCAGCTCTTCGAGGATCTTGTCCTCGTCGGCGGCGAGCCGGTCCGCCAGCGGCCTGAACCGCTCCGCGAGATCGCCATCATCGTCCTGGTCGGCGAGCTCCTGCGCCCAGTACAGGGCGAGGTAGAAGTGGGTGCCACGGTTGTCGAGCTCGCCGACGTCTCGCGAGGGCGAGCGGTCCTCCTCGAGCAGGCGTCCGATCGCGCGGTCGAGCGTGTCGGCGAGCAGCTTCGCCCGGCGGTTGTCTTCCTTTTCGGCCAGCAGCTCAAACGACGGACCGAGCGCGAGGAACTCCCCGAGTGAGTCCCACCGAAGATGGTTCTCCTCTAGGAACTGCTGGACGTGCCGCGGCGCCGATCCGCCAGCGCCGGTCTCGAACAGGCCGCCCCCACTCATCAGCGGCACGATCGACAGCATCTTCGCGCTCGTCCCGAGCTCCAGGATCGGGAACAGGTCCGTGAGGTAGTCGCGCAGGACGTTGCCGGTGACCGAGATCGTGTCCTTGCCGCTCCGGGCGCGCTCGAGCGTGAACCTGGCCGCGTCCGCGACGTCGAGGATCTCGATCTGGACGCCCTCGGTCTCGAGCTCCTCGAGCGCCGGCCGGACCTTGCGCAGCAGCTCCGCGTCATGCGCCCGGGTCTCGTCGAGCCAGAACACGGCCGGGGTGCCCGTGTCACGCGCGCGGGAGACGGCGAGGCGGACCCAGTCCTGAATCGGCGCGTCCTTGGTCTGGCACATGCGCCAGATGTCGCCCGTGTCGACCGCGTGCTCGAGCAACGTCTCGCCAGCGTCGTGGATCACCCGCAGAGTGCCCGGACCGTCGATCTCGAACGTCTTGTCGTGCGACCCGTACTCCTCGGCGGCCTGGGCCATCAGCCCGATGTTGGGCGTGCTGCCCATCGTCGCGGGGTCGAACGCGCCGTTGCGCCGGCAGTTCTCGACGGTCTCGGCGTACAGCGCCGAGTACGAGTGGTCGGGGATCACAAACTTCGCGTCCTCGTGCTCCCCCTGCGCGTTCCACATCTGCCCCGAGGAGCGGATCGCGGCCGGCATCGAGGCGTCGATGATCACGTCGCTGGGAACGTGGAGGCTGGTGATGCCGCGGTCGGAGTCGACCATCGCAAGCGCGGGACCGTGCTCGTACGTCGCGTCGATCGCCTTCTGCACCGCCATGCGTTGCTCGTCGGGCAGGGCCTCGATCGCCTTGAGCATCGCCCCCAGCCCGTCGTTGGGGTTGACGCCGGCGCGGTGGAGCTCGTCTCCGTGTTCGGCGAACACGTCGGCGAAGTACGCCCGCACCGCGTGGCCGAAGATGATCGGATCGGACACGCGCATCATCGTGGTCTTCAGGTGTACGGAGAAGAGGACACCCTTCCTCTTGGCGTCGGCGACCTGCTCGGCCAGAAACGCGTCGAGGGCTTTTCGGCGCATGACCGCGGCGTCGAGCACCTCGCCGGCCTTGACGGCGATCTCATCCTTGAGAACGATCGTCTTCCTATCCGCGTCGACGTGCTCGATCCGGACCGCTCCCTCTTTGTCGACGGTCACCGAGCGCTCGGTCGAGCGGAAGTCGTCGGCGTCCATTGCCGCCACGTGAGACTTGGACTCCGAGGACCACTCGCCCATCGAGTGGGGGTGCTGGCGAGCGTGCTCCTTGACCGATGCCGGCGCCCGGCGGTCGGAGTTGCCCTGGCGGAGGACCGGGTTCACAGCGCTCCCCGTGACCTCGCCGTAGCGCTTACGGACCTCGCGCTCGTCGTCGTTGGCGGGTTCGTCAGGATAGTCCGGGATCGGGTAGCCCTTGCCCTGGAGCTCCTCGATCGCCGCCTTCAGCTGGGGCACCGAGGCGCTGATGTTGGGCAGCTTGATGATGTTGGCCTCGGGCTGGTGCGCCAGCTCGCCGAGCTCGGCGAGCGCGTCGGCGACGCGCTGATCGCCGTTCAGGCGGTCGGGGAACTGGGCGAGGATCCGCCCCGCAAGCGAGATGTCGCGGATCTCGATGTCGATGTCGGCCGCGGCCGCGAACGCACGCACGATCGGCAACAGCGACGCCGTCGCCAGCGCAGGCGCTTCGTCGGTCAGGGTGTAGACGATCTTCATGGAGTTCGCCAGGCTAGCGGGGGCCTAGCGGTCGAGAGCCTGTGCCAGATCGGCCCAGAGGTCCTCGACGTCCTCGAGGCCGACGCTCAGGCGGAGCAGGCCAGGCGGAACGCGCGACCCCTCGTAGCGGGCGCGGGCCTCGAGCGTCGAGGCCACCCCGCCGAGGCTGGTCGCGTTCTCGATCAGCTCGAGCGAGCGCTCGACGCGGGCCGCGGCTTGGGCGTCGGCGACGTCGAACGACAGCAGCGGCCCGAACTGCTCCACGTACCGTTCGGCGATCGCGTCGCCGAGCCCGGGGTAGCGCACGCGCTCGACCTTGGGGTGAGCCTCGAGCCGGCGCGCCAGCTCGAGCGCGGTGGTCGACTGGCGCTCGACCCTCAAGGCCAGCGTCTTCATCCCGCGCAGCATCAGCCACGCCGGGTCGGGCGCGGCGACGATCCCCGACGCCGTCCGGAACGCGTGCAGCCGGGCGTGGTCCTCGGGGCGGGCGCAGGTCACGACGCCGATCAGGGCGTCGTGGTGGCCGGCGAGGATCTTCGTGGCGCTGTGCAGGACGAAATCGGCGCCCAGCTCGAGCGGACGGAGCAGGATCGGGCTGAGGACCGTGTTGTCGACGACAACGATCGCCCCGGACGCGTGGGCCTGGCCGATCGCAACGTCCAGATCGGGGAACGTCAGCATCGGGTTCGAGCATGGCTCGAACCACACGAGGTCGGCCAGCGGCGGCTCGCCGGTCTGGTCGAACTCCTCGATCTCGAGCCCCCACCGGGCGAGCTGACCCATCAGACCGACGGTGCCGTAATACCCGCCGCCGGCCAGCGCCACGGTGGCGCCGGGCGCGAGCGAGGCCAGCAGCAGCGCGGTCGTCGCGCCTGACCCCGATGAGAACAGGAGCGCGTGGCCGCCCTCCAGCTCGCCGATGCAGCCGCTCGGCTTCCACCCCGACGGGGTGCGCCATCCGCTGATAGAAGAACGGACCCGGCGTCGCGTCGACGAACGGGTGGATCGTCGCGCGGTCGAGCCCGGGGACCTGACCGCGCGCGAGCTCGGTCTCCCGCTTCACGCCGCCAGTCTCGGAAGCTCGATCGCCGGGCAGCGGTCCATGACCACGAGGAGGCCGGCGTCGAGCGCTCGCTGCGCCGCCGCCTCGTCGATCACGCCGAGCTGCATCCACACGGCGCGGGCCCCGGCGGCGATCGCTTCGTCGACGTGGACGCCGGCGTGGTCGGCGCGCCTGAAGATGTCGACGACTTCGATGTGTTCGCTCTGCGGGATCTCGGTGAGGCTGGCGTAGCGGCGTTCGCCCACGAGCTCGTCGTCGTCAGCGTTCGGGTTGACCGGGATCACGCGGTAGCCGTGGCTCTGGAGCAGTCGCGCGATCCGGTTCGAATCCCGGCGCGGGTCGGGGGAGCAGCCGACCACCGCCCAGGTGTGGGTCTCGGTCAGGACCTCGCGAATGAACTCGGGGCTGGAGTGGACCGCCATGCGCCTCAGTATGCCGTCACCGTGGCGGTGCCGGGTCGGGACCGGTCCGCCGGGGCGGCGCCGTTCCCCCCGGGCGGCGACCAAGGCGACGGCCGGGGCGACGAGGACATTTCGACCGATCTCACAGTTTCCGCCTCGTAACGTTCTACGTCATATGACAGCGGTTACCCCTGCCGTATCGCCCGCCGAACCCGAGCGCGAGCGCGACCGCATGATCGGTGTGGCTGCGGTCGGCGCGATGGTCTGCCTGTGGGCGTCGGCGTTCGTGGCGATCCGGTTCGCCGACCGTGAGCTCTCGCCCGGCGCGCTCGCGCTCGGCCGGCTGCTCGTGGGAAGCGCAGCGCTCGGAGCGTTCATGGTGGCCCGGCGGCACGAGCTCCCGGGACGGGGGCAGCTGGCGGGCATCGCCGTCTGCGGCATCCTCTGGTTCGGCGTCTACAACGTCGCACTCAACGCCGCCGAACGGCGCGTCGACGCCGGGACCGCGGCGATGCTGGTGAATATCGGGCCGATCCTGATCGCGATCCTCGCCGGCTCGATCCTGCACGAGGGGTTCCCGCCCCGGCTGGTGGCCGGCTGCCTGGTGTCGTTCGCCGGCGCCGTCGTGATCGGGTTGGCGACCTCCCGCCACGGTCTGCACGAGAGCCTTGGCGCGGTTCTGTGCGTGGTCGCGGCGGCCACGTACGCCGGCGGCGTGGTCGCGCAGAAGCCCGTGCTCCGCCACGCCTCGCCCCTGTCGGTGACCTGGCTGGCATGCACGATCGGGGCCATCAGCTGCCTCCCGTTCGCCGGTTCGCTCGTGCACGGGATCGGCCACGCCGGCGCCTCCACGATCGGCTGGATGATCTACCTGGGCGTGGCGCCGACCGCCGTCGCCTTCGTCCTCTGGGCTTACGCGCTGGCCCGCACGACCGCCGGCCGAATGGGCTCGACCACCTATCTCGTGCCGCCGCTGACCCTGCTGTTCGGCTGGGCGTTCCTCGGCGAAGTGCCGCCTTTGCTGGTGTTTCCGGGCGGCGCTCTGTGCCTCGCCGGCGTCGCGGTGGCCCGCACAAAAAGCCGGCATGCCGTCCTCAAATAGCTACCAAAAGCGCGCGTAGCAGCCCGCCCGGCTCCGCGCCAGACGGTAAAGCCGAGCACTCTATCCGCAGTAACTACGGATAAGGGCGCCGCTTGTGCGGACGATGACATGGGGCAGACAACCGCTGTCCACGGATGCGAAGCGATTAGTAATGACCGACCGGTCAGCGGGCAACTCGGAGACCACAGGAGGTCACTACTAATGAAGCGCAACAGGAAGCGCATCATCGCCGCGATCGCGGTGATCTGCGCCCTTGCTGCCGGCGGTGCCGCGTACACCAACAGCATCACTGGTGCTGCCGTGACGAACGGTACGACCGCTGGCTACGCCGCGATCAACGTCAGCGGCGCCGTTCTGACCGATGCCAACTACACGCTCAACGCGACCGGCACGGGCATCACCGAGGTCAATTTCACCTTCACGGGCAACCTGGAAGGGGACGCACTTGAGCTCGGCTTCAACGGCGGCAACCTTGCCCAATGCGCCCATACGGGCATCACTAACGGCGTCATCCCGTCCGGAGCCTATGACGGGACCGCCAACACCACCGTCACCTGCGACGTCACGGAAACCACGACGGCCGCCACGAGCCTGAACGTGGCCGTCACCAACAACTGAGCCAATCGAGTCAATGGCGTGGAGGAGCGTGGCGGTTCTCGCCGCGCTCCTCCCAGTTATTAGATGCGGATTGCGGAATGAAGAGCCCTCGTGAAGCGAATCCGATTGCGTGTAGCCGTTGTCAACGGCATCCTCCTGGTCCTGGTGGCCCTGGCGTGGTTCTACGTTGTCCCTGCTCGGATCGGGGGCTTCACGACCTACGTCGTAACCCATGGCGTCAGCATGGAGCCACGGTTCCACAACGGCGACCTGGCCTTCGTGCGTCCTGCCGACCATTACAAGGTGGGAGAGATCGTCGCGTATCGCAGCTCGCTTCTGCACGAACTCGTAATGCATCGCATCGTCGCGATCAACCACGGTCACTACACCTTCAAGGGAGACAACAACAACTTTTTGGACCCGGTTCATCCCACCCAGTCTCAGCTGATCGGCAAGCTGTGGCTGCACGTGCCGCGTGGCGCGGTGGTGCTGGAGTGGCTGCACTCTCCCGTTGTCGACGGCGTGGTGTGCGGACTACTCGGACTGTTCCTCCTCTACGGCTTCGGCGAGAAGGAGCGGCGCCGTCGACGGCGGCGCCAAGGGGCACCCCGATCCCCTAGCCATGGACCTCTACTCGTGAACACCCCTCGAGATCAGGACACCCCGCGCCTCATCAATTTCGGCGCGATACTTGCCGGGTCGGCTCTTGCCGGCGTGGCCTTCCTCGTGCTGGCAGCGTTCGCATTCACCAGGCCGACACACCGAGCGGTGCGTCGGACCACTACATACACCCAGCAGATCGGGTTCGGCTATAGCACGCGCGTACCGGCTGGCCCCGTCTATCCCAACGGCAGGATCAAGACCAACGATCCGATCTTTCTGTCGATCGTCCGCTCCCTCGACGTCCACATCGCTTACAAATTCGCCGGTCCGGATCCGTCCACGCTGGCAGGCACCGAGCAAGTCCTACTCCACCTCACCGGGCCGAGCGGTTGGACCCGGAGCTTCGTACTCGCCCCTCGCACTCGTTTTGCCGGGGAGGAGACCAACACCGACGTGACGCTCAACCTGAGCCGAGTGGAATCCCTGATGGCCGAGATCGCGAGGCTGACGGACACTCCCGGCTTCGGCAGCTTCGCGTTAACGGTTCAGCCCGTCGTCCACATCACGGGCATCGTGGCCGAGCGTCCGATAAGTGCGAGCTACGGCCCCACCTTGGGCTTCCAGCTCCAATCGGATCAGCTGCAGCCTATTGGCGGCTCGGCGTCAACGGCCACCACATCGAGCACGGCCGCGGCGAGCGGGCAGGCCAATTACACACCCAGCCAGAGCGGAAGCGTCTCTTCGCCGGGGGCCACAGCGGCGACGATCACCGTGC
Organism: uncultured Solirubrobacterales bacterium; assembly: GCA_963709205.1. Taxonomy (GTDB): domain Bacteria; phylum Actinomycetota; class Thermoleophilia; order Solirubrobacterales; family Solirubrobacteraceae; genus Palsa-465. The sequence goes on from CAVPVP010000008.1 coordinate 324,683, forward strand.
TCGGAGCGTCAGCCCGGATCGGCATTCTGCGGTGGATCGCTCTAATCGCTCTGTTGCTCTCGGGCGGGATTGCCCTGTACGCGTTCCTGCGCAAGCGCGGCGAGCCGTTTGAGGAGAGCGTCCGCATCCAGCGACAGCACGGCCACCTGATCGTCCCGATCGTCGCCGGCGAGGACCTCGGCTGGCCGCCGGTCGATGTGCCGAACATCAAGGCCTTGGTGCGCCTGGCCGAAAGCGGTCAGCGGCTGATCCTCCACAACCGCTCGGGCGACATCGACACCTACATGGTCAACGACGAGGGCACCGTGTACCGCTACCAGGTGAGGTCCTCCAAGGTCGTCTGGGGCGAATGGACCGACGCCCCGGTTCCGGTCGACCACGCCGCGGATGCCACAGAGGCCGCCGAGGCCGCCGAGGCCGCCTAATCGTGTCGCGGTCGACGCCGTGGTCACGCCGGCGCCGGTGTGACCCGGTAGAGGACGACGCTGTCGGGAGGGACCTCCGCGCTGATCTCTCCGGTCGTGCCCGACCTCGCGCCCGACCACAGATCGCGTACCTTGTACCTCGCCGCCGACCGGAGCCCGGCCTTGCCTGCGCTGGTGGTTATCCGCAACGCCTGCGAGCCCCGGTTGAGCAGCGCGATCGCCGCGCGCCCGCCCGCGAGCGGCTTGCTCCAGACCTGCCCCGAGCCCTCCTGATCGACGACCGTGCCCTGAATCCCCAGCGGATCCTGGTCGACCGCGATCACCTGCCGGTTCTCGAGCATGCCGATCGTCGCGGGCGAAAGCGCGCGGGGATCGCTGCCGAGGATCAGCGGGGCGGCGAGGATCGCCCACATCGAGAACTGCGCCCGCGCCTCGGAGCTCGTCATCCCGAGCTCCGGCCCGAGGTAGTCGGGATCGTTCCAGTGCCCGGGACCGGCCGCCGTCGGGTGGGCGGCATCGTGGTCGAGGTTGCGTAGGACGTTCGTGAACTGGACGTCCCGCGTGAAGCCGATGTCGGTGTCCGTACGCCAGCTCTGCGCGATCCGCGCCGCCCACCGGTAGTTCGCGTAGGCCGAGTTGGCGAGAGTCGGGAGCGTCCCGTTGATCTGCCCCGGCACCCAGAAGTTGCACACGTTCAAGATCATCTTGCGGTGGCTCGAGTTGTTCGCGAGCGCCTTCGCGAACCGCTTGTACGCCGGCCTCGGAGCCAGACCGGCCTGGCCGGCGCCGCAGAAGTCCACCTTGACCGCGTCGAAGCCCCACGCGGCGAAGCGGTCGGCGTCCTGCTGATAGTGGCCGAGCGAACCGACCCCCTGACTGTGGCAACCGCTCGTGCCGGCGTCGGTGTAGATCCCAGCGAGCAGACCGTGCCGGTGCAGCCAGCCGGTCAGCCATTCCAGGCCGTGAGGCCACTGGCGGTGGTCGATCACGATCTCGCCGTGCGGGTCCCGCTGACCGGTGGCCCAGCCGAAGTCCAGCCACACGATCCGGTAGCCGGCCCGCGCCAGGCCGCGGTGCAGCAGCGACCTGGCCACGGACAGGATCGTCCCCTCGTCGAAGACTCCGCCGACCCCGTAATAGGTGTTCCAGCCCATGTACGGGACGGCGGCCAGAACGGGTCGTGAACTTGCCCCTAGGGGAGCGCTGCCCCCGCTCGTGCCCGGCCCGGCAGCGCTCGCCGAACTTCCGAAGATGGTCATCGCGACCGCCAGTATCGAGATCGGGAGGACGAGCCGCAGCCGGCACACGATCCCGGTCACCCGGCGACCCGGTAACGCATGTACTGGACCCGGGATCCGAATGTACGCGTCTCGACGAGCTCGAGGTCGATGCGCTCGTCGAGCGCCGGAAAGAACGGCGTCCCTCCACCTAGCACCACGGGGCTGACGAACAGCCGGTACTCATCGATCACGCCGAGCTTCGCGCACGCGCCGGCGAGTCCGGCGCCGCCGACCGCGATGTCCGCGCCGTCCTCACGCTTGAGACGCGCCACCTCCTCGGCCAGTCCCTCCGTTGCGAGCCGCGCGTTGCCCTCGATCTGCTCGAGCGAGGTCGAGAACACGATCTTGGGGAGGGCCTGCCAGATGCGGGCGAACTCGACAGTCACGTCATCTGCCGCCGGATCGCGATCGGCGGTCTCCCAGTACACCATCGTCTCGTACAGGCGGCGCCCCAGCAGGTGCACCCCGAGCTCGCGCGTCTGCTCGTTGTGAAACCGGTGCAACTCCTCGTCCGGGGCCGACCAGTCGATGTCGCCGTCGCGCCCGGCGATGTAGCCGTCGAGCGACGTTCCCATCGAGTAGATGAGCTTCCGCATCAGTCCTCGCCGGGGAGCAGGACGCTTCCGAGGATTCGCCGCTTGCGCCCCGCCCTCGGCGCGTTGGCCAGACGGGGCCCGAATATACGTGCGATGTCACGCCGTAGCTCGCTCAGCTCGGCGTCGTCGAGCCACATCGCCGCGAGGTTGTACGAGACGCCGTCGCGAACGGGATCGATGTCACCTCGCGTGAGGTACCGATCGAAGCCGCCCAGCAGCCCGGCCACGAACGCGGTGAACGCCTGCCGGTGTTCGTCGACCGTCATGTTCTCGAACTCCCCCACCCCGATGTTGGCCGCGGCCACGCGAAGGATGTAGGTGCGCTCGAGCGCGCCGCGCACCCTGCGCTCGGACACCACGCCAAGGACGCCGGCGTCGACCAGGCGGGCGACGTGGCGATACAGGCTGGCGGCGGGGACGTCCGGGAGCTCCGAGCGCAGCTCGGTCGTTGTCAGCGCCCGGTCGCCGAGGAACGCCTGGACGATCCGGAGCCTAACCGGATGGAGGAGGAGATCGGCGCTGGTCACGACGGCGTAACACTACGGCGAGCCGTGCCGGCGCGGGCCGGACGGCCCGCGACTTCGGCGCGGGCCCGGACGGCTACGCCGTCGTGACGACTGGCCTGCGCACGGCGTCCGCGTCCGGGTACACCGGCTCGGGCCGCTGGTACTCCTCCGCGGTCAGCGGACTCGACAGGATGAAATCCGCCGTGGCGCGGTTGCACGCCGTCGGGACGTTGCAAACCACCGCGATCCGCAGCAGCGCCTTCACGTCGACGTCATGGGGCTGTGGCTCGAGCGGGTCCCAGAAGAAGATCAGGAAGTCGATCTTCCCCTCGGCGATCGCGGCTCCGACCTGCTGGTCGCCGCCCAGTGGCCCGCTGAAGAAGCGGTTTACCTCCAGGTCGAGCTCGTTGGCGAGCAGCGCGCCGGTCGTGCCGGTCGCCCACAGCTCGTGCCCCGAGAGCGTGCCACGATTGAACCTGGCCCACTCGAGCATCTCGGCTTTGCAGTTGTCGTGCGCGATCAGCGCAATTCGCTTGCGGCGTGTCATCAGCTTGACGATCTCAGCCATTGGTCATTACCTCACAAGGGATTCCGATTCCGTCTCCATCGAAGCTAGCAGGCGGTCCATCAGCCCCACTGATGCGTCTCGCGCGCCCAACCGCCGCCCCGCGCGAACGAGACCGGGCCGCCAGCGGGGGCGGCCCGGTCTCGATGCTCCCTTGGCTGATGTCCGATCAGCCGCGGTGGTGCTGGGAAATGGCGGGAACGGCGAGCAGGCCGTCCGTGTTGTTGTTGGCGTCGGTGTAGAACCCGACGAGCTCGCCCTGGTCGTTGACGCCGTTGATCGTGGTGGAGCCGATGCCGTGCGGGTCATCCACCGTCTGGAAACCGCGCTCCGGGGTCCAGGTGAAGCCGTGCGACATCGCGCTGTCGCCGCTGCCGGTCTGGTACACGCCGACGACCTCGTCGTCGTCGTTGATGCCGAGCGCCTGAGTCGTGCTCGACCCGGGAACGTTCAGGATGGTCACGCGTCCGTCGCGCCGGAGCAGGTACCCGACGACCTGCCCGTTCGACGAATCACCCGTCGAGTCGGTTCCGAATCCGGCGATGTCGCCTCGGTTATTGATCGCCGAGGCGGTCGGGTTGGTGATGCCGGATGGCGTGATCTCGTTGAACTGGTTGCGGTTGATGTCGAACGAGTAGGCGTGGGTGTTGCCATTCGCGTCGTTGTAGAAGCCGACCGCGACGTTGTGGTCGTTCACGCCAAGCAGCTGGTCGACCGGAGGCGCCGCGGGCATGTCGGTCGGGAAGTCACCATCGATGAAGTAACCGTGCTCGGACACGAACGCCCGGTTGTCGTTCGACGGCATCGCACCCGGGTTGTTCATCGACGACCAGAAGCCGACGGTGACCCCACGGTCGTTCAGGCCGGTGACCTGGGTCTGTGTCGACACCGGCCAGTTTTCATTCCGGTAGTTCCCCTGGCCATAGGGAGCGACCAGCAGGTAACCCTTGTTGGGGTGACCCTGGGCGCCCGAGCCGAAGTAGCCGGCGATCAGGCCGTGCTGATTGATGCCCAGCAGCTGGTTGAACGTCGCGTCAGCCTGGTTGTCGAGTGTCTCGAAGCGGTATTTGTTTGCCCCGCCGTGATCGTGGGCCAGGGCCGGAGTCGCGACCGCGCCGGCGGCGATCACCGGGGTGGCGGCCAGCAGGGCCACGCGGGCCCATTTCGCCGCGCGACGCTTGCGGCTGGCCTTCAACGCGCGCGCCGACGAGCGAGCGTGCTTGTTCGCATGCTTGTGCATGAATGCTCCTTATTGGGAAGTGACAGAGGTCACACCGCGCGGCGGAAGAATTAACTCACTCTCTTCTCCCGGCCCCCACGAGGTGCCGACATCTCGATAAGACGCAGGCGATCACGACCGCATTCCATCGGCGTCCGTGAAAAATGTCTAACGGCGCCGGCCGCGACGGGATGGAATAAGGGCACCGCCGGATGCGTCCTTCCAATCGTGGGGTACGCCCCCGACGGGCCTCCCTGGAGGCCCCGGATCGCGCCCTATGATCGACAACCAGCGATGCCATCCAAGCCCACACCCGACGACCAGGAAGCCCAGGCGATCACGCGCGCCGTCGACGACCCCCGCCTCGACGCCGAGCGAGCCGGCGCCGGCGCCTGGGCTGATCAACTGCGGATCCGCCGGCAGGTCGACTCGGAGCGCCGCGTCGCCGCAGCCCTTCGCAGCGGCGGCCCCACGCCATCCGATCGGCTGGTACGCGCGGTCGAGACCAAGGTGCGAGACCGGTATGGCCCGCCCGCCCAGGGTTCCCGTCAGCCCGGGCGCTTGTCACGCGCGTCGTGGCGGCCCGCGGTCGCGGTGGCCGGACTTGCGGCGGTGTGCGCCGCGGTCGTGATCGGCGTCGTCGGCGTCGGCGGCGGTGGAAGTGGGCCGAGTATCCCCGCGGCCGCCGCGCTCGCCTTCGCGCCTTCGACCGCGCCGGCGCCCGCCGCACGGTCGGCCAAGCTGCTCGATGCGTCGTACGGAGGTGTGACGTATCCGAACTACGCCAAGTTCTCGGTGCCGCCCACCGGCGAGCGGACCGACCGTATCGGCGGGCGCCCCGCCTTGACCGTCTTCTACCGCCTGCCGAGCGGCAAACCCCTCAGCTACACGGTGTTCTCGGGCAAGGCGGTCCCGTTGCCGCACGACGCCCGAGCGGTGCGCTTCGACGGCGTTCCCCTGCACGTCTTCACGACCTCGTCCGGCCTGTCGGTGGTCACGCTCGTGAGGTACGGCCGCACGTGCGTGCTCGCCGCTCGGACCCAGCCGGATGTGGTGCTCTCACTCGCCGCCGCTCCGGTCCTCGCCCAGGCGAACGCGTAGCCAGTTCAGCCTCCCGCTTCGAGGCGGCCCGCGATCTGTGCGCGTCCCCGGTGCAGGCGGCTCATGATCGTCCCCTCCTTCGTGTCCAGCGCACGCGCCGCCTCCCGGTAGGACAGGCCGAGCACGTCCACCGCCACCAGCGCCTCGCGCAGCGGCTGCGTCAGGTCCTGCAGTGCCTCGTACACGGCAGCGCCCTCGATCGATTGCGCGATCGGATCATTCGGGGCCTCGATCTCCTCGATCTCGTCGCCGGCGGGTGCAATCGCGATCTGCCGCTTGGCCCGGCCCGAGCTGATCCAGGTGTTGCGAAGCACGCGCAGCAGATACACGACGTCCTGATCGCGGCGCAGGAACCGGGGGCGGCGAAGGACCCGCTCGAACGTGTCCTGGACGAGGTCCTCGGCGTCCTGACGTGAGCCGCACAGGCCATAGGCAGCGCGGTACAGGCGCGCGATGTGCGAGCCGAGCGACTCCGGATCGAGTTGGCGCGTGCCACCCTCCACAGCGCCGTCCAGTCTCACAAATTGCGCGGCACGCCAGGGAAAGCCGTGGCGCCGCGCGAGAGAAGCAGTGGCAGCGCGCGAGAAAAGGCGTCGCGGCGCCCGTCGGCGAACGCTTGCGTTCAGCCGCGGATCCGCTGAACGACCACTGCGGCGATGTACGCAAGGCCGGCGATCGCGGCGAGCCAGTCGTAGGGGGCGCCGCTCCGCCCGTGCGCGAGCGCGACCGAGAACAACGGGAGGAACCATTTCGACCTACACGCCTGCTGCATCGAACATCGCCTCCACCGTCGTATCGAAGAATCGCGCCAGCGCAAGCGCCAGCGGCAGCGACGGCGTGTAGCGCTCCTGCTCGATCGAGTTGATCGTCTGGCGGGAGACGCTCATCGCCGATGCCAGCTGGCCCTGCGACAGACCCTGTTCGGTGCGTAGCTCGCGCACACGATTTCGCATCTGCACCTCGTGCTGTCAAGTGTCCTTGACAGGAGAAGATAGGTCCTGGAGCGCTCGTTGTCAAGCGCGCTTTACACTCCAGTCATCGACGGTCCTACCTCCGAGGTAATTGCGCTGTCCTCGGACGCGCGCTAGGTTCGGCGCATGGCAGTGGAGACCGCACTCGCTCCACCGGGCACGTCGCGCACGACCGTAGGCGAGCTGCTTCGCACGTGGCGCCGGCGGCGCAGCCTCAGCCAGCTCGAACTCGCGCTCGAGGCCGACGTGTCCTCCAGGCACGTGAGCTTCCTCGAGACCGGCCGAGCACGGCCGAGCCGTGACATGGTCCTGCGCCTCGCCGAGCACCTCGACATACCGCTACGCGAGCGCAACGGGCTCCTGCTCGCCGCCGGCTACGCCCCCCAGTACGCCGAGCGCTCGCTCGAGGAGCCGGAGATGGCTCCGATCCACCAGGCGCTCGATCGCTTCCTGCGCGCCCACGAGCCGTACCCCGCGGTGATCCTCGACCGCCACTACAACCTTATGTCGGCCAACGACGCCGCCTCGGTCCTGACCGACGGGGTCGCGCCGGAGCTGCTCGAGCCGCCGGGCAACGCGCTCCGCGTAACCCTCCATCCGCTCGGGATGGCCCCTCGGATCGTGAATCTCGACGAGTGGAGCTCCCACCTTCTAGGGCGACTCCGCCGGCAAGCCGCTATCACTGGCGACCCGGAGCTCGAGCGGCTCTACGAAGAGCTCTCGGCTTATCCCGGGGTCAGCCTCGAAACGCCGCCCGACGAGCGCGCCGGCAACGAGATCCTGCTCCCGCTCCGCCTTCGCGACGGCGACCGGGAACTCGCCTTCTTCAGCACGGTGTCGACGTTCGGCACCGCCGTTGAGATCACGCTCGCCGAGCTGACGATCGAGGCCTTCTATCCCGCGAACGCGGCCACCGCGGCCCGTCTGCTCGAGGGCATCACCGGCTCGTGACCGCGGCCGCGGCTAGGCGGCCGACTCGAGGAAACCGGTTACGTCGCACATCCGGCCGTCCACAGCCGTGGTCGCAAAGTCGACACCGGTGGCGATCGGCTCACCGGACGGCGAACCGAGCGACCAGGTGAACCGCACGCGGTCGTGGTGAACGTCCGGGCCGGCCACGAGTTCGAAGCGATGCCCTGGGTACTGCTCCTGCGCGGCGCCGATCATCGCGCTGATCTCGTCCGTGCCGTTGCCGGCCATGATCGGGTCCAGATAGCTGGCGTCGTCGGTGAGCGCCTCGACGACCAGCCTGCGCCGGCGCTCCGGGTCGGTCTCGTTCCACATATCGATATAGGTGCGGACGATCGTGGTGGGATCTGACACTTTGTGCTCCTTTGCTGGGTTGCGAACAACCGCAGCGTCCCACCGGAGGCGACGGCTGTCGATTACCTGATAGGTAGTCCGGCCGGGTCGGCAACCTACGTAAGCTGAACCGGTAATGACGACACGTTCAGATCTCAAGGACGCTCCGAGCACCGAGCCCCCAGCGACCGGCCAGATGCCAGACGAGCTGCATCCGCGGCACCTGGCGATCCGGGTCGTGGAGGTCGTGGTGTTCGGCGCGGCGGTCGTGATTGCGATTACGGCGCTGCCCGGACTCGACGAAGTCAAGGCTCGCCTGAAGGACGCCACCCCGGGCTGGGTCGTGGCGGTAGGCGTCGCCGAGGTCGGCTCTGCTCTCGGCTACCTGCTCTGCTTCCGCGCGGTGTTCTGCTCGCGGCTGCCGTGGGGGCTCAGCTACGACATCGCGATGTCCGAGCAGGCGGCCAACTCGCTGCTGCCCGCCGGCGGTGCCGGCGGCCTCGCGCTCGGCGTGTGGGCGCTTCGCCAGGCCGGAATGCCCACCGGGCACATCGCGCGCCGTACCGTCGCGTTCTTCGTGATCACCAGCGCGGCGAACTTTTTCGCTCTGATCCTCGTCGGGATCGGGGTCTTCGTCGGCATCCTGGCCGGCAACAAATCTTGGGTGCTCACTTTCGTGCCCGCGCTGATCACCGCCCTCGGGGTGCTGATCGCCGGGCTTAGCCCGAAGCTCCTGCGCGCCCTCGGCCAGCGCGGCGCGCATGCAGACGACAGCACCTTTAGCGGGAAAGCGCTGCTGAAGGGACGGTCGGCGCTCGCGGCGATGGCCGACGGCATCGAACAGGCGATCACGTTGCTGCGCACGCACAGCCTCGGAGCGCTCTCCGGCTCGTTCTTCTATATGGCCTTCGACATCGCGGCCCTCGGGTTCGCGTTCGCCGCCGTCGGCCACGTCCCGCCGTTCGGGACGCTCGTGCTCGGCTACCTGATCGGGCAGCTCGGCAACCTTATCCCGCTCCCGGGGGGTATCGGCGGCACCGAGGGCGCGCTCGTCGGTGTGTTCGCGCTCTACGGCGTGAACGTGTCCGACGCCGTCGCCGCGGTCTTCCTCTACCGCCTGTTCCAGCTGGCGGTCCCGGCCCTGCTGGGCGCGCCCGCGTTCGTAATGCTGCGCCGCCGGCTGATGCGCGAGGACAAGCCGGCTTCGGTGTGCGGCCAGCTGGCCGTGGACGTGGTCAAGCTGCCGGCGCGGACTTAGCGCCGCCCACAACCCTAAACCCCAAGCTAACCTTTAGTAAGCGGAGGATTCCCTCCGCGATCTCATCTATCAAAGGCTGAAATTTGGGCAAAGTCTGGGTCCTCGACACCGAAACGAAAGGCACCGGAGCGAACATGGTGCCGCTCGACCGAGTGCTCAAAAGGCCGGCCTCGGAGCCAGAGCCGGTCCGCGTTCTCCGCCAGCCCAAACCGCCGGCGCCGAAGCCGCCCGAGCCAAGAAGCCCGAGGGAGTTCAAGGTGGTCGATGTGATGACCCGAGAGGTCCTCGCCGAGGGCGTGGACACGCGGAGCACCGTCAAATTGCTCGAGGACGTTCGCAGCATCGTCGACGTGACGATCTGGGTGTGGCAGCCGGAGACCGAGCGTTGGCGGATGCTGACCCTCGAGGAGACCAGATCTCTGTGGGACTACCGAGGCCGCATGGATGACGCCGCAGCGCACGCGAGTTGAGCTGAGGACGCCGACGCCGGCAGACCGGGGCGAGTTTCTGGCGGCGATGCGGGCGAGCCGCAAGCTCCACCGGCCGTGGCTGCAATCCCCGATTACGCCCGAGGCCTACGACCGCCTGCTCGCCCGCGTCGAGGACGACCGGTATGACCCGATGTTCGTATGCCTTCGCGACGACGGCCCGATCGTCGGGTTCCTCAACATCAGCGAGATCGTCCGCGGCTTCTTCCAGAGTGCGTTCCTCGGCTACGGGGCGGTCGTCGCGTACGCCGGTCACGGGTACATGAGCGACGGACTCCAGCTGGTGCTCGCGCGGGCCTTCACCGATTTGCGCCTCCACCGACTCGAGGCGAACATCCAGCCGGGCAACGCCGCGTCGATCGCGCTGGTCCGGAAGGCGGGGTTCGTGCGAGAAGGGTTCTCGGAGCGCTACCTGAAGATCGGCGGACGCTGGCGCGACCACGAGCACTGGGCAATCCGGGCCGAGCAGTGGCGGTCGCGCAACCGCCGGGGCCGATCGTGATCGGCGCGCGCGCGTGTCAGCCGAGCACGAGGTCGACTAGTTCGCCGGCGCTCGCCGGTTCGAACGGCTCGCTGGTCATCAGCCGCCTGTAGAAGAGCACCCCGAGCAGCGCGACGGTCGCGAGCTCGGGATCGAGCCCGGATCGGAACTCGCCGTCGCTGACCCCGCGCGCGATCAGGTCGACCAACGCTTGCCGCCGCTCGACGGAGTAGCGGTGATGGAACTCGCGCACGCGCGGATCCCGCTCGGCGCCGTCGATGAGCGCGGGGATGCACCGCGAGAACGTCGAATCGACGACGACCTCGGCGACGTGGCCAATGAGCAGCTCGACCGCCTCACGCGCCGAGCGATCTGAGAGGTCGGGAACCATTTGCTCGTGGAAGGTCTCGAACGCGTCGGCGATCAGGTCCAGCTTGTCTCGCCAATGCCGGTAGATCGTCGACTTGCCGACGCCGGCGCGCGCCGCCACCGACTCGATCGTGACTCCGCCGAAGCCCGCGTCCGCGAGCTCCTCGACAGCGGCCTGGAGGATCACCATGCGCGAGCGCTCGATCCTCGGGTCCGGCCGGTCATCGCTTCGCGCGCTCATTGAATTCGATGTAGAACGTTGACGTATCGCTGCGATACGCGTACGTTTCATATTCAAGCATCAAGCCGAGACGGAAGAGGAGGACTGCATGCCCACGGTCAGCGTCCGCTATATCGTCGACGACGTCGACGCCGCGATCGACTTCTACTGCGGCCGGCTCGGCTTCCACGAGGTCATGCATCCGGCGCCCACGTTCGCGATGCTCTCGCGAGGCGACCTCCGGCTCGTTCTCAGCGCGCCCGGCGGCGGACCCGGTGGTGGTCAGGCGATGCCCGACGGCACGATGCCCACGCCCGGCGGATGGAATCGCTTTCAGCTCGAGGTCGCCGACATCGACGGGATCGTCGCCGATCTCCGCGAGCACGGCGTCCACTTCCGCAACGACATCGTCGCCGGCGTCGGCGGCAAGCAGATCCTGGTCGAGGATCCCAGCGGGAACCCAATCGAGCTGTTCCAGCCGACCCTCGCCGAGGCGAGCCTCTCCCCGCGGTCCTGACCGCCCCCCCGACCGGCTCCGAGGCGAGCCTCACCCCGCGGTCCTGACCAGGCTGTGGTACAGCTCTGAGGTCTGCTCGGCGATCATCGGCCAGGAGAAGTGCTCGATCGCTCGCCGGCGGCCGGCCCGCCCCATCGCGTCGGCGCGGTCGGGGTCGCCGATCAGCGCGTTGACGCGCTCGGCGAAGTCGTCGGCGAACCGCTGCGGGTCGCGCGGCGCGCCCGTGCCGTCGTCACCGGGCTCGATCGGCACGAGCAGGCCGGTCTCGCCGTCGGCCACGACCTCGACGATTCCGCCGGTGGCGGTCGCTACCACCGCGGCCTCGCACGCCATCGCTTCCAGGTTGACGATGCCGAGCGGCTCGTAGATCGATGGGCACGCGAATACGGTCGCGTGGCTGAGCAGCTGGATCACGTGCGCCTTCGGAAGCATCTGCTCGAGCCAGACCACGCCGTCGCGCTCGGCCCGGAGCTCGCCGACGAGGCGCTCGACCTCGGCGCCCAGCTCCTGCGTGTCCGCGGATCCGGCGCATAGAACGAGCTGCGTCGCCTGATCGAAATCGCGCGCCGCGCGGAGCAGGTACTCGACGCCCTTCTGCCGGGTGATCCGGCCGACGAACACCACCGACGGCCGCCCCGGGTCGACGCCGTAGCGCTCGAGCACGTCGATGCCGGGGTCGGGGGAGTACTCGACGGTGTCGATGCCGTTGTAGATCACGTGCACCCGAGCCGGATCGATCCCGGGGTACACGCGGAGGGTGTCCTCGCGCGTCCCGCGCGACACCGCGATCACGGCGTCGGCGGCCTCGAGCGCGGTCTTCTCGGCCCAGCTCGAGATCGCGTACCCGCCGCCGAGCTGCTCGGCCTTCCACGGCCGCAGCGGCTCGAGGCTGTGGACGGTCGCCACGTGCGGAATCCCGTGCACCAGCTTGGACAGGTGCCCGCCCAGGTTCGCGTACCAAGTGTGGCTGTGGACGAGCTCGGCATCCGAGGTCCGAGCGGCCATCGTGAGATCGATCGACAGTGACCTGAGCGCCGCGAGCTCGGGCGCATCGCCCGCGAGCGCGCCCCACGCGCGATGGGGTACGTCGCCCGTGCCCCAGGCGTGGACGGTCACGTCCTCGATCTGCCGGAGCTCGCGCGCCAGGTATTCGACGTGCACGCCCGCGCCGCCGTAGACGTCCGGCGGATACTCGCGGGTGAGGAGCGCCACCCTCAATCAACGACCTCGCCCTTGGGGATCACGACCACGCCACCGGCCGACACGGTGAAGCGCTCGCGATCCGCCTCGGGGTCGACGCCGATCTCCGCGCCCGGCGCGATCCGGACCTCCTTGTCGAGGATCGCCCGCCGCACAACGGCGTTGCGGCCGACGTCGGCGCCGTTCATCAGGATCGAGTCCTCGACCTCTGCATAGGAGTGCAGATGGACGCCGGGCGACAGGACCGAACGCCGCGCGACACCGCCCGATAGAACAACGCCGGCGCACACCATCGAGTCGAGCGCGTGCCCGCGCCGGCCGTCCTCGTCGAACACGAACTTGGCCGGCGGCAATGGATCGGGGAAGGTGTGGATCGGCCACTCCTGGTTGTACAGGTTGAAGATCGGGGTGACCGATATCAGGTCCATGTGGGCGTCGTAGTAGGCGTCGAGCGTTCCCACGTCGCGCCAGTAGCCGCGGTCGCGCTCGGTCGCGCCCGGCACCTCGTTGGTGGCGAAGTCGTACACCCGAGCCTCGCCCCGCTCCACCAGCATCGGGATCAGGTCGCCGCCGATGTCGTGTCGCGAAGTCTCGTCCTGGGCGTCGGTGGTCACGGCATCGATCAGCGCCTCGGCGGTGAACACGTAGTTGCCCATCGAGGCGTACACCTGGTCCGGCGCGTCGGGCAGCGGCTTGGCGTCGGTCGGCTTCTCTCGGAAGGCGGCGATCCGCCGGCCGTCGGGCGCGGTCTCGATCACGCCGAACTGGTCGGCCTGCTCGATCGGCGCACGGATCGCCGCGACCGTCACGCTGGCTCCGCTCGCGATGTGCTCCTCGACCATCTGGCGCGCGTCCATGCGGTAGATGTGGTCGGCGCCGAACACGATGATGTGCTCGGGATGCTCGTCCCGGAGCAGGTTGAAGTTCTGGTAGATCGCGTCCGCCGAGCCGACGAACCACCGCGGCCCGCGCCGCATCTGGGCCGGCACCGGGGCCACGTAGTTGCCGAGCAGCGGCGACAGGCTCCAGGTCTGCGCTAGGTGCCGGTCGAGCGAGTGGCTCTTGTACTGGGTCAGCACGACGATCCGCAGGTAGCCCGCGTTGACGAGGTTCGACAGCGCGAAGTCGACCAGCCGGTACACGCCGCCGAACGGAACCGCCGGCTTCGCCCGGTCCGCCGTCAGTGGCGCGAGCCGCTTGCCCTCCCCGCCGGCGAGCACGATCGAGAAGACGTGCGCCACGGTTCAGCCCCCGAGCGCCGCGTCGACGACCGCCTGGGCTTCCTCGAGAATCCGCTCGAGGTCCTCGGTGCCCTTGAAGCTCTCGGCATAGAGCTTGTACACGTCCTCCGTGCCCGAGGGTCGCGCCGCGAACCAGCCACTCTCGGTTACCACCTTCACCCCGCCGAGCGGCGCGCCCGACGGCGCGGCCGTGAGGATTTGAGTGATCGGTTCGCCGGCGAGCTCGGTCGCCGTGATGTCCTCAGGCGACAGCTTGCCGAGCACTTGCTTCTGCTCGAGCGTCGCCGGAGCGTCGATCCGCCTGTAGACCGGCGCGCCGTACCGGTCGGTCAGCTCTTGGTAGATCCGCCCCGGATCCTTGCCGGTCCGCGCGGTCATCTCAGCCGCCAGTAGACACATGATCAGCCCGTCTTTGTCCGTGCTCCAGGCCCGGCCATTGCGGCGGAGGAAGCTCGCGCCGGCGCTCTCCTCCCCGCCGAAGCCGAGCGTCCCGTCGAGCAGGCCGCCGACGAACCACTTGAACCCGACGGGGACCTCCTCGAGCCGGCGGCCCAGGCCGCCGACCACCCGATCGATGATCGAGCTCGACACCATCGTCTTGCCGACGCCGGCGCCGTCGGGCCAATCGAGGCGCACGGCGCCGAACAGGTAAGCGATCGCCGCGGAGAGATAGTGGTTCGGGTTGAGCAGGCCGGCCTCGCGGGTCACGATCCCGTGACGGTCGGCATCGGGATCATTGGCGAACGCGACGTCGAACCGGTCCTTGAGCGCGATCAGGTCGGCCATCGCATCCGGCGAGGAGCTGTCCATCCGGATCTTGCCGTCGTGGTCGAGCGGCATGAAGGAGAAAGTCGGATCGATTCGGTCGTTGACGATCTCGAGATCGAGGCGGTGGCGATCGGCGATCGCCTCCCAGTAGGGGAGGCTGGCCCCCCCGAGCGGGTCGACGCCCATCCGGATCCCGGAGCCGGCGATCTCATCGAGGTCGACGACCGCCGACAGTTCCCCGACGTACTCGGATCGGTAGTCGTGCCGGTGAGCCCGATCGATCGCGTCGTCGAACGGCAGCCGCTCGATTCCTCGCACACCGGCGAGCAGCAGCTCGTTCGCCGCGTCCTGGATCTGGCGCGTGACGTCGGTGTCGGCGGGGCCGCCGTGGGGCGGGTTGTACTTGAACCCGCCGTCCTCGGGCGGGTTGTGCGACGGCGTGATTACCACGCCGTCCGCAAGGCCGCCACCCCGGGCGTTGTGGGTCAGGATCGCGTGCGATATCGCCGGCGTCGGCGTGAAACCGTCCTCGGAGTCGACCTGGACATCCACGCCGTGGGCCACGAGCACCTCGACCGCGGTGCGGAACGCCGGCTCGGACAGCGCGTGCGTATCGCGCCCTAGGAACAGCGGCCCGTCGATCCCCTGGGCTGCGCGGTACCGGGCGATCGCGTCGCTGATCGCCAGGATGTGATC
This sequence comes from uncultured Solirubrobacterales bacterium, assembly GCA_963709205.1. Lineage (GTDB taxonomy): Bacteria > Actinomycetota > Thermoleophilia > Solirubrobacterales > Solirubrobacteraceae > Palsa-465. The sequence goes on from CAVPVP010000008.1 coordinate 339,886, forward strand.
CTCGGTGAACGTCGCGTTGAACGACGTGCCACGGTGTCCGGAGGTCCCGAAAGACACCCCCTGGGAGGGATTCGATGGGTCCGGGTGCTCGTCGTAGTACGCCCCGATCAGCCGGCCCACATCCACGAGCATGTCCGGAGTCGGCCGGCGGATGACGTGTGCTGCGCTTGGTTCAGTCATTGAGGCGAGAGTTTGACAACCCGCGTCGCTTCGGGGATGACTCGTTCACGATTGCCGGACGGCCCACAGGGCGCGCCGGCGCGGTGCGCTCCAACAAGCCACGCCGATCCACCATGCACAACGTGACAAATCGCCCACTCCACCGGCTCCCTTGACCGCATAAGCATTCCACGCATGCTTATGCGGGCGCGAGGACGCGCCAGGGCGGGACGTTGCCACGTTTTACAGGTGGCGCCGCCGGGGCGTACGTGCCCCGTGAACGCCTACCCGATCTCGAGGGGCTCGAGCAGGCGGTGCGGCTCGCGGAGCGCGACGGCGACGGGATCGTCGCGGTGCCGGCCACGCCCCGGCCGCGGTTCGGCGACGATGTCCCCGACCGCGGGGGTGATCCCGCACGCCTGGCAGTGCGCGGCGGCGTCGAGCATGGTGCCGCACTCGGCGTGCCGGAAGAACCGGCTGTTTGGGAGGTCGTGGTTCTCGCCCCACACGACGATGGCGTGGAGCACCGGCCACAGCTCGCGGCCCGCGTCGGTCAGCTCGTAAAGCGACCGGCCGGCGTGGTTGGGATCGGGCCGGCGCTCGAGGATCCCGTGCCCGACCAGACCGCTCAGGCGGTCGGAGAGCACGGCCTTGGGGATGTCGAGATGGGCCTGAAAGTCGCGGAAGCGCCGGACTCCGTACATGGCGTCGCGCACGATCAGCAGCGTCCACCGCTCGCCGATCACCTCGAGCGCGCGAGCGATCCCACAGTCCTGGCCGACGTAGTCCTTACCGAGCACGAAGACATCTTAGCGCGTACAGGTTCAATGATCGAACCGATTGTGGTAGCCTCGCCAAGTCGAACGGTTCAATCACTGAACTCACAAGGAGGAGGAGCATCGATGTCGACTGTCGCCGCCCACGGGATCCGCAGAGGTCGCGTACGCACCCGCGCCGAACACGCGGAGGCGCGCCGCACGCTCTGGGTCGCGGCCTCCGGCACGCTGCTCGTCCTGGCCGTGTTCAGCGCGGTCGTCACCACGGTCGGCGACAGCCTGCGGTCGCTCCACGGGGGCGTCTCCAGCCAGACCTGGACGCTCTCCGGGATGAGCCTCGGCCTCGCCGCCGCGCTGCTAACTGTCGGCGCCCTCGCCGACTCCTTCGGTCGCCGGCGCGTGCTCGTGATCGCGAGTGCCGCGCTGGCGATCACGAGCGCCCTCGGCGCCGTCGCCCCGAGCATGGGCGTGCTCGTGGCCGCCCGGATCCTTCAGGGCGCCGCGGGCGCCGGCGTGCTCGCGGCGTCCCTCGGCGCGATCGGACACGCCTTCCCCACCGGCCACCGACGCGCGCTGGCCGCGAGCGTCTGGGGATCGGCGGTCGGCGCCGGCATCGCCATCGGCCCGCTCGCCGCCGGCGCGCTCGCGGCGTGGCTCGGCTGGCGGAGCAGCTTCCGGCTCGAGGCGATCGCCGCCGCCGCGCTCGTCCCGGCCGCCGCCGCGATGGAAGAGTCGCGCGCCGAGACGAGGCGTGCGCTCGACCTCACGGGCGCGGCCACCCTCGCCGTGGCGATGGCCGGACTCACGGCGGGATTGATCGAAGGCCGCCAGAGCTGGTCGGCTTCCGGAACGCTGATCCCGCTCGCCGGGGGCGTGATCTTCCTGGCCGCGTTCGTAGTCATCGAGCTCCGCAAACGTGATCCGATCATCGAACTCGCCCGGTTCAAGCACCCGCTGTTTGTCGCCTCTCTGTCCGGCGCGCTGTTCACCGGCTTGGCCGTGATCGGCCTGATGAGCTTCACCCCCCTGCTGCTCCAGCGTGGGCTTGGCGTCAGCGTGCTCGGAAGCGCCGCCGTGCTCGCGGCGTGGTCGGGGACGAGCATGGCGGTGGCGCTGGCGACGCGCCGGCTGTTTGGCCGCCGCAGCGCAACGGCGGTGGTCGTGCTCGGCTTCGCGGTGTCCGCCGCCGGCGAGTTCGCGCTCGCGGGCCTCGGCGTCGGGTCGTCGTGGACCCGGCTGCTCCCCGGGCTCGTGATCCTGGGCATCGGCAGCGGCTTCGTCAACGCCTCGCTCGGCGGGCTCGCGCTCGAGTCGGTGCCGCGTGACCGCGCGGGCATGGGCAGCGGAGCCAACAACACCGCCCGCTATCTGGGCGGGGCGGCCGGGGTCGCGCTCGTGGTAGCGCTCGCCACCAGCGGCGGCGCGCGAGGAGGGAGTCGGTTGCTCGCCGGCTGGAACACGGCCGCCGTCGTGTGCGGCGCGCTGTGTGTCGTGGCGGCGTTGATCGCGGCCGCGTGCCGCGCGGCCACGACGGACCCCCGATGCGAACATTGAGATGTGTCCGCTGACCGCCGCCCCGCGCTTGTCTACACCGTGGTCGAGCCGACCGACGCCCAACGCGACGGGCTGCGCGAACAGCTCCTCGAGATGTGGGTCGACGTGACCAACGCCGGCGGCGCCGTCGGGTTCACCCCGCCGGCCGACGTGCCCGCCGTCGCCAGAACGCTCGACTCGCAGCTCGGCCGCGTCGCGGCCGGAACTGATCTGCTCGGGATCCTGCGCCAGAACGGCACCGCGGTCGGGATGGGATTCCTCGTCGACGGGGGCTCGGGTCTCCGTCGACACTGGCGGACGATCCTGCGTCTGATGGTCCGCCCGGAGCTCCAGGGCCGCGGCGCCGGTCGCCTGCTGCTCGAGGGACTGCACAACACCGCGGCCGATCTCGGCCTCGAGCAGCTGATGCTGACCACGCGCGGCGGGACGGGCGTCGAAGGGTTCTACGAGCGGTTCGGCTACACCGTCGTCGGTCGCCACCCGGGCGCGATCCGGCTCGCTCCCGGCGACGACCGCGACGAGCTGACCCTCATCTTCCGTCTCTGACCGGTGGCGAGCGGATTGGCCAGCGATGCGGTCGAGCTCCGGCTGCCGTACCGCCCGCCGTGCGACGTCGGCGGGCTCATCCGGTTCCTCGCGGCCCGCTCGGTCCCCGGCGTCGAATGCGTAACCGACGGCGGCGTCTACTACCGAAGCCTCAGGCTGGCCCACGGGGCGGGAGTGATCGCCCTGACCGACGGCAAGGGCGACGGCCGTGTCGAGGCCAAGCTCTGGCTCGACGACCGGGGCGACCTCGACGTCGCGGTGGCGTCGTGCCGGCGCCTACTCGACCTCGACACCGACCCCGCGCCGATCGTCGACGCCCTCGAGCGTGACGATCTCCTCGGAGCGGTCGTGCAGCAAGCTCCCGGCCGGCGAGTACCGGGCAGCGTCGACGGCCACGAGCTCGCGATCCGAGCCGTTCTCGGGCAGCAGGTGTCGCTGGCCGGCGCCGCGACGCTCGCCGGCCGGCTCGTCGCGGCCTACGGCGAGCCGCTCGAGCGGCCTCGCGGGCCCGTGACGCATCTGTTCCCGTCGGCGGCCGCCGTGGCCGACGCGGATCCGGAGCGGCTCGCGATGCCGGGCTCGCGCCGGCGGGCGGTGATCGGACTAGCCGCCGCCTTGGCCAACGGCGACGTCGCGCTCGAGGGCAAAATGGCCCCCGATGAGGCGGAGAGCCGGCTGCTGGCGCTGCCGGGAATCGGGCCATGGACCGTGAGCTACATCGCTATGCGCGCGCTCCGCGACCCGGACGCGTTCATGCCTACCGACCTCGGCGTGCGCCACGGCCTCGAGCGGCTCGGCTATGACGGCCGCCCGCGCAGCGCCGCGCGAATTGCCGAACGCTGGCGTCCCTACCGCGCGTACGCGACACAGCACCTGTGGTCCCAGCTCGCGTCGCCACCACCGGCCGAATCTCACACCACTCGAGCGCGTCCCGTTCAAAACACACAATGACATCGATCAATCACACCTCCACCAGCCTCTACACCCACATGGACAGCCCAATCGGCCGTCTGCTGCTATGCGGCGATGAGTGGCGGCTCGGCGGTCTGTACACCGCTCCTCACTCCGAGAACCCTGAAGCCGCGCGAGGTCGCCGGCGTGCGGATGCACCGTTCACAGCGGTCCGTGATCAGCTCGAGGCGTACTTCGCCGGCGAGCTCGTTGATTTCGACGTCCCGCTCAACCTGGACGGCGCGTCCGCGTTCTTCACGGCCGTGTGGCGCCGCCTGCTCGCGATCCCGTTCGGCACAACCGTCAGCTACGGCGAGCTTGCCAGAGAGCTCGGGAGGCCGACAGCGGCGCGCGCCGTCGGCGCGGCGAACGGACGCAACCCGATCGCGATCATCGTCCCCTGCCATCGCGTGGTCGGCTCGACCCGGGCGCTCACCGGCTACGCGGGCGGCATCGACCGCAAGCGTTACCTGCTCCGCCATGAGGCAGAGGTACTGAGGTACTCACCAGACCAGCCGGGACCGACGCGCGAGCACGTGCTCGCGCGCGCCGCTGCGGGCCACTAACTCGAGTAACCACGCGCGCATCTCGGCCAGGTGCCAGGATCGCGGACATGATGGTGATACAATATGGATCTGATATCGCACCTCCCCACGCCCGCGCTCGACGCCGGCCGCCGGTCCACCTAGGGCGGCCCGAGAATGCCGGACAGCAAACGGCTCCTGCTCCGCCTCAACCCCCATCTGTTCGATGCGCTCCGCCGCTGGGCGGCCGACGATTTGCGGAGCATCAACGGCCAGATCGAATACCTGCTCACGGACCAGGCCCGGCGTGCCGGGCGCCTCGCGAGGCAATCCAACCGACGACCTCCTCGCGACGCTCCTGGCGACGACGTCGGCGACCCAGAAGCCGCTGGCATGAGGACCGGCCTCGCAAGGATTTGGCTACTCGCGGTATCGCCAGAGCAACGCGCTGACGAACGTCGCCACCAGCACAAACGCGGTGACGGATCCGATCGTTCCGCCGAACCTGGCTGGGACCTGCGCCGCGACCGTGGTGTCGAGCGCGTTGGCAGTTGCCGGCGCGGGTGACAGGCCAAGCGGAACCGTGATCACGAGGCAGGCCGTTACGGCCAGTACCGTCACCGCCCGACTCCTTACCGCGGGGCGGGCGAACATCGCCGCCAGGGCGCTCCCCGCACCGGCGCAGACCAAATTCGCCACCAGGATCCACGCGAGATCAGCAGCGCTGGGAGGACCCTGGAAGCGGCCGGCGATCCATGGATATCCAAGCGTCAGCAGCGAAGTGAGAAGCGTGAGGGCGGCCAAGCCGACGATGCGCCCGAGCGCGAACCGCCGACCTCCGGTCGTGGCCACCAGAATCTGACGATCCTCATCCGGCTGGCTATTGAGAAACGACAGCGCGAGCCAACACTGGGCAAGCAGCAGAAACGCCGCGGCGCCCCCGGCGGTTTCGAGAACCTGGTTTGGTGGCTGGGCGTAGATGACGACGACTCCCACGACCAGTAGCAAGAAGGGCGCCGCCCACCGACGTGAGTTGAGGTATTCAGCGAGCAGATACCGGGCGACCCTGTTCATGGCGCCTGGTCCCGTCGTACTGCTCGGATCTCAACCGCGCCGGCGCCGCCCGCTTTCACCCCGACTATGTGCCATCCGTCGTCGATCAGCCGGGCGATCTCACGATCGCTGGCGTGGCGGTCGGTCGTGAACCGCACCGCCGCCTCTTCGGCGTCTCCCGCATGGGCGCCATCGGACGCAGTCCGCTCGGTCACGCGGCCGTCCTGCAACACAACCCGGCGGTCGGCAAGCGTCGCGGACCCGTCGCGGTGGTCGCAGAACACCACCGCCGTCCCGCGGTCGGCCCGCTCCCTCAGGATCTCCGCGAGTGTCCGGCGGGACGGAGCGTCCAGACTGGCGAACGGCTCGTCCATCACTAGGAACCTCGGGCGGCCGAGGAGGGATTGAATGGCCGCAACCTTCTGGATTGACCCCTTTGACAACCTGGCCATCCGCTCGCCGAGCAGGTGCTGAGCCTGAAGGCGCTCGGCCAACTCCGAGATCTCACTGTCGCCCTCGTCGTTGTCGAGCCCGCGCAGCCGGACGTGATGGTAGAGATAAGCGCCGGCCGAGAAAGCCGGGGCGATCAGGCGTTCGGGCATGTACCCCAACGCCAGGCCCTCGGCGGTACGGCGAACCCCGCCGGTCGGGAGTATCGCTCCCGCGAGAATCCGTAGGAGCGTCGACTTGCCGGCGCCGTTCGCCCCGGCGACCTCGAGAATGCTGCCGCTCTCGACCGCGAGGTGGACGTCCCGCAGCACCCACGGCTGACGGAAGCCGTAGTGCTTGCGCACGCCTCGTAGCTCGATTGCAACTCCGGACATGGTCGGCTAACTCTGGGTCGCCGCGTCTTGCGCATCAGTTCTACCAAGAGCTCGGCCGGGTCGGACTGAATCGCGCGATCATCGGTTCATGAGCGCGAACGGACCCCGTGACCTGCTGGAATTGATCGACGGCCGCCAAGGCCACTTCCAGCTCGAGTCGGGCCATCACGGCGAGCTGTGGCTCGACCTCGACACGCTCTTCCTACGCCCGGCAAGGCTCGTCCCGTTCGTCGAGGATCTCGCACGACGGCTTGCCGACGCGGTCGATCCGGATGCGGTCTGCGGACCGCTGCTCGGCGGCGGGCTGATCGCGACCGCGGTGGCAACCTTGCTCGACATCGAGCTCTACGTCGCCGAGCCGGTGGCCCGCGCCGACGACGATTCCGGCGAACTGTTCCGAGCGCGGTACGCCGTGCGAGGCGAGACCCGCGGTCGCCTGCACGGTCGCCGCGTCGCGGTCATCGACGACGTCATGAACGCCGCCTCGGCCGTTCGCGCCACCGCGAGCGACGTCCGGGCGGCCGGCGCGGACGTCGTCGCTATCGGCGCGCTCCTCGTCCTCGGCTCATCCGCCGCCGAGTACGCCGAGCACGAGGGGTTCGCGCTCGTTCACGCCGCAGCGATGCCGAACCGCATCTGGGAGCCGAGTTCGTGTCCGCTGTGTGCCGACGGTCATCCGCTCGAGCATCCGGGCGGCAATACGCCCGTCGTCTAGAGACCAGCGGCGTCCCGGGCGCGTTCGCCCTGGCCGCCGAGATCGCGGATGAACGCTCCCGCCGCCTCCATTGCGTCGGCGGCTTCGGGGAGGAACGACCAGAACAGCTGGAAGGCGTGCGCTTCGACCGGGAAGAGCTCGAGGCGGGCGTCGACCCCGTGATCCTGGGCTTGGCTGGCCAGCGCCTTGGCGTCGGCGAGCCGCGCGTCGCCCGTCGCCGCCTGGATGAGCATCGGCGGGAGGTCGCTGAGGTCTGCCCGCAGCGGGTCGACGATCGGGTCGTCGGCCGGATGGCCCGATAGATAGGCCTCGACGCAGCGGCGCACGTCTTCGTCGGTGGCAAGTGGCGCGTCGGAGGCCGAAGGGGTGCGCTCCGTCAGGTCGAGCCACGGGCACAAGATCGCCGCGGCCGCGGGGAGTGGCTCATGGTCGCGTTTGAGCGCGAGAAGCAACGACAGTAGGAGCCCGGCGCCCGCGGAGTCCCCGGCGACCACGATGCCTTCTGGATTCTCTGCCCGCTCGCGGAGCCACAGGTAGGCACGGCGGGCATCCTCGAGTCCGGCCGGGAACGGATGCTCCGGCGCGAGGCGGTAATCGGGAACGAGGATCCCCGTCTGCGCCGCCGCGGCGAGCGCGCCGGCGTGAGGCTGGTAGCCGAATGCCGAGCCGACCACGTAGCCACCGCCGTGGAGATAGAGCACCGTCGGGTCGTGACCCACACCCGGGGAGACCACGAGCGACGGCACGCCACCGGCGGTGACCGGACGCGTGATCGTTCCGGCGGGCGGCGAGAACTGCGAGTTCATGGACTCGAACGTGGCACGGGCCTGGACGAGGTCGGGATCGTTGGCGACCATCCCGCGCATCGGCTCGAGCGTCCGCGCGATCCGCCCGAGCAGCTCGCCGCCGACGGCGAGCGCCGCCGCGACCGCCTCGTCGACGTCGCGGAGCAGCTGGCGCGCGCGGTCGAGCAACGCCTCGCCGGCGAGCGTCAGCTCAACGCTGTGCGTGGAACGCCGTAGCAGCTCGCAGCCGACGAGCTGCTCGAGGCCCCGGATCTGCCGGCTCAGGGCGGGCTGCGAGACGTAGAGCCGCTCGGCTGCGCGACCGAAGTTGAGTTCCTCGGCCACCGCGACGAACGCTCGCAGGTGCCGCAACTCGATGCCGTCGGGCGCGTGCGGGAACGGAAGGACACTGGCGGGCTGGTCCACGGGCCCAAGTATGGCTCGCCGCCCAATCGGCGGTCATGCAAATCGCGCAACACCGTCTTGCACGATCGGCCTTTCCCTTTACACGCGAGTGGTGGCAGGCTGGCCGGCGTCATGGTCGCCGATATGACACTCAGGTTTGGCGCGCTGCGCGTGCCGACCACCGTGCACTGGCCACAGCTGGACACGGTGTCACTCGCGCTCGTACTAACCGACGAGCTGTCACCGACCAACTGCTGGTTCGAAAACTCGGTTGTCGTCGGCGTGGCCGCTGAAAATCCCGGTCAGGTCGAGCTCGCCGTGCTGCACTGGGTGGCCGAGCATTCCGGCGAGCTGGGCGCGGGTGGCGATCGGATTTTCGTGGCGGGCGGCGCGCGGGCGGCGAGGCTAGCGTTGGCGGCACGCGACGCCGGTTGGCCTCCGTTGTGGCAGCAGCTCCTGGTCCACCCCAGGTTCACAGCCGAGCGGGCAATGCCGACCAAAGTCGCCGGCGCGCCATCGGCGGTCGTGGTGTGCCAGGAGCGCCACGACGATGGCCGTCGTTACGCCGCCCGGCTGCGCGCCGCGGGCGTTCAGGTTCGCGAGGTGTGCGGTGACGACCGCTGTTGAGGGCGTCCTGACGAGCGGCTGCCATCGCGCCGAGCTGACGGCGTACTGCCGGCGGATGCTGGGCTCATCGTTCGATGCCGAGGACGCCGTACAGGAGACGTTCCTGCGGGCCTGGCGAGCGTCCGAGTGCTTCGAGGGCAGGGCGGCACTGCGGACGTGGCTGTACCGAATCGCCACGAACGTCTGCCTCGATGCGCTCGGGCGCAACGCCCGCCAGCCGGTCCCGGTCGAAGAGCTGCCCGAGCCGGTCTGTCCTGAGACCGAGCCCGACGCGTCCGACCGCGCGCTTGCCCGCGAGCGCCTAAGGCTCGCGATGGTGGCCGCGATACGCATCTTGCCGCGCCGCCAGCGCGCCGTGCTCGTTCTGCGCGACGTACTCTCCTGGCAGGCATCCGAGGTCGCGGAGCTGCTCGGGACGACGACCGCGGCTGTTAACAGCGCGCTTCAGCGAGCCCACGCTGCCGTTGGAGCGACCGACCTCGACGACGTGTCGGAAGCACACGACGGCGCAGGACAGGAGCTGGTCGCGCGGTACCTTGCGGCCTTCGCCGATGACGACGTCGACGCGCTCGTCGCCCTGTCACACGAAGCGTGAGGCGTGAGGCCGCTTACTTCGCACCAGGCGCCGAGCGCGTCGAACGTCAACCGGCCAACGCCTTGCGATAGCTCCCGTGGCGGAGCTCCTCCACGATCCCCGGATGGGATGGCGACCACCCGAGCTCGGCGCGAGCCCTGGACGCCTCGGTGCCCTGATCGAGCAGTAGGACCTCGGCGAAATAGTCGCCGAGGCGCGCCCGAGCCTCCTCGTCGGAACCGGGGACGGCGCCCGGAGCACAAACCGCGACGGCGGCAGCCTCGGTTATTTCGGCGACCGTCGGTCTCAACCCGTTGGCGACGACGTAGCGGCCACGGGCCGACGCGTCTTCAAGCGCGCGCCGGAACAGATCCGCTAGGTCCGCCGCGTGGACCGTCGCCCAGTGCTGCCGTCCTGTGCCGAGGATGATCAGGTTGCCGTCCTCCTCGCGCGGCGAGCCGAGCAGCACCCCGGGAATCCCTCCGCCGCCGTCGCCATAGGCGCTGCCGGAGACGATCACGACTCCACGCATGCCGCTCGCGCCGAGCACGCGGCGTTCGATCGGCTCCTTCCATGCCACCAGCGGAGGTGCGTTGAACGGCGACTCCTCGGTGATCGAGCTGTTGTTCCCGTAGACCCAGAGGCCGCTGATCGGGATGTAGGGCTTGCCTGTGCCGGCGAACGCCTCGATCGCGGCATCGGCGACCGCCGAGTCCAGGTCCGCGCTCGTCACGTCACCCGGGCTCGCGGTGTGGATCGCGCCGTCGACGTCGCCCAGCAGACTGACGACCCCGGGTCGGTCGTACAGGTCGACCACGGTTGCACTGGCGCCGCGACCCGCGACCGTGTCGGCCTGGTCTTCGTCGCGGACGAGCGCGATCACCTCGTGGCCATGGTTGTGGAGCTCCGTGAGTATGTGAGACCCGACGAAGCCGGTCGCACCGGTGAGTGCCACTTTCATTGGTTCCTCCTTGTGCTGATGCTCGGGACCGTCCGGCTCCCAAACAATTCGCTCAATCGCTTGTTTGACTTTATCTCCGCAGGCGCGGACTGTCAAGCACTTGATTGAATTGTTCCCGCCGGGGCCAGGGCCGTCCGGACCGCCACGACACCGAGCCCGCGACCCGGTGCCGCTGTCTAGGCGGAGCTAGCGCCCCGGAACGCTCCGGCGAGTACCGGCACTAGCAGTCGCTCGACCTGCTTCTCGGACTTGTTCCGAAGCTCTCCCCCGACGGGCGCGAGCACGAGCCAGTTCAGCAGTCCAGCCACGCAGCGCGTCCGGAAGACCAGCTCTTGCGTCGTGACCTCAGGAAGGTTTGCCTTCAGCACCCGGAGGACGTCGGCGCGGATCTGATCGAACCGGTCGTCGAATCGAGCCCATCCTTCCGGAGGATCGATTCCGGCCCGCGCCACCGTCCGGATCACGTCGAGATCGCGCCCTCCGGTCGCCAACGCGCGCGTCATCGGACGGGCGAACGCCGCGGCCAGGGCCTCGAGGCCGACGTCGGGATCCATCTCGCTTAACACTTCCTGTTGCGCGTCCAGGTACCGCTCCAGCGCATATTCGACCGCCGCGTCGCAGAGAGATTTCAGCGACCCGAAGTGGTAGCTCACCGCCGCGATGTTGGCGTCCGCGGCATCGGTGAGCTCTCGGAGAGTCACACCATCTTCGCCGCGCCCAGCGAGCAGGTCCAGCGCCGCGTCCATGAGTCGCGTCCGCGTCCGGAGGCCTGCCTCGCGGCGCTGGTCAGCGCGCGCTGATTGCATCGACACCTATTCAATCAGATGCTTGAAAACACGTCAAGCGGAGTGCCCGCTACGTGTCACTCGCGAAGTAAGCGTGGACGAGCTGAACCGCCATCGCCCCCTCGCCCACCGCGGTCGCACAGCGCTTGGTCGATCCGGAACGGACGTCGCCGGCCGCGAGAATGCCCGGAACGTTCGTGTCGAGGAGACGGTCGACCCCCGCCAGGGCGCCGGTGAGGATGAATCCGTTGGCGTCGCGATCGACCGCGTCGTCGAGCCATTCCGTGCACGGCAACGCGCCCAGAAACAGGAAGAGATACGAGAACGGCAGACGCTCGCCGCTCTTGAGCGTGACCGCCTCGAGTTGCCCGTCGGTCCCGTGGAGCTCGGCGATCTCGCTCCGGTCGCGCACAGCCACGCCGTAGCGTTCGAGCTCACGCACGAGGTAGTCGGACATCGTTTCGCGCAGGTCCGCGCGGCGGTGGAGCAGCGTCACGAGAGCGCCGCCGCGAGTCAGCCACACCGCGGCCTGACCGGCCGAGTTTCCTCCGCCGACGACGGCGACGCGCTCCGCGCCACACAGTTTCGCCTCGGGTGGTCCGGCGGCGTAGAACACGCTCACCCCCTCGTATTCCTCAAGGCTCTCAACCGGTAGCCGCCGGTACTGCGCGCCGGTCGCGAGCACAACCGCGCGTGCCGCGACCTCGCGATCGTCTTCCAGCCGGACGACGTGGCGCCCGTCCCCGGGTTCGAGGGACACGGCGCGATAAGGCGTCGCGAGGCGCGCGTCGAACTTCCGCGCCTGGGTGACGGCGCGACTGGTGAGCTCGTTTCCGCTGATCCCGGCCGGGAACCCGAGATAGTTCTCGATTCTCCGCGACGTGCCCGCTTGGCCGCCGAGCGCGGTGCTGTCGACCACCAGGGTGTCGAGTCCCTCGGAGGCGCCGTACACCGCGGCGCCCAGGCCTGCCGGCCCGGCGCCCACGATGACCAGGTCGACCTCTTCCCGGGGCGCGAGCTCGCGGCCGATCCCGAGCGCGCGAGAGACCTGTCCGGTCGACGGACCACGCAGCTCGGTCCCGCCGGGAAGCCTGACCAACGGAAGGCTCGCTTGGTCGAGTCCGGCGACGAGCTCCGTGGCTGCGGGATCGTCCGGACGCTCGGAGTCGCGCCACGTGAACGGCAGGCGATTGCTGCGGGCGAAGGCGAGCATCCCCATCGTTGGCTGGGACGAGCGCGGACCCACGATCTCGATGCCGATCCCTTGGACCTGCTGGAGGGCTTCGCGCCGCGCGATGAACGTCGACAGGACGAGATCGCTGAGCTGCTCATCGTCGTACAGCAGCGAGCGCAGCGTGTCGCGGTCGACGGCGATGTACCGCAACGGCTCAGTCACTACCGCCGTGACGAAGACCGTCTGCCCGGAGAGGAGGTTCAGCTCTCCGAGGAACCCTGATGGCCCGTGCCTGAGGATCTCGTTGCCCGCGGCGTCGAGAATCGCCACTTCGCCGTCGAGGATCACGATGAACGGATAGCGCCGATCGCCGACGCGATACAGCACATCCCCGACGTTCGCCGTGCGCTCTTCGCCGTGCTCGGCAAGCATCGCGAGTTGCGACGCAGACAGCGTCGGGCTCGCTGGAGGTGGCGCTGATGATGGCGCTGATAGTCCGGACTCTGACATTAGACCAGCGTAGCCAGCTTATGGGAGCGGGCCGCGATGGGGGAGCCGTGTTGAGCTCTGATTGACCTCCGGCGACACCGGACTCGAGTTTCCGCCCGCGCGACACCGCCGCTAGTAGGGTGGGATCCGACGCGAGAGATTGGAGCGAGGATGTCCTTGGGACACACTTCAGTCGCCGGGTCCGAGTCGGCCGTCGCCCACCAGGCGCCCTCCGCCGATTGGATCCGCGACTTCATCGGGCGGTGGCTGGACGCCTGGAACTCCCACGAGGCAGATCGGGTGTTGACGTTCCTCACGGAAGACGTTGAGATTCGCGACGACTCCTGGCCGAAGACGATGCACGGCCACCGCGACGTTCGCGAGTTCCTGCAGGCGCTGTGGCGGGCAACTCCGGATATGACCTTCGAGCTGCTAGCAGGACCGTTCGTAATCCCCGGCGAGCCGTGCGCATCGTTCCACTGGCGCGGCCGGGGGCGGTTCACCGGACCGATGCAGCCGCCCGGATTTGCCCCTACCGGACGCGCCTGGGAGGTCGACGGCGTCGACTTTCAGGAGTACCGCGACGGCCGTATCGCCAAGCTCAGGGTGGTGTTCGACCTGATGACGGTCTCGCGGCAGCTGGGCGTGATGCCAGCATCCGGCAGCCGCGGCGAGCGCGCGATGGCTGCCGCGCAGCGGGGCGTGATTCGGGTGCAGAGCGAGTACCGAAGGTTGCGGAACACCAGCAACTAGGCGATCCGGATCGGTCCGTGGCGAAAGCGAAACCGCATGTGCTTGAAGGGGGGCCGGTAGAGAGGATCAAATGGCTCGACGACGTCGCGCCGCACGACTACGACGCGGCCGAAGCCTACTTGTCGCTCAAGCTGGAGGGCGATGCCGTAAGCAAGATCGTGAAACGGCTGCGCAAAGCTCCTTTGACCCGAAGGCGCGCGAACGACATCTTGCGTGCGGCTGGGCTGACGGCCGCGGCCCTGGACGATCCGGGTGTGATGAAGGACCTGATTAAGGCCCTCGAGGGCCGCCGTCTGAGTCCTGTCCTGGTGGTCAGCGATGGAACGAGCGCCGACATCGCCGACGGCTACCACCGAATCTCGCTGGTGTACCGGATCGACCCTTACGGGGAGGTTCCGCTCAAGCTCGCGTGAGCGCGGAAGGAACCAGCGTCCAGGCGCGGAAATCGGTGCAGATCCCGCAGTGCGTCAACAAGACCTCGACATCCTTCAGACGATCCTCGAGACGCGGGGCGGCTTCGGCCACCGCGAGCATCTGGAGTTGGTCTGGAACTACCTCCAGATCCACGACGTGGACGAGTCCCATCGTGCCGTGGGCGCTGCGATCAGGCACCTGGCCAGTGCGCACGGAGCACCCGACAAGTATCACGAGACCATCACGCGCTCCTGGGTTCACCTGGTCGTTCTCCACCGAGCTCGCGGCGAAGCCGAGTCCTTCGACGAATTCATCGCCGGCAACTCCGGCCTGCTCGACCGCCGCCTGCTCGAGGCCCACTACAGCCCCGAGCTGCTCGGCAGTCCTGAGGCGCGCGCCCGTTGGGCCGAGCCTGATCTGCGACAGCTTCCCAGCGCCGCCTAGAGGCGCACGCGTATCAGATGGGCTCTCGCCGGCTCATCCATTCATGTGGAAGCAACGACGATTGCTCAGTAGACGCAGCCGGCGACGCCTCGCTGCCGGCGCCCGCCGCGCGGCTAACTCCGGCCGAAGGCCGTCGCGGTACACGGTCTTGCTGCAGGATCGAGCCGCCGCCGTCAAAGCAGAGCTCCTCGAGATAGCGCTGACGTTGGAATCCGCGGACGATCTGGAGGCCTCGTGGGTAGCCGAGACGCATAAGCTGCTCACCGACGGCTGCGGTAGCCCGCTGTACAACCGCGACATCCACGTCTCCGAGCTGTGGGCGACGCTTTACTACCTTCGAGTCGGACACGAAGCCGCCGGAAAGCTTCGTGTGCGGGCACCCAGATAGCCGCATCGGCGCACCCGGAGCCCGTCCGGGCGCGCCCATCGCGGGTGGTACCTACGCGCCGACAGTCGCGCCGACAGCCTGCTCGACGCGATCGCCGAGCTCCCGGTCGACGTTCTTCCAGTATTCGAACGCACGCGCGAGCACCTTGTCCGACACGCCGTCCGAAAGATGGCCGGCGATGTTCGAGACCAGGCGGTCGCGGGCTTCGTCGTCGAGGACCTCCCGTACCTGCGTGCCAGCCTGGCCGAAATCATCGTCGTCGGGCCGGAGCTTGTACGCCGACCGGACCATGTCGCCGTCGGCCGCCCACAGCCCGGCGTGATCGGTCGTCGACGGATCCGCCTTCGGTCCGCCGTACGAGTTCGGGGCATAGACCGGATCGGTGACGTTGACCGTGCGCGCCACGCCGTCCTTGCTGT
Organism: uncultured Solirubrobacterales bacterium; assembly: GCA_963709205.1. Lineage (GTDB taxonomy): Bacteria > Actinomycetota > Thermoleophilia > Solirubrobacterales > Solirubrobacteraceae > Palsa-465. Next base: position 355,206 of record CAVPVP010000008.1, read on the forward strand.
AGCTGTGCACGGGCACATGCGGAGAGTTGACCGGAATCTGCTTGTAGTTGACCCCTAGCCGTGCCCGGTGGGCGTCGGAGTACGAGAACCCGCGCGCGAGCAACATCTTGTCCGGGCTCAGCCCGATCCCCGGGACGAGGTTGTTCGGCTCGAACGCCGCCTGCTCCATCTCGGTGTGGAAGTCGGTCAGGTTCCGGTTCAGCGTCATCGCCCCGACCTTGATCAGCGGGTAGTCGGCGTGCGGCCAAACCTTGGTGAGGTCGAACGGGTTGAACCGGTACGTCCTGGCCTGCTCGAACGGCATGATCTGCATGTAGAGCGTCCAGCTCGGGAAGTCGCCGTCGCGGATGGCCTCGAACAGGTCCTTCCGGTGGTAGTCGGGGCTCTCGCCGGCCAGGCGGTCGGCGTCCTCCTGGGTCAGGAAGTCAACGCCCTGATCGGTCTTGAAGTGATACTTGACCCAGAACTTGTCGCCGCCTGCGTTGACCCACATGTACGTGTGGCTCGAGTAGCCGTTCATGTAGCGGTAGGTCTTGGGGATACCGCGGTCACCCATCAGCCAGGTCACCATGTGCGCGGACTCGGGCGACAGCGTCCAGAAGTCCCACTGCATGTCGTGGTCACGTAGGCCGTTGTCGGCACGACGCTTCTGGCTGCGGATGAAGTGCTGGAACTTCATCGGGTCGCGGACGAAGAAAATCGGCGTGTTGTTGCCGACCATGTCGTAATTGCCCTCAGTCGTATAGAATTTCAGCGCGAAGCCACGGGGGTCCCGCCACGTGTCGGGGCTACCGCTCTCGCCGGCCACCGTCGAGAAGCGGGCGAGCATTTCGGTCTTGACACCCGGCTGGAACAGAGCGGCCCGGGTGTACGCGCTCACATCGTCGGTCGTCTCGAACACACCGAAGGCACCCGACCCTTTGGCGTGCGGCTGGCGCTCCGGGATGCGTTCCCGGTTGAAGTTGGCCATCTGCTCGATCAGGTACTGGTCCTGGAGCAGGATCGGGCCGTCGGATCCAACGGTCAACGAGAATTCGTCGCTGGCAACCGCGCTGCCGGCGTCGGTCGTCGTGTGAGGGGGCTTATCGGTCATCTGGCGATCTCCTTCTCGGGGGACTTAGACGTTGTCTGGCAGCCGGGGCAGAGGCCCCAGAACGTGACCTCGGCCTCGTCGATCACGAACCCGCTCGCGTCTGAAGGCAACACGCATGGCGGCTCACCGACGACGCATTCGATGTCGGCGACCGCGCCGCACGAGCGGCACACGATGTGGTGATGGTTGTCGCCGACGCGCGTCTCGTAGCGAGCTGGGCTGCCCGCCGGTTCGATCCGGCGCGCGAGGCCCACTCGGGTCAGCGCGCCCAGAACGTCGTAGACGGCCTGGGTCGAGATCGTGCCGAGACGCTCGCGCACCGCCACTGCGACCTGATCCGCGGTGAGATGCTCGCCCTCCGTCAGCTCGGCCAAAACCGCGATCCGCGGTGCGGTGACGCGCAGCCCCGCATCGCGCAAGGCGACGGCCAGATCGACGTGAGCGGTCGAGGCGATCGCACAACCATACTCGTATTCCGGAATCATTCAATTCTTTGGCGAATTCCAGAATTAGGGACTAATGCGGGCACGGCGCTGCCCACCCTGTTCGTACCCCTCGGTACCGGTCGTAAGCCGACGAAGCGCGGTTATTCCGCCGCCGCTAGCCGAGGCTGATACCGCGGTACTCGCTCGCATTTCGGATGGTTTCGAGTTGATCGGTGTGCCGCCGTGAGAAGATCAGCGCGGCCTGCGAGTCCGTCGAGCAACCTGGCGAGAGGAAGAAAAATGGACCTTGAAGAGGCTCTGGAAAAGATCGTGGAGCTCGCGCGCGAGGAGCTCCACATCGTCCGCAAGCGCGCCGAAGAGAAAACACCGGCTCGCGAACACGGCAAGGACTACCACGAGGCCCAGGCGGCCGCCGACCGCTTGGATCACTACGCCCATCAGCTCTACCGGCTGCACGACGCCGAGTATCACGACGGCTGGAGGCACCACAGCGCCGGCGATCGCAACTGACCTCGCCGTGGTGCCCACCCGGTCGCGGCGCCGGGATCGTTCAGTGCGACGCGAGCGGCATGGATCCCCCTCTCGGGCTTCGGTACGGGCTACGACGTGGAGTCCAGAATGGGCCGGGTGTCGGGTCCAGTCGACGTAGAGTCGGGCTAGAAAGGTCCATGGTGGGCTCACTCGAACGAGGATCCATGTAGAAGATGAACGGTGCGCTCGGCAGGAACAGCGCCATCTGTCCTTCGGCGTCGCGGCCGTCCGCACAGTAAGCGTAAGCGTCGATCAGCTCACCGATGGCGAGACGGTCGGCGGCCTCTTCCGGAGACACGATGGTGTGAATACTCACTTCATTTCCTTTCACCTCAATGTTCCGCGCTACGCACAGCATCCGCCATGCGTCGAATGCTCGTCAGCAGCACTGCGCCGACTTGCTCCGGCCTAAGCGGCCCGCGCCGATGTGGCAGCGATTGAGCGCAACCGGTGGAGCGCCTCGCGCTCGATCTGCCGACTGCGCTGCTCGCCCACGCCCAGCCATTCACCGATCTCCTGGTGCGTCTGCACGCGGCGCTCATCGAGGCCGAACCGACGGATCAGGACTTCACGGTGGCGCGTCGGCAGGAGTCGCAACATCGAGGCCACCTCGTCACGGTTCTCGCGCGCGATCACGCTCTCCGACGGGTCGGCCGCCCGGTCGTCCGCCACGAGGTCGCCGAGCGGCGTGGTGTCCTCGCCGATCGGCTCATCCAGGGAGGCCGTCACCCGCGCGGCGCCACGGAGCGCACGCACGGTCGCCTCGCTGAGCTGGGTGTGCTCCGCGATCGCGCCGTCGGAAGCGCGCGACGGCCCAATCCGCTGAAGGTCTGCCTCTGCGCGCCGCACGGCGGCGAGTTGCTGCTTCGCCTTGGTGGGGATTCGGATGACGTTTGAACTCGAGACGGCTTCGAGAATCGAACGTCGAATCCACCATACGGCGTACGTCGAGAACTTGAGGCCGCGGCGGTGATCGAACTTCTCGACGGCCCGAACCAACCCCACCGTCCCCTCCTGGACCAGGTCGGCGAACGGAACACCGCCGCCGCGGTAGGTTCGCGCGACTAAGTGCACCAATCCCAGGTTGCTCTCGATCAGCTTCTCCTTGGCTTTCAGATCGCCGCGTTCGATTCGCTTGGCGAGCGCGACCTCGTCGTCGGCGGACAGCGCTCGGAAGCTCACCGATGACCCTCCCGTGCGCCGCTATCAATCTTGGTCATGGTCCTCACGCGACCGCAGCGAGCGGGCGGGTCGATGACGGACGCTCGAAAGCGGCCACCACGCCGATGAACGCGGACAACGCCGCCGAGGGCACCTCGTCGCTTCGCAGAAGCTCGAACGACAGGGTCCGGCGCGGATCAAGCGCCCGAGAAATCACGCCAGCCGGCAGCGCCTCGGGCGCGGTCGTCAACGCTGCGAGCTCTCTTCGGGCGACAGCCGCAGGAACCGCCGCCGGCGCAGCCCGAGGGACCAGTTCCGCGGCAACCCCCAGGTCGGTCAGCAGTTCCGAGACCGCCCGGTCGTACGCGGCACCGTCACGATGCCCCGTCGCGGCAATCCGCTCGCCGTCAAGATCCTCGGCGCGCAACGGCCCGATCCCCGCGAGCGGGTGACCGGTGCCAACGAGCACCACCCACGGCTCGGAGCCGAGTTCGAAGACACTGAGGTCAGGCGAGGCGTGGCCGGCTGGCGCCACGACGGCATCGAGACGTCCGTCGCGAAGATCGCGCCACAGCGTTCCGCCGTGAGCCTCGACCACGGTGAGCTCCACCTCAGGCCGCTCGCGGCTGAATCGCTGGAGCACATCTGAGGTCAAGCCCCAGCGGGCTTCGTTCGCGACTCCCAACCTGATGCTTCCGGCCACTCCTGCTTCGAGATCGCGCCCCGTCGCTTGGGCGGCGTCCGCCGCGGCCAAGGCGACGCGCGCCCGTTCCAGGAAGACCTCCCCAGCCTGCGTCAACTCGACGCCGCGCGTGTGGCGCTCGAACAGCCGCACGCCGAGCTCGGTTTCGAGCCGGCGAATCTGCGTCGAGAGCCCAGGTTGGGCGATCCACAAGCGCTCGGCCGCGCGGGTGAAGCTTTGTTCCTCGGCGATGGCGACGAAGTATCGGAGGTGGCGGAGTTCCACGTTGGCCTCCTTATGCGGCGATGCCTGAGGACAACCAAGCCACCTCGTCCGCCGCGGCCTGTTCGCCATCGAGTGCAGCCAGGTAGGAGGCGAACGCCCACTCGCGGCTCTCAGGCTCGGCCTCCAGGAAGGTCTGCCGACGGGCCGAGACGAGGCTTGCCGCCTCACGCCACGTCTCGAGCGCCCGGTCCCGCGGACGGGGGCCAAAGAGCGCGGTGGTGTTGTCTGTGCGGAACATGACCGACCTCCGATCGTTTCTGAACGTGGTCGTCACGCTACGTCGGCGAGGCCTGATTCGCATCCCCTGGAGTTGACGGTCATCAGCCCTCGCCTGATAGTCACCCTGACGGTCGGTGCCTGTCTGGTGGCCGAGCCCACCCCGGTGGTTGTGGCCGATCCCCAATCGCCATGGGCTCTTCTCGGCCCACGCGACATATGCGCGCCCGGGCGCGCTGCCTAGGGTGCGGAGGGTCCCACTCGATCCTCAGACTGCCTGAGGGGTCTTCTGGGCGATCTTGGCCGTCCACCCGCCGCTGATCTGCCTGGTCGTCGCGTTCAGGCGGTTGTACGCGTTGATGGTCGCGATCGCGACGACGAGTGCTGCCAGCTGCGGCTCGCTGTAATGCCGCGCGGCCTCATTCCAGACCTCGTCCGACACCGGGTCGGGTCGGTCGGCGAGACGTGTGGCCGCCTCGGTCAGCGCCAACGCGGCGCGCTCGGCGTCGGTGAAATACGGCGTCTCGCGCCACGCCGCGACGGTATATATCCGCTCGCTGCTCTCGCCGGCGTATTCGAGCTCGCGGGTGTGTATGTCCACGCACAAGCTGCAGCCGTTGATCTGGCTCGCGCGCAGTTGCACCAGGTAGAGCGTGGTCTCGGGAACGTCGGCGCTGCTCGCTGCGGCTCCAAGCTGCTCAAACGCGTCGAGCACGCCCGGAACGCTGATCGCCGGATTCTTGATTCTTGCCTTCATGATCGTTTTCCCTCCGGGTTGTGGTGTGTCGGGCCGCCCGCCGGCGCCAACGGGATTCTTGTGTCTCCCTGTCGCGGTCCGGCGGCCTCGTGGTCGTCTACCCAAGCGACACGCCACACGTCCGGAATGTGACCGAGACCCCGCAGATCGGCCGCCCCTCTGGTTCGCTGCGTCCACGGCCGCCCTCAGGATGCCTGCGTCCACGATCATTACTCGCGCGCGTGCCCGCCCGTACGACCAGCAAGCCGGCCCCCGGCAGTGATGGGATGAGCATCCGCGGCCCGTTTCGCGGCCGTCCGGGACCCGGTCCCCGGGTCCGTGCTCGCGTTCCCCACAAGGCTCGCCTAACGTGGCTGGCGCTCGCGCTGCTCACCGTAGGGTCGGTCGGGGACCTCGGGTCCGCCCCGGCGCTGGCCGAGTTCGGGCTGGCGTCGATCTCGCTGTACGTCGTGCCCGCGATCGTGTTCCTGGTGCCGGCCTCGCTGGTGTCGGCCGAGCTGGCCTCGGGCTGGAAAGGCGGCGTCTACAACTGGGTGAGCCACGGGATCTCGCCGGCGGTGGGCTTCGGTGCGGTGTGGTGCCAGTTCGCGCAGACCACGTTCTACTACCCGGCGGTGCTTGCATACGTAGCGAGCACGCTGTCGTACGTGTTCGCGCCCAGCCTCGCCCACAGCGGCATCTACACGACCGTCGTCATCATCGTCCTGTTCTGGGCGTCGGTCCTCGTCGCCGCCCGGGGCGTGGTCGCCGCCGACAAGCTCGCGTCGTGGGGAATCCTGATCGGAACGTTGATCCCGGGTTTCTTGCTCGTCGTGCTGGCAGCGATCTACCTGCTCCAGGGCAACCACTCCGCCGCGCCGCTCAATGGACACCACGTGCTTCCGCCCTGGCATGGGCTCACCAGCATCGTGTTGATCGTCGACGGATTCTTCACCTACGCGGGAGTCGAGGTCAATGCCGTTCACGTCGACGATCTCAGGGACGCTCGACGCGAGTTCCCGCGGGCGATCCTGCTCGCGGTGATCCTGATCCTGTTCGTGTTCATCCCGCCGACACTCGCGATCTCGGTCGCGGTGCCCTCGCAACACATCAGCCTCACCGCCGGCGTGATGCAGGCGTTCAGGTTCCTCCTGCACCACTTCGGCGTTGGGTTTCTCGAGCCCGTCGTCGCTACCGGGCTGATTGTCGCCTCGCTCAGCGGCCTCCTGGACTGGCTGACCGGCCCGTCCACGGGCCTGGTGCAGATCGGGCGCGAACGGGGTTATCTCCCGCGGTACTTCCAGCAGGTGAACGCGAACGGAGTGCAGCTCCGGATTCTCGTCGCGCAGGGGTTCGTGATCAGCGCGATCGGGTTGCTGTACGCGCTCGTCCCGAGCGTGTCGAGCGCGTACTGGGTGTTCGCCGCGTTGGCGACCGAGGTCTACCTGATCATGTACGTGCTGATGTTCGTCGCCGCGGGCCGTCTGCGTCTACGCCGACCCAACCATCCGCGCGGCTATCGAGCGCCCGCGCTAATGACGATCTGTACGGTCGGAGCGCTCGCCTCGGTGGCCGCATGCATCGTCGGCCTGTTGCCTCCCAGCCAACTCGGGCACGCAAGCATTCCCCTCTACGCGTCCGCGCTGCTCGCCGGAGTGATCTTGGTCGGGGTGCTCCCCCCCGTCCTCCTCTACCGGCTACGCCGGCCAGAGTGGAAGACCGGCTCGACCGCCGCGGACTAGAAGAACCGCCCCGGCCTATAACCGGTGGTTATGCCCGCCGACGCTCAGGCTGCTGACGAAGCCTCCAACATCGGCGGATGCTCGTCACAACCACGTATCCCAAAGAACTGCAGAAAGGTCGGGCCATGCCTGAATCTGTCGCCGACGCGTTGTGGTCGATGCTCGCGGGCGCCGGTGTGAAGCGCTGTTACGGCATCGTCGGTGACGCGCTGAATCCCGTCATCGACGCACTGCGGCGCAACGGCGGCGTCGAGTTCATCCAGGTGCGCAACGAGGAGGCGGGAGTGTTCGCGGCGGTCGCCGAGTCGTCCCTGACCGAGAATCTAGTCGCGGTGTGTGGCACCTCAGGGCCGGGCGCCATGCACCTGGTCAACGGGCTGATGGACGCTCAGCGTGAGGGCGTCCCGGTGATCGCGATCGTGGGCGACACCGTCACGAGCTTGATCGACAGCGGCACGCTCGAAGAGATCAATCCGTACGCGACGTTCCAGATCGCATCGCTGTACACCGGTCGGCTCGTCAATCCCGCGCAGACCCGGACGGTGGTGCAGACGGCGATCCGGACCGCGCTGAGTGAGCACGGCCCCACGGTGATCGCCGTGCCGGGTGACGTCGCCGCCAGAAAGGTCCCGGACGACTCCTATCAGGCGGTTATGCATCAACCCGACCGCTGTTGCGGCCCAGCGATGAGGATCTGCGCGGACTGGCCGAGATGATCGACGAGGCCGGCTCGGTCACGATCTTCGGTGGCGACGGATGTCGCGACGCGCACGACGAGGTCGTTGCGCTGGCCGAGAAGCTGCAAGCGCCGGTCGGATACGCGTACCGCGGCAAGCAGTGGCTCGAGTGGGGAAACCCGAACGCGGTCGGGATGACCGGATTGCTCGGCTGGGGTGGCGCCTACGAGGCGATGCACGATTGCGACCTGTGCCTGTTGCTCGGCACGAACTTCCCGCTGCCCGACTTCTACCCGAAGAAGGCAAAGAAGGTTCAGGTCGATCTGCGCCCGACAAATATCGGGCGCCGCACACACGTCGACATGGGACTCGTGGGAGACATCAAGGACACCGTCGCCGCGCTGCTGCCCCTCGTTGCCCAGAAACACGGGACTCACCACCTGGACCGCGCGCTGAAGACGACCGAGAAGTGGCGCGAGAACATGAGCCACTACGTGACGCGCGGGCCGGAGCTCACCCCGATCCGCCCCGAGTACCTCGTCGCCACCATCGACGAGCTTGCCGACGACGACGCCGTGGTATGTGCCGATACCGGCACCGCTGTGCATCTGGACGGCGCGCTACATCACCGCCAAGCAGAAGCGCAACATCTTCGGCTCGCTCTCATGGGCTTCGATGGCAAACGCGATGCCGAACACAATCGGAGCCGCGCTGGCCTATCCGGGACGCCAGGTGATCGCGATCTGCGGCGACGGCGGCCTGTCGATGCTGATGGGCGACCTGCTGACGATCGCCGAGCGCCAGCTCCCCGTCAAACTCGTCGTGCTCGACAACAGCGGTTTCCAGTTCGTGCACATCGAACAGGAAGAAGCCGGGATCCAGCCGTTCGGGATCAAGTTCGCAAACCCGGACCTGGCCAAGGTCGCCGAGTCGATCGGCCTCACCGGCATCCGGGTCGAAGACCCCCGAGAGGTCCGAGACGCCGTCGCCGAGTTCCTGGCAACGCCAGGTCCGGCTCTGCTGGACGCGGTCACCGATCCGTACGCCCTCAGCCTCCCGTCGCACGTCTCGTTCGGCGAGGCCGAGGGGTTCTCGCTGAGCTTCGCCAAGCAGGCGCTCAACGGCAACCTCGACGACGTCATCCAGACCGTCAAGGCGAACGTCCACCTGGTCTGAGAACCGATACCTTTCACACCCGGATCGGACGTGTGCCGCGGCTACCTCCTATCGAAGGGTGATACTGGACAGATATATCCGGGTTCGGATCCTCCGGACAGTCCTATCCATTAGCCCCAACTGACAGATATCTCCGGGCCCGCCCAATCCCCTCACGGCCAGCCCGAACCCGGCGTGTCGGCGCCCGTGCCCTGTCAGGCGGCGCCGGCCCTGTCAGGCGGCTCGCGAAGGCGTCAGACCCTCGAGCAGAAGCGCGAGCGCCCGGCTTGCCGCCGCGGCGCGCGCGGCTGCCCCCTCCGCCCCGTCGATCGTGCCCTTGACCATCAGCACGACCAAGAAGACGTCGTCGATGGTCAGGTCGCAGCGCACGGTTCCCGCGGCCTTGGCCGCCCGCAGCGGCTCCTTGAGCAGCTCGCGGAGACGCCGCCGGCGCGATTGAAGCGCCGACCCCAGGCAGGCATCCTCTCGTGCAAGCTCGCCCAGCGCGTGGAATCGAGCGATCGTTTCGACGACGTTTCGGAGAAGGACGAAGAAAGCGTCCGGGTCGCCGGCATGGTCGGCGGCCAGCCGCTCTGCGTGCTCCATCTCCTCGATCAGGAGCGCGGCGGCGAGGTCTCGACGGTCCGGAAAGTTGCGATAGAGCGTCGCCTGCCCAACACCGGCGCGCCGGGCAATTTCGTACATCGGCACATCGGCGCAGTCGGCGAACAGCTCCCGGGCGGCATCCAGAATCGCCTCCCGATTGCGCTGGGCGTCCTTCCGCCTCGGTGTCTGACTCGTAGCCGTCATGACGCGCAGTGTAGGTCCGGAGGATCGTGTCCGCAAGTGCGGAAGGCGATCGTGAAAACCGCCGCAATCACACATAACTGGACAAGACTCTCCGGTTGCGATATAAGTTGACCCAGCAACAGTCGGTAACCCAAGCAATCGGATGTCCGCGCTGTCTTCGCCCTCCCGCCGTCTCGCTCCCGGCCCGCAGTCGGAGAGAGAGCCTGGCCGGAAGGCGATCCGCCCGCGGCTTCGGTTGCCCCGAGTCGGCCGGCGCGTAGCGACCACGGGACTGCTCGTCGCCTTTGGCGTTGCGCTCCTAGCCGCTGTGCCGGCGCTGCGAGGGGTGCTGCGTGATATCGGCGACATCGGTCCAGGCTGGGCGGGGCTCGCGGTGGCTCTCGAGATTGCCTCAGGCGTCAGCTTCGTGGTCGTGTTCCGGCTCTTCTTCGACCGCTTGGAGCCACGCGACGCGCGCGCCTTGGCGTGGACCACGCAAGGCTCTGGAGCGCTGCTTCCCGGCGGAGGAGCCGGCGGGCTGGCCATCGGCGGCTGGTTGACCCACCTGACCGGTGCGCCGGTTCCCTGGATCGCGCGCCGGTCCGCCGCGTTGTTCTTGCTGGGGGGCGCGGTGTCGAGCACGGCGCTCGTAGCCGCCGGCGTCGCGCTGATCGCGGGAGCACCCGGACCTCACGGTCTTCTGACCGTGGTCCTGCCGACGGCTGTCGCGGCGGGAGGGACGCTTCTGATCGCCGCGCTGCCGGCGATCCTACGTTCGCGGCGGCGCGAGCCGCGATGGCTTGCCTCGATCGTCGTCAGCGTCCGTGAGGGCGAGCGGATCACGTTTCGCCGACGCCCCAGCTGGCGGCTGTTGGGGGCGCTGGGATATCTGGCGTTTGACGTTGCCGTCCTCTGGGTGATTCTGAGAGCGGTCGGATCGACCCCCAGCATCGCGGTGGTGACCTTCGCGTACTCGATCGGCTACGCCGCCAACTGGGTGCCGATCCCCGGTGGGATCGGGGTGCTCGACGCCGGCCTGACCGGCGCGCTCGTGCTCTACGGCGTTTCCCCCGTTCACGCCGCCGCGGCGGTGATCGTCTACCACGCGATCGCCTTCTGGGTGCCGGGATTGGGCGGGCTGCTCGCGTACGTGCGGTTGCGCCCAAGGGTGCTGCGAGCCCCCGCCGAGTCGCTCGATTAGGTCCGCTCCGATCGGCCCATCCTCGCAAAACTGTCCGCTCCGACTGGCCCCTCGACAAGCGCCCGGGGTCCGGAGCCGATAGTACGGTCGGACCGCCATGGGTACGAGTCTCATCAGCATCAAGGACGTGGCCAGCGCCCAGTTCGAGTTCCGGGTCGAGGACTGGGCCGACCGCTCCCAGCGGGCGCGGGAGATGGCCCTCAGCATCAACGGTTACGAAGTCTCGCCCCGGCCGCGCGGGTACGCGTGCTATCGGGCACGATGGATTTGGGTGGAGGCCGACGCGGCCGGCCGCAAGGTGCCCTGGAGCGATTTCCGGCTGCTCGTCCCAACCGACGCGCTGACCCCGACCGCGCTCCGCGTCACCAGCCCCGCGGCCTAGGCGGCCCGCCCTCGATGTCGCCGAGCCCGCAGGTTCAGGCGCCAGTCGTTGCAGGTCATGAACTGCCCCTTCGGGAACTCGAACTCGCACGCCTCGAGCAGCGCGAAGCCGAGCCTGCGGCAGATCGCGTTCGACGGCGCGTTGTCGACATTCGGGAAGGCGTGCATGAAGCGGTGCTTCTCCTCGCGCTTGGCGAGCTCTATCGCCTGCGCGGTCGCCTCCACCGCGATGCCGCGGCCCTGGAACTCCGGCACGACCATCCACCCGACCTCGTAGACCTGCTCCTCGCGCCACTCCTTCGTCCAGAAGCCGACCGAGCCGACGCCGGCGCCGCTCCCCACCTCCACGATCTTGAACATGCGATCGCCGTCCTCGAGGCGCTCGTAGCGGCCCTGACGCTCGCGCAGCTTGTCCGGGCTCTCGGGTCCGCCGAGGTGCTCGGTCATGCTCGGGTCGCCCATCAGCCGCTCGAGCAGCGGCAGGTCGCCGCTGCCCCAGGGCTCGAGGATGACCGTCGCGCACACTCCGGCGAGCCTAGTTCACTGCGATTCGCGCGATGTGGTCGAATAACAGCCCGTGTCTGACGCTCCTCCGCAACTCCGCGACGTGCTCGATGCGCAGCGGGTAATCGCCCCCCACCTCGACCCGACGCCGGTGCGCCGCTATCCGTCGCTGGACGGCTTGGTTGGGGCCGAACTCTTCGTCAAGCACGAGAATCACCTGCCGACCGGGGCCTTCAAGGTGCGGGGTGGGATCAACCTCGTGTCCCGTCTCGCTCCAGAGCAGCTAGCTGCCGGGGTGTTTGCGGCATCAACCGGCAACCACGGGCAGTCGGTCGCGTACGCGGCGAGCCTGTTCGGCGTCGCGGCGACGATCTTCGTGCCGCGCGGTGCCAATCCGGTGAAGGTCTCCTCGATGCGTTCGCTGGGCGCGACCGTCATCGAGCACGGCGTCGACTTCGATGAGGCGCGCGAACGGTGCGACGAGGTAGCCGTGGCACGTGGCGCGCGATACATCCATTCCGGCGACGAGCCGCTGCTGATCGCGGGCGTCGCCACCGCGACGCTCGAGTTGCTTGAGCGGGAGCCGTCGATCGAGGTGATCGTCGTACCGGTGGGCGGCGGAAGCGGAGCCGCCGGTGCCTGCATCGTCGCGAAGGCGATCGATCCTCGGATCGTCGTGATCGGGGTGCAATCTGACGCCGCACCCGCTGCCTATCGCGCCTGGCGCGAGCGTCGGCCGGTCGCGGATGAGATGCACACGTTCGCCGAGGGGCTCCAGACCCGGGTCTCATTCGAGCTGCCGCAACGCATCCTCGCTGAGCACCTCGACGATTTCGTTCTCGTCGCCGATGACGAGCTTCGCGCCGCCACCTTGCAGCTGATCGAGCTGACTCGCACCCTGGTAGAGCCGGCTGGTGCCGCGTCGCTGGCCGCGGTCGTCAAGCTCCGGGAGCGGCTCGCCGGCAAACGCGTTGCCATCGTGTGCAGCGGTGGCAACATCAGCCCCGCTCAGCTACGGGAGCTGCTCGAGTGGGGATCGCGTCCGGCAACCGGCCAAGAACCGCTCGCCGGTCCGTGACTTCAGCGGTGCTCTATCGCGAGACGTAGACCTAGGGCGATCAGCACGATCCCGGTGACCCGATCCATCGCGGCCTTGACGCGAGGGCGCTGAAGGGTCTCGGCCGCCCGCGCGGCGATGAGGCAGTAGGCGGAGAGCCACACCACGGTCATGAGCACGAACACGGCGCCGAGGGCCAAGAATGGAAGCAGTACCGAGTGCCCGCGATCGACGAACTGGGGCAGAAGGCTGGTGAAGAAGATGCCGATCTTGGGGTTGGCCAGATCGCTGAGGAAGCCTTGTCGAAATCCGCCGAGTGCACCCATCGCCGGCTTTTTCGACATGGCCGGCGCTCCGGATCCCGTGTGGCGGGCCGCGCGAAGTGCCTGGAGCCCGAGCCAGACGAGGTAGAGCGCCCCGATCAGCTTCAGAACCGTGAAGGCCACCGCGGATGCGCGCACCAGCGATGCCACCCCGACTGCCGCCGCGAGCGTCCAGACCGACAGGCCGGCGCTGACACCAAGAGACGTGCCGAACGCGACTCGGCGACCATGAACGAGCACGTTCTTGGTGACCACCGCGGTATCCGGCCCGGGTACGACGATCACAATCGCCGCAACACCGATGAACACCAGCAAGTGCGCGCCCACGGCATCTAGTCTGCCAGGACCCCCCACCCGTGTCGAGCGTGCGCCCCTGCGCCGGCGCACAGCGATTGGATCACTCGAACTTGGGCCGCGTAGGCCTCGCACGCGGACTCCTCTTGATCGAGCGCAGCGGTGTAGGCCGCGAACGCCACGTCTCGGTCGGGTGCGGGGGCAGCCAAGAAGCGCTCGTAGGCGGCTCGTACATCCCGGCATCCCGTTCGCCAGTCGCAGTACAGCTCCATCATCCGATCGACCAGGTCGGGGCGGATCTCGGCGCTCATAACGGCCAAGGTAGGTCGTCGCTGGCCCGGGCGGAAGGTCCAATCCGTGGAGGGATGAGAGGACCAAGACAGTGCGCGGTCGCTGCCTGCGCGGCCGGTGGGGCCTACGATCTGCGGCCAGTGGACATCCATCTCGCGTTGGATCGAGCGGCGCCGTTGCGGGCTCAGTTGGAGCGCGACTTGCGCGCGGCGATACGTTCGGGACGGTTACGCGCCGGGACGAAGCTGCCGCCGAGCCGCTTGCTCGCCGATGAGCTCCAGGTGTCGCGGGGCGTGGTCGTCGAGGCGTACTCGCAACTGGTCGCCGAGGGTTACCTCGTGGCGCGCTCCGGAGATGGGACGAGGGTCGCCGATGGGCTTGCGCAGCAGCCTCCTGCGCCGCGCGCGCCGTCCGGGACGGTGCCCCGAATCCGGTACGACCTCCGCAGCGGCATCCCCGACGTGTCCTACTTCCCGCGTCGCGAGTGGCAGTCGGCGACGGCGACCGTTCTACGCGAATTGCCCGATGCGGCTTTGTCGTACGGATCGCGCCGCGGTCTGCGTCAGCTCCGCGTGGCGCTGACCCAGTATCTCGGGCGCGTGCGCGCAGTCGTCGGCGAGCCGGAGCGGATCTTCATCGCCACCGGGGCGGCACCATGCATGTTGGTCATCTGGCAGACGCTGCGGCAGCGTGGCGCTGCCAGAGTCGCCGTCGAGGACCCGGGCTGGCGGGCGATACCGGAGACAGTCGTGCAGGCCGGGCTGGAGGCGATCCCAGTCGCGGTCGATGAACACGGTCTCGACGTGGGTCAGCTGGAGCGCGCCCGAGTCGACGCCGTCGCACTGTCTCCGGCGCACCAATATCCGACAGGAGCGGTTCTGGTTCCGGAGCGCCGAGCCCAGCTGATCGCCTGGGCCCGGCGCCGTGGGGCGCTGATCGTCGAGGACGACTACGACGCCGAGTATCGCTACGACCGCGAGCCGATTGCATCGCTCCAGGGGCTGGCGCCCGACTGCGTCGCATACGTCGGCACGGCGAGCAAGACGCTCGCCCCTGGCGTGCGGCTGGGGTGGGCACTGGTTCCGAGTCACCTCGTCGGCGAGATGGCGGCCGAACAAGGCGTCGCACGCGCCGCGCCGAGCGTATTAACCCAGGCTGTCTACGCAACGCTGCTCGAGCGCGGCGAGATCGACCGCCACCTCCGCCGTACGCGTCGCGTATACCACGCCCGCCGCAACGCGCTGATCGAAGCGCTCGCGGAGGGGTTTCCAGAGGCGTCGGTTGCCGGCGCCGCGGCCGGGCTCCACGTGATCGTGTGGCTCCCAGAGGGCAGCAGCGAGACCACGATCAGCGACGCGGCCTCGACCCGAGGCGTGGCTATCCATACCCTCCACGACGACTGTTCCGTCACGGCGCCGCTTGGCCCCGCGCTCGTTCTCGGTTACGGCCGGACCGCCGAGTCTGCGATCCCGCGCGCCGTCAGAGAGCTCGCTGCGGCCGCCGGGCACTAGCGCACGACCGCAGCTCGGCGACCGCGGGCGGTGCCCGGTCGAGGTAGAGGTCGAGGTAGAGGTCGAGGTAGAGGTCGAACGAGATTGGTCCACGGAACGCGGAGCCAGTTGGTCCTGCCCAAGCGGCATCCGCGGTCGTACGATCGGCGTCAGGATTACAGCCGAAGCGGAGGCAGTTCGTCATGGAGGTCGGAGGGACCAACCGCGCTCTGGTAATCGGGGCTCAGGGCGTACTCGGTGCCTTCATGGTCGATGCGTTCGAAGCCGCTGGCTGGGTCGTGCGTTCCGGCGCGCGCCGACCGCGGCCAGGACAGATCGCAATCGACGTGGGCCGGCGCGATTCGATAGCGGCCGCAATGGACGAGCACGAGCTCGTCGTCAATACGGTGCCTCATCCCGACCTGCTGGCCGAGAGATACATCCTCGAGCACGGCGGCGTCCTGATCAACGTGTCCGACCTCCCCGCAGCGGCGGCACGCTCGCTGCGGGCAGTCGCAGGGGGAGCACGCGGAACGGTCGTGATGAACGCCGGCCTCGCGCCTGGGGTAACCACGATCGTCGCGGGTCACTTGCTGGAGCTGCACCCGGCCGCCAGTGAGCTCGAGATCGTTTTCACACTGTCACTTTCGGCGTCCCGCGGGCCCGAGAGCGTCAACTTCATCCACCGCGGATTGACCGCCGTGCCGCGTCACCGAACAGCGCTCGTTCGACTCCCGAGCCCATTCGACGAGCGCGACTGTCTGGGTTTCGGCGAGGACGACGCCGGCTGGCTCGGCGGCGTCGCCGAGGGCCGGATCGTTCGTCAGTACGTCTGCGTTGCCGAGCCGGCGGTGCATGAACGACTGCTCGCTCTCAACAGCGCGGGCGCCATGACCAACCTGCCGAGGTCGATCATCGAGGCGCGAGAGCAGGGCGCCGACCCCGCCGCGGGCAACGAACCGGTCGCGCACTGGGTCGCGGCCATCCACGCCGGACGGCGGTTGGACGCCCGCACCGTCGAATGCGTGGGCGGGTCGCTGTCAACTGCCCGCAGCACGCTTGTGTTCGCCGACGCGGTACGCAGTGAACCGCCGCCGTCCGGCTGCTTCAACCCCGAGGAGATCTGGACGCTCACCGGCATCGAAGCCAAGCTGCGAGCCGCAGGAATCTCGGTCGTATCACGGCGGTAAATCGCGTCGAGGACAGGGGCGCCGCCGGCGCTGCCAGGGCTTCCTCGCCACTGAGTGCGCCGTGAACCGGCGCGTCCGGCTGGCTCCCGTCGTACACTCGCCGCGTCCAGGTGAGTCCAGGGAGGACCCATGCCCGATGTCGAGGTCGGTGATGTGCGCGCTCGTACGAACGGGATCTCGCGACGACGGTTCATCGGGTATCTGATCCCGGCGCCGACGCTGGTCGCCGCCGCCGATCTGCGTACTGCGCCGACTGCCCGCGCGTCGGTGCCGACGGCGCAACCGGTCGACTTCTACGACCTGACGGACCTCCTGACCGACGCGGCCAACCTGACCGCGAGCCTGATCACCGTGACCATCAACTCCGACGGCACGGCGTCGTTCGCGCTTCCGCGCGCCGAGGTCGGTCAGGGGATCACCACCGCGATCGCGATGGTGATCGCCGACGAACTCGAGCTGCCGCTCGACAAGGTCAACATCACGCTGTCCGCTGCGCGGCCGGAACTCGAGTTCAACCAGCTCACCGGCGGGTCGAACTCGGTGCATTCTCTCTACGACCAGGTCCGGGTTGCCTCGGCGATTGCGCGAGGCCAGCTGGCACAGACGGCGGCCGAGCAGCTCGAGACGCCCCTGCCCAAGCTGACGCTCAAAGATGGTGTGGTCACGTCGCCCGACGGAACGTCGCTCTCGTACGCCTCGCTCGCCGCCCCGGCGGCGGCCTCGCGCACGCAGGCGGTACTTGCAGAGCTGAAGCCCGCTTCGCAACAGACGCTGGTCGGCACCCCCCAGCCGCGGATCGACGCCGTGCAGATCGTGACCGGCACGAAGCAGTTCGCGATGGATCTCGACGTGGCAGGCGCGCTGCCGACGATGGTCTGCCGTCCGCCGACGATCAACGGGAGTGCGCTGGCCGTCCTGAACGAGACGCAGGTCAGGGCGATGGATGGAGTCACCGACGTCGCGATCATCCCGCACACTCAGTTCGTCCCCGGCGGTGTGGCGGTTCGCGCCACCACGTTCGGGCAGTGCATCGACGCGATCCGCGCGCTCCAGGTCCAATGGGCACCCGGAGCCGCGGCCGGCAAGTCAGATGCCGACGTCCTCCAGGATCTGATCAACGCCGAACTACCGATGACGCCTGGGTTGGGACAGACGCTCGATCAGCGCTTCACGTTCTACTTCCGTCCCGGGGATCCGTTGGAGACCAACTGCGCTGCTGCCGACGTCCGTCCCGGCAGCGCCGAGATCTGGTCGGCGATGAAGTCGCCGATCTACTTCCAGGAGACGGTGGCCCAGATCCTGGGACTGCCCGAATCGGCCGTGACGGCACACGTGACCCAAGGCGGCGGTTCGTTCGGGCGCCACCTGTTCGCGGACGCGGCGTTCGAGGCGGCGGCGATCTCAAAGGCGATTGGGAAGCCAGTCAAGCTGATGTGGCACCGGACGGACAACTTTCGCCAGGGACGCGTACATCCGATGTCCACCTCGCGGGTCCGGATCTCCTATCTGGGGAACAACGTGATGATGTTCGACCAGCGCCATACGAGTGTCGCGACGGACTTCACGCACGGGCTGGGCGAGATCCTGAGCGCGACGCTCGGCGACCTTCCCGAGGGCGACTTTCTCGGTTATTCCCAGAGTGTGTTCACCCTCACGGCCAACGTCCCCCTAGACCTTCGGGACGGTTACACAGCTGCTCAACGAGGTTTACCACCCACCGGGAAGCGTGTTCAACACATCGAGCGTGCGCAACATCTACAGCCCGGAGGTGACCGTAGCCATGGAGCTGATGGTCGACCAGGTAGCCAACGCGATGCGGCAGGATCCGTACCAGTTCCGCCGGTCGTTCGTGCGAGACGCTCGAATGCTGGCGGTGCTGGACGCGGCGGCCAAGGCAGCCAACTGGGGCAAGCGGATGGCGCCGCAGACCGCCCAGGGACTCGGCATCCACCACGAGTACAAGGGCTACGCCGCGTGCGTGGCCGAGATCGACTGCACGCCCCAGACCGTCAACCGCACGGTCGAGAACGGATACACCGGGCCGCGAGTCACGAAAGTGACCTACGCCGTCGACGTCGGCTTGCCGATCAACCCGCTGGGGCTGGAGGCCCAGATGATCGGCGGGATCATGGACGGGATCGCGCAGGCACTTACCTACAGCCTGCACCTCCAGGACGGCTACTTCCTCGAGGGCAGCTGGGACAACGCCTACTACACGCGGGAATGGAACTGCCCTCCGAACAATTCACCCTCGGACGGGGTCCAGGTGATCATCATGCCGCCGAACCAGAGCGAGCCGGGCGGTGCTGGCGAGTTCGGCGTGGCGGCGTCGATGGCGGCGGTGGCGAACGCGTACGCACGCGCGACCGGGACGATGCCGACCAGCTTCCCGATCAATCACAACCAACCCCTCGGGTTCACCCCACTGCCAACCGTCCCGCCGATACCGGAGTCGCCCACCGACGGATTGCAGGAGGCATTCTGATGGCCACGTACACCTTCATCCTCAACGGCCAACAGGTGAGCGTCGACTGCGCGGGCGACCTTCGTCTGCTGTGGGCGCTGCGCGACCTACTCGGCGTCCATGGACCCAAGTACGGCTGCGGCCTGGACGTATGCAAAGCCTGCACCTGCCACATCAACGGCAAGGCTTTCAGCCCCTGCTCGGTGCCGGTCAGCGACATCCAGCCGACCGACCAGATCACGACAATTGAAGGCCTCCCGGCAACCGTCGGCCAGCAGCTGCACCCGATGCAGCAGGCGTGGCTCAAGTACGACGTCGGGCAGTGCGGCTACTGCCAACCCGGTCAGATCATGGCCGCCGTCGCGCTCGTCGACGAACTCAAGGCCGATGGCCGGCAGATCACCGACGCTGACATCGATTCGCTGCGCAATATTTGCCGTTGCGGCACGTACCCGCGCATCCGCGAGGCGATCGTCGAAGCGGCGGCCAATATGTGAACGGTGTCCGTGTTGGCGCTCGCGCGCTACCCAGTCCTCAGGAACGCAGGGCTGCGATCGGCGTGATCATGGCGGCGCGGATCGCCGGGTAGCAGCCGGCGAGTACCCCGACCGCGACGCCGAGCAACGGGGCGGCAAGCACGAGCGTCGTGTTCATGACCGGCGTCCAATGGTTGCCCGATGCGATCGCGGCGGTGGCGAGGACCCCGATCGAGGCGCCGAGGATCCCACCCAGCAAGCCGACTCCACCCGCCTCGAGCACGATCAGCCGGGCGATCTCGAGCCGGCCGTAGCCGACCGCGCGACGCAACCCGATCTCCGACCGGCGCTGCGCTACCGACATGATCGTGACTGCGGTGATCGCCAAGAAGCCGATCCCGAGGCCGGCGAGGCTCAGCACGCCCAACAGAGTCGACAGCGACGCTTGCACCTGGGAGCGCAGCGTGGTCGGGTTGGGCGGAACCTCGGCGGTGACCTGGCCGGGCTGATATGGATTGAGCTCCATCGGGCCCTGGCGGCCGATCAACTGCGCGGCGCCCGGTGCGGTCCGGGCGATCACTCGCCGCGCGTCGTGGTTGCCGACGATCACGCCCGCCACATACGGCGGCACGATCACCCCGAGCAGCGCCTGGGACTCCTGCTGGGAGCTGGACACGATCCCGACGACTGTCAGCACGATTCCCGAGACGTTGATCGCCGGGTTGCCGAGCGACGAGCTGATCCCCAGCTGCGAGGCCGCCCCGGACCCGAGTAGTGCGACCATCTGATGGTGCGAGGTCGGCGCCCGTGTCGTAGAACCGGCCCGAGGACAGCACCGACCCGACCGCCGCGAGCGCCGACGGTGACATCGCCGTGACCGATAGCTGCGTCTGCGAAGGCCCGCTCGTCGACGGACCGACGGCCACAGGTAGCGGCTGTTGCTGATCGAGGTCCCACACCAGCCCGGCTCTGGTGACGCCCCGGAGCCGTGCCAGCCGGGCCACGTCGGCCTCGGACAGCGTCGATGGCCCCTGGAACTCGACGGTCGTCGCGCGCAACTCGTTGAACGACGCGGAGACGGCGTTCGATGCGCTCTCGGTCAGGCCGTTGGTGGTCGTGAACGCGCCGACCGCGACGACCGTCCCGAGCGCGCACAGGAGCGTCCGCACGGATGGCGCACGATCGACGTCACGGCCTCACTGAGTGCCGAGCGCAGGCCGCTCATGGTCGCTCGCCGCCCGGCAGCGCCTCCGCGTCGAGGAACTCCCCCGCGCCTTCGGACACGACCCCGTCGCGGACGCTCAAGAGCCGCGGCAGCGTCCGCGCGATCCCCATGTCGTGGGTGACCATCACCACCGCCACGTCTGGCGGCTGGTTGTCGATCAGCGTCTGCAGCACCTCGCTGCTGGTGCGCTCGTCGAGGTTGCCGGTCGGCTCGTCGCACAGCAGCACCCGCGGTCGTTGCGCCAGCGCCCGCGCGATCGCCACCCGTTGGCACTCGCCGCCGGACATCTTGCCCGGCAGAAACCGCCGCCGGTGCGACAGCCCGACCTGTTCGAGCGCCTCGATCGCGCGTTGTCGTCGCTCGCCGGGCTGTCAGCCGACGCGGACGTAAGCCGAGCTCGACGTTCTCCTGCGCGCTCAGCGACGGCAGCAGGAACGACTCCTGGAACACGAACCCGAAAAACCGGGCCCGCAGCGTGGTCTGCTCGCGGTCGCTCAACGATCCGACTCGCTGACCGTCGACTCGGTAGTCACCGCTCGTCGGAAGGTCGAGCAACCCGAGGACGTTCAGCAGCGTCGACTTGCCCGATCCCGAGCGCCCGATGATGCCGAGCACCTCGCCGGCCAGCACCGAGAAGGTCGCATCGCGCAGCGCGTGCACCGGCGGTGAGCCCGGATAGGTCCGCCCGACATCGGTCAGCGTCAACAGCTCCTGCTCGCGCGGGCGCGGGCTCCGCGCTCATCCCGAGCCACCGAGCCCGATCACGACCTGGTCGCCGGCCTTCAGCCCGCCGTCGATCGGCCGTACGACCTCGCGACCCGCGTACGCGAGCCCCGCCCGGACGGGCACCGACACCTGCCGTGAGCCGTGCACCACCGTGACCGACGACGCGCCGGACGCGTTGGTGATCACCGCCGACACCGGCACCACCCATTGCAGTCCGCCGGCCTGACCGGTGCTGACGTGCAACGCCATGTTCTGGCCGACGTAGGGCGCCGCCGCGGCCGGATTCACCGGCGTCAACGTCAACTTCGAGCCCGGGCCGCCACCGGGCCCGCTGCCCGGCCGCTTCGCGCTCAGCCTGATCGCAAACGACCCGTTGCTCAGATCGGAGGTCGCTCGTCCGGTCGCGCCGATCCTCAGCAGGCTCGCCGTGTTCACGTCGGTCGTGGCCTGAAACGTCAACCGTCCGGATCCGAGCGTGGCCAGCGGCTTGCCGCTCGCGATCGTCTGGCCGAGATGCGCGACCGACACCACGGTCACCGGCAGCGACGGCGTGAACATGATCTCCCCCAACGGGACCGTCGCATACTGCACGGGCCGGGCCTTGTGCTTGCCGCTCGAGGCCGCCCGCGGGACCCGGTGCGGTCACCGGCGCATAACCGTCCCGCTGATACAGGTCGGCGACCGCCGCCGCCGTCCCGGCCCCGTAGGTGCCGGCCGTGTCGAACCCGACGCGAGAACCCGGCCGCCTCGAGCCCCGCCTGCAGCTCGGTCACCTCGATGCCGGTGCTGCCATAGCTCATCGCCGAGTACGCCGGGATCTGTCCCCGCATCACGAACACCGGTCGCCCCGCGACGGCCGCGATCAGGCTCCCGTCGGCGACGTGTGCTCCGGGCGAGGTCGCGACCGCGGTCACGACCGCCAGATCGCCCGACAGGTCGCCCGGCACCCCAACCGAGATCGCACCCCCATCCGTCAGCGTCCCACGCAGCACCACGGTCGTGCGCGCGTGCGTCAACACCACCGGCGCCGTCAGCACCGAGGCTGCCGGAGGCTTCGCACGCGCCGCCTGCTCGGCCCGGCGTCGACACCCCCCGCCCGATCAGGAACGCAACCACGGCGACCACGACGGTCAACGCCAGTACCGCCCCGACCACCAGCCCGCCACGCTCGCGAAGCGGCGTGCCGCGATCGCCACCGCGCCCCGGGCGCAGCCGCTGCGGCCAGCCGCCTTCGCTCGCCGGTCACGACCCGCCCAACGCCAGCTTGATCCCGTACTGGCGCTCGACCGAGGCCACCTGCCCGTCGACCTGGCTCTGAAGCGCCGCGACGGCGTTCGCGTTCTGGGCCAGATACGCGGCGCGGCGGCCGCTCAACAGCGTCGTCGTCTCGTTGATCACGTTCGCCCAGCACGTCGCCAGCACGCTCGCTCCCTTCGACTGCAGTTGCTGCACCTTCGTGCTGTCCGCGCTCGACTGCGAGATCGGTCCGAGCTGCTGCTGCAACCGTTCGTACAGGCTCATGACCGACGTCGCCGGCACCCCGTGGGCGGCGCTGCAGGTCGCCGCCGTCTTGCTCAGCGCCCGAATCTGCGAGCGACCGACTGACCTGGTTTATGACGTTGAACCAGCCGGAGCTCAACTGTCCGAACTTCGCCGAGCCAAACAGCGGGGTCTGCTGCTGCATGGTCCTGAAGCAATGGCCGATCCGGGCCTGCCACGCCCTGCGTTCGGGCGTGCTCATACCGCTCTGCGGATCGACGAACTGGGCGCCGGCGCCGGTGAACAGCCCGAGGTCGTGGCTAGCCTCGATCGCCGGCAGGTTGGGAAACTGCGGGTTGCCGAGATCGGAGGGTGGGCCACCACCCGTAAAGAACGGGGGCGCCGCAAAACCGTCGCTGGTCATGCAGTCATCGAGCAGCTTGGTCTGCACCGTCTGCGCGAAGCTCGCCAAGCTGCGCCCCGATCACCGCGTCGGCACCGTCGCGAGGAGCCACGAAGGCGATCACAGCCGCTGCGATCGACGTCCCCGCGCCGGCCCCACCGTGCGCAGCGCTGCTCGAGCCACCGCACGCCGACAGCACGACGGCGCACGCGAGCGCCAGAGCCACGCAGTACCCGAGCGCACGACTCCCGCGGGCGGGATCGACAATCCGCCTATCTAACAACACGCCTCTCTGTGTTTATTGCCCCTGGACGGTTGGCCCCTGAACCATCGCTGTAAAGGCGAACTAGCCTCGCAACTCTAGCCATTTGGTAATCGCATCACCACCCCAAAACAGTCTTCGTGGGGCGAGCATGACCAGAACGCGTCGGCTGCCTCCATACCCATCCTATTGTCCGGTGGGCACCATTTTGTGACCGACCGAATCGGTCGCACGCCCCAAAATGCGAGCTGGTTGTGTTCCTGGTCCGTAGGCGGCCGTGGTCAGGCACTCGCAACCGAATACGAACGACAACCTGGTTGGAGTCCCAATCCGCGGGGCCGTCTCCCAGCGCTAGGGCAGCATCGGCAACAGCGTCAGCCCGGTCCGCTCCCCGGTTCGCTGGCGCGCCTGGCAGTAGGCGGCCAGCTCGTCGTACACGGCGGCGCCGCACACGCGCCGGAGTTCCACCTCCATGCTCACGTACACCGGTCGATCCGCGCTGAACGCTTCCTCGTGCTCGGTGCACCACCAGTCAAGGATCCCCTCGCCGCCCCAATCGACAGTTCGGCACGCGCGCACGCTGGTGGTCTTGGTCTCGTCGTCGATATCGAAGAACAGCGGAACCTGCCAGCAGATTCGCGGCTTCCAGTCCACTGGGTTCTCGCCGTGGCGCATTGCCGCCACGTGAAAGGCACAGCCAGCCCCGCCTGGATGATCCAGCCGGTTGTGGAAGATGCAGGCGTCGCGGTACACGCGAGTATGGACGCTGTCGCGCTTAAACCGCGCCTTGCCCCAAGGGTCGCGGCCGTCGCGCCGCAGCGCCACCTGCCGGTTCTGCCAGTCCTCGTCCGTCAGCTGCCCGACGCGTCCGCGGATCATCTCGAGGTCCTCGGCGCCGAGCGTGTCGCCGTCGCCCTGGTAGATCTCGACGCCCTCCACGCAACAGCCGCGCGCGCTGTGCTGGAGCCTGGTATCGGGGCAGCCGCGACCCCAGATGCACCGGTAGTTGGACAGCATGAACGTCAGGTCGAACTCCCAGCTCCACCCGTCGCCGTCCCGGAACGTGACCGTCTCGCGCGTGAGCATCAGCACCTTCCTCCATCCACGATCCGCGGCCGAGGACCCGACGATATCGACAGCAAGCCGCCGGCAGCGGTCCGTGCGCCTGGGAGCGTGACGTCAGCTGGCAGCGGTCCCTGCGCCTGACTTCGCGACCTAAGGATCCCCGGCCCCCGCCGCGTCCGGATGCTCGGCCGTGCGCTCGCCGGATGCTTGGCCGCTGAAGTTCTCGACCGCGTCGGTTGCCTTCTGCCCGTACTTGGCGATCTTCTCGGTGTACTTGCCGTGCGTCTTGCGGTCGACAGCCGCGCCGGCCGTCTCCACCCCGTTCTGGATCTGCTCCTTGTGCTCCGCCACCGCCTCTTGGGCCTGCTCGCGAAGCCCCGCGAGCTTGTCCCGTAGTCCCATCTCTCGGCTCCTGTCGATCGAACGCGGCCCTCTCAACGAAGCTTACGCGCTTGCAGCACTCTCTATCCCGCAGATTGTCGATGTGGGTGCCGCCCAACGCCTAGCCATCCGCGACCGCGTGCTGCAGACGCGAGAGACCGTGAACGAACCGGAGATCACGATCAATTCCGCGTTCGTGAAATGCACTCAGGCGCCAAGGATGCGCAGGTCATCGGTGCCCACGTGCACAACGTCACCTGGATGGAGCTGTCGGCCGCGTCGCAGCTCAGGCTCACCGTTGACGGTCACCTGACCGCTGGCGATCAGGGCCTTGGCATCCGCGCCGCCCGACGCCGCACCGGCAAGCTTGAGTAGTTGCCCCAGACGGATCATGTCGCTAGCGATTTCGATCGATTGCTCCACACCGAAAGCGTTGCAGCTCCGATCCGGCGCGAGCATCCCGACGCCCCTCCCGCTCGCCGGCGGCCGCCCGTCAGGGGCGGCCTGTGAGCTTGGTGAGGAGGAGTTCGACGGAGCGTTCGAGGTCGTCGAGGCTTGCGTCCTCGACGGAAGTGATTCCGACCTTGCGGTTGATCCAGCCGTTGATCTCGCGGTGCGTGCTTCCGTCACGACGGGTGAGCTCGGAGACGAGCCGGTGCCGCTCGTTGCGCAGCCTCGCGCGCTGTTCGAACGACGGCGCCCGGTGCGGCCGGGACTCGGGATCGAGGTCTGCGGCCAGGTTGGCTGCTGCAGCGCCGGTGTGCCGCGTTGGTGGCGGGGCGGGCGTTCCGAACAACGTCAGCTGTTCACCGCCACGATCCACGGGTCCCGCGCGTCGGTGAACGCAGCGAGCTTATCGGCGGCCCTCGGCTCGGTATGGAGCACCACCAACGCCCGCTGTCCAGTCGCCTCGCGCAGCAGCGCGGCGATCCTTCGCGCGTGACTCGAGTCCGCCGTATCGCCGCTCCGCCACGACAGCGTCCCGTCATAGGCGACAAAGCGCACCTGCCGGCAGATCCCATCCACGACGGCGTCCGCATAGGCGTATGAGACATCCAGCTGCGCGAGCCCGTCGGAGTCGTAGCGAACACCGGGGATCGGAGTCGCGTCGGAGCGAAATGGGGTCCCAGACTGCAACAGCCACCGCTCGCACACCCCAAACGCCCTCGCGAACGCCTCCCCCCACGCCAGCTCGATCCCCAGCCGGCTCGCCGCCCGCGCCCACTGCCGGGTCAGCGGGCCGGTCGGGCACGCGACCACCATCGATCCAGCCGGCCCCGAGGCCAGCTGCCCGGCGCCCCAGGAGGCGCTAGTCGCAGGAGTCCAGCACGGAGCGCGGACTTCCGGTCGAGTACGGTGAAGAGATCGATGATGAACGACACAAAGCCGCGGCGGACTGCCCGGGAGCTCGCCAGGGCGGTCGACGGCGGCCGGGACGTTGGTGCGGCGCTGCGGCACCTGGACGGTCACGGGTCCGAGCCCGGAGCTGTAGGGGTAGCCGAGGCGCTGGCCCGGTTCCTGGTCGCGCGCTGCGATTCGCACCATCCTGGTTGGCGAGTCGTGCGTCAGGTTGTCGTCGATTCGGCGGCTGACGCGCCTTGGGAGAGGTGCGCGCGGCGCGCGGTACCGCTGGTGTCGGAAGATCTCCTCAGGCTTGCCGGCGACCGTGGCAGGACGCCGCTGGCACGCGCCCAACATATCGCCGCCCAGCGCCGCGCCGAGCAGATCGCGGTTCACGTTGATCAAGCCGTCGTACTCGCCGACCTGGGGCTGGAGTGCTCGGCAGGGAGTCCCGAACGCTGGCGCGTTGCTCTAGGGTCCGCGGTCCGAGCCCGCTCACGCGAGCAGGTCGCACGCGCGGTTGATCGCTCGCTTCGCGATGTGCACGCAGAGTTGCACTAACCGGCGGTCACGGGCTCCTGCACGTATCCCGACGAGCGCGCGCCTGCGCTGACCGCGACGGTGATCACGTCGCTGCCGGGCGGTGTGGGCACGGTCGCCGAGAACTGTCCGTTGGGCGCCGATGTCTGCACGAGGGCGGTGCTGTCGGTCGCGGATCCCGTTTGGGCCGTAGAGATCACAACCTGCGCCCCGGGCGCAGTCGTGCCGGTTACCGTTGTGGAGCTGCTCACGGTCGCATCGCTTGTCGGAGAGCTAATCGTGACGGGAACGTCTGTTGGGGGACCACTGGCGAGGTAGCGGTCCTTGGTGATCGCTGGTTGGTCTGTCAGCGTGCCGGTCTGCAGAGCGCGGATCAGCCGCACGTACTGTCCCTCGGCCCAGATGAGCGGGGTCGCCGAGCCTGCGGCCTTGCCGTCGATGAATCCGATCGAGGCGGTGGCCGGATTGGAGCCGTACGGTGCGGCAGGGATGTCCGGATCCTCCCAGACCTGCTCGGGCATCAGGCCGATGCCCTGCGACATCCGGTTCATCGTGGCCGCCAGTTTCCCGGCGCTTGCGCGGTCACCGGTCTGCAGCTCCTGCTCGGCGCGCTCGCCGTCGAGGATCGGCCACAGGTGACCGGATCCGACGCCGTTGTACGAGGGCGCGCCGCTCGGCGTGCAGTTGGTCGGGTCTGGCTCGTAGCAGTCACCGTAGCCGTCGGTTGACCCGTTGGCCTGGACGCCGTAGCGATGCCAACCGGGCCCCGACGGCGTCTGGCGCTCGAGGATCGAGTCGACGACCTTGAGCGAAGCGGTGACGTCGGAGTCGCTCGCCGGCAGCTCGCCGAGCCGGGTCAGCTCGAGGAAGCCGGCGTCCACCACTCTCCGCTGATCGACGTTGTTCAGACTGCCGTTGTTGAGGTTGTAGGTCTCGGCGGCGTTGGGGTCACCGGTCGGCGAGAGACGGATGAAGTAGCGATGGTCGCCATACGGACCCGTGTCGGTGACGGTCCAGGACTTCACGTTGCGCTGGTAGTCGTCGGCGGTCGCCTGGTAGAGCAGCGCCCGCGTCGTGTCGCCGGCTGCTTGGGCGAGATGGGCAGCGGCGGTCAGCCCGGCGATCTCGGCCGCGATCGTCGAGGGCGAGTATGCGATGTGTTCCTCCCAGCGGTCCTCGCCGTAGGCCGGCCCGTGGGCGACCATGAAGTCAGCGTCGGGCCGGAGGTGCTGCTCGTAGAAGGACTTATCGCCTGCGAAGCCCGCGTCCCACGCCATCAGCAGCGGGTAGGCGTCCTCGTCGATCTCGAAAAGGCCGAACGTGTCCGGAGCGACCGATCCGTCGAGCTCGGAGTCTCGCGGGAAACTCCCGTCTGGCTGCTGCGCGCGGTCGAACAGGAATTGGACCATCTCTCGGGCGCTCGCCACGTCGCCATCGGCGAGCAGGCCGGTGAACGTCTCGTAGCTGTCGCGGGCGAACACTGAGCGGTACGTGTAGCCGGCGTGCGTGGTGACCGCGAGCATCGACTGACCCCACGGGTCAGCTGGCGCCGCCACGAACGCGCCCAGATCGGTCTTGTCCTCGGCGGCCTTGATCACGTTGGCCGCCAGCCAGTAGGAGCCGGCCTGTGCTTGCGGAGGGCTGTGCAGCGTTGCGTCGTAGGCGTGCCAACCATCTGCGTAGGCCTTGAGCGTCGCGCTGTACGGCGTGGCCGCGCTCCGTTCCGCGGTGGCGACAGCTTCATTCGACGTTGGGCCGAATCCGAGCGCGAGGGTGAACGGACGGGTAGGGTTGTTGATCTGCGCCGTCTGCACGACGTTCCCGTCGGTGGCCGAGTTATAGACATTGCGCAGCCGGTGGTAGGCGTCGAGCTGCTCGAGCCCGTCGCTCGGTGTGCCGACGAAGCCGCTCGACGCGCGCCCGAACCTGCGGTTGGCGGTCAGCGCGCCCACGACCTGCGCCGCCCATGGGCCGGTGGGGGCGGAGGCGTCGGAGGAGACCAGCACGCTACTGGCCGGGACGATGGCCGCGTTGTTCGGTAGCGCGTTGGACGTTCCACCCCCACCGGTGTTGTCGATCTGCGCGTCGTAGCGGACATAGACCTTGAGGAGGTGGAGGGCCGCGGTCGCCGTGCTGCGGAGCGGCTCGAGCGCCGTGTGCATGACCACACTGTCGCGGGCCGGGTCCGTGAGGTAGTCCGTGACGAGGGCAAAGCCGTGTTTGGGATCGCGGCTAGTCACCCGGCAGACCATCCCGCTGCGGTCGGGCGAGCTGACCGTGTAGGTCATGTCGCGCTGCTGCATGTCGGTGAACGACCGCCCGTCGGTGACGATGTACTGCAGCGTGTTGACGTTGCTGTTTTCGATCGTCGGACTGAAGGTGTCTGAGAGGACGCCGTCCGCAACGGTGAACCAGACCTTCGAGGTCTTGCTGTGCGCGGTTGCGAAGCAATCCTTGCGGGCCAGGTCGAGATATGACTGAGCGCCCGGACCGCCTGGGGCAGCGCTCGGCGTCGACGCAGCCGACTCTTCGGCCACGAGGGCGCCCGTCGTGAGTGCGACGGCGACGACCGCGAGGGCGCGGGCGCGAATGATCTTTGCTGTCCACATGGGGTTACCTCTCCTCTCGCGACTACGGTCGCGCTTACCCGAGCAACCCGAACTGAAAACGCGCAACTCCCGTAGCTTTCCCAGCAGCGACGACCTCGGAGCGAGACCAGACCCACCGGACTACTCGAAGCGGACAGAACCGGCTCCGCCCTACGTACGCATTCCGATGCAGCCCGACTATTCCGTGCCGGGCCAGGTCGCGGTGGCGCGGACGCCATCGCCTTCCTCGGGCTTGGGGCCGCCGACGGCGATGATGTCAAGCCCGTCGGGACCGGCCTCGAATGCTCGGACGACCTCGGGCGCGACGCGAACGACATCCCACGTCCGGAGCTCCTGGGTCTCGTCGTCGAGCAGGATCCGGCCTGAGCCGGCGACGACGACGTAGGCCTCCTCCTGCTCCTTGTGGCTGTGAGCCGTCGCGCTGCGCAGGTTCGGGGCGTACCGGAAGAGACTGACCCCGAGGTCCCGGGAGTCCAGGTGCTTACGCCCGAAGCGGCCCTCGAGCCCCTCCACCCGCCCGGCGACGGAGTCCTCGACCTCGAGCAGGTTGACCTTCGCAAAACGGGACATGTGATCTCCTCGGCTGGGCGGCAGTCGGAACGGCGGAGGGAACCCTAGCCGTCAAGGCCGCCCAGAGGGAAGCGGAAGTGCGGAAGCTCGCCCAACCGCTCGTCCGCACCACGCCGGCGGGAGAGCGAATGCGAGGTCGCTGGGTCCCGCTGCGGCCGCCGCGACAGGCGCCGGAGAGTCGCGTTCGGGAGCCAGGTCACGCGTTGGACACATCTTCGAGGATCGGCTCGTTAGCCTCGGTCCCTTCCTAGGTCCCAGTCGTGGGCGGCGACCGGGCTACGGGCTCATGCCCACTCCCTGGCGTCAACCGAAACCGAGGTATTCGATGCGCGAGCGGTTCATAGCACGGAGCAGGTCACCGATGGGAGCCGCGATCTTCATGGTCGTTGCCTTGCTGGTGTCGGGGACCAGTGTTCTCCCCGCGGCTGCTCACGAGCGGAGCGAGAATCACCGGGCCGGGTTCGGCCACGGCGGCCGGAATCATCACGGGGGACGGAAGTTGGGGCGGTTCACCAACACCGTGTTCGCGACCGGGGCGACGATCACGCATTCCGGCTCGACCGGTGAAGAGCCGGTCTCGAACCCGGACGACATAACCTATCTCGACGGGCATATCGTCGTCGGCTTCCAGAACGGCGTCGGGCCGCAGGGGCAGCCGAACTCGGGCGGTAACACCAACAGCACAATCGTCGAGTTCAACCGGCACGGCGACGTCGTCAACGAGTGGGACATCGTGGGGAAATGCGACGGCCTGACCGCCGATCCCGACAACCACCGGCTGATCGCCACGGTCAACGAAGACCTCAAGTCAAGTTTGTACGTGATCGATCCCCGCAGCGGCGGCAGCGCCGTTCACTACTCGTACAACGAGCCCCTGCCCTCGAACGGAGGCACGGACGCCATCTCGATCTACCGCGGGATGATCCTGATCAGCGCCTCTGCTCCGGGCACAACCGGCGCGGCCGCCCCGCAGCCGAACTACCCGGCGGTGTACACGGTCTCGCTCAACGGCGCGACGGATGTGGCGACCGTCCAGCCGCTGTTCTATGACGAAGACGCGGCGACGATCGCAAACCGCGACAGCGCCCAGCACCGCACGAAGGTGCCGCTGGCGCTTACCGACCCGGACTCGAACGAGAACGTTCCGTTCTATGCGCGGCGGTTCGCAGGCGATTTCATGCTGACGAGCCAGGGCGATAAGCAGCAGATCTTCGTCCGGGACGCGGGAACTCGCCGGCAGAACCTGTCGGTCCTGAACGTGTCCGACGCCGTGGACGACACCGTGTGGCCGTCCAGCCGCCGCGGGGCGATCTTCGCCACGGACAGCACCCACAACACGATCGTGGAGATCACGGGCCCCTTCTCGCCGGGAGAGGTGTTCGTGGCTGACACGCCGTGCGGTGCGAACGATGCCCCTAGCACGTGCCCCGGGCCCGGGTTCCCGGCGAACTTCCTGGGCCAACTGAACCCGGATACCGGCGCGATCACGCCTGTAGCCGTCCAAGGGCCGACGTTCGAGCCGCAGGGCGGGATGGTATTCCTGCCCTGATTGACGATCGACGAACTGGGCGTGACGGCTCTCGACCGCGGTCCCGGTGAGCACGCCATGGGCCAAGGCACGCAGGCCCGGGAGACGGTAGCGACACGGTCCTGACTGACCCGGTTGCCCTCCAGTCGTCCGCGGTCCGCCGATATTCGTGACCCGCGGCGGTCAGCTCGCCAGCCGACGAACGTGCGCGGGACGGGCCGCGTCGGCCAGGTCTAGCAGCCGCAATTGCGCCTCGCCGGGCGCGTCAGGGAGGACGGTGTGATGGGTCCGCGGCGTCGTGTGGCGATAGAGCGCAAACGGCCGTGGCCCGACCGACCGTTCGATGGCGTACGTCCACCTCGCGATCGTCGTTTCGTCCATCTGCTCCCCGGCGAGGACGACAAGATCGGGGCGGTGCACCGAGGCGACGTCGCCGATCCCGCTCAGCGCTCGCACAGAGAGGCTGAGCGCGCGGATCCCGGCGCGGAGACAGAAGACCTTCAAAGCGCCGATGTGTAAGGCGTCGAGATCGAGCTCATCCCGCGAGGCATTGACCAGCAAGATGGATGTGGGGCCGACCGGTAGTGGGGCCATCCGCTTGGCTCGACGCAGCCAGTCGGCCGCCCAGCACGCAGAGAACGCCCAGGCCGCCGAGTCGACCCCCATGTGGCCGACGATCTGTTCCAGGCCAGGGAGCAGGACTTCCTCGACCGAGCGCTCGAGTGACCTGAGCGAGAGTGTTCTCTCGATCGCGAGATCGGCGCGCTCCTGGTCGTAGGCAAGCAGGGCTGCGATCAGCGTGCCAGTGTCGGCCGCCAGCGCTGCACGAGCGCGGGCAACTGCCACGGAGATCGAGTGCCCTTCCTTGAGGGCGGCTCCAAGCGCCGCGACTTCGCCGTGGCGATATGTCCGATGCTTGCCCGGCGGACGCTCGGGCTGGGGAAAGCCGAATCGCCGCTCCCACGTTCGAAGAGTGCTCGGCCCGACGTCGAGCAGGGCCGCGGCTTCGGTCGTCTTGAGATAACGCATACAGAAGAACGCCTGTTCTCTGCCCACCCCGAGTCCCCCGGTTATCGGCCGGCGCCCCCAGGTCCTAAAGGGGCAAGTGGTCAAGATGTGTAACTTCTCACGGACGGTCGCGTCGCAGCGGCCGCGGCAAGAATGAATCGGTCTCGTCGGATTGCCTCTTCGACGGCCCCGCAGCGTCCCCCGCCAGTACTTCCTCGATGTAGTTCAGCTCGGTTTCGTACACGTGAGCCGACTTGATGATCACCAGCAATCGGCCGACGGGCACGCCGAGCGCATCAGCGACGTGGCCCTGCAACCAAGCCAGCTCGACCAGATTGGCGTAGCCCTTGGCGCCGAAGTCAATGCTGTGCGCGTACACGACCAGCTCGACGGCACCGTCCGGAAGCCAGAAGTCGAGCATGCTGACGCACGGGATGTACGTCGTGTCGGTGTGTGGTTGAAACGTCGTGATCGTCGCCGAACGCGACGAAGGGTTCGCCCGGAGTCGGTCGATCACCCACCTCACCTGGTCACGGCCGGAGTGCTCGTAGTCGAACAGTCGCGTCGCGTAGCTATCCGTGTCACCGAGGCTCGCCACTCGTCCGCGATCAGAAAAGTTAGCGTGCATCCAGGCCAGCCGCTCGGGGTCCGCGTGCGTCGCGATGATCTCGTCGTCGGGATCCGGCCGAGCGACCGCCAAGGTAACCAGGGAGAGCTCCCGGATCGGCAGGCCGTCGTAGAGGCTCGGTAAGCCGCTGGTCACGATCCGGCCGGCGACAGCCAACCACGACTCGCCGATCGTGCGCGAGCGCAGAACGGACGGTTCGTCGAACGCCAGTCGCATCGCCAAGACCGCATCGTAGCCAAGCCTCGGCAGGCTGAGACTGGCCGGCTCGAATGCATTTCGAATCGCACGTTCGTGCGATGGCGTCGCAGCGGTTGCGCCTGAGACTGGCGGACAACCCGGGGCCGTGTGGCCGTGAAGGAGACAGCGGCGCCGCGAGCCGACCGGCGATCGTCGACCGGTGGCAAAGCCGATCACAACCGAAGGAGCACAACCAGGTGAGCGCAGAAGCTTCGCCGATTACGACCTACTTCCGCGTCTGCGACGGGGTGCGTGTGCGATACGCGGATACGAGGTCAGATTCGGACATCACCGTTCTCATGCTCGCGCCGTGGCCCGAAAGCCTTTGGGCCTTCCGGCGTATCTGGCAACGCGTCACGGCACTCGGGCGGGTCGTGGCCATTGACATGCCAGGCTTCGGGCATTCGGACCAATCGCGAGAGGAGCTCATCGCCCCAGACAGCAGTGGGGCGTTCCTGGCACGCCTCATCGAGGATTGGGGCCTCGGAGCTCCACACATCGTCGGACCCGACGTTGGCACGGCCGCAGCGCTATTCCTCGCCGCGAAGGCGCCGGAACGCGTTACGAGCTTGACCATCGGTGGCGGGGCGGTCCGCTTCCCCATCGACGCGGGCGGTGCGCTCAAGGACGTCATCGAGGCGCCGAGCCTTGACGTGGTGCGTGGGCTTGATGCCAGAACAAACATCGGCTACGCGGTCCAATCGGGCGCTCCAAGCGAGAGCGAGCCTGAGGTCCATGAGGACTATGTCAGCGCCTACGATCTCGGGCGCTTCGCCGAGTCCGCCCGATTCGTCCGGCACTATCCCGACCAAAACCAGACGTTGCGCGACCTTCTCCCGACAATCACGACCCCGACCCAGATCGTCGCGGGGCGCGAGGATGACCTCGTGCCCTGGTCGAACAACCAATACCTCGACGATCTCCTACCGAACAGCGAGATCCACTCCCTCGACGCGGGCCACTTCGCCTGGGAGGAGGCAGCCAATGAATACGGCCGGCTGATCGCCGAGTGGATCGGTGGCGGGTACCGGCGCCTAGCGTCGTCGAGTGGATCAGTGACGGTAACCAGCTCGTAGCCAGGCAATCCGACCACTGGTGCTGGTGGCCATTTCGCCTCGCCGCGATCCGGTCTCGTGCATCGCGGCGAGGCGGACCGGTTCCCCGCGACGCCAACCATCGCTTCCACCACCACGCGCTCGGGCGCACTTCAACTGTCCCGCGGTCGTCATGCAATGCGCACGCGGGCAAGCGCGAGCGCGGATGGGCGTCGCCGGAGGCGCTCGTTAGTAGCTCAGCTGCTCGTGCCAGTCGCTCGGACGTCCTTCGGGGGTGAGATCGAACAGATTCCAGAGCGGCTCGAGGGTGCTGACGTGACGGGGGTCCTGATCGCCGTCCGTCGGGGCGTCGAAGAGCTCTGAACCCCAGAAGTGGCGGATGGCGTCCCCGTCGCGGTGGAACACGTTGAGCATCGGCCGCTGAACACCCTCGGCGGTCTCTCCGTGGTAGGCGCGGTTGTAGGTGCTAGCGGCCGAGGACAAGAAACGCAGGCGACGCCACCCGCGCTCCTCGGCGAAGGTCAGCAGCCGCGGGAGCGACGTCTTCGCGACCACAACAAGGTTGACGCGCTGGGTGGCGTGCTCGGCCGCACCGTCGAGTTGGTCGAGCAGCGCCGTGCACGACGGGCACGGGCCTTCCCCCAACGGCAGGAGCGCCGTCTCCCCGATCGCCGGCCCCGCGGACCGGTCGCCCGGATCACGCGGGAACATGAAGTTGTAGATCACCAGGCTGCGCCTGCCCGGTTCGAACAGCTCCGACAGCTTCACGCTCCTCGGAGCGCCGCCAGCGACGCCCTCGAAGACGTAGTCCTCCGGAACCGGTCCGCCCGGGGGCAGCGCCCGCCGCGCTACCGCCACCGCCTCAGTCGCCCGACGCAGCTCGATCTCCTGCTCGAGCAGCCGCTCACGCGCCGCTCGGTAGTCCGCTGATTCGCCTGGGAACACGATGGTCACGATCCTCCCTTCGTATCTTGACGATCCCGACCACTAGACCGACGACCGGCTCATTTTCCGCTCGCCAAAGCGAACCAGCCGCGCCGCCCTGGCTTTGGTGAGGGCGCGAGAGGCTGCGGGGGCGCTCGGATCCACGCGAGGGCGGCGCTGAGGGACAACGAACGACTCTCTCCTTCCACGCATGAAGACGAGGGTTGCCTTCGGCGCCAGTCTAGGCATACGATCGACACCGCATCGACCTGGAAGGACGCCCTGGGGGGCGCGATCAGCAAGGCGGCGTGGCGGACCAAGCCAAGCTGGCTGATGACGATGAATTGACCGGCGTCGGCGCCCCGCCTTCCGAGCGACGCAAACGCTCTCGAGTTCCACCGTTCCGGCCTCATGGCAGCCTACGCGCGCTCTCTGCGCGTACCGATGCACTATCGCGATCGGCGGCGGCTCAGCTGGGCGCGGAGGCTCTCCGCGATCCCCACGGTCCAGGCGGTCGCCACGAGCTTCAATCGGCTCGCCGCGCGGGCCTCGGGCTCGAGCCTGACGGTCTTCGACCCGATCGCGTCGAAGATTGGCTCCGCGCGGTCGAGGGCGTCGCCGGGTCCGGACGCGAGCACGACGAGCCGGCCCCGCTTGGCCGTCTCCCTGGTGCCGATCACGGGACAGTTCACGAACGTGATCCCGTGGTCCTTCGCGAGACCGGCCGCGCGCTCCACGTCCGTGTCCATGCTGGTCTGGAGCCAGACGGCGCCGTCCGGTACCGACTCCGCGGCCTGCCCCACCACCGCTAGGACCGCGGTGGTGTCGGTGAGCATCGTGATCACGAACGCGGCCTCGCGCACCGCGTCGGCGGGCGTCTCGGCCAGGTCCGCCCCGTCGGCCGCCAGCGCGCGCGCCTTATCGGGGGTACGGTTCCACACGCGTACCCGGAAGGCCGCCTTCAGCAGGTTGCGCGCCATCGGCGCGCCCATGATTCCGGTGCCGAGAACCGCGACCCGCTCAGCCATCAGCCCGTTACGCTATCGGCCAGGGCCAAGGTAAAGGGCCGCTGTCGCGTTGGACGGCCAGCGGCGGTCCCGCTTGACCGCCGCTTTCGCACCGCAGCGTGGCCTCGCCTAAGGAGTCTGCTCGAGCAGATCGAGGATAACCACGGGGATCGGGCGCCTCGTGGCTTTGACCGTCGCCGCGACCGACGGTGTCCTCGCCGCGATCTCGGCGATCACTCGCCGGCGCTCGTCCGGCGGCGCGACGCGGGCACGCACGGTCCAGGTGTCGGCGCCGATTTCCGCAGTAGTCGTGGGATGCGCCAAGAGGTTGTGGTACCAACCGGGGTGTCGCGGAGCTCCGTAGTTCGACGCGAGAACGGCGACTGCGCCGTTCCCGATGCGCCAATACGCGAGCGGTGTTACGCGCTCCGCGCCTGACTTCGCGCCGACGTGGTGCAGCAGCAACAGCGACAGGCCGCCGAGCCGCCCGGCGACGGTGCCGCCTCGCGCACGGAACTCCGCGATGACCTCTTGGTCGTAGGAGCTCATTCGCGGACACGTTCCTCAATCGACGGGCTCAGCTTCGGTGATACTCGATGCACCGGTTCGCTCGGGGACTGTCCTGAACCCCTGCCACCCGCAAGCTCGCCATCGACCCACGTTACAACGTCGCCGCTCGACACTAGCTCGCGCCGGCTGAACGAAACGAGGTCCATTACGCTCCGAGCGCCCGCGACTGGCGCTCGAGAGCTCTACCACAAAAATGACCACAAGGCCGCCAGGCTCGGCTAGATTTGTCCAGTCCGCGGTCAACGGGAGGGCCTGCCAACTGAAAGACACCCGGGAGGCCGCGATGGCTGATCGCTGGACGATTCACGGTGCGGAGTACGCGAACTGCAACTGCGCTTGGGGCTGCCCTTGCCAGTTTGGCGCGCTGACGACACACGGACACTGCGAGGCGATGGTCTGTGGCCACATCGAGGAGGGCCACTTCAACGACACGCGCCTCGACGGTCTGGACTGGGCGTTGCTTTTGTGGTGGCCCGGTGAGATCGCCGAGGGCAACGGCAGGGAACAAGCCATCATCGATGAACGAGCCGATCGGGCTCAGCGAGACGGATTGCGCAAGATTCTCCACGGAGAGGCGACTGCGCCTGGCGCCACGCACTTCTTCGTCTACAGCAGTGTGACATCCGCCATGGACACGTTGTTCGCGCCGATCGAGTTGTCGATCGACGTTGACGGCCGAACGGCCGACGTCAAGATCGGAGACCTGGTCGAATCAGCCGGCCGGCCGATCATCAGCCGGTTCAGCGGTGAGCCGGTGAGGTCGCGGATTGACCTCCCGGGTGGGTTCGAGTACACGATTGCTGAGATGGGCAACGCAAGCTCGACGGTTCGAGCGGGCATCGAACTTGATCTGAAGGACAGCTACGGTCAGTTCAACGTCCTACACATGAATCAGGACGGAGTCATCCGCTGACGACCTTCGCTCGCGCCCCGACCGCAAAGGCAGCCTCGTCTTCTCTGCCAGGCAGCCGCCGAGATCGCGCGGCGATCTTGACCGGTCTGGCTGGCATCACGACTGCGGCGTGGATTTACGTGGTCCTAGAGGCCCACCGCATGGTCGACATGTCCACTGGGATGACCGGCCATTCGATGGCGGCATCGATGCACGCGGTGGTGGGGGTGCAACCCTGGACGGCGGCTGAGTTTGGTCTGCGGTTGCTGATGTGGGCCGTGATGATGGTCGCGATGATGGTCCCCACCGCGGTGCCGATGACCCTTGTCTACGCAGCTGTCGCGCGGAAGGCTGCGATCCAAAGCAATCCGGTGGCGCCGACGTTCGTGTTCGTTGCCGGCTACATCGTCATCTGGAGCGTGTTCAGCGTCGCCGCGACCGCCGCTCAGTGGGAGCTCGACCGAGCTGCGCTGCTCTCACCGATGATGGTGTCCAACAGCGTCTGGCTGGGGAGCGCTCTGCTGATCGGAGCGGGGGTCTACGAGCTCACACCACTCAAGCACGCCTGCCTCAGGCATTGCCGCGCACCGGCACAGTTCCTCTCCCAAACCTGGCGCAGCGGCATGATCGGAGCGTTTCAGATGGGATTGCGGCTCGGGGCATATTGTCTGGGCTGTTGCTGGGTCTTGATGGGGCTGCTCTTCGTCGGCGGGGTGATGAACCTCCTGTGGATCGCCGCTATCTCGGCCTTCGTGCTGCTGCAGAAGATCCTCCCGTTCGGTCATGCCGCCGGATGGTTCGGCGGTGCCGCGATGATTCTCGTCGGCGCGGCGAGTTTGGCGCTTTAGTCGTGGGCGCCAGAGGAGCGACTCGCGCCGCCGTCGCCCTTCTGCGCCTTTCCGACGGAGCGGGCCTCCCCCACCCTGCTGCGCCGCACCCCGCGCCGCGCCACGCTGGGGTGCGCGGCGATTCGTTAGCGGCCGCAGGTCGCGTGAGGCAGGTTAGTTGGTTGTGATGTTCGACGGCACTTCGTGAGTCCCCATCGTGATCACATATGGATGACCGCCTTGCCGTGGACGCCGCCGTGGCGGAGCCGATCGAGTATCGCCCCAGCATTGGCGAGTGATTCGGTGGTCGTTATGCGAGCGGAGATCGCACCTGCCGCCATGAACCGGGCAAGCGCGGTTAGCCCCTGGCGCGACGCGAGCGGGTTCTCGACAGATGCGATGTTCTCCGCCGTAATCTCACGCTCGGCGAACCAGGGTATGTCGGCGGCGTACGGCGTTGACACGAGACGACCGTCTGCTTTGAGGATCTCGGCATCACGCCGAATCGCATCAGCGCCGTTCACGACGTCGAGTACTGCGTCCACACCGTGGGGATGCTTGCCCTTGATGGCATCGATCACGTCGACGTCCAAGCTGTCATACACATCCTCCGCACCTAGCCGCGCTGCTTCTTCGGCATCGCGATGCACCGTCGCGATGACGTGCGCGCCGCGCGCGCGGGCCAACTGCACCGCGTACCCGCCAACGCCGCCCGTGGCTCCCATGACCACGAGCGACTGACCCGCCGCGACCCTAGTGAAATCGACAGCGCCAAGCGCGGTAATGCCGGCGATCGGCAGAGCGGCGGCCTGGACGTCAGCGATTGGCTCCGGAATCCGTGCCAGTGCCTCGGCTTTGCCGTCCGCGGGGACGGCGGTGTATTCGGCATACGATCCGTGTGTTCGCGCGATTCCGAACACCCGATCCCCTGCGCGAAGTTCCCGCTCGGTCGAAGGCGCGTGCTCGAGGACGCCGGCGAAGTCGATGCCCAGGACAAATGGGTAGGACGACTGCGGCGTGAGGCCGTCGACCAGCTTGTAGTCGAGCGGATTCACTCCTGCGTACGTCACCCGGACCACAAATCCGTCGTGAGCAGTCGGGCTGGTTAGCTCGAGGATCGCGGGCGACGAACCAAACCGCTCGACGGCGTAAGCGCGCACCGTTCAAGCCTCCAACGTCGGTAGAGAAAGTGTCATGCGAACGCTATCCCGTCGCATTACGCCACCTGGTAGACCCGAGTCGTCGATATCACGGGCGGCGCCGATGAGGAGCCGCCACACCCCTGTGTCGCCGAGGAACCTAAAGCGCCGCCGCATGTCCGTTGACGCCGCGTCCGCGTCCGCGTCCGGGAACGACGCGAGGTAGGCGTGGATGCTGCCGAACGAGTCGAGTAGCGAGAGGACCGCGCGCGCGTTTTCCACTGTCGCCTGGATCTTCGCCTTGTTGCGGATCACGCGGGGGTCGTGTTCCACTGCCGCGAGCTCGGTCGGCGTCATGTCGGCGACCTGTGCCGGGTCGAATCCGTGGAACGCGTCTCGGATTCCGTCCCATTTGGTTTGAACGACTCGCCAGATCCCGGCCTCGAAGACCGCGCGCGAGAGATGCTCGAAGAAGAACGCGGGATCGTCGGGTGCATGGTCGCGGAACTTCTCGAACGGCGCGCTCAGCAGATCGGCCGCCGCCGTGTCCCCGGACTTGATCCGCGCGAGGAGCGCCGTCGCCTCGTCGTGGGTGATGGTGAAGCTCCATAGCACGCGCCCGGGGTCCTGCAGCTCGCTGTCGTCCGCGTCGCCGAGGTCAAATGGGTCAAATCCGGCGTCCCGGATCAGCTGCGCGACAACCGGTTTGGCCTCGTCGTCGCCGGACAGGAACATGACCCAGGGCGGCTCGCGGTGACTGTCCTCGGCCATGACGTAGACCGAGAGCGAGTTGAAGGCGCGCACCCAGCGCGCCTGCGGGAATGCGTCGGCCAGCGACCGCAGTGACAGCCGTTGCTGCCGAACGCGTTGGCGGCGTCGATCACGATGCGGCCATCGAGCGGGCCGCCTGCCTGGAGCACGCTCGTCACCGCGGCGGCGGGGACGGCCACGAAGACCACTTCCGCGGCCGCCACAGCGTCGGCGACGGAGGCCGCGTGTGCGCGGTCGCCAAGTTCCGCCGCCAGCGCCCGCGGCCGTCTGGCGTGCCGCGCCGCGAACGTGACGTCATGGCCGGCGGCGTGCCAAAGCCTCCCTACCGTCGAGCCCACGTCGCCGGCTCCAAGAAGCGCGATCTTCATTCGCTCCCGCTGGCATGACCGGCAACAGCCAGACCGAGAGCCGGCGTGGCGCTGTCGTCGGTGACGCCGTGACCGACGTCCACTGCGGGAAGATCGTGCCGCGCGACGGTGAGACGATTCTCGCGGGCGACGACCGCCATTCCGAGGAGGCGATCCCCGCCTACCATTGCCCTGCCTCCTCCGGCACGCGCGGTGGCCCCGCTTCCGGGTGCGAATCGCCCGAGAGCCCGTCCTTGAGCTTGGCGAGCTCGTCGAGGGCCGCCAGGATCGTGTCACGATCGGCCGACGGGATGTAGGGCACGATCCGATCGACCCCCGCCTCGGCGAGGCGCTTCCAGTACCCGAGCTTGGGCTTGGGCCCAAAGATGCTGACAGGGATCGGCCGACGTCCCGCACGCTCGGCAGCCTCCTGGAGTTGCTTGATCCGTACCGCCAACTCTTCGGGTGTTTGGTAGTCCTCCGGAAACCACTCGTCGCCGAACTCGACCACCCGCTCGAGAATGCGCGGCCCGTTGCCGCCCAGCAGCAGCGGCGGCCCTCGGGTCTCAACGGCTTCGGCCAGGACCACATGGGGTCGAAATCAACGTACCGGCCGTGGAACTCGGCTCTGTCCTCTTTCCAGATGGTGCGGATCGCCCGTACGTACTCGGCGGTTACTGACCATCTGCGATTGGGGTCAAAGCCGTGGTTAGCTATCTCGCCGTCTATCCAACCGGTGCCTATACCCCAGAGCAGGCGCCCCTCGGAAAGCACGTCGATGCTCGCCAATGCCTTCGCCGCGTTGATCGGATGGTGCTGCGGCACCAAATTTATGCCGCTGCCAACGCGCAGGCGAGTCGTCGCGTTCGCCGCGTAGCTCAGCGCGACGAACAGGTCGAAAAGGTGCGAGAACTCAGGCGGTAGCCCACCGGTCCGTCGCAGCGCTGGGATGTTGGTGTGCTCCTGGAAGAACAGTGACTCAAACCCTCGCTCCTCAACCGCGACCGCCAGTTCATCAGGCCGCATCGAAAAATCCGCCGCCAAGATCGTGACTCCGAACTTCATCTGATTCCTCCCTCTCGTCGGTACGCCACCCCGCCGGACCGCTGGGGTCACAAGCGCAGTCTCACTTCCGAGCCGAGCCAGCCAAGTCGGATGATTATTGTCGGACCGACCAAAAATGGCAAGCCCAATTTTGTCGTGGCGACCAACATCCCTAAAGGCGTCGATCGCGACGGTCGACGGCGCCGCAACGCAAACGCGGCCGCTCGACGGCGGTGCTACGCGTTCTCGGTAGTGGGTGGCCTCATCAATCCATCCTCGGCAAACTCTTGGTCGCGCCGTCAAGATTGAGCGTTGACAATTTTGGCGCCGCGACAATAATCGTCGAATCGTGAGTCCGACTTCGTCCGATTCGCCCGCGCCTCACGTCGCTTCAGTCGATGAGGGCGGTCCATCTGCCAACCGGGGTGTGTACGCCGCAGGCAAGGAAACCCGTCGAGCGATCCTCGAGGTCGCCAGCAGGCTGTTTCGTGAGCGTGGGCTCGCGGGCGTCTCCAAGCCCGATATCGCCAGCGAGGCGGGCGTGTTCCCGAGCCAGCTCGGCTATTACTTCGGGACCAAGGAAGCTCTATTCGTCGAGGCGGCGTGCCGCGACGTACTGCATCTGGCGACCCAGGTGGAGCGCGCGGCGGCGCGGACTCGGACGCCAACGACGTACGTGAGGGCTCTGGTCCGCACAGCGCTTGCCTCACCCGCCCTGATGTTCTTCGCTGAGGCAGTCCTGCTGGTCCGTACCAGGCCGGAACTGAGACCGGGCGTGACGGATGCGTTTGAGCGGCTCTACCGTGAGGGTGAGCGGGCGGTCGTGGAGAACCTGGCCAAGCGCGGATGGCGGATCCGCGCGAGCGCCCAGGCCGAGGCGCGCGGGTTCTGGGCCGCGATGCTCGGCGTCGCGCTCGAGCAAGCGGCATTCGGCTCCGCCTTCCGCCCCGCCACCGCCGAGGCGACCGCGCAGCTCGTCCTCAACCTCTACGACCCTCAACCAGCACCCAACCTCAGCTAACGATGACCACGATCCGTTAGGGCGCGCACCACGAACGCGACCCCAGACTTCGGCTGACTGATACTCGCGCGGGAGCGGAGCGTTCGACTCGATTTTGGTGTGCAGCGGATTGTCCCGCTGATACCGAAGCAGGTCTTGGACGGAAACCGCGCCAGCCCCGAGCGTCGCCAAGAGGAGACGCCGGCCGTCACTTCGGGTAACGGGTCAGTTCCCCGAGCCCGTGCTTAGGCGTGCGCGCCTCGCTGGAGCAGGTGCTGTTTGAGTTGGTGACGGGATTTGACTCCGAGCTTGCGGAAGGCTTTGCGGAGGTGGTAGTCGACGGTGCTCGGGCTGATGAACAGCTGCGCGGCGATCTCTTGGTTGGTGGCGCCGTCGGCGGCGAGGCGCGAGATTTGTGCTTCCTGGGGGGTGAGGTCGTCGCGGGTCTCGACGGTCCGTTTGCGGGCGTGCTCGCCGGTCGCCTGGAGCTCGACCCGGGCGCGTTCGGCGAACGCTTCCATGCCGAACTCGGTGAACAGCGTGTGGGCGGTGCGGAGTTGCTCGCGCGCGTCGAGTCGGCGGCGCTCGCGGCGCAGCCATTCGCCGTACAGGAGGTGGGCGCGGGCGAGCTCCACGCGGACGCGGGTCCGCTCGAGCCGCTCGATCGCCTCGCGATAGAGCGGCTCGGCCGCGTCTCCTTCAGTCAGCAGCGCGCGCGATCGGGCCTCGACGCCGAGCGCCCAGTCGGTGCCACTGGCCGAAGTCGTCTGCGAAAGCCTGTCGAGCGCGTCGACCGCGAGCTCGTGCTTGCCGCAGCGGGCGGCCGCCTCGACCAGCTCCACCAGGCCCCAGGTCCGAAACCAGGCCGCGTTCGAGTCTTCCCGGGCCTGCACGGCCGCGGCCAGCGCGTCCTCGTAGCGACCAAGACCGTTGTAAAGCACGGCGGATGCCCATAGAACGAAGGTCAGCCCTGCTCCCTCCCCCCGGCGCAGCACCTCAACTCTCGTCTCCTCGATCAGCTCGGAGGCCTCGGCTTCGCGGCCCCGGAAGGCGACCAGCGCCACCGCCGCGTAGGGCGCAATGCTGCTTCCGGTCGCCTCGTTGACCGCCGCCGCCTCCTTGGCCAGGGAGTCGGCCAAGATCGGTTTGCCCTCCACCAGATGCAACCCACCGCGCGAGTTCAGAGCGAACGGGAGGGCACTGAGCGCCCCGGAATCGCGAGCGAGCCTCACGAGGCGCCCCGAGAGCACGTCCCAGGCGTCGAAGTCCCAAACGAGTCCGGCGGCGGTGCAGGCGACCCATAGCCAGCGAAGGCCTTCCGCAGCGGATACCTCATCGCCGCGGAACGCGCTGAGCGCGTGATTCAGCACCGGCACGCCTGCGCGGTGGCCGTCCGTCACGAGAACCGTGAACCCCTCGAGGAGAAGCTCCGGCCCCC
Organism: uncultured Solirubrobacterales bacterium; assembly: GCA_963709205.1. Classification (GTDB taxonomy): domain Bacteria; phylum Actinomycetota; class Thermoleophilia; order Solirubrobacterales; family Solirubrobacteraceae; genus Palsa-465. The sequence goes on from CAVPVP010000008.1 coordinate 399,406, forward strand.
GCGCCGGCCGCGACGGAGACGGAGCCGCCCGGACGGCTTGCGCGATCTCCCGCAACCCGTAGTCGTTGAACAGACGGCCGGCGAAGATCGCGGCGGCGACTGCATCGAGATAGATCTCGCGCGCCAGCCCCGGATCCAGTGGCTCGAGACGTTTCGCGGCCTTGAGCAACAGCGGCGGAGCCTCGGTGCCCCGACTCGAGTCGAACGAAATCTGACCGCGCAGCAGGTCGACCTGGGCGCCCTGGAGCTCGTTCAGGGGTCCGGACTCTGCGATCGCGAGCAGTCCGAGCGCCGCGTCGTACGCGCCGGCCTGGTGCTTGGCCTGTGCCGCGGCGAGCGCCCGCCTCGCCCGGCACGAAGGCTCGGGCGTCAGCGCGGTGGCGCGCTCCAGGAACGCGCCAGCCGCCGCCAAGCCACCGCGCGCCTGAGCGCGGCCCGCCGAGCGCTCGAGCTCGGAGGCGACGTCCTTGTCAAACCCCGACGTCGCCTGGGCGAGATGCCAAGCACGGCGATCGGGATCGACCTCGGGATCGGTCGCGTCCGCCAGCGCGCGATGCACCGCCTGCCTGTCCTTCAGCGGGGCCGCCCGATACACGGCCGAGCGGACCAGTGGGTGACGAAACGTCACGCGGGCACCGATCGTGAGCAAACCGTCGGTGTCGGCCGCCGCCTGGACACCGATCCCGAGCCGGTCGGCGGCCCGCCACACCAGCAGCGGGTCGCCCACCGGCTCCGCCGCCGCGGCCAGCAACAGCCGCTGCGTCTCGGCCGGTAGGCGGTCAAACCGCCTCCGGAAGCTGCCCTCGATCCGTCCCGAGAGCCCCGGGGCGTCCGGCAACCCGAACCCGCCCGCCAGCTCACCCAGCGCTAACCCCCGCGGCAGCTCCAACAACGCGAGCGGATTGCCGCGCGTCTCCGCGACCAGCCGCTCGCGCACCTGCTCGTCCAACGGAACGCGGACCGCCGAGCCCAACAGCGCGCGGGCGTCACCATCACGCAGACCCTCGACCACCAGCCTCGGCAATCCGTCGAGCTCTTCGCTCGGCTCGCGCGTCACCAACATCAGCGCGACGGACTCCGCCAACAACCGCCGCGCGACGAACACGAGCGCCTGCACCGAGGACCGGTCAAGCCACTGGGCGTCATCAACGACACAGAGGAGCGGCTGCTCCTCGGCCACCTCCGCCAACAGGCTCAGCACCGCCAACCCGACCAAAAACCGATCCGGCGCGTCGCCCGAGCGCAACCCGAACGCCACGCCCAGCGCGTCCTGTTGAGGGCCGGGAAGCCGATCCAGCCGGTCAATCATGGGCGCGCACAACTGCTGCAGTGCCGCGAACGCGAGCTCCATCTCCGACTCGACACCCACCGCCCGGAACACCCGGAACCCCGAGGCGGAACGGATCGCGGACTCCAACAGCGCCGTCTTCCCAACCCCGGCCTCGCCGCACACCACCAACACCCCGCTCTGCCCACCCCGCACCGCCGCGAGCAGGCGATCCAGCACCTCGCGCTCTTTGCGCCGGCCGTGCAACACCTCCGCCGGCCCCTCAGTGACCATGCGACACCGACAATACCGCCCACCCGCTCCTCAGCGGGGTTGACCGTGTCTGACTGCGCTGATTCCTACGCGGGGCGTGCTCGCGGGTCTGGCATTGAGACCCTGTTGCTCCGCCGCGCCCTGCTCGTCGCCACGACCGGGTTCGTCGTCGCCGCGTTGACGCCGACGTCGGCGACTCCCTCCGCCTTCCCTGGATTCCGTCAATGGAGGACTGCGATCGACACCGGCGTGATAGGCCAGCCCGGGATCATCCTCGCGAGCTCCGGCGAGGACGATGACTTCTTCGCCGACGCGGCGGCCCCGACCGCGACCCTACTCCCGCCCTGGACCCGACACCCACGGGATGGAAGGCCAGAGACTGGTTTCTCGCGATCGATCCGGGCCACATCTACGGACCGCGCCGGCAAAATCGGCCCGACCCTCTGGCGGACGGTGAGATCATCGGATCATAGGCTGCGCTTTCGTGGGTGAAGCACTCGTCGGTCGCCGCGCCGGGCGACTCCCCTCGTCGCGAGGCCGTCAGAATATGCGGTAAGAGCGGGAATCCGTTCCAGGTCGGTCGTTCCGGCGGCGCCGTGTCGCGAACCGTTGTGTCCGTCAGGCGGTGTTGACGATCCAGTGGCTGTGCAGCTTCAGGAGATTGTGGGTTGCTGTCACTAACAGCCACTCTGACTGTTGTTCTCCCCGTCGCTTGACCGCGGCGCACGGCGAGGCATAGGCTGCTCCAAGCCGTGGGGGCTCGTACCGCGGAGGAAGTCAACGAGGGGAGATAACAGTGAGGAGTCTTAGCCGACTTCTGCTCTTCGGGGTTACGGCGCTCGGGTTCGCCTTCGCGGCGTCACCGAGCTACGCCAGCGGACAGCCCGGAATCCTCATCAACGGGGACACGGGCTTCCAGGCGTGCCGCTGCACGACCGGGACCGGCACAACGAGCAACCCGTACGTGATCGGTCCGTTCGCCATCACGTCCGCAAACGGCCAGGGCTCGGCCATCACGATCGAGAACACGACGAAAGACTTTGTCATCACCGGCATCTCGGCCAACTACACGAACACCGACCCCACCGAAGCGGTGATCCACCTCTCCGGCGTGACCGGACCCGCGACCGTGAACAACGTGTCGGCCAACGGCGACGGCATCGGGATCAAGATCGACAATTACTCGTCGAACATCGCCCTGAACTCGATCAGCGTGAACAAGATGAACGGCGCCGGACTCGACATCGAGAATTCGGGGAACATCTCGACCGCCAACAGCAAGTACAAGGCCACCTCGGACGAGGTGCCGTTCCACCACGCGGACGGCCTGTACGCATACGACTCGTGGGATCTTCAGATCGGCGGCGCGGCCAAGTGTCCCCAGGCCGTGTGCAACACGTTCGACTACGACAGTGGCTGGGGCGTATACCTCCAGGGCACCACCAACGTGACGATCGATCAGGCCAGCGCCAACGCCGATGACACCGGGGGCTACATCCTCGACGGCGCTTCGAACACAACCATCGAAAACAGCAGCGCCGAGGCAGGCGGTCCGATCTGCATCTCCCTCAACGGTGGCAAGGAGCCGAGTGGCTACTTCGACACGGGCCTGATGGCCAACCTTATGCTGATCAACGGCGCGCACGACAACACGATCGAAAACGGCACGTTCAACGGGTTCGCCCCGGCGAGCGGGTTCGACATCGCCGGCATTCCCAACCAGAAATACTTCAACGTCTGCACAGGAGCGTCCAGCCCTACGTTCGTGCCGAGCGGAACCGCGATGGGGTCGGGGAACACGTTCTCGAACCTCTGTTACAACACGAGCAACCAGGTGCCGGGGCTCCCGCCATCGACGTGCAAGTCCTAGCGATGCGTCAGTCGGGGGTAGCACCGGTCCCGGCTCGGGGCCGCTATGCGGCGGCGGGCGTTGCGATCGGCCGTCGCTCAGTCGCGGGACTGGGGTCGGCGAGCTTCGGGGTCGGGTGGGTGTCGGCGTGGACGATCAGGACCGGCGTGGGGCTGTGATTGAGGATGTAATGGCTGACGCTGCCGAGTAGGGCGGCGCGGATCGCGCCGCGTCCGCGTGAGCCCATCACGACGAGGTCGTGCCCTCCGCGGTTGATCTGGTCGATGAGCGCGGCGCGGAGCGGCTGGTCGGTCAGGATCGTGGTGACCGGCAGGTCGTCGGGGACGCGGTCTCGTGCGCGCAGTAGCACTGCTTGCGCCCATGATCTGGCGCTGGCGTCGAGCTGGGCCAACGGCGCGCCGGTGAGTCCGGCATAGGCGACCGGCGGGAGCTTCTGAACGCCGGTAATCAGAGTGAGCCGCGTGTGCTCGCTCTCTGCTAGGTCGATCGCCTGCATCAGCGCCTGTTCGGCGTCGGGCGAGCCATCGACCGCTACCAGAATGTTGTGAAACATGATCAGCTCCTTTGTTAACTGGCGTTGGGTGAGCCAGCGACCGCTACCGATATGGACGGTGCGCACTATGACGTCTGTTCGTGGTGATCATTGGCGGTACGGGGCGTCCGCGGCCTCGCAGGGCTTATGTGCCGGGTCGGGGCCCAGCGTGCTGATCACGATGCATCGAGGTCTCCTCTCGACGGAACGGGTGGGAATCGCGCGTTACGGTCGCCGAGGAGAGGTGGAGCCGACATCAACCGGTTCGAATGAGCTGACGGGGAGATCAACCCGATCGTTCGATGCCCGCTCATCCCGTCACCTCCGAGACTCCCCACATGTCAGATCATCCGCCTGCACATTCCTACGAGATCCGCGTTCGCGGTCATCTCGGGCCGACTCTGCGGCATGCGTTCGCGGACCTCCTGGCGGACAAGTGCGGCGGCGACACGGTGTTGCGCGGCCCGCTGCGGGACCAATCCGCGCTGCACGGGCTGCTGGCTCAGATCGAGGCGCTTGGGTTGGAGCTGCTCGAGGTCCGCCGGCTCCCCGATAGTCCTACCGGCGGATGACCGAGGATGCTGCGAGCAAGCCGAGCGCGCGAGACCGCTCGACGGCCTCGGCTCGGCGGTGCACCCCGAGCTTGGCGTAGACGTGATGGATGTGCGTCTTGACCGTGCTCACCCCGAGATACAGCTCGCTCGCGATCTCCGGCGCCGAGAGGTTAGTCGGCAGGTAGCGCAGCACGCGGATCTCGCTCTCGGAAAGCGGCTCGAGCAGTGGCTCCGGCTTGCCGGAGATCGAGGCCGGGGCGTTACCGGCCAGGAGGCTCGTGATCTCCGAGACGAGCGACGCATGCGCGGTGCGTTGGCGCCGATGGCGTTCGAGGAGCTCCGGAGCGCGATGGAGCAGAAACGGCAACACGAGACCGTCGCTCTCGGCGAGCTCGAGCGCACGCTCAAGCGCACGGCCAGACGCGCCCGCATCTCGAAGCGCATCGCGGGCGATCGCCTCGATCAGCAGCGCCTCGACGAGTCGACCCGGATGAACGACCTCGACTGAGCCGTCGATCACAGGTCCGAGCGCGGTGGTCGCCGCTTCCGGGTCGTCCCGGGCGAGCGCGAGCAGCGCGCTGGCCTTGCGCATCTCCGGGTGCTCGCGCAGGTCATCGTCCATTTCGTCGAGCAGTTCTCCTACGCGTTCGGCTTGACCGAGGCGCAGCATCGCCTGAAGCGCCATCGCGCGTGTCTGCGCGGCGAGCGCATGGGGCACGGCCAGCAGCTCTTCCAGTTGCATCGCGGCTCGGAGCGCGACCAGTGCCTCTTTATCTCGCGCTCGCGCGAGCTCGAGCACACCGCGGGAGCGGTACAGGAGCGACCCTTCCGCCGGCTCGAGCTCCGCTGTCAGCGCGCGCTGGGCACGTTCGAGCCAACTCTCGGCCTCCTCGAGGCGCCCTCGCCAGTTGCTCATCATGCCGAGCAAGGCGTAGGCGAGACCGACAATGGGCTCATCCCCCCAGCCGTGGTCTCCGGCCAGCCGGACGGCCTCCATGCCTGACTCGAAGGCGGCTCCGAACGAGCCGAAGCTCGCGAGCAATGCTCGGTTGGCGAGGCATTCGATCGCGATGTACGGTCGTTCCGTACGCCGTGCCAGGGCAAGTGCCTGCTCTAGGTGTCGCTCGGCATCGCGAAACCGCGCCGTCCAAACCTCGGCGATGCCCAGGTTCAGCAGCCATACGGCGCGGAGTTCTTCGTCGAGTCCCCGCCGCGTGGCATCCAACTCGGCGCCAGCCAGCAGCTGCCGCGCCTCCTCGACGACCGTTGCGAGGTCGCCGCGCTGGCGAGCGAGTCGCAGCCGCAACCCGGCGAGCATCGTCTGCACACGTACGCGCCGCTCCTCGGGCGCTGACTCCGACAGGCGTCCAGCGAGCACGAGTTGGCGTCCGGCTTGGTCGAGCGATCCCCGTTCCAGCTCATCGGCAACCGTCAATGCAGTGAGCTCTGCGTCGGCGACGACGACGTGCGGCGGAAACCGGACGAGCAGCTCGTGGGCGGTGGCGCCGGCGCCATCGAGAAACAATCCCAACCAGCTATCGGACAGGAGGCGAGTCGCCAATCCCCAGTCCTGGCCGGCTTGCGCGTGAGGCACCGCCTCGACCGCGTGCCCGTGCTCGGCGAGCCAGCCGGCCGCCCGGCGGTGTAGTGCTCCGACCTCCCCGGGCGCCTCCCGTCGTAGCCATACCTGCAGCAGGTCCGAGAACAGGTGGTGGTAGCGAAACCAGGAGCGCTGTGCGTCGAGCGACATCACGAACGCGTTAGCCCTCTCCAGTTCGTCCAGGATCCGCTCCCCGGCTGAGCCGCCGGTCAGCACGTCGGCGAGCGGACCGTTTACGCGCTCGAGCACGGAGGTCCGCACCAGGAGCTGCCTGACGTCATCCGGTAGGCGGTCGAGGACTTCGTCGACCAGATACTCGGCGACGATGCGGGTGCTGCCGGAGAACTCAGCGGCGAACCGCTCCGGATCCTCCTGCCCCGCTAGCGACAGCGCCGCGAGTCTCAACCCGGCCGCCCAGCCCTCGGTGCGGGCGTGCAGCAGCGCCAACGCCGATTCGGAGAGCGGCGTCCCAGCCGCTTCGAAAAGAGCTCGCGCCTCGGCCAGCGAGAAGCGCAGATCGTCGGCCCGGATCTCCGTCAGGTCGCCCTCAAGGCGTAGGCGGTGAAGGCCCAACCGCAGATCGCGCCGCGTCGAGAGCACCAACCGAAGCCTGTCGGGCGCGCGCATCGAGAACAGCGCAAGCTGTCGCACGGCCTCACTCGAGCCCAGCTCGTGCGCGTCATCGATCACCAGCCATAGGGGATCCTCAAGAGAGCTCAGATCCTCGAGCAAGCGTTCGACGATCGCCGCGCCATCGAGCCCGGGCGCCGGCGTCAGCTCTCGCATCAATCTCGCACCGGCGGCGGTGCCACGGAGCGCGTCCAGCACCGAGATCCAGAAAGACTGCGGGTCGCGCCTCGCGCGCGTTCCCGACACCCACGCCGTGCTGTTGCTCAGCCCCGCCTCCGCGGTCCACGATCGCAGCAGGAAAGTCTTCCCGCTCCCGGCCGGCGCCGAGACGATGACCACCCGAGCCGCCGCGGCGAGCCGCTGGACCAGCTCGCCGCGGCTGACGATGCCTCCCTTGACGGCGGCCGGTGATCGTTCGGCGTCTCTCACGGCGCGCCAATCATCCCACCGCCCAAATCAATCGATGAGGATGAGGACCACTCATCCCACCCGGACGAATGATGCGCCCATGGGAAATCCGCGCATCTCATTGACTCCGGAAGGCGAAGTCGTCCTGCTGCCGCCGGCCGAGGCGCACCTGGTCGACGACATGACGGATTGCTTCGCCCAGTGGCGCGAGTCCGCTGCCGCGTCGGCGAACGCCTACCGGCGGTGGTCGGACGCGCCACGGGACGAGAAGCACGGGCGGTACTCGGCATACACGGCGTGGCTCGATCAAGAGCAGTCCGCCGCCCGGAGCTACGAGCTCGCGGTGGCGGAGGTGGAGCATCGGCTGGCGCGCGCTCGGAGGTGACCGGATGGCTGCCAGCAACCGGGACTCACCGCCGCCGACCTGCCGCGCCACCGGCACTGCGCTCATCAACAACCAGAACCACAAGGGAGCAGCATCAGACATGTCGATAATCGAAAACGCCACAACGCGCAAGCTGATGAGATCCGGCTTGCCACCCCGGCAACGAAGCATGCCCCTTCATTCGGCGCGGCTTGCGGCGCTCTGCTTGCTGGCCGCCGCGAGCCTGCTCGTGGCCGCCTGCGGCAGCGCAGGCAAAACGAGCAGCACCGGCGTCCCGAGGACCAGCCCCGCGCACACGACTCCCGCGCTCGCGACTTGGAGCCTGCCCGGGGCCGATCTGCAAAACACGCGCGATGTCGGCGGTCCGATCAACGCGTCGAACGTCTCGACGCTCGGAGTGGCCTGGACGGACCCGATCAACGCTCCCGCGGCATTCGGCGGGTACGCGACGACACCGGTCGTGTCCGGCGGCGTGATGTACACGCAGGACCTTGAATCCAACGTGGAGGCGATCAACCTGCAGACCGGCAAGGTCCTGTGGACCACGAAGTACAACTCAACCAATATCGGGCCCAACGGCGTAACCGTCGCTGACGGAACCGTGTTCGGAGCAACCGAGACGTCGGCGTTTGCGCTCCAGGCGTCCACGGGCAAGCAGATCTGGATCAAGAAGCTGACCCGCAATGGCAACGAGGGCATCGACATGGCGCCCGGCAACCACGATGGGACCGTGTACGTGTCGACCGTCCCGGGCAACTCGACAAGCAACTTCTACGCGGGTAACGGTCAGGCGATCCTGTGGGCGCTTGACGCCTCGAACGGCGCGACGCGGTGGAAGTGGGACGAGGTTCCGACAAATCTGTGGTCCTCTGCGCACACCAACATCAATTCGGGTGGCGGACAGTGGGATCCTCCGACGTTCGACGGTCACGGCAATCTGTACGTCGGTGTCTCGAACCCCGCTCCGTTTCCCGGCACCGCTCGGTACGCGTGGGGCTCGAGCCGCCCCGGCCCGGATCTCTACACCGACTCGATCGTCAAGCTCGATGAGAAGACGGGCAAGCTGCTCTGGTACTACCAGCTAACCCCCCACGACATCTATGACCGTGACATGGAGAACTCCCCGATCCTCTCCACCGCCGGCGGTCAGCAGCTCGTCATCGACGGCGGTAAGGCCGGGATCCTCGTCGCGGTCAACGCCCAGACCGGTAAGTTGGTCTGGAAGCGCCCGGTCGGCGTGCACAACGGCCACGACAACGACAACCTTTACGCCGAGCACGGCCAGACCTCGAAGCTCCACACCCCTGAGGTCGTCGAGCCCGGGGATCTCGGCGGGATCGAGTCACAGCTGGCGACCAACGGAACGACGGTGTTCGCCGCCGTCAACAACCTGCCCGCGACTTACAACGGCCCGGCGTTCGCGGACATCAAAGCCGCCCCGTTCAACACAGGGACCGGCGATCTGGTCGCGGTCAACGAGGCCACCGGCCGGGTCGAGTGGGACGACAAAGTCCCGTCCTCGCCCTACGGCTCCGTGACGCTCGCCAACAATGTCGTGTTCACCACCACGTTCAACGGGACGCTGTACGCGTTCAGCGCCTCCACCGGCACCGAGCTCTGGCATACCGGGCTCTCCTCGGAGACCAACGCTCCGGTCGCGGTCGTCGGCGACACTCTCCTCACAGCCGCGAGCTTCGCCGGCGCCTCTGGGCATGGATTGATCATCGCCTATCGACTCGGAGCGCACGGCACGCTTCCGACGGCCCCAACCAAGCCACCAGCCGCCAGCGCACCTACGCCGGGCAAGGCCGGGGCGCAGATCTCGACCAGGACGATCCCGGGCCTGGGTCCCGTGCTGGTCAACGCGCAAGGACGCACGCTCTACCTATTCGTCCCCGACAAAGACAAGAGGGTCACCTGCGTGGCCACCTGCGCCGAGGTATGGCCGCCGGCCTTCCTGCCCAAAGGACAGAAGCCAATCGCCTCAGGGCAGGTCAAGCAATCGCTGCTCGGAAGTGATCCAGACCCGGCAGGCGGCCAGGTCGTCACCTACGCCGGCTGGCCCCTGTACACGTTCGTCTCCGACACCGCTCCCGGCAAAGCCACCGGGCAGGCCCTGAACATCAACGGCGGCCTGTGGTACGTACTCTCGCCGTCCGGCCAGGTAATCAAGACAAAGCCCTGACATCCCGCCCAGCCACCGGCACCGTGCGCGTGGGGCTCGCAGTCAGCGGGCCCCATTCGCACGCCCGGTCTGGCAGGAATCGCTGCGACTGGGGCCGGGCCTTCTCCTCGAGAACAACCCACACTGAGCGGTCAGACACCACGCCCACTTACCCGCGCTCGATCCGCCGTTGGCGACGAGCCTCGGCAATGCCAAGACTCGGGCAGAGCCTCATATGACCGGCCCCACAGCGCCTAGATCGACGGGACTACGACCGGGTCGCGAAGCGCCCGCGCGTCGCGGCTCGGTGACACGCCGAACATGCGGCGGTACTCGCGGCTGAACTGCGAGGGGCTGTCGTAGCCGACTGCGAAGCCGACGCCGGTGACGTCTCTCGGGTCGGCGAGGAGCCGCGCCCGCGCTTCGTGTAGGCGGATCTCCTTCTGGAACTGGATCGGTGTCATCGAGGTGACCGCGCGGAAGTGGCGATGGAACGAGGAGACGCTCATCGTCGCTAGCGCGACGCGAGCTCCTCGACGCGGAGCGTCTCGTTGTAGTGGCCGCGGATCCAGCGGATCGCGCGGGCTAGGTGCGCGAGCCGGCTGTCGGCCAGTCCGATCTGACGCACGGTCGCCCCCTGCGGTCCGGTGATGAGCCGCCACAGGACCTCGCGCTCGACGCCGGCCGCCAGCGCAGCGGCGTCATCGGGCGCGTCGAGCAGCGCGAGCAGCCGGCCGATCGCGTCGAGCAGCGCCGGTGATGCGTCGCTGACGGCGATACCCGGCGGGCAAGCCGTCGGGGACGGCCGGTCCGGCGGTGGTCGCCGTCGCCGTCTCGAGCAGCAGCGCCGCGATCATCTGCGGGCGCAGCTCGAGCACGAAGGCGAGGAATGGTTCGTCGGCGCTGGCGTGGGTGACGTGCCCGATGACCGGCAGGTCGACCGACACGACCAGGAACTGCCCGGCGCCGTAGGTGAAGGTCCGCCCGTTCAGCGTCGTCTCCTTGACGCCCTGCGCGACGACCGCGAGCGTTGGCTCCGCGATGCCGCACAGCGGCTCGCTGGTCGTCGGCGAGCAGACGACCGAGACGCCGGGCAGCGCCGTGCGGCGTCAGGCCGTCGCCCGCATGGCGGGCGATCGACTGCCTTCAGACGAGCCAGCTCGTCCACGCACCAAGTGAATCACGCCGGCGCCCGCTGACTGCCACGGTTGGCAGGATCGTGCAAGAGTCGGGCAGCATCGATCTAACACCTAGGAGGACCGCTGGTGGTGTCATGGAGGCCATGACCTCTCTCGACTCCTACATCACGCTCGGCCGCTCGGGTCTGCGCGTCAGCCCGCTCACCCTCGGCACGATGACCTTCGGCGAGGACTGGGGCTGGGGCGCCGAGCCCCGAGACCTCCGAGGCGATCCTCGCCGAGTACCTCGACCGCGGCGGCAACGTCGTCGACACCGCCAACGTCTACACCAACGGGCACTCCGAGAAGATCGTCGGCGACTTCTTCGCCGCCCGGCCCGGCCTGCGCGACCGCGTCGTGCTCAGCACGAAGTTCTTCGGCAACCTCCATCCCGGCGACCCCAACGGTGGCGGCGGCGGCCGCAAGGCGCTCATCGCCCAGCTCGAGGAGTCGCTGCGCCGCCTGCAGACCGACTACGTCGACCTCTACTGGCTGCACAACTGGGATCGCCGCGCCCCGATCGAGGAGACGCTGCGCGCGCTCGATGACCTCGTGGCCGCGGGCAAGGTCCGCTACGTCGGCCTCTCCGACGTCCCGGCGTGGGTCGCCGCGCAGGCCCAGACGATCGCGCACTTCCGCGGCTGGACGCCCGTCACCGCGCTGCAGCTCGAGTACTCGCTGCTGGAGCGCACGCCCGAAGGCGAGCTACTGCCGATGGCCGAAGACGCTCGGCATCGGCGTCCTACCGTGGAGCCCACTGCGCAGCGGCCAGCTGTCGGGCAAGTACGTCCGCGACAACGGCACGCCCGCCGACAGCCGACGGGCCCGCCTGATCGACGGGCCGACCGAGCGCGATTGGGATGTGATCGAGGCGGTCGCCCGCGTCGCGGCCGAGCTCGGCGTCAGCTCGGCGGAGGTCGCGCTCGCCTGGGTACGCAGCCGACCCGCGGTCACCTCGACGCTCATCGGAGCCCGCACGATCGAGCAGCTGCGGTCCAACCTCGCCTCGCTGGAGGTCACGCTCGCGCCCGAGCAGCTCGCCGCTCTCGAACGAGCCGTCGACACCGTCGCTCGACTTCCCAGCCGCCATCAATGCACCGAGCTCGAGCCCAATGCTCGGCTTCGGCGGGACGACCGTCGACGGCGTCGAGCTCCCGGTGTGGCCCGCAGCTGCTCGACCAGCTCAGCCCGCTACTGAAGTCAGGATCGGACGCTGGGCGACGTCGACCAATCCCCGAACGATCGCAGCATCCGGAGCGCGGAGCGCCTTAGGTGAGTGCTGGCCGCCGCGGAGACGTGTCCGCAAATCACCAACATCCGGCGAGGACAGCTCACCTGGGTCGGGGCGATCCTGCGGTCTCTGCACGAGGGACCCAAAAACTCGAGATGGCCCCAAGGGCGTTTTTGATCCAAGCCTTTCACTGTCGTGCCGGTGTTCGAGTCCGTGAGTGACGAAACGCCCCAGCGACGATCGCTGTCCCCGGACGATCGCAAACTATTGGGCGCATCGCTCGGCGTCCTGGTGGCCGTGTACGCATTGGTCGCGTCGAACGTCGCAGCGAACCACTCGCCGAAGCCCCACAGTCTTCCTATCGGGATTGTGGGGACGCCGGCGGTGATCGACGCGGCGCGTGCTGAACTCGCTCGTGCGGCGCCGGGCGCTTTCGAGGTCCACGCCTACTCATCCCTCACCACGGCGAGGACGGCCGTGCTGCACCGTTCGGTCTACGGCGCGTTCCAGCCCATCCCCTTGCCGGTCCTGCTGGTGGCCAGCGCGGCCAGTCCCCCGGTGGCCGCCTTGCTGCAGAGAACCTTTGCCAGCGTGGCAAGCCGGTCAGGTCGCGCTGTGGCGGTCCGGGATCTGGTGCCACTCCCGTCATCTGACTCTAGTGGCGCTACCACCTTCTCTGCCGTCCTCAGCCTCATCATCGCCGGACTGGCCGGGACCACGCTCGTCTACACATTAACTCGGAGCCGCCCCGAGTCGTTCCGGGTGGTCGCCACCGCGGCGCTCGGAGTCGGCGCCGGACTGATCACAGCTCTGGTCACCAACGTCCTCGTAGGGGCCTTCCCCGATCACTTCTTCCAGGTGTGGGGGGTGGCCACGCTGTTCGTCCTCGCCATCGGCCTGCCCATCGCCGCCTTTCAAATGATTTTCGGAATAGCCGGGACGATGATCGGTGCGGTCCTGTTCCTGGTCATCGGCAACCCCGCGTCCGGCGGAAGCTCAGCCCCCGAGCTTCTCCCGGGCTTCTGGCGAACCCTCAGTCAAATCCTGCCACCAGGGGCCGCCGTCACCTCCATGCGCGACGTCGTTTACTTCAACGGCCGCGGGAGCTCTCACGCCCTAATCGTTCTTGCCGTCTACGCGGTGCTCGGCGCCGCAGTTGCGATGATCGCGTATAGGCTACGCGCTCGCGCCGCGCCGGCCGCAGTGGCTGCCTAAACGGCGGAGAGTGGTTCCGCCGCCGGGCGACTTGCCCGCCGCGCGAGGCGGGCGTACGCCGGCGCGCGCTAGGTCTGGTGGAGTTTCTGGAGCTTCGTGAGCGAGTGGTGTTCGATCTGGCGGGCCCGCTCGCGAGTGATGTTGAATGTCCGGCCGACCTCGTCGAGGGTGCGCGGGTGCTGGTCGCCGAGCCCGTAGCGCAGCTCTAGGACGCGCCGCTCGCGGTAGGAGAGATTCTCGAGCGTGTCGCGCAGGGCTTCGTTCGTGAGGATTTCCACGACGCGCTCGTAGGGTGACTCCGCTTGCTCGTCGGCGATCAGTTGCCCGAACTCGGACTGCTCGTCGTCACCGATGGGCTTCTCGAGCGAGATGGGCGCCTGTGCGGAGCGCCGGATCGAGTCGACGTCCTCGGGCTTGATTCCCGTGACCTCGGCGATCTCGTCGGCGGTCGGCTCGCGTCCGAGGCCGGTCATGAGCTTGCGCTCCGCTCGCCCGATCCTGTTGAGCTTCTCGACGATATGCACCGGGATCCGGATCGTCCGCGCCTTGTCCGCGAGCGAACGGGCGATCGCCTGGCGGATCCACCAGGTGGCGTAGGTCGAGAACTTGAAGCCTCTGCGGTAGTCGAACTTCTCGGCGGCGCGGACCAGACCGACCGTGCCCTCCTGGATCAGGTCGAGAAACGGCAGCCCCTGGTTGCGGTAATGCTTGGCGATCGAGACCACCAGCCGCAGGTTCGACTCGACCATCTTCTGCTTGGCGTCGAGGTCGCCGCGCTCGATCCGCTTGGCGAGATCGACCTCCTCCTGAGCTCTCAGCAGCCTCACCTTGCCGATGCCCTTCAGAAATAGCTGCAGACCGTCGGTCGTCCCCTCCGGCTCGAGATCCAGCTGATGCTTACGCCGGGTCCGCTTCTCGGGGGGCCGGTCGATGCTCAAGCTTGCTGCATTAGCTGGATCGAGTTCCTCGATCAGCTCGATCTCGCAGCGCTCAAGGACATCGTGCAGCTCCTCGATGTCGGTGTCCTCGAGGTCGAGCTCGGCGGTGGCGGTCGCGATCTCGGCGTACGTGAGCACACCGATCCGCAACCCGCGCGCGATCAAACGCTTGACCTCTTCAAGCTCCTCAAGGTCCGCTCCTGACATCTGTGTCGTTTCGCGTTCAGCCTGCTGGCTCAAATCGGCGTTCATGACGATGCGTGACTCGTCGACCAGGAATCCAGCGAGCGTGAGGCTAGCGGCGGCGTCACTTTCGGAGGTATCATCGTCCGTGACCTCGGTGGGTTCCGTTTCATCGCGCGCGAGCCGAACCTAACTCGCTGCGACTCGTAGGTACACCTCAGGTACGCGTAGCGGGAATCGCTAGGACCGACCGGGACCGTCTTGGTCCGGGTTCCGCGCGCTCCCCGCGCGTTCAAGCGTCGCTTGGCATCGATCGCCGAGAAAGCCTTCCGTGCCCCGCGATCACGAATTAACTTGCCGCGCCGGCGCGCTTCCGGTTCGTGTTCCGTCCGCGTCATGTGTTCGTGCCTTCCCAACCCTCTGTTGGGGCCACCCGCAAGGGAGAGGGAAAGAACCCCGCGCGTTTAGCAAGATGGGGACGAGGCCACCGGGCCGGTGGAGTAACGCCGGTAGAAAAAGCCACCGGCCCCGCAGTCAAAACCAGTAACCCACGCCTCCCGCCTCGTGACGCAGAACGCGCCGTCGGTGGCATTCGGACTTGGGGTGAGAATCCCGGCCGCAGGGCCAGCTCACTTACGACTGTACTCCCATTTCGGGCGCTTGCGTACCCGAACGTCAAAAGTCTGCGCGGACCGTTTCCCCCAGCCACTGGCGGACTCGTTGCCCGGGTAAAACAGAATGACCAGAATTCCGACTATTTTGGTCGGACTATGCTACGGTCGTTGTTGCGCTCAGTGAGCCTCGCGCTCTTCTCGCTTTCGGGGCGACATTCGGTCAGAAGGGCAGAGAGGCGGTTGGCGATGGCCACCGCAACAAAGAACCTTCGGGCGGCTAATCAGGTCGTTCGCGGCGCAGATGCGGTATCCAAGTCGACGTCGATGGAGTTCGTGATCTTCGAGGACAACGGCGGCAGGTACCACTGGAGAATCGTCGCCGGCAACGGCGGAACCCTTGCGCGCTCGGAGGGCTTCGCCTCCTACGAGGACGCAGTGCAAGCCGTACGCCACGTCCGCGACAACGCGCCCTCAGCAAGCTTCAACTAGGAGCGAGAGCGGACAACGGCCCTGACGCTCTGACGCAGCCCCACTCCTCAGCTGAGCAACTTGTCGAGGGTGATTGGGAGGTCGCGCACACGGCGGCCGGTCGCGTCGTAGACCGCGTTGGCGACGGCCGCGGCGACGCCGGTGATGCCGATCTCGCCGATTCCGCGCGCACCCGCGGGAGCGTAAGGGTCGGGGATGTCGGTCCACATCAAAGCGATCGTCGGCACGTCCACGTGGACGGGCACGTGATATTCCGCGAGGCTCGGATTCATGATCCGGGCGGTCCGCTCGTCGAAGTTGGTGTCTTCCATCAGTGCGAGGCCTAGTCCCATGATGATCCCGCCGCGGAACTGGCTGGCGGCCGTCTTCGGATTGATGATGCGGCCGCAATCATAGGAGCCGAGCACGCGGTCGACGCGTGTCTCGCCGGTGGTGGTGTTGACGCGGACCTGACAGAAGATCGCGCCGCAGGAATGCATCGAGTACTCCTGCATTTCCTGTGGGTCGGAGGCAGAGGCCACGACGGTCACCTCGTCGCGGCCTGCCCGTCCCAGGATTTCGGCGTAACTCTCATACCGACTGGGGTCGGCCAGCTCGCACAGTCCCTCGTCGCGCCCCCCGACCTCGTCGGCAGTCAACCCGGCCAGGGGCGATTCGTCGCTGGAAAGCGAGAGCAGCTGCTCGACGAGCGCTCGCTGCGCCGCGATCACCGCGCCGGCGATGGAAGCCGTCTGTGAGGAGCCCCCGGCGATCAGGTTGCCAGGGAATGACGAGTCGCCGTAGGCGACGGTCACCCGTTCCAACGGCAGACCCAGTCGGTCGGCGGTGAGAATCGTTTGCGTGGTCGAGGTCCCCATCCCCATGTCGTTCGCCGGCACGTCGATCGTCGCGTGGCCCGTCTTGTCGAGCGTTATCCGAGCAGCGCCGCCGGGGAAGCGATGGTAGGGATAGGTCCCCATGGCGCAGCCGGTGCCGATCAGCCACTCTCCTTCCCGGCGGGTACCCGGGCGCGGCCGCGGTTCCCACCCGAAGCGCTCGGCGCCGGCACGCCACGCCTCGACGATATGCCGCGAGGAGTACGGCAGGCCGGTGCTCGGATCCTTCTCAGGCTCGTTTCGGATCCGCAGCTCGATTGGGTCCAGGCCCAGCTCGATGGCGAGCTCGTCGATCGCCGACTCAAGGGCGAAGGTGCCGACCGACTCCCCCGGCGCGCGCATGAACGAGTTGGCGAGCATGTCCATGTCGACGACCTGCTGGTCGGTCTTCAGGGTCTCTGTCGCGTACATGTGCCGCGCGGGGAACGTGAACTGCTCGGCGAGCGCGTTGTACGGCGTGATCGCCGAAATGCCGGTGTGGATAAGCGCCTTGAAACGGCCGTCGTCATCGGCGCCGATCGCGACTCGCTGCTCGGTGTTCGTGCGACCGCCGACCAGCCGATAAACGCCCTCCCGTGAGAGCGTGATCCGCACGGGACGTCCGGCGAGCTTCGACGCGGCCGCCCCTAACAGATGGTGCGACCACAGCGTCTTGCCGCCGAATCCGCCACCGACGTAAGGGGAGGTGACATGCACCTGCTCCTCCTCGATGCCGAAGACCTGCGCGAACGTCCAGGCGTGCCCTTTCACTCCCTGGCTGGCGTCGTGGACGGTGAGCGCGTCGCCATCCCACGCAAGCGTCACCGCGTGGGGCTCGATGGCGTTGTGGTTGTGGCGCGGCGTCCGGTACGTGAGATCGACCGAGTGGGGGGCGTCGATCAATGCCGCCTCGGCATCGCCGACCAGCACCTCGACCGGCTGTCCTACCAGGCTGTCGGGCGTCCGCGGATGCGTCCTGGCCTGCTCGAATGTTCGTGGCGGCGACGACTCGTACGCGAGCTCGATCAGCGAGGCGGCGTGGTCGGCCTGCTCCTGTGTCTCGGCCAGGACGATCGCGACCGGTTCACCATTCCAATGAATGCTGTCGTCCTGCATCACGGGCAGGTCGGCGCCGCCGGCCGCCTTAGGCCCCGTCAGGAACAGCGGCGGGGGTTGCATTCGCGGCGCGTTGCGATGGGTCATCACGAGCACGACGCCGGCCGCTGCCTCGGCGGCGCCCGTGTCGAGCGTCGTGATGCGACCGCGTGCGATCGTGCTGTAACGGAGCGCCGCGTAAACCATGCCCTCCATCACGTACTCGGCGGCGAAGCGCGCCTCCCCCCTGACCTTGAGCGGGCCGTCCAGGCGCGACACCTGCGCTCCGATGAGTCCGTGTTGGGCCCGCGCCAACGGATCAGGACCGGTGGTCGGAGTCCAGTTCTCGGGGACCGTCGCGACTGCGGGTCGGGATTTTTCGGCGCTCACGGGCGAGCTCCTACGGTCAACTGCCTGAGGACAGCGGCGAGGGTGCGGCGGGCGAGCTCGACCTTGAACGCGTTGCCGGCAAGCGGGCGAGCATCGGCTAGCTCCGCGTCGGCCGCCTCGAGGAACGTGGCCTCCGTCGCCGGCTGACCGCGCAGCGCCTCCTCGGCGCGCCGCGCCCTCCAGGGCTTGGGAGCGACCCCGCCCAGGGCCAGGCGCGCTCCGACGATCGCGTCGCCGTCGAACTCGACCGCAGCCGCGACCGAGACCAGTGCGAACGCGTAGCTCGACCGGTCACGCACCTTGCGATAAGTAGAGCGCTCGGCGTGATTGGGCGCAGCCAGCTCGACGGCCGTGATCAGCTCGCCGGGCTCGAGCACCGTCTCGATATCGGGGCGATCCTCGGGCAGCCTGTGCAGATCGCATAGGTCGACCGTGCGCTCGCCCGACACGCTACGAAGATGGACGACGGCGTCCAGAGCCGCCAGCGCGACGCACATATCCGACGGGTGAGTGGCCACGCACGCGGGTGACGCACCCAGGATCGCGTGCATGCGGTTGAAACCCTCGATCGCGTCGCACCCCTCGCCCGGAGCCCGCTTGTTGCAACGCGAGCCGTCGGTGTCGTAGAAGTAAGTGCAGCGGGTGCGTTGCAGCAGGTTGCCGCCGACCGTCGCCATGTTGCGGATCTGCGCCGAGGCGCCGGCCACGATCGCGCGAGCGAGCAGCGGGTACCCGGATCGGACCGCCTCGTGCTCGGCCACCGCGGTGTTGCGGGCCGCCGCGCTGATCATCAGCCCGCCGTCGGCGGTCGGAGCGATCTCCCGCGAGAGACCCGCGACGTCAACCAGCGCCGACGGCGTCTCCACCGTCTCGCGCATCAGGTCGACCAGGTTCGTGCCCCCGCCGAGATATCGCCCTTGTCCGTCCGCCGCGCGGCGAACCGCATCGTCCACGTCTGAGGCGCGCGCGTAAGTGAGCTCGATCACGCGCCCTGCTCCGCGTACACGTTGGTGATCGCCTCGACGATTCCGTTGTACGCACCGCAGCGGCAGAGGTTGCCGCTCATCCTCTCCTGCAGCTCGTCGTGGTTGAAC
Source organism: uncultured Solirubrobacterales bacterium (assembly GCA_963709205.1). Lineage (GTDB taxonomy): Bacteria > Actinomycetota > Thermoleophilia > Solirubrobacterales > Solirubrobacteraceae > Palsa-465. The sequence continues at coordinate 418,370 of CAVPVP010000008.1, forward strand.
TCGATGTCCGTGGCCGCGAGGTCGTCGGTGACATAGCTAGGGACGCCGCGGCGAACCTCCTCGACCATCCCGACCGCCGAGCAGATCTGGCCCGGGGTGCAATAACCACACTGAAACCCGTCTTCGTCGATAAATGCTTGCTGCAGCGGATGCAACGCGCCGCCGGAGGCCAGACCCTCGATCGTGGTCACCTCACGCCCCTCATACTGGACGGCAAGCGCCAGGCAAGAGAGGACCCGCTCGCCATCAACGAGCACGGTGCAGGCGCCGCAAGCTCCCTGGTTGCATCCCTTTTTCGTGCCGAAGAGCTCCAAGTGCTCGCGCAGGAAGTCGAGCAGCGAGACCCGAGCGTCGGTGGGAGCTGACGCCTCGCGGCCGTTGATGATCATCGGCACGGCGGATTCTCCTTTCAAAACGAACTCGTTACGGAAGCGACGTTACCCACGTTCGCCGCTGGGCGACCCAAGAAGCACCCAAAGATCCCACGGCGAGCGCTGGAAGCGGCAGGAAACCGCTGACAAAGCGTTCACGTGGAGATCGTCGCGTCCGCTGGATTTGCAGGCAGATTCCGCGCGTTGCCGGCGATCGCTCGATTCAACAGCGGGGCGCGTGCTTCGCCTACGCGAGCGTCAGGCGCACGGTCGCCGAAGCGGCCGCGCCGCAGTGGTTGCTGCTCGGGGCAGCTATCGAGACCGTGGCGTTGAGCGGGAGACATGCGGCCTGCCGTTGCGGCTTGTCGGCAGTTGGTCAGGTTGGACGGTCGCTCGAGGGGTCGATGAGGTACTTCGTTCCAGTGCTGCGGCGTGCGCAGACAGCGAGGACTTCAGGCTGAAGGACGTCGCGTAGCCCGATGGTCTGCGCGTACCCAGAGGCGAACGTAGTCTTGGCCTCGGCCAGGACGCGGGTGCGCATCCGGCCGATCGCCTCGCCGCCCAGGCGCGCCAGCGCGTTCGTGAGCAGGTATCCCCCGACGCTCCAGGCCAGTCCGAACTTGCGATCGATGACGGTCGGGGAGAAATCGAGCGATCCATAGATATAGACCTGCTTGTGCACCGTCGTTCCGTAGGGCGTGTACGCCGTGAGCGGCGGCTGCGCGCGTTCCATCGCGGTGAGGATGTCGCCTGCCAATGAGCCGCCGCCGATGGCGTCGAAGGCCAGGGTTGCGCCGGTCTCGCGGATCGCGTCGGTGAGCCGGTCGGCGAAGTCGGGCCCTGACGAGTCCACGACGTGAACCGTGCCGAGGTCCCGCAGCACGTGGGCCTGCTCGGCGCGGCGCACGATGTTCACCAGGCCGATGCCGTCGGCGGCGCAGATCCGCACGAGCATCTGCCCGACGTTGGAGGCCGCAGCGGTGTGGACGAGGGCGCTATGGCCCTCGGCGCGCATCGTCTCGACCATCGATAGCGCGGTGAGCGGGTTGATGAACAGCGCTGCGCCCTCGGCGGTGCTCACATCGTCGGGTAGTCCCACGACGGCGGCTGCGTCGGCCACGCGGTAGTCAGCCCACATCGACCCGCCGAACAGCGCGACACGACGGCCGATCAGCGCGGCCGCTTCCGGGCCCGCCGCGATCACGGTGCCGGCGCCCTCGTTGCCGACCGGCAGCGGCTTGTCCAGCCGGTCGCGATACAGCGCTAACGCCCCCTCTGGAACGGTGCCCACGAGATCCGCCCCGTCGGGCCGCAGCGCGCCAGGCGCGACCGCACCCACCAGCACGCCAAGATCCGACGGGTTGATCGGCGACGCTTCGACGGCCACGACCACCTCACTGCCGCCCGGGTCGGGAACATCGCGCTCGGCCAACTCCAGCCGCAACTCGCCACTGGAGGAGATGGTCGATCGCAGACTGCGACCGCGAGTAGGAGTCCCATCGGGAGACATCATGAGAAGCCTTTCGAGTCGGAGATCGCAGCCTACCGAGGAACGGGACACGCGCTCGATGTTCAGACCCACGCTGGCAGCCTCAGGCAAGCGTTGACCCCCGCCATGGGTTGCCCGGACGCCTACGCGCGGCGCCGACAGCCGCTCCGGTGTATCCGTCGCGCGACGGCTCCGGTCGGCGATGTGTCCGAATCCCGACCGCGTGCGCGGGCGGTCTAAAGCGCGCGGGTCGAGACGCCGATACGCGAGCTATCTCCTCTCAACCCCGGCCTTTGGGCGGGGGGTCCCGGCGTCGGCGTGGTCCGCTGACATGGGCGGGCGCCGCGCCACGCCGGGATCGCAATCTTGTGCGCCCCCACCGGGCTGGGTTCGGGTCACGGATGACCGGCCCGGCTCCTTCCTCCGGCGGATTGCCGTGCGGGAACTCACGCGTTTCATCCAGTGCGCCGAAGCTCTTGTGCTCGGTTTCGTCTCTCATCGCTTCCTCACTTCTGGATGATCAGGAACTTCCAGTTCGGCCACCCGGCCCACGAACCGAGGGGACGAGATGCGTCGAATCACCGGACGACCCCCGCGACCACCGAATGCACCACGGCAGAAACGACGCCGACGAGGACACCGCACTTGTTGAGCCGAGAATCCAGCAATCGCGCTCCCATTCGGGCGGATTATCCATGCTGACAACCGCCCTCGGAACTGTTTTGCGCCCCAATGTAAGCCCGCAGCGTCTCGTTTGCCGCTAGGGCGGCCGCGACCGCGCTGACGAGGCGGTCACGCGTGCCGGCGATGCCGGACGAGCGGGTTGCCACCCAGGCGATCGTCAGCTCGCCGACCTGGCGCGTGAGTCCGTTGGCGACCCGGCCGCGCTCGCGGCCGGCTCACCCGGACCGGTGGTGGAGCCTAGGCTCCTGGGAACTTACACACCTTTGCGTCCTGCTTGAACGTAGGCGATCGCGGGTTGAGCGTGCTGGGGATCGCGATGACCGCCCCGCGGAGACCGAATGCCAAGCTCAAGCCGGCGGGGCTTGATGGAAGCGAGCTGACCTGGGGGAGCTGAATCCCGCCGCCCGCGTCGCCAGGGTCCGAGAAGGTCGGCACCCCGTGCGAACGCATGCAATCGGCGAACTTGATCCCTTGCGCCACGCCGCCCCCGTCGGCCGCGGTGTGCGGATTGCTCGAGGACCCGCACGCGGCGATCGCCACCACGCCCGCGGCGGCGGCGAGAGTGATCCAGGCGCCTCTGCCGGCACCGGTGAGCAGTATTCGGGTCGGTGCGAGACGCATGAGCTCGACAGTCCGGGTTGGCCGACGCCCTGTTGTAACCGACCATCGATAACACCGGCGTAACGCTGTTATGTCGGCGTTATCCGGGCCTACTCAGTTTGCGACACGCACCCATGTCACCGCTGGCGGCGACACCGGATAACTCAGCTCGCTCAACCGCTGCCGTCCGTCGACCTCGCCCGCCGATCACCCCGAACGTAAAACGTTCAGCCCGGGGCCAGCCCCAGCCGTAAACCGGCCGTCACTGGATTGTGGTTCCCTTCCCGGCGTGCCCTCGGGAGAGTCCAAAGGCGTACGCGACACCAATCGGAGCGCGACTGGATCGGCTCGGCATTCCGGCCGGGCCGACCCGACGCCACACCCCGGGCTGGCGAAAAGGAGGATTGCGCGCTAAGCGCCGGGTTGGAACATTGCGTCGAGCATGCGGTCGTTGGGCACACCAATCGACGCGTGGGCCTGCACCGCTTTCCACTCACCATCCTCTTGGTGTAGGACAGCGGTGAAGCGTACCGGGACGCGCTTGCCTTCCATCTCGAAGTACCCGCGGCCCGCGGCCCAGCCGACGCCGCCCTCCTGGAACGCCTGCACGTCGTCAAGGCCGGCCGTGACGCCGAGCTCGCTGTTCGGCGTCGATTCGCGAAACAGTTGCATGTACTCCGCATAGCCCTCGACCCACTCGCTGGGATCCGAGCCGATGGCGAGGACGCACGGATCGCGCGAGGTGCGCCTTCCGATCTCATCGACGTCGGAGCGCGCGAGGGCGTCGAAGGTCGTGCGCAGAACCTCCTCGATCTCAGCTGAGCGTTCAGGCATGTGTCTTCCTCCGTTTGAGTCCGCTTGAGATCCTAACTGCGCCGCGTCGGCAGCGAGATCGTCCGCGGCTTGCTCGCGCGCGGCGATCCGGTCGCGGCGCTCGTGCGCGACCCCGACAAAGCCCGCCGCGCGTTCGGCGAACCCCACGGGCTTCACATGCGTCCCACCCGCCTAGACGACCCGAGCGACCTTGCCGAGTCGAAGTTTCTCGCGCGCCTCATCAGCGCTGGGGTACCCGCGGGGACGGCTGAGCTGCTCATCGCGCGCGAGTGGTCAATCCTCGCCGGCGAGAACGACTACACCACCGACACCTTCCAGCAGATCACCGGCCGCCCCCCGCGCCCGGTGGCCGAGTTCCTTCACGAGCACCGCGCAGAATTCGTGTAATGCCCGCGCGTCGTGCAGCGGCCCGAGCTGCTCACCACCGCCCGCCGCTCGCTCGTCGACCCGAGCCGGCTCTGCGAGCGCAGCCTCCGGCCGCAGGCTCACGATCGCGTTCACCTACGAAGCGCGAGCCATCTGGCCGGACCGGTTCAGACGGTCAGGGCCGGCGCAGGGACCTCGAGTCCATCAAGGCCCACACGAATGCTGCAGATGTCAACAACGCCACGACTGTGGCGCCCAGCGCCGCCGCGATGACCAGACCCTCATGCGGACCTGCAAACGAATCCGGGAGACTGACGTAGCGCCGATGTCCCCCACCGAGGACCGCGACAGCGGTGCGGCCGCGCAGGATGGCAAGGACGCCGAGCACCGTGAGAACCAGCGTCACAACGCTGACAACACCGACTAAGCGCCCGAGCCGAACGCCCGGCACCGGAGACCGCTTGACTGGGAGGTCGGCGAGGAGCGCGTCAAGTTCGCCGTAGGTCCGGGCTCCGTACAGCACTTCAAGCCGTTGTTCAAGCTCGTCCTCGCTGAGCCGCCCCTCCGCCATTGCTTGATGCAGACGTTCGGCGACCTGCTCCCGATCGGAGTCTGAAGCGCGAAGCGAAGCTACCAGCTGCACTGGCTCCTTCTACCAACGCCCGGGTCACACGGACGTCACAGACCTGCCACCCGGCCGATCCTTCGCGAAGCCGTGCTACCGGTCCCGGCCGCCAGCCTCAATTCGATCGACGCGCGCTCCCCACCCCGAAGACCCGTGCGCGATTCCCGCGGTGCCGAGGAACCTGGCCGCGGCGATCACGGCGTCGCAAGCGGCAAGTTGGCCGCGGGCGCCGCGCACCGCGATGCCGGAGAACTCAGCGGCGGTGAGCGAGTTCTTTATCCCCCCGGCCACGAAGTCTCGGACGCGATCGAGCAGAGACAGGGCCGCCTCCGTATCGGTGTAAACCCGGTCACCAGAGCTCGTGCTCTCGAGGGCCCGCGTGGAAGCCTGCAGGGTGGATGTGCCGAACTCTCCGACGCTGGAGTTCAGTTGCTTGTAGCACTCCCCCAATGCCTCGACCGTCGGAGAGCTGATGGCGAGGGAGGGTTTGGCCAGAACCTGGCTTATGACTCGGCCGTCTGGTTTGTAGTCGTCGTGCAACCCGACAAGCGACATGATCGTTGGCCGGATGTCGGTCTCGTCGGTCCAGGTGCCCGTGGTGCCGCTGTCTGGCACGGTGGTCTGGCCGCTGTTGGGGCCGGCTGAATTCGGACCGGCTGCCGGCGGGGAGCCGTCCAGACCTCGCTGGGCGACACCGGGACCCGCCAGCCCCACATAGTTCGTGTCGATCTCGGCGGCGTAGTCGCCGTGATCCCACGCGAACGAGGTGTTCTGCGTCACGCACGGTGCACAGCTGGCCGGACCCGTTGACAGGAAGTAATCGGGCCTGGCGAACATCGCCAGCGTCGGGGTGCGAGCCGGATCCGCGTTTACCATGTGGAGGATCGCTTCCTCGGTTGGGTCGGCGAGGTAGTTGGCGATGTTCTGAGTCGTGCCGGTGTATGGGTTCGAGGCGGTGAGCGATCCGACGTCACGGTCCAGCGTACGCACCGCAGGCGAGGCCGGAGAGGGGTTGCCGGTCACGTAGAACTCGGGTGCGGTGTCAGCTTCGAGGCTAAACGGCGTCGTGTCGTTCTTCTCCGTGGCCAGGAGACCCGTGAGGTTCCCCGCCAGCTCGCCGAAGCTGCCCGCCGGATAGGTGCAGGGAATGTCCGGAGTGACCGTGCTGCCGGTTACCGTCGCGCCGTCGCAGTTGGCGGGAGTGGGCTCGACGGCGCGGCCCACGTTGGCGCCGGCCTCGTGGTCGCCTTCATCCGAGCTGACGATGAACAGGGTGTTGGCGGGGGTGATGCCGTCGGCGGCCAGGCGCTTGAAGAAGGTGCCGAACGCCTGGTTGTAGTACTGGGCCTGGGCGATGTAGCACGCCGACCCGCTGCCGAGAGCGCTCGGAGCCCCCACGCACGCCGACACTCCAGGGATGTGCTCATTGCCGTGGATGTCGGCGATATACCCGTAGGTCACCGGCACGCGGGCCTCCTGCATGTCGGCGACGTAGGCCAGGGTCTGGGACGCGTTAATCGGGCCGAAACCCGGGAAGCCCGGGTGGTTGCTGAGGAACGCCCCGTTGATCTGATTGCCGTTGAGGTCGACAAGGTTCCCGGCGGCGTTGGTGACCTGGTAGCCGTTGTGAGTCAGGTCAGGGGTCCCGGCGCCGAGCTGGGGAGCCACGTACCGGTGGCCGAACAGGGCTTGGTAACCCGTGTATCCGCCCGGTTCGTCGGGCAGGAGGTCCGGCACTGCGGAGGGCGACGGACTGGCCTGCCCGAACTTCAGCGCTTGCGCCGAGCTGCAGAATGCGCTTTCGGTCGCGCAGTGCACCGCGACCCCGACGTAGTCTGCGGTCTCGGCGTCCTTGAAGCTGTCGGGATCGGCGGCGAGTTGCTGCGCCTCGGGCGACCCGGGGCCGAACACCTTGGGAATGTCGACCGCGGTGTTCTCGAGCTCGATGTTGGCGGTACCGACAGCACCCACGTCGCAGCCGGCACGGGTAAAGGGCACCCAAGGCGCGGGCGTCGTTGTGCTCGGTGCGGGCTTCGGGAAGGCGGTAGCGGGCGGTGTCGCCGAGTAGACCATGGAAGGGTTGGTGTCGTGGCCGGGGCTGGGGGTGCTGGCCGTGTCGAACACCGGGTCGGTCCAGTACGCGAACGAGCCGGCCGGATCGGTCGTCCCATTCGGGTTGTAGGCCTGATAGCTGTTGGAGATTGGCATCCCCTGGCGGTCGCCGTACAGGCCGGTCAGGGTGGTGAGGATGTCGTCCGCGGTGTGCGCGATCAGCGGCGTGTGGTTGTTGGAGAGCATCGTCCCATTCTGCTCGATGAAATTCAGCAGATTCGGCATGAGCTCGAGGTCGGAGGGCACGTTCGGGTTGTCCCGGTAGAAGTGCACGTTGTCGAAGGTGAGCTCGATCACGTGCTTCACCCCATGGCCCAGGCCACACGCTGTGGCGGCCGCGGCGCCGCTGGCGGTGGCGGTGGCGGTGGCGGTGCGTGAGCCGGAGGCGCGCGCGTGAGCGACCGAACCGGCAAGCGAAAACACCCAGAGCCCGAGCATCACGGCTGTGGCCGCCAAAGGCCAAATACCGATGCGGCGTCCCCTCGGCCCCAGTCCAGCCTTACGCGCGCTGCTTTTATCCATCGTCCTCACCCAGTCAAGGTTGGTCTGTTCCTGCGTCACGGGCACCCTATCGCCGCCTCGTCGTCAAGATGTGAAAATTTCTGCATGCCCTCTCACCCTGCTCCCACAGCGTCTCCGTAGAGGACCAGCGGCGCACGACACCGACAGAACCGCGCTTGCCCGGCAACCTGGCTAGCCGCAGCGGCGTCCGGAGAAACAACGGGCCGTAGCCCACCGCACAAGAGCAGCGCTGGCCCCAAAGGTCAAGTCGGCGTTCGCGCCTCTCGAGGATCCTGAATCTCGTCACGGGCGCTGAACGATCGACGGGGTCGATCTGGGAGCAACTCGACCCACGCGCCGCGTTCCGCTCAACCTTGCCGGTGGACGCGCTCTTCGGCGGGCTCCGTGGTCCGACCCGCGGTCAACCGTGCGCGCAGACCGAGATCCGGATGCTGCGAGAGGAGGCAAAACCCATAATCTAATCGGTTCGCATCGGCCACCGCAGGTTCGCGCTTGGCGCAGCGCGGCTGCGCTGCCTCGGCGAGGGCGAGGAGCGGGCGCCCGGCACGCAGCGTCGGACACCGCGCCACCGTAGTGTCTGCGCTCATGTCGATCTCCGAAAGTGTCTTTCACACGACCCTCCGGGTCCACGCCTTCGTTTACGAGCACACCGACGGCCTGATCGGCCACCGCCTGCTCGGCGTCCCATGTCTCATGCTCCGCACCAGCGGTCGCAAGACCGGTCAAACCCGAACCAACTCGCTCGTCTACGCCACGGATGGCGAACGCTATTTGGTCGTCGCATCCAAGGGCGGTGACCCGAAAGCCCCAGCCTGGCTGCTCAACCTCCGCGCCGAGCCAAAGGTGACGGTCCAGATCGCGCGCAGCCAGTTTCGGGCGACCGCCACCGAGATCGGGCCCAGCGACGCCGACTACGCCCGTCTGTGGAAGCTCGTGAACGACAACAACGGCAACCGCTACGACGCATACCAGAAGAAGACCACGCGGCCGATTCCGATCGTCGCCCTAAGCCGCGCCAGGCTATGACCCTCGGACTTCGCACGCGGAAGCCCGAGGTCCGAGCGCACTGTCGTCGCCGCCGTCTGCGTCTTGGTCAGGTCGCTTGCCCGCCGCTCCAGCCAGGCCGATGCGTTGACCGAGTTCTGGGCAGTGGCGCTCCGGAGATCGCGAATGACCGAGTTGTTGCTCGCAGGAGCTGTCTGTCTGATAACTCCTTCGCTCCTCAAGCAAGCTGACGAAGCACTTGCTCGAGGTCCTGCGGGTTGAACGGCCATACGAAAAGCGCACGTTCGTGTCCGGTCGTGTCGAGCACGTACGCCGCCTCGGTGTGGTCGATGCGATATGTCACGGTCCCATTGATCCGCCACTTCCTCACCTTGACGCCGATTCGGTAGTTCTTCCACACGACAGCGAGGTCCGCCGGGCGGCCGACGGCCCAACGCCACTCTGGGACGAGACGCCACTCCCGATCGTCTTGGAGGAGGTACCGCCGCGCGTCCGCGTACACGTCGACGCTGACCGCGAGGATCACCGGCCGGTGAGCCGCCGGAATCTGACGTTCCATCTGGTTCAGCACCTGCGCTTCGAGCGGGCAGAAGTTGCGACACAGCGGATCGATGAACGTCACGATCACCGGGTGCCCTCCGTTCGCTGCGACCGACAGAGGTCGGCCGTCCTGGCCACGGAGTACGAAATTGGGGGCGCGACGATCGCCGGCACCCCAGCTGGCCGCCGGAGGCGAGACCAGCGAGACAGCCGAGTAGGCGGTCGGAACGCTACTCCGACGGGAGCGGCCCAGTGCAAGGATCGGCGCGGCGACGGCAACCCCACACAACCCCACCAGCCCGGGAATAGCCCACCGCAGCGCTCGCGGCAGCCGGGCACTCCTCGGGACCTGCAGTCCTTTCCCCCGCAGTGCGAGCCGACGCCGCGCTCGGGTGACGACGACCGCGAACGCAAAGAGTGCAGCGATCCCGCCAGCCACGACCCCGATAATCGTCAGAGTCCCAGCGCTCCCCGGCCACGCCGATCCGCCACCCGCCGCGGGCTGGTTCGGCGGAAGCGCAACTCCCGAAGCGCGCGCCAGCCGGCGTATCGCAACCGCCGCCGCCGCAGCTAGACCCGCCCCTGCGCCGCTGTCCGGTGACACCGTCGCGAGCAATCGATACGTGGGCGCGGTAGCGTGACCCGGCCAGTTGAAACCGAAGCCATTCGGCATGGCGACCAGCAGCCGCTGCCGCCGGTACGCGAGCGACAACTCCACGCCAAGGAACCGTGCGTACGTGCGCGGCTGATCCCAAAGCTCAGTGACCGACCCCAGGTCGTAATCGCTGGCAATAACCGCTACTCGGATCGCGAAGCCCGCGCGGTTTGCCGCGGCCACGGTGGCCACCAACTGCCGCTGAGCAGGCGACATGCCGGTCGATTGCGAGCTCAGGAAAACCTGATTAGCAACCAGATAATCGCTGGCAGGGTCGCCGTCGGCGCGCGCGACCCCACCCGACAGCGCAACCAAAGCGGCCGCCAGCGCCAGCACGGCGCTCGGGCGACCGACGCAATGTGCGACGCTCGCCCGAGCACCTGACAACCGGCCCATTCCTAGCAGAGCTGTGACAGGTCCAAGGTCACCCGTCGAGCCAGCTCGCCAGGGGTCTCCCACACGGGGACTCCGCGTCGCGCCGCCCGCGATGCCCGCTTGGTCGCAGAAGCAACCGCGGCGCTGCTCGCCCCGTATGGCCCGATCAACTCCTGCGGGGTGTACAGATGCCCGTTCTGCATCACATACACATCGTTCGCGATCGTCTCGATGTCTTCCAACGGGTTGCCGTGGATGACATCCATATCGGCGATCATCCCCGGCTGGATCGTGCCCAGCTGGTTCGACACCCCCATATCCTTCGCGGGCTCGACGGTCGCCGCGCGCAGAGCCTGATAGTTGCCCAGGCCAGTCTGTGCCACCTCGCTGATCGCGATCACCTGTCCGAAGTTGCCAAAGCCGATCGGGTTATCGGTACCGATGAGCGCCGTGCCACCCGCTCCGACAATTTTCTTCAGCGCTTTTGTCGTCCCGACTTGGGTTGACAACTGCGCCGCCGTGAGCGGGGGTGCCGCGAACTCCTGCTGTGCCAGCGCGTACTGCCACGGGCTCTGCAGCGCCTTGATCCGCGGGTCATTGCTGAAGGGCTGACCGTTGATGTCGGGAAGGAAGTTCGGCGCGCCCGTGTACGGCGTGGTGGTGATCGACATTCCCGAGCGGGCGTACAGCTGGATCGTGTCGTCGTAGGCGACGACGTCGTTTGACACCGCGATCTGGTAGCCAAGACGCTGTGTCGCCCAGTGCGAGCCGCCATCCTGACCGTACGCCAGCGCCGGCCAGAAGTAGTGCGAGAACGACGGTATCCCAAGGGTGTGACCCGCCTGAATCGCAATCTGCTCGAGGCTGTTGGGCAGCCTCACGTACGTCTTGAGGACGTCCGGCTTCAGCTTCGCGAGGCGCGCAAGATCCGTCGTCAGCGCCTGCGGATTCGGATCCGCCCGCATCCACGCGTAGAAGATCCTGCCGCCGTCGATCGGCTCGGCAGCCCAGAAGTATCGAGGGCCGGGAGCCGCGCCAGACTGCTGTGACTCGACCTCCTCGAGCGAGTGGTACGGCTCGTCCCCCATCGAGATCTCGGTCGTGATCCCCATCGCCAGCTCGAGGCGATTCGTGCGGCCACCCGCGAACGGCTGATCCATCCCCTCGTGCGCGTGCGACTCCCACAAGCCCGGAATCACGGTGTCCTTGGACGCGTCCACGTACTGCACGCCAGGACCGTACGTCGACCGTGGCTGAGCCGGCCCGACGCTCACGATCTTGTTGCCGCTGACCACGATATCCACGTTGGTCTGCTCGGAACCGCTCGTTCCCGCCCAGAGCGTTCCAGCGTGGATCACCTTCTCGCCCGATGGCGGCGCCTGCGGCCTCCACGTCAGATCCACCGGCACCGTCTTCGGCGCGCCCCCGTTGATCGAGATCAGCCGCAGCGTCCCGCCCGAGTCATACAGAATGTGCTGCGAATCTCCCGACCAGCTCAGCTGATCCGCCGCCTCGACCGTCAGGGGCCTGGCCGCGCCGCTGGGTGCCCCGGTCGCAGGATCAACCGGCACGACCTGCAAGACGTTATCCATCACGTAGGCCATGTACTTGCCGTTCGGCGACCACACCGGCCCGTCGTCCTCGACTCGGTTGCTGATCGTCTCGTACGGCTTTGTGGGATCCGCGAAGTACTCGTTCGTCGCGCCCGACGTCGCGTCGACCGTCTCGATCTTGCTCACACCTTCGCGGAAGCGGTTCGAGTACTGCTGCAACACCGCCAGCGCGATCGTGTTGCTGTCCGGCCCCCATGTCGGCCGCCCCGGCTCAAAGTCGGAGTTGATGCTGAGGCCCGCGGAGTTCGCCGTCCCCCATACCTTCTGGAAATTCCCCGTCGCGACATCCGCGACATACATCTCCCGGGCACCAGCCTCCAGATCGAGCGTGTCCTGGAACGCGATCTTCTTGCCGTCAGGCGACCACGCCAACTGCACCTCCGGTCCCGTGAACGGGGCAGTCAACTTCCGCGTCGCCCCCGTCCGCATGTTGCGGATGAAGATCGCCATCGACCCCTGCGAGTCAGTCGAATACGCCAAAGACTTTCCGTCCGGCGACCACGTCGGATCCGCCTTATAGAACTTGTCGCTCGTCAACGCGTGGGGTTTGTGCCCGATCTTCATCAACCACAACTGATTCAGCGCAACGAACGCGACCTGCTTTCCGTCCGGCGACAATGCCGGGCTGACAATCCCCACAGCGTGCTGCTTCGCGGTCGAGGAGAAGTTGTAGCTCTTCATCGGATAGGAAGCCCGCGCGAACGACACCCGCGCCGAGAACGGGACATTCGTCACCACCCCCGTCGTCACGTTCCGCTGCCAGATCTTGCCATTCGCTGCATAAACCAGCGTGTCGTTCGACAACCACGGCGCCGGGAACGCGAACACATCCTCATCGCCCGACACCGCCTGGCCATTCACAAACAACTGCGTCAATGGCCCCTGGTTCACACTCGTCGGCCCCCCTGAAGCCGAACTCTGCCCCACGTACGCGATGTTCTTTCCATCCGGTGAGTACGTCGGGGAGTACAGCGTCATCGACGCATTCGTGTAGAGCGTCTGGGCCGAACCCTGCCCGTTGGCAGCGACTGAATCGATCGAGTGAGTCGAGTCCACGTACGTGATATGCGAACCATCCGGCGTCCAGGTCGGGTAGTAGGCGTTGCTCAGCACGGCGTCATTCGTGATCTCGGTCAACTGCCCCGTCGCCAGCGTGAGCACCCACACGTTGTAGCTACCGCTCGCAGTTCCCGGCGGCGACCCCGCCACCGGCCGATCGGAGGAAAAGGCAATCTGTGTGCCATCCGGAGAGAAGGCCGGCTCGCGATCGTCGTAGTAGCCGAACGTCAGCTCACGGACATTCGAGCCGTCCGGGTTCATCGCCCAGATGTGGAAATTCCCACTCTTATACGACTGAAACGCGATCGTCTTCCCGTCCGGTGACCATGTCGGATAGGCCGTGTCCTGTGACAAGCTCGAGATTCGCGTTGCCGTACCGCCTGCCGCCGGCATCGTCCAGAGATTCCCCATGAAATTCATGACGATCGAGTGATCGTCTCCAGACAGCGCAAGCGTCAGCGCGCTCCCCTCGTGGAGATTCAGCACGCCGGACGTCCCTCCGCCCGTTGGGTCCGACGCCTTGTGTTGCGCGGGACGAGCCGCAGAGCCCGAAACACCAACTGCGAATATCACCGCAGCCAGTACCAGACCAACAGCCAGTGGCCACTGGAGCGAACGACTCGTTGCACGCACCGATACTCCCTCCGTCATGACGGTGTATACGGAACACTCTCTCGACAGCGCCCATGGAGAACCCCCCGCACAGACTCGGGGCAGCACCGGCATGACGCTCTAATCCGTAGCCGGCTTACCGTAGCTTGAGAGCAGCGACGCGTAAATGGCCGATGCGACGAACGGGCAGCAGAACACGACAAACGGCCGGCGGCATCTGTGGGGGCCTCGCTGACAGGGTCGCGCGAACAGCTAGCGCTCCACGGACGGCGCCTCTCCGCAGGCGCCTGAGAGTCCGGCGGCTCGGCCCGCCCGTTGACGATGACCAGGGTTCATAGTCATGCCCGCACGCGTTCGAGGGTTTCGAGCCCCAATCCCTCGGGCGCATGTAGGACGAGCATCTGGGCGCTCACGTCCTCCGGCCGCGCGGTCACAAGCGACACCGTGATCATCGTGGCGAACGCGACTGGCACCGAGACGATGGCCGGCTGGGTCAACAGCGCATTAAGCGCACCGCCGGCGCTCTGCGCACCGATGAGTGCCCCGGCGAGGATCGCTCCGACCGCCAGCACGCCACCGAGGATGAGGCCGGCCGCGGCGCCCTCCGCGGTCGGCCCCGACCACCAGATACCCAGCAGGAAGAGGGGGCAGAAGGTGCTGGCCGCGAGGGCGAACGCCCACCCCACCATGATGCTGATGTCGATGTTCTGCGCCGCCAGCGCGAGGACTGCCGGACCCGCCATGCCCAAAGCTGCCACGATGCGGAACCGGCGCCGCCGAACCGTCAGGCTCGCTAGCGGCCGACCACGTCCCCAAACATCGTGTGAGATCGTCCCCGCGATCGAGATGAGCAGGCCCGAGGACGTCGACATGAAAGCCGCGAATGCGCCAGCGGCTGTCATCGCCGCCAACACGTTTCCGCCCGTTCCGGGCCATGCGATGGCGGGAAGGGTTAGGACGACGGTGTCAGTCTGCCCAGTCAGGTACAGGCCCGGAGCCAGCGAGCGGCCAAGCGCGCCGTAGACCGCGGGGAACAGGTAGAAGACGGACAGCAGTACGAGCACGCGTACGGTCGTGCGACGCGCGGCGGGGCCGTCAGGGTTCGTATAGAACCGGACGAGGATGTGGGGAAGCCCCATCGTCCCCAGGAACGTCGCCAGCAACAAGGAGTAGATGTACAGAGGAGACCCCTCGCCGCGGGATGTGACGGGGCGAGCCCATTCGCTTCCGGTCTGCGCCGGCGTTCCGCTCGGGAGAGGGATGTCGGCTCCGGGTGGCAACGCCACCCGCCCGGCTGGGAGTTTGACCTCCTCTCCTGCGCGGGCGTACTCATGGTGTCCGGCCGCCTCGAAGCCCGTGGCTGCGGGGAACCTCACCAGCACGGGCTGGTGCAGCTGGACCACCAGTCCGGTTCGCGGGGCGTGTGGCTGCTGACCGCCGAACACGGTGCCGCCGTTCGGGATACCGCCGAGGTAGATCAGTAGGACGATCGCCGGGAGCGCGATCGTCACGGTCTTGACCCAGAATTGAAACGCCTGCACGTAGCTGACACCGCGCATACCTCCGAGCGCTACATAAAGAGTCACGACGATCCCCACGACGACGATTCCGGCCCAGTACGGCGCGCCCATGACCTCTTCGAAGGCGATGCCCGCGCCCTTCAACTGGGGGACGAGATAGAAGCCGTCGATCGCGAGCACGGCGGCGACGGCCAGTCGTCTGAGCGACGCGCTCGCCAGACGTCCCTCCGCGAAATCTGGAAGGGTGTAGGACCCGAAGCGACGGAGCGGCGCTGCCACGAACAGCAGCAGGGCCAGGTAGCCCGCGGCAAAGCCGACCGCCTGCCACAAAGCCGGCACGCCGATCTGCATCTCGAGCCCCGCGATGCCCAGAAAGCTCGCCGCGGACAGATACTCGCCAGAGACGGCGGCTGCGTTCCACCAAGGAGAAATCGCACGCGAGGCGACGTACAGATCCGACGTCGTGCGCGCGAAGCGAACGCCCCACGCCCCGATCACGACCGTCGCGAGCGTCACCGCCGCGACGGCGATTATCGCGAGCGTCATTCCCCGCGGATCAGATCGCGGAACGACTCGTCGAGCGCGTTGGCACGCCGCTCATAGACCGCTCCGATCACGACGAATACGGGGAATGCTGGAGCGGCCACCAACCATGCGGCGAGCGGAACGCCGAGCAACGCGAAATGCGAGAGGGCCGGTACCAGCGCGAACAGCAACGGAAGCGAGCCGACCACCCCGCCGAAGGCCAGGAGACCGAGCAGCGACAGCTCGAGTTGAGCGCGCCGCAACTGGGTCAGATACAGCTCGCCGTAGGCGGTGTCCTCTGCGAGCTCATCGCGAGCGGTCCGCCGGGCCAGTGACGAGCCCGGGGTCACTCGCGCACCCGGCGGCGCAATTCCCGAACATGCCGGCGCGCAACCGGTATCTCTGCCCCGCTCTCGACCCGGATGACGGCGGTGCCGTTGAGCTGGGCCCGGATCTCCACGGCCCGGCTGAGATTTACGAGGTACTGACGATGCACGCGGAGGAACCCCTGCTCGGCGAAACGTCGCTCGACGTCCGTCAGCGAGGAGCGCAGGAGATAGCGCCCGCTGTCGGCGTATACCCGGACGTAGTCGCCGTAGGCCTTGACGTACAGGATCGAGTTCCGCGCCACCAGCCGGGTTCCGCGCGTCCGAAGGTCGTCAACGGCGATGACGTCGCGCGCGTTGACCGAGCCCCGACCCACAGCCGGTTCGGGGGCTTCCGCTGTGAGGGGAGAAGCCGCCTGGACCCGCTTGAGGGCCTCGTCGATCCGCGGCGGAGTGACCGGCTTCATCAAATAGTCCAACGCGCGGAGCTCGAACGTCGCGACGGCTGACGTGTCGAACGCGCTGACGAATACGACCGCCGGCGACTTGGAGAACGCATTCAACACTCTCGCGAGCTCGAGACCGTCGAGCTCGGGCATCCGCACGTCCAGGAAAACTGCGTCGTATCCGTGTGCGCGTGCCTTCATGACTGCGTCGTGCGCGCTTGCTGCAGTCTCGACGTCGCTCACACGGCGGTTCGCGCGCAGCAACCGAGCCAGGTCCTCCAGCTGCGGCACTTCGTCATCGACCGCGAGGACGCTGAGCGCCGCTTCACTCACGCCGCTCGGACCCCCACTCGGAACTTCGGGACCGCGACGACCACGGTCGTTCCATGGTTAGGCTCGGTCTCGATCTCGAGTCCGTAGTTTTCTCCAAAAGCAGCCCGGAGCCGCCGGTCCACATTGTGCAGACCTGTCCCGTTCGCTTCTCCGCTGAGCGCCAGTGCCACCTCGGAAGGGCTCATCCCGATCCCGTCATCCCTTACGCGCAGCTCGATGTCGACGTCGCGGTCCAGGCCGATGATGTCGATCGTTCGCTCACCGGACCGGGTTTCGACGCCGTACTTCACCGCGTTCTCGACCAGCGGCTGAAGCGACAGCACCGGCACCACGGTTTGCAGGACGTCCGGATCTACCTGGACGCGCACCGTCAGCCGATCGCGAAAGCGTGCCTGTTCCAGCCGCAGGTACTTCTGCACATAGTGCAATTCCTCGGCGAGAGTGACGTAAGTCTTCTCTCTCTTGAACGAGTACCGGGTGAACTCGGCAAATTCCGCGAGTAACTCGCGTGCCTGTTCGGGATTTGAGTGAATATAGCTAGCGATCGCAGCGAGCGAGTTGTAGACGAAGTGTGGCGAGATGCGCGCCCGCAAGGCGTGGAGCTCCGCCCGCGTCAGGCGCTCTTCCTGGTCGGCGACGACCGACAGCTCCACTTGAGCCGAGACAAGCGCGGCGGCCTCCCCGACGACGCGAGCGTCCTCAGGGCGAAGGCGATAGTCCTGGTCGTACAGCGCGATCAATGCGCCGACGCTCTCGTCCTGGATGACTAGGGCCGCGACCACCGCGGATCCGTTCGATCCGGATAGCCGCACGCCGTTCGTCCGCGGCTGCACGTGGACGCGGCCGTCCATCACCTGAGCAGACAGGTCGAGGAGATGAGACGCGGAGGCGTCATTTCCGCTGATCCCGTCGAGCGCGAGGATCCTGTCACCGTCGGTGATCGCGACCGCTGTCGCTTGGGTCAGCGCCCGCAGGTGTGGAGCGGCTGCCTTGGCGCTGGTCCCGTCGAGACCGCGCCGGAGATGTGGAAGCGTCGCTATGGCGTGATGCAGCGCTCTGCGCATGGCCTCGCGCTCAGGACTGAGGACTCGCCGCGGCGATGACGTCAGCCGCCAAGCTCCGAGACCGGATCCAGCGATCGCAACGACCAGCAGCAAACCCAACGCTGCTTCCATGTCTTCTCTTCTCCCTATCTCCGCGGGTCCTTCGACCCACGCGCATATTATCGGAAGGAGTCCGCCAACCCGTCCCCCCCTGCCACCCGGCCGCCAGTCGCGCAGTTCGCGCCGCTCGCCGCAAGATTTTGCGCAGGTTTCGGACGACGTTGATCACGAAGGGTAGAAATGCACATCACGCGCCGACCAGATGTGACCACGGTGCAATTTTTGGCGCCGGCCGGTAAGCGCGTATATTTGACGTAACCTTTGCCTCTGGCCAGACCCAGGCGCTAGCAGTCGAGCGGCGCCGAGAGCTCTTCGGCGCCAGGATCTGGTAGCTCTCGGTCACGAGCTCTCGTTCGGCGTTAGAAGCTTCGACGGAGTGGTTCGGACCTCGGCTATTCGAGGTCGATCGTTATCGCGCCGCCATCGCTGCGGATTCCCGAGAGGATCGACGATGGGATACGAAACGCTCGCCCGGGGGAGGCCGGCCACGGGAGGCGGTGGCGGTCGAGGATGTGGTCCGCCTGGGTCACCGTGATCGTGGGGAGGTTGAAGTGGGTTCGTGGCCAGGCGAGCAGTCGGCGTCGCGGCGGTTTGGCGGCTGGATTAAGAATTCCCGGGGTGATCCATCTGAGGTGTTTGCCGGGCAGGATTCGTGGGCCGGAGACGGCCGGGGCAGGCGTCGGCTCGTAGAGCTCGGCGAGAACGTGTTGCGCGACGGCGCGCCCGTCCAGAGCCGCGACATCGGCGGTGTCGACCGGGTGGGTGAGGTTGCCGATGGCGAACACGCCGGGGATGCTGGTGGCTTGTCTTGTGTCGATCAGCGGGCCGCGCGTGTTGGGGTCGATCTCGAGGTTGGCCGTGCAGGACAGTTCGCTGTCTGGGATCCAGTCGCCGGTCAGGACGACGGTGTCGCAGTCGATCGTGCGCCGCGTGTGGGTGTCAAGGTTCTCGATCTCGACGGCGCTGACGCGGCCGTGGCCGATGATGCGGATCAGTCGGGTGCGAGTGGCGACTGGGATTCTTAGTGCCAGCCGGCCGGGGATGGTGAAGGCGGCGTAGGCCTCGGGTGCGGGGTGCGCACTGATCATGAGGACGGGGTGGCAGCGTGCTTCCCGGAGTGTCAGCGCGGCGGACCAGCTGACGAGCTCGGCGCCGACGATGACGGCCCGAGTCCCGGGCGATTGGTGGTGCAGGTGTACGAGGTTCTGCAGGTGACCGGTGGTGTATACCCCCGCGGGGCGATCACCCGGAATGAGGCGGGCGGGGCGCGGTCGTTCGCGGGCGCCGGTGGCGAGGATGATCGCTCGGGCCTGGACATGCTGGCGACCGCTGGGGCTGGTGATCTCAACGGTGCGCCGGTCGGTCCAGCCGGTGACCATCGTCTGCGTTTGGATCGTCGCGCGGGCGTTGAGCGCGTTGGTGACGAGCCGTTTGGCGTACGCGGGTCCTGACATGAATCGCTTCATGTCTCGGATCCCGTAGCCCGGGTGGTCGCTGTGGCGGGGGATCCCGCCGGCCGCGGATTCTCGGTCGAGGACAAGGACTTGGCCGCCTACGCGGGGGGCGAGTGTCGCGGCTGCGGTCAGGCCGGCGGGACCGCCACCGATGATGAGCACCTCGGGGAAGAGGTCGGCGGGACCGTTCATCGTTGGCGCTGGTGGATCGGTTCTGGGCTGAGCGCTTGACCGTCGGCGTCGAGCAGGGCCTGGATCTCGGCGCCGCAGAAGAAGCCTTGACAGCGGCCGTTCATCGCTCGGGTTCGTCGTCGTAGGCCATTGATGTCGCGCGGCGGGATCGGTGATCCAAAGGCATCGCGGATCTCGCCGGCCGTGACGCGTTCGCAGAAGCAGACGATGTGGCCGTACGCGGGGTCGGCGGCGATCCGCTCGGGCTGCTGGTAGGGGCGCGGGAAGCTCTCCCCGATGTTGGGCATCTGCGTGGGAGCTGGCAGGTCCGTCCGTGGAGTGAGCGCCAACCTGGTGGAGCCGAGCTGATCGCGGACGTATTCGGCGATCGCCATCGCCGAGGTCAGTCCGGTGGAGCGAATCCCGGCGACGAGCACGTACCGCTGGTCCTGGTCCGTCTCGATCAGGTAGTCGTTCCGGTCGATCGTCGCCCGGAGACCGGCGTAGGCGGCGGTCACCTCCTCCTCGAGCAGCCGCGGCATAAGCGCCTTCCCCTTACCGAGCAGGAACTCGAAGCCCGCCTCGGAGGTCCCGGTGGCGGTCCGGTCGGTCAGGTTCTCGGCGGTCGGCCCGAGCATCACGTTGCCGTAGATCGTCGGGCTGATGAGAACTCCCTTGCCGAGCTTGGTCGGTACCGCGAGCACGATGCGGTTGACCAGCGGCCGCGAGAGCTTGTCGAACACGAGCAGCTCACCGCGTCGGGGGGTGACGGTGAACCGGTGATGCCCGAACAGGCCGTCGACGGTGTCGGCGCCCAGGCCCGCGGCGTTGACGACGTAACGGGCGCGGACCTCCTCTCCGCCGCTCGTGTGCAGGACGGTGTGGTAGGTACCGACCTCGGCTCGCTCGACGCGATGGTCGAGCAGCAGGTCGGCGCCGCGCAGCCGCGCGTCGGTGGCCAGCGCCAGCGAAGCGGTCCAGGTGCAAATGATCGACTCGTCGGGAACGGTGAGCCCGCCGAGGGCACCAGGACCGAGATCGGGGATCTGCCGGTAGACCTCCTCGGCGCCGACGATGTGACCCCGGTCGTAGCCGTTTCGCTCAGCCTTCGCCTTCAGCTCGGGGAGCGCGTCGACCTCTTCGTGGTTCCAGGCGACGAGCATCGCGCCGGTGCGCTCGACGGGGATCCCGGCGTGGGTGGCGTACTCGCTCAGCAGCTCGTAGCCTCGGCGGACGAGCCGGCTCTCGAGCGTTCCGGGCGTCGCGTCATAACCGGTGTGCAGCAGCGCCGTGTTCGCCTTGCTCGTTACGTCGCCGACGTCGCCGCGTGCCTCGAGCAGCGCGACCGACAGCTGAAAGCCGGCCAGTTCCCGGGCGATCGCCGCGCCGACGATGCCAGCTCCGATGACGGCGATGTCGTAGGTCGTGTGCGGCGCTTGCCGGTGGAGTGAGGGTTTGATCGCGTGGAGGTCGGTCATCAGGCGCTCGGGGGTGGGAGGTTGGCGCTCGCGGTGGCCCGCCAGCGTTCCCGGAACGTAGCGGCTTGATCACTGCTCCAGCGCGGCTCATACGTCGTTCTCGGGGTCCAGTCCATCACGGCGTCCTCAAGGACGAGGTCGGCGTCTTGCGCCATCCGCCCGAGCGCGGCGGCTCCGAGCGCGGTGGCGTGCGCCGACGGGTAGAGCCCGACTGGTAGCTGGGTGAGATCGGCGACCGCTTGCATCAGCGCCCGTGAGCGCGTGAGCCCGCCGTCGACCCTTAGCGAGCTCAACGGCTGGCCGAGGTCGGGGGTGATCACGTCGGTCAGTTCGGCGACTTGCGCGGCGATTCCCTGGAGCAGCGCGACCACGAGATGCTTCGGGCGCGTCGCCAGCGTCAATCCGGTGAAGGTCGCGGTGGCGTCCGGTCGCCACCACGGGGCGGCCAGGCCCGCGAGCGCTGAGACGCAGCGAACGCCCTCCGAGTCCTCGCCGACGGTGTCGAGATCGCTCGGCTCGGCGATCAACCCCAGGTCGATGAGCCACCGCACGGCTGAGGCCGCCGTGTACACCTGGCCGTCGATGCAGTATGCGGTCTGTGCGCGAGTGCGCCAGGCCACCGAGCTGGTCAGCCCGCCGTTCGATCGCAACGCTCGGGACCCGGTGTTGGCCAGCAGGAATGCGCCGGTGCCAAAGGTGCACTTCGCCGACCCGGGCTCCCAGGACCCCTGGGCGAGCAACGCAGCCGGCTGATCGACGATCAGGCCGCCGACGCCGATCGGGTCTCCGAATGCGGTCGTGGTACCCACCAGCTCGTCACAGCCGACCATCCGGGGTAGCGGTTCGTCCGCGAGTCCGAACAGTTCGAGCAGCCGTGTGTCCCACTGGATCCGATCGATGTCGATCAGCAGCGAGCGGCTCGCCGTCGAGGCGTCAGTCACGAACTCGCCGCACAGATGGTGCACCAGCCACGAATCCGTGGTCGTGACCACCCCGTCCGTGGTGACGTTGCGTCGAAGCCAAGCCATCTTCGGCGCCGAGAAGTACGGATCCAGTACCAGTCCGGTGCGCGCGGCCAGCATGTCGGCGTGCTCGGCAAGTTCCGTGGTCACGTCGGCGGCGCGCCGGTCCTGCCACACGATCGCCGGTGACAGCGCGCGGCCGCTGTCGGGATCCCATGCCAGGACCGTCTCGCCCTGATTGGCCAAGGCGACCACGCCGACCGGACGCCTGGCCTGGGCGAGTGCCTGGCGTCCCGCCGTCAGAACCGAGTCGAGGAGCGCCTGCGGATCCTGTTCGACGCCGCCGTCAGGCAGATACTCCGGGTAGAGGGGCACCTCGGCTTGCGCGATGACACCGTCGACGGGGTCGGCCACGACCGCCTTCGTACCTGAGGTGCCCTGGTCGATTGCCAAAACGCCATCGCCGGTCATGGCAGCTGCTGGGCGACGGGCTGCTCGGACAGCTGCGCGTCGATCGAGTTGCGTCTCCGGCATGGCCAGGCCCTCCCGGCCGTGCCTGAGCAGCAGGTATGCGAAGTAGATGAGCCCGATTGCGGCCATCAGGAGGATGTAGAGCCACGGATCCTTGAACGACGCGTCGCGGAAGATGAGCATCTGGAACACGAGGTAGACCAGCGCCAGGATCAGCACCGGCGTCTCCCAGCGGCGAAGATCAAAGCCACGAGTGGCTGGCAGGTGCCGGCGCTTGAAAGCGAACATCAGAACCGTGGCCAGGTACAGGATCGCGGGCAGGAGTGTGGCCGCGGAGAACAGCTTGAACAGGACGCCGGTGCGCTTGGCGAACACGGCGAGGATCACCTCGGAGACGACCAGCAGGAAGAAGGCCGCGTTGCGGGGCGTCTTCGTCGTCGGGGAGATCCGCTGCCACCATTGCCAGCCAGGGAAGCGGCGGTCACGCGACATCGCCCAGGTCAGACGCACGCCGGTCATCATGATCACGAGGCCGCACGCGAAGATCGAGATCACGACCAGGATCAGCAGCAGGTCGCCGATGACCGACCCCAGCACCAGCTTGATCACGTCGGCGATCGGCGTGCTCGATGCGGCGAGCTTGACCGGATTCTTGGCGGCAGCGGTGACCGCAAGGAGGAACAGGAAGCCGAGGATCCCGGAGGCGAGTACCGCCTGCCACATCGCCCGGGGCACCACTCGTTCGGGCTCGCGGGTCTCCTCGGCGAGGTTGGCCGCCGACTCGAACCCGACGATCGTGAACGCGCCCAGCAGGGTGCCGAGCCAGAACGGGCCGACGTGCGTGAGCGAGCCATACCGCCAGTAGCCGTGGCTCGGGATCGCGCCCTTGCTGAACAGGTTGTGGAGCGACAGGTCGCGGGCGATGACGCCCTACGACCAGTAGCAGTACGACGAGGGCGACCATGCCGCCGAGCTCGACGCTGACCGCGAAGTTGTTGATCCGCTCAGACCACGGAGTCGAGTACGCGACCAGCAGCGCTTGGAGCAGCAACACGACACCGGTGATGATCCAGGCGTTCGTGGCGGTCTCGGTGTAGTGGAAGAGGTTCGGCGCGACCGCGGACGCGATCGTGTAGTCGACGGCAACGGACACCACCGCCAGGAAGGTGAACGATAGCCAGCCGATGCCCCAGCCCAACAGTGGATTCGCCACGCGTGACATCCACTGATACGAGTAGCCGGTGACCGGAATTCGCGCCGCTAGCGACCCGTAGATCAGGGCGATCGCGAGCGAGCCGACCACCGATATCGGCCATGTCCAGATTCCGATCGGACCCGACGTGGCGAGCACCGAGCCATACGTCGTGAACGTCCCGGTGGCGATCGACACGAACGCGAACGCCACCGCGAACGATGCGAACCGACCCGTCGTTCGCTCCATCTCAGCCCGGTAGCCGAACTGCTCCAGCCCTGCGTTCTCGTAGCTGTCCGTGGACGGCGTACCCGCAGCCACACTCATTTCCTCGTCTCCTCGTTCGTTGCCCGGCGAGGCCGCGAAGGCCCGTCGCAAGCTGTGTGGTGCCTCGAGCATCGTTGCGTTTGTTGGGACTAGTGCCCGAGGTAGAGGAAAAGTGTGGACTATTGTGGAGAACTTGTCAAGACGTTTCCTGCGACTGGGCTAAGTCTTTGCCGTCATGACCGATGATCGAGGCCACGCCGAAGAGCGAATCCGGCGGGCGTCTGGGGGATTCGCTACCGTGGGAAACGGTCAGAACTCCACAGATTTCAACGAAGACTGGGCAATTGCTTCCCGAGGAACGTCGTTCCCGCATCCTGCGCGCACTGGATAGAGCCGGCACTCTGAGCACCGAACAGCTGGCCACCGAACTGCGGGTATCCGCCGAGACGATCCGCCGCGACCTAATTCGCCTCGACCGTCACCATCAGCTGCGTCGCGTACACGGCGGCGCGATGGCGGCAACGGCGATCCGCCGGGAAGAGGCGCCCTTCGCCCACAGGGCCGAGTCGGACGCCGAAGCCAAGCGGCGCATCGGCGAGCTAGCCGCCAGCCTGACCTCGGCGGATCAAACGCTGATCGTCGACATCGGCACCACCGCTCTCGCCGGCGCCCGCGCGCTCCCCGAGACATTCCGCGGGACCGTGCTCACGTGCTCCCTCGTGGCCGCGGCCGAGCTCGCCGGACGCCCAGGCGTCGAAGTGCTCGTCGCCGCCGGACGAGTCCGGGGCGGCGACCTAGCCGTGTCGAACGCACTCACCGTGGCGTTCTTCAACGGGGTCCGTGCCGACGTGGCATTTCTGGGAACGGGCGGCGTCTCCGCCGAACACGGCATCACCGACTATTACATCGACGAGATCGCCACCCGCCGAGTGATCATCGCCAACAGCAACACCACCTACGCGCTCGCCGACACGAGCAAGCTTGGCAGCGTCGCCCCACATCACGTCTGCGGCCTAGAGGACGTCACGGCCGTCATCACCGACCGCGAGCCAACGCCCGAAATGGAAGCGGCGATTCGACAGGCCGGCGGACGGACCATATACCCGGCCTGAACGGCTGGAGATGATCAGTCCGCGTCGCGCGGGTCCATCGGATGGCTGCTCGCTGGCCGGACAGCCTCTTCGGCGGCGTAGACGGTGAGTTGACTCGGGCGGGCCAGGAGTCCGTCCAGATCGAGCTGGAAGTCGGCGAACGCCTCCGAGTTGTAGTGCTCATCGAGCGACTCCTGGCTGTCCCATTCGCTCACGAGCACGAACCGACTGGGATCGGCCAGCGTCGCCGCGAACACGTAGCGCTGGCAGCCAGGCTCACCCCCGGCCCAGCGCTCGAAGCGCTCCAGGAGCGCGGCGAGCTCGTTCCTGCGCCCGCTTATCCCGAACATCTCGGCCACCGCGATCATCGTCACCAAGAGAAGCTTCGCAGAGAGAGACAGAGAGAGCGGGCATCGACGGTCGAGCGTCCTGTTCGGGACGCCGACCAACGGAGAGGGGCACGCTCGGGGTGACAGCCGGCCAGCGCGACTTCGCCCCGATTGAGGAGGTCCCGGCGGGATCGGCGACCTGCAGCGCTCCGTCCGCGAGCAGAGCGATCGTCTCGGCGAACTCGTCGGCGTACGTGAAGCTGCCCAGCACGCGTAGCTCCTTGAGCAGGATCGCGATCGGATCGAGGCCTGCACGCCCGCCACCAACGACGACGACCGTGCCCTCGGGCCTCGCCGCAGCCACACTAGAGCGGATGCCGGGCTCGCTGCCGGAGCATTCGAGGACCACGTCGACCTTCAGGCGCTCGATGTCCGCCGCCTCAACGATCGGATCAAATGCACGGTCGGCCTGGGAGGCTTCGGCGTAGCTGCGGCGTTCAGCGGACGGCTCGCTCAGCCAGACACGCGCCGCCCCATAATGCCGCGCGAGCCGGCAGGACAGCTGCCCAATTGGACCCCCACCGACGACGAGCACCGAGCGGCCGCTGAGTTCCCCGGGAGCCAGGATGGCTCGCAGCGCCGTGGCGGCTGGCTCCACCCAACCAGACTTGACACGACCCCCGGAACCAACCCGAGGGTCGCGGACCGAAGTAAGGCTGGGCGCCCGCGCGCGCAACCCCCCGCACCATCAGCCGCGCACACTCGCCGCCTCCGGAGAAGCCGACGATCTGAGTGACTGGAGGCAGCTCGAGACCGGCGCGCACTTCTGATCCCGCCGACTCGTTAGCAGCGATCTTGCCGCTGCCGCTTCCCGCCTAGCGGTGGAGCGCTCGTGACTCGCTCAAGCGCCGCTTTGTCGCCGAGATCGGCGATGGGCGAGGCTCAAGGGGGTGATGACCGTCTTTCCGTCGGCGTGCGCGTTGGCATCCAGTTTTGGCACCTCGTCGAGCTTGATGATGGTGATCGGCGGCACGACGATCGTTCCACTGACGACTAGGTCGGCGAGCCGCTCCAACGCCTCACTCGACATGCCCACGGGGAAGTTGACACCGGCGACTCCCCGCGACGCGAGCGCTTCGGTGTCCGCGAAGTACCGTGTCGTCAGAGCCGTGCCGCCTGCGCGTACGAGTGCCGCTAGGGTGGCGAAGCCATTGGCGTCGCTCGCGACGTCGACGAGTACGTCGATGCCGTCGGGATGCGTCTGCTGTACCGCGTCGGGCACCGAGACGGCCGTGTGGTCGACCGTCTCCGCGGCCCCATAGGTACGCATGCGGACAGCGGCGTCGGCTCGAGCGACAGCGATCACGTGCGCGCCGGCCTGCGCGGCCAGCTGCAACGCGATCGAGCCGACGCCGCCGGCGGCGCCCACCATCAGCACGGTCTTCCCCGTGAGCTGCCCGAGCGATTCGACGATCTGCATCGCGGTCACTCCGGCCGTCGGCAGCGCCGCGGCGATCGTGGGCTCGAGGCCCTCCGGTAGGCGCGCAAGCGGCGCATCCTCGGTGACGGCGACATATTCCGCATAAGTGCCGGCCGAGCCGAGCGGCGCGATCAGCAGCTGGCCGAACACTTCCTCGCCGGGCTGGAACCTTTCGGCGCCCTCACCGACGGCCGTATTCGTTGACGGTGATTGCACGCATCGTGGTCTCCTCTCTCGCTCCGCCGCGTGGACCGTGCGCGCGGGCGCCGACTAGCGTAATACCGGCGACGATGAGATGCCCGACACGCTCGACCTCGCGGCGGCCCCTTGCTTCCCGAAGCGCGCCGATATCGTCTTGCGGCGAGCGGGTCAACGCGGCTGTCGGGTCGCGGCGGGCGAAATGAGAAGGCGAGGAGGACGCGCGATGGATCACACGTCGATCGACATCTATCTGGTGATCGACACTTTCCTGCTGTTGTTGATCGGTGTAGGCCCGAAGATCGCGCTCGTTCCGTTTCTTGAGGTCACTTCCGAGATGGACCCTGCAACCAAGGCACTCGTGGTCCGCAAGATGCTCACCACGGCGGGGGTGGTCGCGGTACTCCTCGTCGGACTCGGCGAGTTGTTGGCGAGGCTCCTGCATTTTTCGACGGGGTCGCTGTCAATCGCCGGGGGCGTCATCCTGATCATCATCGCCGCCACCATGGTTCTCGGGTCCGCCGACCCGCGGGAGAGTCAAGCGATCAAGGGCCGCGATCCGGAACGGATCGCGGTCTTCCCGCTGGCCGTTCCGTACCTCCTGAACCCGGCGGGGATCGTCGCGCTGGTGACGCTCTCGGCCGAGTCGGACTCGTTCGGTGTTTTCGCAATGGTGCTGGGCGTACTCGCTCTGGTGTTAGCGCTCGACGCTGGCGTGTTTCGATTGGCGAACCGCGTGAGTGACCATCTCGATGAGAGCCGAATGCTCGTCACGGAGAAGATCTTCGGTTTCCTGCTCGCGGCACTCGCGGTCCAGCTCATACTCGATGGACTGCACAGTGTTGGGGTCATCCACCTGGTCGGCCACTGAGGCCTGCGATCCGTCCGCGACAGTGCATCAGTGGGACCGAGGGTGCAGTTCCTCGGTCGGGTTGCGCAGGACGACCGGCTTCTTCTTGGTCTTCTGCAGCACCACGAACGCGATCGTGCCCCCCACGGCCGGGACCCACAGCGAGATCGCGTGGTAGACGAGCGTGGCCGCGGTGGCGACGGTGCCGCCGACGCCATAGAGCACGAGCATGCCGATCATGCTGCCGTCCAGCACGCCGATCCCGCCCGGGACTGGGATGAAATTCGACAGGTAGCCGATCTGATACGCCAGGACCACCGGGGCCAGGGGCGGCATCTCTCCGGCGGCAGCAAAGCAAGCGAACAGCACCGCGATGTCGAACCATAGGTAGCCGATCGCGCCGATGATCCGCCAGTCGGGGTGAAACACCAGCTGCTTGGTGTCGCGCACACTGGCCGCCGTCTCGATCAGAAACGTGTGCCAGCGGCCCGGTCGGATTCGCCGGACGATCCGGTCCACGTAGCGCGGCAACAGTAAGAACAGCACCAGCACGAGCGCGCCGACTGCCGCCGGCACGATGCTGAGCAGCGGATTGCCTGGACCGGGGAGGCCGAGGAACAGGCCCAGGCCGGCCAGGATCAGCGTGACCACGTTGATCGCGCTCGTGTACAAAAACAGGACCGCCGAACGCTCAGCGATCCGCTCGGCCGAGGAGCCACGCTCCACCATCAGCCACCCGCCGACCGCGAGGCTGCCCGCGCCGCCCAGCGACACCGCCGCCCCGAACGCCTCCTCGCTCAGCGCCACGTAGGACCCGACCCCCACAGGCGCCCGGTCGAACACCTGCAGGAACGCCAGCACGTAGCTGGCGCACGAAAGCACCTCCAGCACAATCGCCACGACAACCCACTGCGCCTTCATGTGCGACACCGTGGTCGCGACGCCCTTGAGTCCCGGGACCGCGAGCAGCAGCCCGACAACCAGCGCCCCCGCCAAGACCAGCGTGATGAACCCGTTGCGGAGGCTGCGGCGCGCTTTGGCGGCGTCCACCTGCTCGGGTCCGGACGTGGCTTGCGCTACCCGTGATTCAGTTTGGTCAGATGCCATGACTCAAGTCGATGACGGCGCGAGGTCTGTGCCACCCGAGTGACCAGTGATGAGCCGGCACCGGCTCGACCACCGGAGCCAGGCGGGCGTCTCGCGGGTGCAGGAGTATCCCGGAGACGACCGCGCCGAAGGCGAAGACCCCGGCGCCGGTCCAAAACGCGACCGCGTTGCCGTGGACGGTGGCGCGCGCCAGGACCGCGGGGCCGGCGACGTGAGTGCGTGCGAAGCTTGCGGCCGCCGTGGTCGCGAGCGTGTTGAGTAGTGCGGTTCCGACCGAACCCCCGACCTGTTGGCTGGTGTTGACGAGCGCGGATGCGATGCCGCTGTCTGCCGGCCTGACGCCCGCCGTCGCGGTGTTGATCGAGGTGGTCGCCACCAGGCCGACTCCCACCCCGATCGGCAGCAGCGCCGGAGAATGTCGCTCGCGTACGTGGACCGCAGCCCAAGCCGGGTCAGCAGTGCCATGCCGCCGCCGGTGACCACCATTCCTACGACGACGAGCGGCCGCGGCCCAACGCGCGCCAAGAGGAGTGTGCTGGTGGTGGTTGACGTGAGGATGGTCGCGGCGACCATCGGGAGGAACGCGATACCGGTCTTGATCGGGCTGTAGCCGAGGATCCCCTGCAGGTAGAAGGTCAGCAGCAAGATCACCCCGACAGCCCGATGCCGGTCACGAGGATCGCGATGTAGGAGCCCGACCGGTTGCGGTCGGCGAGCACACGGAGCGGCAGAAGCGAGTTGGGAGAGCGCCGCTCGATCGCCACGAAAATCGCCAGCAGCAAGAGCACGTTGACGTACAGGGTCCAGCGCCAGGACAGGTACTGAGTGAGAACTCCACCCAGGAGCAACCCTACCGCGCCACCGCTTCCCGCGATCGCGCCGAAAATCCCAAACGCCTGGTTGCGGTCCGACGAATCCCGGAAGGTCGTCGTCAACACCGCCAGCGCCGAGGGCGCCAGCAACGCCGCGAACGCCCCCTGGGCCGCGCGCGCTGCCACGAGCCATCCGAAGCTCTGCGCGAGCCCCGCGATTGCAGACATGACCGCGAAGCCGATCAGGCCGGTCAGGAACGCGCGCTTTCGGCCGAACAGATCGCCGATCCGCCCGCCGATCGGGAGCAAGCTCCCGAACGCCAACGCGTAGCCAGTGACGATCCATTGGCGCTCGCCATTTGAAAAACCCAGCGCCCGCTGGGCCGACGGGAGCGCGATGTTGACCACCGTCGCGTCGAGCACGACCATCAGCTGCGCGACCCCGACGACCGCGAGGATCAACCAGCGACGCGAAACCATTGGGTCAGCCGCGGACATCGAGCCCGCTTGGGCCTAGGCATTCATGCGGTCTCGGCCTCGCGCGCATGTCAAGGCGGACAGGGCGGTAGCCCCCAGGCGGCCCCTTATCCGAATCGTGTACAAGCCCGACGGTATGGCCATCTGATCATCCTGCATCCGTTTCGGTGGTTCGCGTCAAGTGCGCGAGGAACTCAGGGTGCCCACCCCGCTGACTGAGGACGGGCATTCCAAGTTTGGGGGGATCGCTCAGGCGCTCTGCGCGGGGACCCGGGCGTTCGCGAGTAGGTATTCGATGGAGAGGCCAACCGCGCCGCCACGCGCGAGGATGCCGGGGATTGAGTGCTTCCCGCTCGGGGGTTGTGTAGTCGGGCGTCCACTCGGTCGCGAGAGCGACCCAGTTGATGCCATTAGCGCCGGCCTCGACCATGCGCCGCTTACCGTCTTCGTGAGCTTCCTGGCTCAGGCCGCCCGAGCAATCACTGACGAAGTGAACGGTGTAGCCGTCCTTGATCGCGGAGAGCACAGTCTGGGCGAGGCACACTTCGGTCCATATGCCCGCGACTACCAGTACTCGCCGACCGGTGGCCTCGACCTCGGGCCTGATGTCCGCCCACGCGTTGGTCGAGACACGATCGATCGGCTCCTGGTCGGGGAAGACCTCGCTAATCCGCCGGATGATCGGATCCTCGAGCAGGCCGCCCTTCGCGCCAACCGTTGTCAAAAAGTTGGGACGCCGACTGCCTTGGCGGCCGTCGCGAGGGATGTCGCGTTATTGACCACGAGGGTGGGATCGATCGACTGGATTGAGAACGTCACCCAAGGCTGGTGGTCGATCAGGATCACGACTGAGTTCTCGATGGTGATCGGGTTTGGGTTGTCGGCCATGGGGCCTCCTTCGGGTTTGAGTGTCAACTTGGGTCCACCCGTGAGATGTCGCGGCGATCGTGGCAATCACGCGCGTGCGTCGAATCCGGGAATTCCTTAGTCGATGCTCCCGGATCGTCCTTGGTCGTGCCGCGTCGTAGAAAAGCCGCTGATCGTGCTTCGACACGGTAGGCACTAATAAAGCAACTTTCCTTCGCCGCTTTGGAATGCGCCAAATCTGTCCGAACTTGGGAATCACGAGGTGGGCGGTTGTCGCTTGCTTGTCTCAGTTCGAGTTGACCGGAGCGCCAGTGTTCGCGCTGGGTTGGGCGTCAGCGTTGACCGGGCGTATCGTCGCGAAGAGCCGCAGCCACTGTGTCTGGCCACCCCGACCGCACGAACCAGACGAAACCCGGAGGCTGCCTCGACTGAGTATTGGAGCAGCGCGGTCTTGCCAATCCCTGGCTCTGCACGCACCACCAAGACGCCGCCGTGGCCGCCGCGCGCGCGATCGAGCAGTAGCTCCAGCGCGTCGCGCTCATCTTCCCGGCCGAGCAACTGCCCCTCCGGCCATCGAACGCGCGACGGTGCTTGGCTCATCTCGTGAGACGCCATGACTGCCGACCAGGCGCTCGATCGTGATGAGCCGAGGCATCGCGCGTTCGAGAGATGTGTGGAGCGACGTAGGGCACCTCTTGACACACAGTTTACATGAAACATCACGTAAATGCAAAGCGTGAAGGGATCCGCTCCGTTCGCGGTCATTGTTCGCCTACGTGAGAAGGCTGATCGCTACGCGCGCCGCCACGTTACGTCGGGGCACTTTGAGACGCATCGCCCGGATGGGTAGTCGTGCTTGGTGGTCGTGGGGCGCGCGGTGCCGGCTCTATCCGCGGCGCGATTTCGGAGCGGCGGCCACCGATCGCTCACCGGAGCCGTCGCTCAGTACGCGCCCGAGTTGGTTGCGCGAGGTGATGTTGAGCTTGGCGAACACCTTGCGTAGGTGGTAGTGGACCGTGTGGGGGCTGATGTACAGCGGCGCGGCGATCTCACGGTTGGAGAGCCCGTCGCGGGCGAGCCGGGCGATCTGTGCCTCCTGAGCGCTGAGTTCTGCGCGGGCCTCGACACTGCGTTTGCGGACGTGCTCGCCGGTTGCCAACAGCTCGCGCTCGGCGCGCTCTGCGAACGCTTCGGTGCCCATGCTGGTGAACATCTCAAGCGCTGTCCGCAGTTGCTGGCGGGCCTCGAGAGTCCGGGACTCGCGCCGGAGCCATTCGCCGAGCTCCATCTCCGACTCCACCCCCACTGCCCGCAGCACCCTCAGAGCCGACGCCGACGCTCAACAACTCCAACAGCGCCGTCTTCCCGATCCCCGCCTCACCCCGCACGACCAAAACCCCGCTCCGCCTCTCCCGCGCCCCCTCAGGCAACCCATCTAACACCACAAGCTCAGCGCGCCGACCAAGCAACCCGACGCCCCCGGAAGGCGGACCAACAACCATGACGCAACGATCCTAAACCGCCGAAGCGCTCAGCGGAGAGCCGGACGAGAGCCGACCGCGTGGTGCTCTTCCGCAATCCCGGTTGACTATCGGCGCCTGCGGTCGCGACGCGATGGACGCCGCTTGCGCAAAATGGAACCGGGCGCCGACAGCCAGTTCGGCCACGGCGTTGATCACAGCCGCGGCGATCACGCTCCGCACGATCCGGTTGCCGACGCGCTCGCCGCGCTCGACCAACCGCTCGAGCTCGACTGCCCTCACGTGTAGCTCGAAGCTCCCGGAGGACAGAGCGTCGAGCACGCGAACAAGTTCCCCGGGTAGCTCGAGCGCCAGCTCTTCGAGGTCGAGCGCTGCGTCTTGGGCGCGCCGGCCCGCCCCGGGTGCCGACAGCTGCGTGAGGACATGGGGGCGCGCGTAGGGCGCGAGCGCCTCAGCGAACCGGAAGTCGGGATCGAGGTTTGCGGTTATCCCCTCCTCGACCGCAATCACCTCGAACAGCAACGCCAAGTCCGCTGGGACGCGTAGTCGGTGACGGCGAACGATCTGGAGCAAGTCGTGGATCGCGCGTCCGAGAGCGATCTCGCCGAGGCTGCTCCCGGAGTAGCTGCCCAGAAGCCGTCTGAGGTCGTCGGTGAGTTGGGATCGGTCGACCGGCGTCGTCGACGTGCCAAGCCCCAGCAGGGCGTCGGCGAGTCGCTCGGGGTCCTCTCGTTCGAACGCAATCAACAGCCTGCGCAGCCGCTCGCGCACGCGATTCTCGAGCGTACCCACCAGCCCGAAGTCGACGATCCCGATCCGACCGCTTGGCTGGATGAAGAAGTTCCCGGGGTGGGGATCGGCGTGGAAGAAGCCGTCCTCGAACACCATCTTCCCGACGACGCCTGCGGCGCGCGTGGCGAGAGCGTGACGATCGATGCCGGCCGCATCGAGCGCCGGTAGATCGGTGATCTTGTTGCCATCGATCCGCTCCAGTGTGATCACCCGAGACGTGGTCAGGTCCCAGAACACCTTCGGGATCTCGACGCCGGGTACCGCCGCGAAGTTGACCGCGAACCGGTCAGCGTTGCGGCCCTCCTGCAGGTAATCGAGCTGCGCTCGTAGACCGTTCGCCAGCTCGTCGGCTACACCGACGACGTCATATCGCGCCGCGGCCTCCCACCGCCGGCTCGCACGTGCCGCCAGATTCCGCATGATCTCGACGTCCTGCTCAACGATCTCGGCTACTCCCGGACGGCGGACCTTCACGACCACCGGCGTCCCATCACGCAACGTGGCGGCGTGGGCCTGGCCGATCGACGCCGCCGCGATCGGCTCGGGCTCAAACGAGCCGAAGGCCTCCTTGCCGCCGTCGAGCTCCTGTTCGAGCGTGTCCTGTACTACCTCGCCGGGCACGCGCGGGCCAGCGTCCTGGAGCTTGGCCAGCTCGGCCTGGTAATCCGGTGCCAGCAGGTCACGACGCGTCGAGAGAAGCTGACCGAGCTTGACGAACGTCGGCCCAAGCTCTTCTAACGCGCGCCGTAGATTCTCCGGCGGCGTGGGAAAGTCCTCACGAGCTTCGTAGCGGGCGAGTGCCCGCTCCACCGACACCAGCCGATCGAGCCCAAACGCGCGCACCAGGTAGTCCATCCCGTGGCGCATCAGAACCACAGCGATCTCGCGCTCACGAGCGTGCCGGGAGTTCATCGACTTCAGTCTCGTCTCAGCGGATCAATAGAGCGCTAATTCCAGCCCGAACATGTCGATGCGGAACACCGCGACCGTCCCACCGCCGCCGGATCCGGTCGTGGCTTTCAACAAGTCCATCTTCGGGTGACTCTTGACCGCAGACATCTTCTCACCTCGTCAGGCCGCCGCCTCGCGACGCCGCAGCCAATCCGTAAAGCGGGCGACCTCGACGCGCAGCACGGCCTGCGCGGCAGGTGCCTCACCGCGCCGTCGCACGAGGGCCCTCTCGACGACCTGCTCGAGATCGTCGAGCGTTCGCATCTCGACCCCGGCCAACCCGCTGACGGCCGGGTCGACATCGCGGGGCACCGCGAGGTCGATCCGGAGCAGGGGCGCCCGGCCGGCGCCGCGCTTGACGAGCTGCTTGGCCGCCAGCTCGCCCGTGGTGCCGGCCCAAAGCGCGTATCCCAGCGCTGACCGGACCTGCCCTGGATCTGCGCCTCGCGCGTGAACTAGGTGCTCGGGGCTCCATCACGCCAATGGCGGACGAGTTGGTCGAACACCAGCGAGGTGGGAAGGCGCGAATCACGTTCGGAGGTCAACCGGAACCTCGCGGTTCGAGCGGGTCATCCAAGCCGGTTTCCAACAGGTCGCCGACGCGTGCCATCAGCTTCGCGTAGACATTCGCCGCAGCCTCTTCGCGATCGAGCGCCGCCCGATACGCGGCGTCGACGTGAGCCCTTTCCCGGGCGGGTGCACACGTCCATCGGGCGTAGGCATCCCATACGGCCGTGCACTCCTCGCGCCACTCAACGTACGCGAGGACCGCTTTGTCCACGAGCCGCCGCTCGACGGCAGAGGCGGTTGTAGGGCTCACAGGCATCGCGTGACCAGCGTGAGGTGACTGCCGACGCCTTGGCGCCCGAGCGACGCGCCGAGTTCACCCGGGTGGGAGATCGGCGTGTTGTTCAGCACCCCGCCGTCGACCAAGCACCGGTGGCCGATGGCGACGGGGAGAAAGACTCCCAGTGTCGACGCCGCGGCGACGACCGAATCGACTGCCGGGCTCTCGGAGAGCAACAGCTCACGCCTCTCTGCGAGATCGAACACGGCCAGATGCAGCGGGTCGCGTAAGCGACTCAGGTGACCGATGGGACGCCGCGGACACCATCGCCATCTCATCGCCAGTAGCTTCCGTTGCGTTCGCACGCGCCGTCGTCGTGGGTGGGGCCGAGCTGGCTCTCGAACGCACGCAGCGTTCGTGGAGCTGCGAAGTATGTTGGGTGTGGGAAGATGCCCGGACCGGCGAGGCGCATGGCGCCATGATCCGTGAGGTTGATCGGCTTGTCACCGAGAAACGCCGTCGTGTTCATCACGGTCGATCAGTTCTGTATCTCAAAATCAATGACGAGAACGGCCAATACCGGACCCAAGGGACCTGGCCGATGGTGGCAGTCACGCGCGCCTTTCGAATCCGGGCATTCCCCAGTCCATGACCGAGCGTCGTCCTCAGAGGTCAGGCGCCAGCCCGGTCCCGTCGCTCCGGCGAGTCGCCCGCGTGATCGCGGCCGACGAACAACTCGCCTACTGACCGCGCCGTCAGGTCGGCAGACCCGCTAACCCAATACGCCCGACATCACACGAGCCGAGACTAAGGGTTTCCCGGATGCCAGTGGGAACCAATTAACGCAAGATCAGACGGACAGAACAACCAAGCGTTGTTCGCCGAAGCTCGACCAGACGAGGAGCCAGATGGAGAGTCCGATCGAGGTGGTGCGCCGATTCTGCGAGGCGTGGTCTAGCGACGCGGGATCGATGACCTAGCCGCGTTCTTTACCGACGACGCCGTCCACCACAACATTCCGCTCCCGCCGGTCACCGGCAGGGAGAACATCGCCGACAACATCGACTCGTACATCCGGCCCGGCGCTCCGGGCGTCGAGGGTATCGAATTCCGCCTCATCAATATCGCGGCCGATGGTCCGGTTGTGATGACCGAGCAGTGGGACGTTTTCAAGCTGTCCGACACCTCGTTCGGACTCCCGGTGATGGGGACATTCGAGGTCCGGGACGGCGAGATCAGCGCCTGGCGGGATTATTTCGACATGAACCAGTTCGTAACCCTAATGGGTGACCACCCGCTGCAGGTTGAAAAGCCTCGAAGAGAGGCGTAGGACGCTCGCGTCGAGCGGGGCTCGCACATGATGGTGGCGTGGAGCACCCTGCGGGGCCAGTAATCGTTTGCCGCGACCTCGGCTATCTGGATCGGGCGTGGACCTGGCCGGCACGACGACGTCCTCCGAGCCATGCTGCCGGCTCTCGTGTCTTCCGCCGACGTTCGCCATCGCGGCGTTGTGTTCACACGCTGGGCTGCGCGGCCGGGACGCCGCTTGGCGCCGGTGGCACGGCTGCCACGGCGTGTCGCTGGTTTCGCCAACCGTTGCCGGCCAGAACCAACCGCGGAGCCACTGCCCAGACCACCAGCACCACGATGTTCTGGGTCTGCGACGCCGGTGAGAAGAAGATCGAGTTGCGGATCGCATTTGCGCCGGCGCCCATCAGGTCGAACGGACCCAGCACCCTGAACAGTCCGGGCTGGAAGTTCCAGGGGCCTGGAAGCGGCG
This sequence comes from uncultured Solirubrobacterales bacterium, assembly GCA_963709205.1. GTDB lineage: Bacteria > Actinomycetota > Thermoleophilia > Solirubrobacterales > Solirubrobacteraceae > Palsa-465. The sequence continues at coordinate 455,142 of CAVPVP010000008.1, forward strand.
CCGCGGGAACGCCGAAGAATTGGATGGCGATAATCGGGAGGAGCGCGCCGGGCACACCAAACACGGCGATGGCCGCCGCGGTGCTACCTATGGCGGCTACGGTGACTAGCGCTCCCCACCCCCAGATGATCAAGAACTGGTCTCCCGCGTAGCCGAGTGTGACGTCGGCGAGAACTGCGACGACCAGCGATTGCAGGATCGAGTAGGCGACGATCAGCCCGACTCGAACGCCGGCGTCGGGCAGCGACGCCGGCCGACGGCTCGTCATGGTGAGTGCAAGCGCGACGCCCGCCGGAATGCCGCCGAAGACGAATTCGAAGCACGTGAAGAAGAGCCCGAGCCCAGTCGGATCGCCGGCGGGCATGGGCTTAACGTCGCTGGTCGCCATGTGCAGCCCTAGCGGCTGCGATGAGATGATTTGCTGCAGGATCGGACCGATCGGCGCCACGGTGGAGGCCGCCCGCGCCGTCTGAAACTGGCCGGTATCGAGGTTGATGATCGCGTCCGCCTTTCGGCTGTCCACGAGGCGCTTGGCGCTGGCTTCCGTCGGCGCAGCTATCACCCGGAACCCGCCCCCGCGAGCGCGTCCACGCGTGCGCCGGGAGACGCTTCCCTTGTCGCGTCGGCTGTCCTCGTCGAGTGGTTGCTTCGTCGTTTGCTCTCCACGGCACGCGAGCGTGGCGCTTCCACCCGGTGTTCGAATCCATGAACCCCGTAGTGATGACCCATGAGCGTCGTCCTGTGAGATCGCCCGAAACGACATCCGCAGCGGAGTACCGAGCAGGTCGCAAGATTCCGGCCCGCCTCGGGCTCGCAACCGAGCACGCCAGGCCAATAGGGACAGCCTCGAGGGAAGATGGGTCGCCAGCAAAGCCGGGATGCTTGGCTGGCTCTCCTGCAAGCAAGACAACCGGCAGCTCACCGTCTTGGACTAAGGCCGTCGACCGCACCTCGGTCAACTCCTGGGAAGACGTCGAATTCGTCCAGGCGGTGCACGCAACCGGGCGCCGGAAGCTGATCATCTGTGCGCTGTGGACCGAGATCTGCATCGCGTTCACGGCACGCGACGCGCTCCGCGACGGATACGAGGTTTACCCCGTCGTCGACGCGATGGTACCTCACACGAAGCCCACCGCAGCGCGATGAAGCGTGTCATCCAAGCCGGAGCCCAGCCAATTACGTGGGTCTCGCTCTCCAGCGAGCTACAGCGCGACTGGCCCCGCACCGAACCATCGGAGCAATCACCGAGATCGTCCTCAACGACCGCCTACTACCAGAACTCGACCAACCCGAACCCGTCACCGCATGAACCAGCGGCGTGCCACCCCGGCGGTGGGTGCGCGCAGTCACTAAGGTCAGGGTGAGGATAGTAGGCGCGGCATGAGTGACTCGTTCCTACGGGCCGCCTGCGCCGTACGGCCGGGGTCGGCGGTTTATGCCCAGCATGCTGAGGCGGGCGGCGCGGTATGCCTCTCCCTCGAGTACATACTCGCCAACGGGCCAGCCCACGCAGAGATCGCTTAGCCGCTCCCTGAACTTGGAGTGCCCGCCCTCAAACGTGAGGCGGGCGCTCCGAGTTTCTCCCGTCGGAGTTCGGGCCTTGGTTCCTGGCGAGCGTCGGCGGGGGTCCGTCGCGTTTTGTGCGCCTGGTCTGGTCTCCGCGTGCCGTGCGCGGGGCCCCGGTGTCGCGTCGCGAGGGTGGTCAGCCCGCCGAGGCTGGAGTGACTGCGGGCTCTGCTGTGCGGGCCGCTTTTGAGTGTTCTTGGCTGTCGCGGGACGAGATCAGCACGGCGGCGAGGATCGCTCCTGCTACGGCGAAGCCGGCGCCGACGAGGAATGCCCGGTCAAAGCCCTTGGTCAGTGCGACGGCCGAGCTGTGGACGCCGGCGTGGAACAGGCTTTGGGTGCGGCTGTTGGCGACGGTGGCGAGGATCGCGAGCCCGAGCGCACCGCCGACCTGCTGGGAGGTGTTGATCAGCCCGGAGGCCAGGCCTGCCTCGTGCGGCTTGGTTCCGGTCACGGCGGCGATCGTCACCGGCACGAACGCCAGTCCGAGCCCGACGGCGGCGAGCAGCGATGGGCCGAGGACGTCGGCGGCGTACGAACCGCCCGTTCCTGGCACCTGGGAGAACCACAGCAGGCCGCCCGCGATCAGCAGCATCCCGGCGATCAACGGCGGCTTGAAGCCGACGCGGGTGACGAGCTGTGACGCGGCGCCGGCGGAGAAGATGATCCCGACCGCGAGCGGCAGGTAGGAGATCCCCGTCTTGATCGGCGAGTAGTGCAGAACGTCCTGGAGGTAGAGCGAGATGAAGAAGAACATCGAGAACAGCGACATACCGATCAGCAGCCCGACGATGTTCGCGCCCCTCAGCGTCCGCAGGCGGAAGATCGAGAACGGCATCAGCGGGTGGCGCTGTCGCAGCTCGATCACCACGAACGCGAGCAGGAGGACCGCTGCGCCGGCGAAACGCAGCAGCGTGGTCGTCGACCCCCAGCCGGAGTTGACGGTGTCAACGACGGCGTAGACGAGCAGCGACAGGCCGGCGGTGACTGTCACCGCGCCCGGGAGATCAAACGTCGTGGCCCCGTCCTCGGCGCGGCTCTCGTGCAGCGTCCGCGGGGCGAGCAGCGCCGCGACGAGTCCGATCGGGACGTTCACGAACAGCACCCAGCGCCAGCTCAGACCGCTGGTCAGGATCCCGCCGAGCAGCACCCCGGCGGCGCCGCCGGCGCCGGCGACGGCGCCCCAGATCCCCAGCGCGCGGTTGCGCTCGGCGCCCTCGGCGAACGTGACCGTGATGATCGACAGCGCCGCCGGCGAGACGATCGCCGCGCCCAGGCCCTGGACCGCGCGGGCGGCGATCAGCCAGCCTTCGGACTGGGCGATCCCACCCGCGAACGACGCGAGCGAGAACACGACCAAGCCGAGCATGAACATCCGCCGACGCCCGAGCAGATCGGCCATGCGCCCACCAAGCAGGAGAAACCCGCCGAAGGTGAGCACGTACGCGTTCACGACCCACGACAAGTCAGCCCGCGCGAAGTGCAGGTGGGCGCCGATCGACGGCAGCGCGACGTTGACGATCGAGGCGTCGATCACGATCACGAACTGGGTCATCGCGAGCAGCACCAGCGCGAGATTCTTGGCGCGGGGCGTGTACGGCGGCGTCGTCTGGGGCTGGCTGATCGATGTCATAAGGAAGCTGACCTCCGGTTCCGGTTTGCCAACAGCGACTATAGTGAACTACGATTCCGGTTTCAACCGGACCCGGGAAAAACACCGTGACGGAGCTATTCACCCAGACTGAGACCGCCAGCGACGCCGAGCGACCGCTTCGGGCCGACGCACGCCGCAACCGTGAGCGCATCCTGCAAAGCGCCCGAGAGGTGTTCGCCGAATACGGCATCGATGCCCAGATCGACGACATCGCACAGCGCGCCGGCGTGGGCGTCGGCACCGTCTACCGCCACTTCCCCACCAAAGAGGCGCTGATGGCCGAGCTCGTGCGTCAAAAGTTCCGACGCTTTGCGGCCGGCGCCCGCGACGCGCTACAGCGCGACGGAGAGCCGTTCGCCGTATTCGCCGACCTGCTGCGCCGCAACGCGGACGAACTCGCCGCCGACGCCGGGATGCAGCACGTCCTCGTCGGCGTCGGAGAACCCATCTGGGCCCAAGCTCAAACCGAGACAGACGAACTGAACGCGCTCACCGCAGACCTCATCGCCCGCGCCCAGCACGCCGGGACGATGCGCCCCGACGTGCGAGCCACCGACATCGGGATGCTGATGTGCGGCCTATGCGCCACGATGACCCAGCACCGCCCCGGCTTCGACTGGCGCCGCCACCTGGAGCTCGCCATCGACACCCTCCGGGCGCGATGACCGCCACCAGACTCGCGGACGTCACCGGCGCTGCCCGGCAGCGGACCCGTCCAGCTCACCTCCGGCGGACCGAGCTACCACGCGTCTCGCGACCGATCGGCTAACGAAACAGGTGCCACGGATCCGGGACCGTGCCCTCAAGAAGCACGGCCGACTTCGCTGCCCAGCACAGGCGTGCGGGAGCAGCGGAGTTAGCTTCGGCCCCGCCTAGCCGCCAGCACGGACGCCGAAAGCCGGAGCCGGCGCGTCCGCGTCGGTGTCAGGCTCGTGCTTCGACGCGGATGCAGTGATCACGAGTCCGAAGAATGTTGCTGTCAAAGGGGTTGCCGTGCTCGTCCGAGGGAGAGCGCGCCGCCGTTTGTTTCGGTAGACGGCCGTCCCTTTTAGGTCGAGGAGAACGCGGGCAGCGTTGCGGGGTTGGGTCGCGCTATTCCTGGCGTTCGAGGGAGTCGCCGATCAGCCAGATCGTGGGTGGCCATAAGCCGACGAACAGGGCCCGGCGCTCGGCGTTGCCGCGCTCGTCCTGATCGACGGTCTTTGCGCGGATCCAGAGCCCGATGCAGAGTCCGACAGAGCCGAGCGAGAGGCACTGCATATGCCAGGCTCGCAGCCCAGCGTCATGGAGGCGTTTTGTCAACACGGATGGTCTCGACGGCGGGTGCCTGTGTGGCTGACCTTACCCTGGGTTGCGGAGACCTGAACACGTTGTTGAACATTCTGAGCGGGTACCTGGTGATCATGCCCAAGCGCCCAACGCCGACCAGCCGCTGGCTGACCACAGCAAGCTGGCCCCTGGGAGTAGCGCTCACCTCGTGGGATTACATGTGGCGGACGACTCCGATGCGGCGACGGGAGGTACCGAGTTCGCTCGAGTCTCCGCTACCGCCACTGTTGAGCTACCCGCCGGGCGTCAGCTCCCAAGACGTGCAGGGCCAGGAGGACGGCTATGGTCCGCTCTTTCACCGCCGCTACAGGACGCGGATCCGCGAAAGCCGCCTCGGTGCGGTGGAGCTCATGGACAAGCTCCAGGCGGACCTCAACCGCGCTTCGCCGACGAAGTTCGCGCGCTTCCATCTCTCGCATGGCGAGCGGGGCCGACTACGTGTCGGAGACGAGTACGTCGTCCGCATGCCCGGCCCCTGGGACGGGCCGGTCCGAGTGGTTGACGTCGGGTCGTGTTCGTTCCGCCTCGCGACCCTAGCCGGACATCTAGAGGCGGGCCAGATCGAGTTCAGAGCCAGCGAGGACGAGGATTCGGGGGTCGTGTTCCAGATCGAGTCCTGGGCCCGCAGCAGCAGCGCACTGGTGAACTTCCTCTACCACCGTCTGCGAATGGCCAAGGAGGTACAGGCGCACATGTGGATTTCGTTCCTCGAGCGCGTGGTGCAGCTTGCCGGCGGCCGCATGACGGGCGGGATCGAGCTTGACACCGACCGAATCGATATGCCGACGGCGCGATCGTGAGTGACTCGTCTCTGCCTAGCTCCCCCCGGATTCAACGCCGGTTGGCCGAGCTCGCGCGAAAGCCGCTCAACTTCGACCTCGCCTCGCTCGCGGCTGCCTCGCCTGACAGCGGCTGGACGATCACCGAGCTGTGCCAGTCGCTACCCGCCGAACCCCCCGGAATGCCGGTCGAGGAGGGCAGCTGGCAGATCGCCCGACGACTGATGAGCGGCTATGAGTTCGCCGATCCCTCGATCGTGCGCGCCTACTACGATCTCGCCGTCCCACTCGAGCGGCGCGACATGCTGCTCAAGCTCCGGGCTTTAGGCGTCGCGTATGTCTTCGTAGGGGTCAGGGTCGGCGAGGTCTTCGAGCGGACGCGAGAGATCGGCGGCATGCGCGCCCGAATCTGGGGCTGGAACTACCGAACGCTCGACGGGCACGTGGAGATGGGCCAGATGGACTGGGAGGTGTGGAAGTGGCTGGACGACGGCCGTGTGGAGTTCCGGGTCCACGCCGTCTCCCGCGCCGCCCGGATTCCCAACCCGATCATCCGACTCGGCTTCCATCTGCTGCGCGGCCGCGAGCGCGAAGCCTTCTTGCACAACACCAAACAGCGCATGCTCACCTTTACCGAACTCGCCCTGGCTGACGGCGACAGTGATCGCACGATCCGCGGAGCCTCCGCAGCGTTAACAGCGCGACCCACACGCGAGGCCGGTGCGGCGCACGACGCGCTGGCGTCGAACAGCCGGCGAAAGTTGAGGTGACACGATGCCGCGGAGATTTCCGATTTTCCAGGCGTCTATGCCCTCGCCAAGCTAAAGCGCTCGGTACATCAGTAGTCCATGCGCTGGGGTGCCCTTAGCACTCGTCGTAGGTGCTCGCGCGCGCGGCGGATTGGTCGCGGTCCGGGCGAAAGGGGAGCCGGGGGGGAGTGGATGCCCACGCCACAGGCGCCAGGGAACGCCGGTCTTCAAGGGCGTCTCGGAGAGCCGGAGCAGAACGCCGGGATTGGTGGAGGGTCTTAGTCGGTCTGGAGGACGCTCGGCGGATCTTCTGGTTGTGGTGTGGGGCGATGGACTGCGTCGGCGCTCGACCGCCCGGCATTGGAGCCGACGAGCACGCCGATCAGCGGGCTGAAGAGAGCCACACTGAGGTATGTCTCAATAGTTCGGGCGGGAAACTGGCGATGGAGGATCACCATCGTCCCGAGGATCAAAGTCGTGATCAGCAGTGCAGCGACGCCACCCGTCAACGCGCCGGCAACCACGCCCTGTCGCCGACGTTCGCGCCTGAGCGCTTCTGGGTCGGTTCGGCCAGGGGTGCGCCGTGCGGCCGCGGCGGATGCGCCGAGCATATCGCCGGTAGCACCGCCATGACGAGGAGGGGTGGCACAGGGTTGCCGTCGAGAAAGCCTCGTCCCGGCCACATGGCCGCGTACACGATTAGGCCAGCTGCAATACCGGCGCGGCACCGTAGACGAGGGTGGTCGGGGCGATCCTCGACCCGCGTGCCGTGATCGCGAGGATCCCGGCCACGTAGGCGGTGATCAGGCACCAGACCGATAAGAGGAGCCCGAAGAAGAAGACCAAGCCGCCGACGATGGCAAGGAACCCGAGGACTGGATACTGGATTTGCTCCCGGAGCGTGGTCGGTTCGCCTCGAAGCACGGTCGCGAGACCGAGAGACCGCCGACGGGCGGTGAGGGGGATCACCGTCAGGTACGTGATACTCACACCCCAAAGCGCGGCGTTCTCCGACCAGGGCACGGCGGCGAGGTCCTCGCCGAGGGTCTGTGCCAGCCGGGCAAGAACGAGCACCAAGACGCAGATCCCCGCGCAGCCGCCCACACGCACGACTCGCGCCGCCGAGCTGTCGCTCACCGGGCCGAAAGCACCCCGGCGGCGGGCGACCCACGGCAGTGCCACCAATAAGACCACCGTCGCGATCGCCAGCGACCTGAACTCCCCGGTGGTGTGCGGATCGACGTACACCCCGGCTCCCATCGTGGTCGTGGGCGAGGAAATGGACTTCGAGCCCGGAGCGACCGAAGCGCCCCGCCAGATAAGCGACACCACCTCGGCCGCGCCGACCGCCAACGCCGCCACCCCCAGCCCGTACACGATCCGGGGGACGATCCCGGCCTCCCTGGATCGTCCCCCAGCCCGTACACGATCCGGGGGACGATCCCGGCCTCCCTGGCTACGCGCCACAACCCGCCGGCCACCCAGGAAAGGCGCCCATGATCCGGCATCTCGCCTGCCTCGGCCCACACCGCCTCCGCCCACTCACGTCGCTCCGCCGGCACAATCCGAACCGAGCATCGCGCCAACGTCGTGATCGCCCGGTTCCGCCTGTCCATCACGCCTCCTGCGGGGCGATCCGGCCGACGGTCCGCCTGCGCTTTGTCGTCGTCCTTGCCAGCGCCGGCGCCTCAATGAGTACCTCCCTGCCGCGGGCAAGTCCCGCGCTGGTCAGCCGGTAGAGGTGCCGCCGCGGGCGGCCGGCCGGCTGCTCGTCCTCCCAGCAGGATTCGAGCAGCCCACGGTCAGCCAGCCGGATCAAGATCGGGTACAGCGTGCCCGACTTGAGCCCTGTCTCACGGGCGAGGTCGTAGCCGTGACGCCACGTCCGGGGTCGGGAGCACAGCGCCGTCAAGACAGACATCGTCTGTTCGGAGAACCCACGATCGCGAACCACAAGCTAAGTCTACCTAGATAGAGATAACGCCGTCAATGCCGACACGAGCATGCCGGCGCCGAGCGTCATGCAGTTGTCGACGTCCTCGGGGTGCCCGATCTTGCTGATTCACGCCTGGCGAGCGACCTCGGCTCGGGCCGAGATCCACAGGGTGTGTGGCTGGTCGCGCTCGCCGTGCAACTCGAGCATGCCGTGGACCAGGTCCTCCACCGTGCCGCCCTTTTTGGCGACGGCCGTGAAGTCGCGCACGTACTGCTGGCTGACCGCAAGGGTGTTCTCGGGCAGGTCGGCCGCCCCCACACTCTTGTGGCCGGCCACGACGATCTTTGGGTTTAGCGCTGCGACCGCGTCGATGCTGGCGATCCAGGCCTCGCGCTTCGCCTCATCGGCCTCGTAGAACATCATGTGCACGTTGTTGTAGACGACATCACCGGCCACAACTGCGTCGGCGGACGGCACGTGGAAGATCGTCGAACCCTCAATGTCACCCTGGCCAACGTGGATCAGGTTGACGACCTGACCGTCGACCAGGATCTCGTCACTGTTCAGCACCTCGGGCACAACGGGCGTCTCGGGGAGCTCGCCCGGGAAGCGTGACGTCCAGTACTTGGTGGCTTTGTTGATGTCCGCTTCCCAAGCGGCGCGAGCCACAACCTCAGGAGCCGCGTATCCGCGGGACGCGGGGAAGTGCTGGAGAAGTCGCGCGAGGCCGAGCCAGTGGTCCCCGTGGCCGTGGGTGATGTAGACACCTGTGATCTTCTTGCCGAAGCTCTTCGCCCAAGCGGCGATCTGGTCCGCATTCTCGAAAGTCAATAGGGCGTCGATGATGATCCCCTCAGTCGGGCCCAAGATCAGCGTGCTACTGGATGGCGCCCAAGTGGCGACCTCACCCTCCCCGAGCTGATCGGGGCTCGTGTATGGCCGCATCGGGGCGACGTAGACATCAATCGACAGCTGATCGGTAAGCATGGGCTGCGTCTCCTTTCGGTCTGCATCTCTGCGGTGAGCCTCGTCGACGCAGTGACTGGGCGTCGCGTTCTTCCTTAGATCCGGGGTCGCCTGCGAGCTGCGATTTTTGGTCAGCGGTTGGTGAACCTGGCGTGCCCCGGGCCGTAGCGCTGGAGGCTGAGGATGCCGTCGTGCAGGTCGTGGCTGAGCATCACCGCCGGTCCTTCGGCGCGCGTTACCTGGTCGGCCGCTGCCACCCCGCCCGAGCGCCAGGCGTGGAGCATCCGCTTCGTCGCGGCATGGGCACGTGTGGGACCGCTCGCGAGGCTCTGAGCGAAAGCGCGTCCCTCTTCGCTGAGACCGCGCGCTGGGACCACTCGGTTGATGAGGCCCCAGGAGGCAAGCGTCTCCGGCGGGAGGATGGCGGCGGTGAACACCATCTCCGCGGCGCGTGCTGAGCCGATCCGCGACGCGATGCGCTGGGTCCCGCCACCGTATGTGATCCCGCCGGCCACAGCCTCGATCTGTCCGATCTGGCTGCCCTCCGCGGCCCAGATCAGATCGCACGCGAGACAAACCTCGAGCGCGCCCGCATAGCACTGGCCGTGGATGAGCGCCAGGGTCGGGACCGGGAGGCCCTCGATCGCTGCGATCAGCGCCAGGACCGTCGTCTGTAGTTCTCCAGCCTCGGCCTCGTCAAGTCCGGTGAAGACCGACACGTCCGCCCCCGCGGAGAAATCATCGCCCTCGGCTCGCACCAGCACGGCCCGGATGTCACTGTCGGCCGCCTCGTCGACGCGCGGTGCGCAGGTCGGCGAGCAGGATCCCGCTGAACAGGTTCAGCGGAGGGCTGTCGATCACGATTTCGCCGAGCTGATCGTCTCGTTGGAAGGTCACGAGCGACATTTCAGTGGCCGGAGTAGGTGGGGTAGTTGTTCGAGTTCTCCGATTCGAACCAGTCGCGAGCGTTCTCGGGATTCAGGCCCAGGATCGTCGTCATCGCCAGCTGCGCATCGTCGGACTGCATCACCTCGGTCCAGTTCATGTCCTCGATCTCAAACGCGGCCTGAAGGTGCGTGTCGGCCCCTTGGTAGAGAGCCCGCTTGGCGTTCGCCACGGCCATCGGCGGCAGCAAAGCGATCTCTTTCGCCAGCTCGAGCGCGCGCGTAACAGCATCATCAACGACCTCGTGGACCAGGCCGAGTTCGAAGGCGACCTCCGGAGTGACGATACGGCCCCGAAGCACCCAGTCGAGCGCACGAGCCAACCCGACGAGTCGCGTAATTCGCTGCGTCCCGCCACCACCCGGAATGACCCCGGCGCGGACCTCAGGGTTCCCGTACCGGAAGTCGCCGTGCTGGCCGATCCGAAGATCGCAAGCCAGAGTCAGCTCGAAACTGCCCCCCAACGCGTTGCCGTTCAACGCCGCAATCGTGACCTTCGGCAACGCCGTCAACCGGTCGAGATTCGCCTTGAGGCTGCGGCCAAGTTCGCCCGAATAGCGGGAACGCTCCGGGTCGCTGGCGATACCGAAGAGCTCCTCGACGCTGTACGACGAAAACCCTGCTGGGCTCTGCGGGTCGGATCGAACCACGACTGCCCGGGTCGCGGGGTCCTCGCAGCCGGCGACCACCTGCCCAAGCTCGTCGAAGACCTCCCTCGTCACAAAATTGTAGGGCGGGTTCGAGAAGGTGGCCACGGCCACGTGGCCACGCTGCTCCGTAGTCCAGAAATCCATTGCTGCGTCCTTCCTAGTTGGTTTGCGCTTGGGTGTAGTCCGTCGCTCGGAAGCAGCCGTGAATGTGGTCGTTGACCACGCCGACGTTCTGCATGAACGCGTACACGCTCGTGGGCCCCACGAAGCGGTAGCCCTGCGACCTCAACTGCTTGGCGAACTTCTCGGCCTGCGCTGTCGCCGTGGGGAGGTCCGCCAGCGACCGCGGCGCGCGCTTGCGAGTGCTCGCGTAGGACTGAGCGAGCGCCGCGAGGCTCGGCCGACGCTGACCTCATCGCGCGCGCGTTCTCGACGGTCGCCTGGATCTTGGCCCGGTTGCGGATGATCGACGGGTCCTGCAGCAGCCGGCCGACGTCCGGTTCGGTCATCGCCGCTACCGCGGCGACGTCAAAGCCGTGGAACGCCTTCCGAAATCCGTCCCGCTTGCCAAACACGACCGACCAGCTGAGCCCGGCCTGGAACACACCCAGGGTAAGCGCCTCGAACAACGCCGGCTCGTTGTACGTCCTCGTCCCCCAGACCTCATCGTGGTAGCGGCCCAACGCGCTATCACCAGCCTGGGCCCACGCACAGCGCAGCTTGCCGTCGTGACCGATGATCACGTCCTCACTCATTCGGCCCTTCAGTGCCCAGTGATCGGGGAGTGCGAGGGATCTGCCCCAATGCCTCGCCCGCCGCAGACAGCGCTGCGCGCGCGGCGCCGGCGATGTCAGCTTGGGTGTTCGCGTGTCCCGCGATGCCCCAGCCCCCCTCAGGCGCTTCCGTCAGTAGGACCCAGGTGCGCTCGGCCAGGCCGGCGGCGCCGGCAGCAGCCGTGTTGTTGCGAAACAGCCCGAGGTCGGGCACCTGCTCCCAGCGCATCACGGCCGCGGCGAGGTCCTGGGCAAGCTGGTGGCGGTCGGGAAACGTCCCCGCCGCGGCGTACACGTCGATCATCGGCATGGCGGTGTCCCGGTCAGACGCCGGCGAGGCGGTCGCTCGACGATCCGGCCTGGGCGGCCTGCGCGGCGGCCTGGATGAGCCTGGCCACCTCATCGGGATGGGAGACCATCGCGACATGGCTCGAGGTCACCTCGACCGTGCTGGCGCCCATGCGCTGCGCGAACATCCGCTCGGCGTCCGGCGGGATCGCCTGGTCTTCCGTCGCGACGAGGTACCACGTGGGATGCGACTTCCACGCGGGAACACCCATCACGTCGTCGAACGTGCTCATCGACAGGCATTGCTGGACGGCGTACATCACCCGCGCCTTGGCGGGATCGACGTCGGCGGCGAAGTGCGCGACGAAGTCCTCCTCGGGTATCCAGGCGAACCCCTGCTCGTCGACGATCAGGTGCGCCAGCGCCGGGGTCGGCGGGCCGCCGCCTAGTTGGGCGCCCAGCGATTCGCCCTCGTCCAGGCCGAAGGCGGCGATATAGACGAGGCCGACGACGTTCGGGGCGTTGGTGCCGAGCGCGGTCATGATCTGCCCGCCGTAGGAGTGTCCGACGACGATCGTCGGACCGCTCTGACGGTTCAGGACCTGCCGCAGCCGGGCGACGTCGTCCGCCAGCGAGGTCTCAGGAAACTGCGGGGCGACGACCGAGTACCACTCCGCCTGGAGGCGCTCCACGACGGCGCTCCAGCTCGACCCGTCGGCCCACGCGCCGTGCACGAGCACGATGTTTGGCGACTCGCTCATGTTCTGACCCCTTCTTCGCGGATGTGCAAGCAGCCCGATCGTGACCGGGACGTCCGGCACTGTCTTGAGTCACGCGACTGATTGATCAGCTGTCGGCGGCGGGCAACGCGTCGCGCAGCTGCGTCCGCGAGATGATCCCGAGCTTGGGAAAGATTCGATAGAGGTGCGAGCCGATCGTCCGATGAGACAGGAACAATCGCTCGCCGATCTCGCGATTGGACAGACCTTGGGCGGCGAGCTGGGCGATCTGAAGCTCCTGGGCGGTGAGCTGATCGCGGGCATCGGGCCGGCGCGGGCCGAATACCTCGCCCGTGGCGCGCAGCTCCTGCCGCGCGCGATCGCTCCAGCGAGTGGCTCCCAGAACGTCGAAGAGCTCGATCGCTTCGCGCAGGGGAGCGCGTGACTCGATGCCGCGACGCTGACGGCGCAACCACGTGCCGAACGAGAACAGCGTCCTCGCGCGCGGATACATATAGACGGACCGATCCTGTCCGAGCGCGACCTGGAACAGGGCGTCCGCGTCTTCTTCGGCGGCCATCAGCGGTCGCGCACAGCTCAGCAGGACGAGCAGCAGCGGTGGTCCGCTCCGCGCGGCGACCGCCTCCAGCTCGGCCATCGCACCCACTGCCTGCTCGAGATGGCCGCTGCGGGTCGCCGCCTCAACCAGGTCGAGGACCGCCGGCCAGCGCATGAAACGATGAAATGCCGGATGGCCTTCGTCGAATACGGGCCAGAGGTGGTCGAATGCCTCCCCATAGCGGCCATCGCCGAGGGCGGCCGCCCCGCGAGCCAGGTGCGCGGGCGCCAGCAGCGGGCCGCCATTCATGGCGCTCAAAGTTCGCTCGGGGCCGGCGATTTCGGGCTCATTTCCCCGCAGCGCAGCCACGAGCCCGGCGTACAACTCACCCGTGATCCCGAACTGCGGTTGATCGGTGTCGCGGGCCAGCCGCGCTGCCTCAGACCCTGCGGCGGCGGCGGCTGACCAGTCGCCGGCGTGCACGGCCGCCCACGAGTAGTGCGAGAGCGCTTGCGTGAGCACACCAAGCCGTCCCTGCTCCCGGAGACGTTCGACCGCGCGCCCGAGGAACCGGGCGCCGAGAGCGAAGTCCCCAACATTCTCCGCCGCGATCCCGACGTGGATCGCCGCGAGCGGATCGGTCACGTTGTGCAGCCTGATCCGGGAGAGCCGCAGCAGGACCGATCTTCCCGTCCTCTCCGGATCAGCCAGGGCCATGATGGCCAGCAAGCGCGGCTCATCCTCGCGAAATCCCATGTCCTGCGCTGTATCGACGACGTACTTCCGTGTCCTCGTCCGAGTTTGGGTCCACCAGGAGCGCTGCGCAATCGGCACCAGCGAGCCCAGCGCCATATCCGCATCATCTGCGGCCTGGGCGCGACGTGCGATCGTGACGAACGTCTTCGCGGCCCCGCGCTCAACCCAGACATCCCCGCTGACCATTTGCTGGAGCCACGCCAGTTTGGCCGCCTCGAGTTCGCCGACATCGAGCGACTCGGCTTGCTCGAGCAGGCCCCGGACCACGTCGACGGCGCCAAGCTCCCAGGCGGCATCCGCGGCCCGCACCAACCGCTCACCCCTCCGCCGCGGATCAGCCGTGAGCGCAGCCGCACGCTCCAGCGCGGCCGCGGCCACCATCACCGCCCCCCGCCACGGGCCGCCACGGCATGGCGCTCCAGCGCGTCCGCGACCCCCTCGTCGTGCCCCACGGTCGCCATCGCCCGATGCCAGATCCGGCGCTCCGGATCCGTCACGACCTCGGCCAGCGCTGCGTAGGTCTCCAGCACCCGAGCCGGTGCCGCCGCCTGATGCACGGCCGAGCGGACCAGCGGGTGGCGGAAGCGCACCTTCCCGTCCACGATCGAGACCAGCCCCGCCGCGACCGCCGCATCCAGGTCCGAGACGACGAGCGGCGTTCCGGCCACGATGGACGCCGACCCGACGAGCTCCTCCAGCGATGCGCGACCATCGAGTGCAGCCGCCAGCAGAACGCCGCGCGTGTCCTCCGGAAGGCCGCCAAGCTGAGCGGCAAACGCTCGCTCCAAACGCGCCGTGATCGTCAACGGCGTCTCGCCGAGCTCAGCGAACGCGCCTGGGTCGGGCTGCACACGAACCAGCTCGACCAACGCCAGCGGGTTCCCGGCCGCCTCGCGCAGAACACGGGCACGAAACACCGGGTGGAGATCGGGCGCCGTCCGATCCAGCAGCGCTCCCGCCGCAGACGGCGACAACCGCTCGAGCTCGAGTGCAGGCAGGCCCGCGTCGCCCAGAGGCATTCCGGCGTCCGTTCGCACTGAGACCAGAAGCGCGACCGGCTCGCTCTCCAGACGCCTCGCGATGAACGTCAACACTCTCAAGGTGGAGCGATCCAGCCAATGGGCGTCGTCGGCGAGGATCACCAGCGGGCGCTCCTCAGCCGCATCGCACACCAATTGGTAGGCGGCGAGGGCGACGAGAAACAGGTCAGGCTCGGGGCCACTCGCGATGCCGAACGCCACCTCGAGAGCGCGGCGCTGCGGCGCCGGCAACAGCTCCACCAGCTCCAGCACCGGAACCAGAAGCTGATGCAACCCCGCGAAGGGCAAGCTCCGCTTCGGATTCGACCCCCAAGCTGCTCAGCGCCCGGAGACCAAGGCCGTCCGCTCGAGCGCGCGCATAGTCCAACAGCGCCGATTTCCCGACCCCGGCTTCACCGGACACGACTAGGGCCGCCCCTCCCTCAGCCAGACGCTCGAGCATCGCGTCGACGCGAGCCGCCTCGACGTCGCGCCCGACCAGCTGAGAAGCCGCCAAGTCAATACTCCCCGGCGTCATTGGACGAGCATATGCACCTGACTCCCGCTTTCGCCGCCCGACGCGCCTCTCGACAATCAGCTTGCGAGACGTCCATTGCGCGGGATCCGCGTCTCGGCGCACTGACCGCGACCGCCGGCCTGTTCGCGCTGGTCTCCGGTTTCGCCTACGCCCAGAACCACAGCTGGGGGTCCTCCACAACAATCACGTTCCTGGGGGCTGGAGCGGTGTTGCTCGCGGCGTTCGTCGCGATTCAAGCCCGCGCCGCGCACCCGCTGATGCCGCTGCGCGTCGTGCTCGACCGCAACCGCGGGGGGTCCTTCCTCGCCCTCGGGATCGTCGGCCTGGGCACCTTCGGCGTGTTCCTGTTCGCGACCTACTACCTGCAGGAGATCAAGGGCTACTCGCCCAGCCGCACCGGACTCGCGTTCCTACCGCTCTCGGCGGCGCTGGTGATCGCCGCCGCGGTCGCCAACTCGCGCCTTTCTGCCTGGTACCCGGTCCCCGGCCGGTCATGGCCTCAGGGATGGCGCTCGCCGCGATCGGCATCGGCCTGTTCGCGCAGCTCGGCGTCCACTCAAGCTACGCCGGGCACCTACTCCCCGCGCTGCTCGTCCTGGGCGTCGGGCTCGGCTTCCTGTACGCCCCCGCGACGGACATCGCCACCCGCGGCGTCGACCCCGGCGACCCGGGGGTCGCGTCCGGTCTGGTCAACGCAACCAACCAGGTCGGCGGGTCGCTCGGCCTCGCGCTCCTGAGCACCCTAGCCGCGACCGCGACCACGCACTATCTCGCGGGCAAGCACCCCACCCCGACCGCGATCGCCCACGCCGCCGTGCACGGGTACATAACCGGGTTCTGGTGGGCCGCCGGATTCTTCGCCGCCGGCGCCCTCATCACCGGACTGCTGCTACACGGCGGCGGCCGAGCCCCCGCACCCCAAACCGAGGACCGAGCAAAGCTCCAACCCGCCGGCGCGTACTAAGACCAAGCGAACGCAGAT
>CAVPVP010000009.1:0-38017 GCA_963709205.1 uncultured Solirubrobacterales bacterium
CCAAGCTCCCAGGCGGCATCCGCGGCCCGCACCAACCGCTCACCCCTCCGCCGCGGATCAGCCGTGAGCGCAGCCGCACGCTCCAGCGCGGCCGCGGCCACCATCACCGCCCCCCGGCCACGGGCCGCCACGGCATGGCGCTCCAGCGCGTCCGCGACCCCCTCGTCGTGCCCCACGGTCGCCATCACCCGATGCCAGATCCGGCGCTCCGGATCCGTCACGACCTCGGCCAGCGCTGCGTAGGTCTCCAGCACCCGAGCCGGTGCCGCCGCCTGATGCACGGCCGAGCGGACCAGCGGGTGGCGGAAGCGCACCTTCCCGTCCACGATCGAGACCAGCCCCGCCGCGACCGCCGCATCCAGGTCCGAGACGACGAGCGGCGTTCCGGCCACAATGGACGCCGACCCGACGAGCTCCTCCAGCGATGCGCGACCATCGAGTGCAGCCGCCAGCAGAACGCCGCGCGTGTCCTCCGGAAGGCCGCCAAGCTGAGCGGCAAACGCTCGCTCCAAACGCGCCGTGATCGTCAACGGCGTCTCGCCGAGCTCAGCGAACGCGCCTGGGTCGGGCTGCACACGAACCAGCTCGACCAACGCCAGCGGGTTCCCGGCCGCCTCGCGCAGAACACGGGCACGAAACACCGGGTGGAGATCGGGCGCCGTCCGATCCAGCAGCGCTCCCGCCGCAGACGGCGACAACCGCTCGAGCTCGAGTGCAGGCAGGCCCGCCTCGCCCAGAGGCAATCCGGCGTCCGTTCGCACTGAGACCAGAAGCGCGACCGGCTCGCTCTCCAGACGCCTCGCGATGAACGTCAACACTCTCAAGGTGGAGCGATCCAGCCAATGGGCGTCGTCGGCGAGGATCACCAGCGGGCGCTCCTCAGCCGCATCGCACACCAATTGGTAGGCGGCGAGGGCGACGAGAAACAGGTCAGGCTCGGGGCCACTCGCGATGCCGAACGCCACCTCGAGAGCGCGGCGCTGCGGCGCCGGCAACAGCTCCACCAGCTCCAGCACGGGAATAAGAAGCTGATGCAACCCCGCAAGGGCAAGCTCCGCTTCGGATTCGACCCCCATGCAGCTCAGCGCCCGGAGACCGAGGCCGTCCGCTCGAGCGCGCGCATAGTCCAACAGCGCCGATTTCCCGACCCCGGCTTCACCCGACACAACTAGGGCGGCCCCTCCCTCAGCCAGACTCTCGAGCATCGCGCCGACGCGAGCCGCCTCGACGTCGCGCCCGACCAGCTGAGAAGCCGCCAAGTCAATACTCCCCGGCGTCATTGCACGAGCATATGCACCTGACTCCCGCTTTCGGCGACGCGCCTCTCGACAATCAGCTTGCGAGACGTCCATTGCGCGGGATCCGCGTCTCGGCGCACTGACCGCGACCGCCGGCCTGTTCGCGCTGGTCTCCGGTTTCGCCTACGCCCAGAACCACAGCTGGGGGTCCTCCACAACAATCACGTTCCTGGGGGCTGGAGCGGTGTTGCTCGCGGCGTTCGTCGCGATTCAAGCCCGCGCCGCGCACCCGCTGATGCCGCTGCGCGTCGTGCTCGACCGCAACCGCGGGGGGTCCTTCCTCGCCCTCGGGATCGTCGGCCTGGGCACCTTCGGCGTGTTCCTGTTCGCGACCTACTACCTGCAGGAGATCAAGGGCTACTCGCCCAGCCGCACCGGACTCGCGTTCCTACCGCTCTCAGCAGCGCTGGTGATCGCCGCCGCGGTCGCCAACTCGCGCCTTCTGCCTCGTACCGGTCCCCGGCCGGTCATGGCCTCAGGGATGGCGCTCGCCGCGATCGGCATGGGCCTGTTCGCGCAGCTCGGCGTCCACTCAAGCTACGCCGGGCACCTACTCCCCGCGCTGCTCGTCCTGGGCGTCGGGCTCGGCTTCCTGTACGCCCCCGCGACGGACATCGCCACCCGCGGCGTCGACCCCGGCGACCCGGGGGTCGCGTCCGGTCTGGTCAACGCAACCAACCAGGTCGGCGGGTCGCTCGGCCTCGCGCTCCTGAGCACCCTAGCCGCGACCGCGACCACGCACTATCTCGCGGGCAAGCACCCCACCCCGACCGCGATCGCCCACGCCGCCGTGCACGGGTACATAACCGGGTTCTGGTGGGCCGCCGGATTCTTCGCCGCCGGCGCCCTCATCACCGGACTGCTGCTACACGGCGGCGGCCAGGCCCCCGCACCCCAAACCGAGGACCGAGCAAAGCTCCAACCCGCCGGCGCGTACTAAGACCAAGCGAACGCAGATGAACACCGCCGCGACCGCGGCAACGCGGTCGCGGCAGCCGCCGAGATCGAGCGGCGCGTCTCGCAGCAGCCGGTCAAGGGCGTCGCGCTGTTGCAGGCTCACGGTTGTCCCTTCTCCGTTGCGCGCCGGTCATGGCTTCGGCTCGTCGAGCAAAAGTTCGGTTCGGTACTTCGGAGCGAGTGCGAGCGCCTTGGCGATAAACGCGCCGGTCGCAGCCTCGTCGAGCGCTGGTGGAGCCTCGATTCGGTGCGCGACCGGCACGCCGACCTCCTTGAAGAACTCCTCCTGGCCTGCGGGGGAGCAGAGACACAGCAGCCGTGCGGGGCGTTCGGAGGCGTTCCGGAAGACGTGCGGCGCGTTGGCGGGCACGTTGATCGTGTCACCGGCCGTCGCGACGGCGGTGACGCCCCGGAACGTGAGCTCGATCTCGCCGTCAAGGACGGTGAACATCTCCTCGAAGTCGTGGCGGTGGGGCGGCGGCCCGCCGCCCGGCGGGACGTGCATGTCGATCAGCGTGTAGCGCCCAGCGGTGTCGGCGCCTGACACAAGGATCGTGTACGTGTCGCCAACCACACCGAGGTGAGGCAACGACTCGTCCGTGTCGGGGCTCACGTGCGTCAGCGCCCGCCCGGGATCATCGGCCGGAATGGGCTCTGGAGGCTGAGTCTGGGCGGCGATGGTGTCGTTCATCGGGGCTCCTCTATCGTAGAATAAGCGGAAGAAATCGTCCGCTTATGACTAGAGGTTACCGAACGCGAGGTCCGAGATCGCTGCGTGGCACGATCACTTCCGCGATGTCTGAAGCACCGACAGACACGCGGAGCGCCGCGCGGCGATCGCGAAGTGACGCCGCGGCCAATCGCGAACGCATCCTCGCCGCAGCCACGATCGCCGTCAGGCGCGACGGCGAGCGAGTGCCGATGGCGACAATCGCCGACGAGGCGGGCGTCGGGATCGGAACCCTCTACCGCCACTACCCGACACG
Source organism: uncultured Solirubrobacterales bacterium (assembly GCA_963709205.1). Lineage (GTDB taxonomy): Bacteria > Actinomycetota > Thermoleophilia > Solirubrobacterales > Solirubrobacteraceae > Palsa-465. The sequence continues at coordinate 3,242 of CAVPVP010000009.1, forward strand.
CCCCGCCCTCCTAGCGGCGTTGACGAACCGCTCCTTCAACCTTGTCCTTCAACACGCGCGGGCCGCCGCGCTGAGCGACGATCCGGCCCCCGCGGTACTCGCGCAGTTCTTCGAACGGACGATCGCGGCCCGCGACCAGTTTGTCCTCCCACTCCACGGCGGTCCCGTCATCCACGACGAAAAGATCGCCCCGCTTCAAACCGAGATCAGAAACCTCCTCGAACAGGTCCTCGCCCGCGGACGCCGCGACCGGACCATCCGCACGGACGTCACCCCCAGCGACATCATCATCACCGGAGCGATGCTCGCCCAACCACTCCCGCACGCACCCGACTGGGACCAACTCGCCCGCCGCCAAGCCAGACTCTTCATCGCAGGCCTCGCGGCCGCCGACCCGCCACGCTCCGGGTCGCGGCGCACCCGAACCTGACTCTCCAAGCCGAATCCGTACCCCCACCGCTTTGGCCGAGGAGGACATCGACGAAATAGTGCACTCGGCCGAACAGCCGGGCGGCAACAGGGCCATCTTGGAGATGTACCGCGCCCGCCAGACCGACGCCGAGCAGAACCGCCCGCATTACGCCGACCCGATCGGCTGCCCGGTCCTGGCCGTCGGCGCGCAGGCCTATCTCGGGGACGACGTATCCAAACAGCTCGCGCAAGTAGCCCGCGACGTCCGCGGCGCCGTCATCCCCGCGTTCGGTCACAACATCGCGCTGGAGAACCCGGATGCCCTGGCCCAGGCCTACCTCGACTTCTTCGCAGGCGGCTAACCGTGGTGGTCATCCAATCTCCGCCAACGGCCGCAGAGCGCTGAGGTCGAGACACTTACCGCTCCCGCACTGCGTAGGTCAGGTGGGTCACCCGCTGCGTCGGCTCCGCGCGGACCGGGTCCAGGGCCACGCGGCCCGCGTCCACGCCCTCGAACAGGCGGATTCCGGAGCCGAACAGCACCGGTGAGAGCGCGATCGAGAACTCGTCGATGAGGCCCGCGTTCACGTACTCCAGGATCGTCGCGCCGCCGCCCGCGATGCGAACGTCTCGGTCGCCGGCGGCGTCGCGGGCCTGGTCGAGCGCGGGCTCGACGCCGTCGTTGACGAAGTGGAAGGTGGTCCCACCCGGCCGCTCCCAGGGATCACGCTTCTCGTGCGTCACGACGAAGACCGGCGTGTGGAACGGCGCCTCCTCCGGCCACGCCTGCTCGCCGAGGTCGAACATGCGCTTGCCCATCACGCTCGCGCCGGTGCGCTCGAACGTCTCCCGCGCGATGTCGTTGTCGCGCCCTTCCTCGCCGCCTTCGCCGAGCTTCAAGTTCTCCCGGAAGAACCGCTGCGGGAATATCCACTGCTGCAGCTCCATCCACTGCGCCATCCAGCGCTGCACATCCGGGTCGTCGGTGCGCTCCTCGGGCGCCATGAACCCGTCCAGCGACATCGTCACGCTGAAGAAGACCCTTCCGGCCATCAGTCCTCAACTCCCTTCCGAACGATCTCGGTGACGTAGGCAGCCAGCTTGCTCAGGGTCTGCTGGCCGCCCTCGATCGCGTGGTACTTCTCGACAGCCTCGTCGCGCAGCTCCTTCGTCGGGAACACCGTGCGCATCTCGATCCGGGTCGCCGCGCCGTCGGGGGCGAACGTGAGGACCGACTCGAAGGCTTTCGGGTCGCCGCGGGACTCACCGTGCAGCAGCACGATCCGCTCCGGCGGGGCGATCTCCGTCCAGGAGATCCACTCCTGGTAGTCCGTCCCGTCCGGTCCGTGCATCACGAAGTTCCACTCCCCGCCGACGCGGAACTCGAACGCCCGCGTGGTGGTGGTGAACCCCTCCGGTCCCCACCACCGCGACAGGTGCCGCACCTCGGTGAACGCCTCGAACACCAGCTCCCGTGGGGCACTGATGACCCGGGAGATCACGATCTCGCGGTCGGCCGTCGCTGACTGCGCCGGCGCGTCCCGTCCTGTCGCTGCCATCGGTCACTCCTCCTGAGTTGCCTGCTTGAGGTCCTGCACGTACTCGTCCAGGCGGTCGAAGCTCTCGTTCCAGAACCGCTCGAACCCACCGGTCCACTCATGGACCGGTCGCAGCCCGCGGGCGTCAAGGCCGTACAGGCGCTGCTTGCCTGCCTTGCGGTCCCGCACTAGCCCGACCTCCCGGAGCACCCGCAGGTGTTTGGACGCCCCCGGCTGGGTCATCCCCAACTCCTGGGCCAACTCGGTCACCGGCCGCTCACCCGGCCGCAGCAGTACCAGGATCTCCCGGCGCTGCGGCTCGGCGATCGCGTTGAAGACGTCCGACGTCGTCGCTGCTCGAGCCATGGGCGACATCATATTCCGATATCGGCATGCGTCAAGCCGAGGAAATCAGCGGGTCTTGTCAGATGACGATCGTGACCCTTGTCAGCGGGGCCGTAGTTCCTCGGTCGGGTTGCGCAGAATGATCGGCTGTTTCTTGGACTTCTGCAGCAAGACGAACGCGACCGTGCCCCACACGGCGGGCACCCATAGCGAAATCGCGTGGTAGACGAGGGTGGCCGCGGTGGCCACCGTCCCGCCGATCCCGTAGAGGACGAGCATGCCGATCATGCTGCCGTCTAGCACGCCGATCCCGCCCGGCACGGGGATGAAATTCGACAGATAGCCGATCTGGTAGGCCAGCACGACCGGCGCCAGCGGGGGCGTCTCGCCGGCGGCGGCAAAGCACGCGAACAGCACGGCGATGTCGAACCACAGGTAGCCGATCGCGCCGACGATCCGCCAGTCGGGATGGAACACGAGTCGCCGCGTGTCACGCACGGTGGCCGCCGTCTGTGTCAAGACCGCATGGAGTCGCCCTGGTCCCATCCGCGGAACGATCCGCTCCACGTAGCGCGGCAACAGCAAAAACAACACCAGTACGAGGAGCCCGACCGAGGCGGGCAGGATGCTGAGCAGCGGGTTGCTCGGGCCGGGGAGGCCGAGAGACGAGCCAAGGCCGGCAAGGACCAGCGTGATCACGTTGATCGCGCTCGTGTACAGGAACAGCACCGCTGAGCGCTCCGCGATTCGTCCCGCGAGCGCACCACGCTCGACCATCAGCCATCCGCCCACCGCGAGACTGCCCACACCCCCGAGCGACACCGCCGCCCCGAACGCCTCTTCGCTGAGCGCTACGCGCGCCCCAACCCGGAAAGGTGCCCGGTCGAACACCTGCAGGAACGCGACGACGTAGCTCGCGCAGGACAGGATCTCGAGCAGGACGGCGACGAGGACCCATTGCGTCTTCATGTGCGACACGGTGCTCGCCACGCCCTTGAGCCCCGGGACCGCCAACAGCAGCCCGACAATCAACGCGCCCCCCAGGACCAACGTGATGAACCCGTTGCGCAAGCTGCGGCGCGCCTTCGCAGCGTCCACCTGCTCCGGTTGGGACGACTGGTCGGAGTTCAGGTTTTCAGCCGCCACGCCGTGGAATGCGGTAGGTCGGGAAATCTCGAGTTCTCCTCGGGGCGGCCGAACTCTTCCACGGCATCAGGTGAATGGTCCTCGCCGGATCGCGGCGATTCCTGTCTGGGAGAACCCGATCAATCCGGCGGTGGCGGCGGCGGGGCCGTGGGTGATCGTCCCTGGCGCCTGAGGCGTCGGATTTCGGCGGCCACGACGGCCAGGTAGTGCCGACTGGCGGATCGACGCGGGGCGGGGTCGGCCAGCCGGGCGCGCGGATTGTCGTCGTCGGAGCGCGCTGAACGGGGCGCCCGCGGTTGCTCAGGCATCGGTGCTCTCGCTGCAAGCACTGCCGAAGCCGCCGAGCAGCCGCCCGAGCCACGATCGACGTGGAGTCGGCGTCGGCGCCGGGTCGTCTGCGTAACCGGTGATCAGTAGCCAGCGGGAAACGTCGTCGTAGTCAAGTACGAAGCCGGCAGCGGGAAGCCGGGCCAGCACACAGAGGGCAAGCCGTGTTTGAAGGTCACGCGATGGGCACTGCGCGGTCACGCGCTCGCTGCGCTGCGGAGGGTCGTGCGCGTCCGTGCGGTCGCGGCGCGGCTCAGCGGACATCGCTCGCATCAATGTGAGTCCGTGCATCGCGGGTCTCCTCGGGGGCGGGATCGCTGGAGCGGGTTGAAGTCGGGTGTGCGTGTTCGGGCGACAGGCCGGAGCCCATATGTCTGCGGCGGGCGGATGGCTCGATCGTCCCTGGCGGTTAGGCGAATGGCCATCACCTGATTCAGACGATTTGCCTCTCGGTAGGGCCTGACGGCTCGCCACCGCCGGAGCTGGATCGGCTGATCTTCCCGTTTGCGAAAACCGAGCCAGGGAGCTGCTCAGCCTCCAAGTCCAGGTTCTGCTGCCACGCATTACGTCTCGAGCACTCCGCAGTTTGCACGCCCGAACCTCCCCCACGTCAGGTCCTGCGGTATCCGCTCCCGCCGGGTACGGGTGACAGGTGGCCTTGACAGCCGGAATCGCCCTGATCCGGCGAGGACGACTCACCTGCTTCTGGGTGATCCTGCGTCCCATTCAGACACGTCCGGAGGTCGGCCGAAATGTCTAACGTCACGTTACTGTGGATTGCTCTGTGCCTGCTGGGTTTTCAGGCACGGGCGATCTGGATCGCTTGGCGATGGCTAAGGGGAGTCATCTCACTGGGAGATGTGACCGACCGGGACTCGGATGGTCAAACGCAGCGAAGACATGACTCAGCTGCTGTTTGAGCGGCTCTCGATCGGTCGGTCTGGAGTTGCCCCACCGAGTAATGATGTGCCAAGACCAAGGCCGGGTGGCAACGAGCTACGGCCGGCCATCGAACAGGTTTTCGAAATCGGTTGACGCTTCGTTAAGTAACCGCCGCGCCCGTCGACACCGGCGAAGGTGTCAACGATCGCCCGGCTCACGCGACAAGCCTCCGCTTGGCCGCGTCAAGCAACTCGGCGATCACCGAGTCGAGCGCGAGGCTCGTGTCGCCGTCCTTCAAGCCTCCGTCTTCGTCAAACGCTTCGTTGCCCTTGATGGTGAGGTCACCGTCGATGATGACTTCATCGCCGTGGCGCCGGATCGAGGTTGAACGGAAAGTGATCTCGGGATAGCGCTCGAGGTCGAAGAAGTCGGGCGAGCCGAGATGCGCCTGCAAATTCTTGTCCTTCACGACGATTGAGCCGGCGTCGATCGTGCCTACGAGCTCGGTCGATTCGTCGTCGACGGTCAGCGTGGCGTCGTGTCCTCGCCTTATTCGTGCGATTCGTGCGTGCCGGCGTCCTACGGCACCAAAGCCGGCTCTGGAGTGCCCGCGCCGTCTGTGACGGCCGCGCCGTCCGCGGTCTCGTCTTGGTGGCAGCTTCCGATCGCGTGTCGTGCTAGCGCAGTTATGGTCGTCGCAGTGCGGGCCTCGCATTGGCTGGGCAGGATCAGCAGCGCGAGCAAAATACCCACGCCAAAGATCCCGGCGGCCCACCAGAACGCGGTGGTGTCGCCGTGGACCTGCGCGGCAGAAGCAAGGCCTTGGGCGTGGGGATGGCTGGTCAGGTAGCTGGCGACGGCGGTGGCGTAGATCGTTGAGAGCAGCGAGGTCCCGACCGAGCCGCCGATCTGCTGGGACGTGTTGACCATGGCGGAGGCGATGCCCGCTTCGTTTGGCGCCACGCCGAGTGTGGCGGCTGAGAACGTCGGCGCGAAGATGCAGCCCATCCCGACGCCGGTGATGAGCAGGCCCGGCAGGACGCCGCTGCCGTAGCTGGAGGTGGGCGTCAGCTGTGCGAACAGAACCATCGCGACGACCCCAAGCGCCATGCCGAGAAGCACCAGCGGTTTGACGCCCGTGCGTTGGATTACGCGAGTCTGGACGGTCGTCGAGGTGATGACCAGCACGACGGTTAGGGGCAGGAACGCCAAGCCGGTTTTGAGCGGCGAGAATCTCAGGGTCAGCTGCAGGAAGTAGGTGAGGAACAGAAACACCGCGAAGATGCCGGCCCCGGTCACGAAGAGCGAGGCTTGCGACCCCCCGCGAGCCCGGTCCCACACGATATGCAACGGCAGCAGCGGGTGCTTGACGCGGCGCTCGATCAGCACGAACGATGTCAGCAGCACGGGGCTGGCGATGAGCGCGACGATAGTCGCCGTGGCGCCCCACCCGTGCGTCTCGGCGTTAGAGAAGCCGAACACGAGCGCGAATAGCCCCAGTGTCCAGGTGAGCACGCCGGGAATATCGATCCGGGCGCGGTCCGGGTCGCTGTGGTTGACCAACAGGCCCAACGCCACGATCGTGGTGGGTACCGCGATCACCAGATTGACGTAGAAGCACCACCGCCACGACAGCACTTGCGTCAGCACGCCCCCGAGCAGCAGCCCAACTGCTCCGGCGCCGCCGGCGACCGCGCCGAAGATCCCGAACGCTCGCTGCCAGTCCTCGGTGCCCGCGAACGTGACCGTCAAGAGCGACAGCGCCGACGGGGCCAGCAGCGCGCCGAACACGCCCTGCGTCGCCCGCGCTGCAACGAGCACGCCAAATGACTGCGCCAGCCCACCGACGGCCGACGCCCCGGAGAATCCCACCAGCCCGGCGATCAGCGTCCACTTGCGGCCGAACAGATCGCCCACCTTGCCGCCCACCAACAGCAGGCTGCCGAACGCCAGCGCGTACGCGGTGACGACCCACTGCCGACTGTCGTTAGAGAAATGCAACGCCCGCTGCGCTGAAGGCAAGGCGACGGTCACGATCGTCGCGTCCAGCACCACCATCAGCTGTGCGACGCTCAGCAAGGCGAGAACGGCCCATCGATTAGGCTCGCGAACGGTTTGAGTTGGCATGGCGTCTCGACTTTCGGTTGGCGATGTGGGCTCAGCGTCACACGCCATCGAGTGAGCGGTCATCGTTCGATTCAGGCGATTTTCGGTCTCGGCCGGATCTAATGGAGCCGAGGAGCTGCTCTTCCCGGAGAAGCAAGTCGCGTGAGAGACCGAGAGACCGCAGACACCGGCTCGCGCCAATGCGCTCACCGGATTTGTCGATCCAGCCGGGTGGTACGGGCAGGTGTCGGCGAGGTGCGGGCCGCTTCGCGCGGACTTCATCTGAACCCGGCGATGCCCGCCTCACCTGCCCGGATTTGCCGGAGTTCGAGAAGTTCGAGCCCGAGCGCCTCGATCTGCGCAATGACGCCGAACAGTGCTGAGCGATCCTGAAGCAGGCCGGTGAGCACCGTCTCGCCGGCCTTGATCTCACACGCCATCGTGGGAAAGGCAGACAGAGCGGTAGGCCCGAGCCTGCCCTTTATCCGGATCGCGTACAAGCACCCTGGCGTGACCACGCGGTGATCCTGCGGGCGGACCTAGTGAGCTGGCATCGTCGGAATCCGGCGATTGCGCAGCCGGCGTTCGCGCCCCTTCAGCGATGTCTAGTGGCGACCGGTTGAGAGGAGCCGGAGCTCGCGTGCGCGCCTGATGGCTGACGCGCGATCACGTGCGCCGAGCTTGAGGTAGATGTTGCGGATGTGCGTGTTGACCGTGTGGACTGAGACGTAGAGCTCGCGCGCGATCTCGGGCCGCGTCAGGTTTGTCGGCAGATACCGCAGTACGCGCAGCTCACTCGGGCTGAGCTCCTCCGGTGGCAACAGGAGCCCCCCTCCGGCGCTCGGCGCCGGGGCACCTCGCAGCAGGTCGACGATATCGGCGAGCAGCGCGCCATGAGCCGTTTCGTGGCGTGGTAGCGCGTCGAGCAGCTCGGCGGCTCCGGTCATCGCAAAGGGGAAGATCAGCCGGTCTGGCTCGGCGGCCGAGAGCGCGGCCTCGGCCGCGGCGGCGGCGGCGTTGCGGTCGCCCATGCGTAAGTGAGCGATGCCAGCGAGTAGATGCCTTTCAACGACCGTGAACGCGGGGCCGGCCGGGGGCGTGAGGTCCGGAACGTCTTGAAGTACGTCCAACGCACCGGCGGGGTCTCCGTCGGCTAGGCAGATCACTGCGCGCGCGTTGCAAACGAAACCCATCCGGTCGGGTTCGGCGGAGAATCCGGCCAGCGTTTCGCGCGCCTCATCTGGCATTCCGAGCCGAGCCTGCGTGGCGGCGAGCCATGCGACGACCGGCGTCGCGAAAGCGTCCGCACCGGTGAGTAGCGACTGCGCCTGAGCTCCCGCCGCGAATGCTTCGAGCGCCGCTTGATGCTGCCCGCGAGCGGAGTGCAACTGGCCCGTCACCATGTGTAGCTGCACCGCGGCGGCCGGGTCGATTTGTGGCTCGGCGACCTCCCAGGCGCGGCGCAGCGCGCTCTCTCCTTCGTCGAACTCTCCCGTCCAGATCGCCCAGAAGGCAACCGCCCCAAGCGCGGGCGCGAGTATCGGCCGATCGCCCAAGCCATAGCGTTCGGCGAGGGCTTCCGCCTGTCTCCCGCGTTCGCGGGCGCTCGCGAGCGAGACAAGCGTTGTCGGGAAAACTTGGTGAGCGCGACACGCGACCTCGAGGTAGGGCCGGTCGATCGCCAGGGCAAGCGCGGCGCCCTCGGAAAGGTGCCGCTCGGCATCGTCGAATCGCCGAGACCACGTCTCGACGATCCCGAGATTCATTAGCGCGACCCCCCGCAGCGCAGATCCTCTCGGGCACGATCTGTCTGCGATCGACGCATCGAGCAAGTTCACCTGCTCCATCACTTCGGCGAACTGACCGCTGCGGCGTGCCAACGCCAACCGCAACGATGCGATCGCCACCGCGAGGCGCCGGTGGCGCGGCGGCGGGGCGCTCTGGACGTGGAACTCGGCCAGCGCCAGCTGAGCAGCGGCTTCCTCCAACCGGCCCTGCGCGAGCGCAACCGCCGCGTGAGCCAACGCCAGCTCAGGATCATCCGCTGATACCCCGGCCGGGAAGGACCGCAGCAGCGCGGCGATCGTGCCCTCCTGCCCGTCGAGCGTCAAACTGAACAAGTGGTCCGCGAGCATCCGCGCCGCGTCCGGCCAGTCGCCGGCCGCGAGCGTGTGTCGCACCGCCTCGACGGCCTCGCCGTGGTCCGCAAGCCACCGGGCGGCTCGACGATGGAGGTCAGGAACTTCGTCGGCCGACCTTCGGCGGAGCTCGAGGCGCAGGAAATCCGCCAGAAGGTGGTGGTAGCGAAACCACGTGCGCTGCGGATCCAGCGATACGACGAACGCGTTTGCGTCCTCCAGCGCGAGCAGCGTCCGCTCCGAGCCGGAGCGGCCTGCCAGCAGGTCGGCGAGCTCGCCATTCACCCTGTCGACCAAGGAGGTCCGCAACAGCGTGCTCTGCACCTCGCTCGGCTGGCGCTCGAGCATCTCGGCCATCAGGTACTCCCCGATCGCCCTGTCCGTGCCCGAGAACTCGGCCACGAAGCGCTCGGGATTCGCGTGACCGCTGAGCGAGATCACCGCCAAGCGCAGGCCGGCCGCCCAACCTTCCGTGCGCTGGTACAACGCCGCAGCCCCGCCGTCGGACAACCTGATCCCGGACGCGGCAAGCAGCTCGCGCGTCTCGCGCTCGGTGAACCGTAGATCGCCGGCTCGAATCTCGGCGACCTCGTCGGCCAGCCTCAGCCGGTGCAGCCTGATCGCCGGATCCCGGCGAGACGACAGCACCACCCGCGCCCAGCTCGGCAGAGCCGCGAGCAACCGCTCGAGCTGCGCGAGAGCCTCGGCGGACTTCAGCTCGTGGAGATCATCGATGATCAGCACGACCGGTTCGACCCGCTCGGCGAGCTCCGAAAGGACTGTTTCGAACAGGCCGTCGGCGTCGAGTCCAGCCGCCGCAGGCTGCGCCTCAGGATCGACCGGGCGCGCCGAGCTGGGAATTGCGTCGAGGACGGCGGACCAGAACAGCTGCGCGTCCTGCTCGTCGCGGTTGACCGAGACAAACGCGAGGCGACGAAGGCCGGTCGTGCGACCAGCCCACGCACGCAGTAGCGAGGTCTTTCCACTCCCCGGGGGCGCCGAGACGACCGTCACCCTCTTGGTCACAGCGCGCTCGAGCATCTCGAGGAGGTCATCCCGGTCGAGCAGACCGCGGCCGACCGAGACGTCTCTTGAGGTCGCCCGCTCGAGCTGCCGTCCGCGGTGCGTCGTCGCCAGGCCGGTCGTGCTGTGCCCACCGTTGAGTGCTTCGGTGCGGTTAGCCCGACGGTTGTTTGCGCTAGAACCATTGAGCCCGTTAGCCGCCGGCGATTCGCCGACAGGGGCGAGCACGGCAAGGGGCGGGTCCGGCGGGCCGGGGCTCTCCTGAATCCTCACGACGGCCCTCGTTCTTCGGGGGTGTTGGGCACGCGCGGCCATCCCTAAATAGCTTCCGAAAGCCGTGTCAGGTTCAATCCATCTCCTCGCCAGTAGCGTTCGCCTCTCGCAACGTTTCAAGCCTCGACCGAGGGCGTTTTACTCTCCCACTCGACGGACCAGCCGTCATCGCGGTCACCGCCACTCTTCGTATACCGGCGGGCGCGACGATCGGTCTGGCAGCTAGCTGGAACGCCCCATCCTCGGTCCGGTCGGGCGCTGACGATTTTCCTGCTAGCGGCAATGCGGAGGCGACAAAGCGCTGCGATGCTTTCGTCGTGAGCAGGCGCTGCCTGATCGTCGACGATAACCCGGTATATCTGAGGGAAGCGCGCGATCTCTTGTTGCGTGAGGGAATGAGCGTCGTCGGAATCGCTTCGAATGGCGGGGACGCGCTGGCGATTGCTGCATCCGATCGTCCAGAAGTCGCTCTGGTGGACGTCGACCTCGGTGCCGAAAGCGGCCTTGATGTTGCCCGTGCACTCGCCACGGCCGACGAGCCGGTGGCGGTCATCTTAATTTCGGCCTACGCTGAGAGCGATCTGCGCGAGCTTCTCGACGACAGCCCGGCCGTCGGCTTCCTACCGAAATCGGTCGTTTCACGCTCGGTCATCGACGATCTCCTCTGTGATCGCAGCAAGAATCGCGGCCCGTAGCTCGCGTGGCCGCCACAGCCTCGAGAGAGCGCCAGACCACGCCGCGGGTGAGAGCCGAGGGTGGGGCGTGGCGCCGTGCGTGCGTTGCGGTTCTGGTTGCGGTGGCAGGCGCGGTGCTGGCCGGCTGCGGGGGCGGCAGGCATGAAGCCCGCGGATTGCCGAGTGGCGGCTCGATTAATGTCGCAATCGTCGACACCCCGAACACGGAGGATCTCGCGCGTCTCACGCCGTCGCTGTTCACGGCCAAGACCCACATCACAGTGAACTACACGATTCTGGACGAAGACACGTTGCGCGACGTCGTCGCAAACGAGGTGTCTACTCGCGGCCGCCAGTTCGATGCGGTGATGATCGGGCCGTACGAGTCGCCGCAGTACGGCAAGGATGGCTACATCGTCGACCTGACGCCGATGGCCTCATCCGACGGCGACTACCAACTGGACCAGATCATCCCGTCGATCCGCAAGGCGCTGTCATACGGAAACGGGCTCTATGCGTCGCCGTTCTACGGTGAGTCGTCGTTCCTGATGTACCGCAAGGACGTGCTGCGGGCCGCCGGGATCGAGATGCCGTCGCGCCCGACCTGGGAGCAGGTCGCCGCCATCGCCCGCCGCATCAATAGGCCGGGCATGGCCGGGATCTGCCTACGCGGGAAGCCAGGCTGGGGGGAGCTCGGCGCTACGTTCACGACGGTGCTGAACACCTTCGGTGGAACGTGGTGGTCCGCGAAGGCGAATGGCTCGGTGGACAAGGCGATGGTCGATCGGCCGGCATTTCGGAAAGCTCTGGAGTTCTACGTCGACCTCGTGAGAGACGCTGGTGAACGTGACGCAGCCAGCGACAGCTACAACGAGTGCCTCGCGCAGTACCTGAACGGCAAGGTCGCGATGTGGTACGACGCGACCGTCGGGGCCGGCCTGCTCGAGGCCGACAACAGTCCCGTGAAAGGCAAGAATGGTTACGCCCCCGCGCCGGTCGAGCGGACCAGTGCCTCGGGATGGCTGTGGTCCTGGGCGCTCGCTATTCCGACAACCTCGAGCAAGAGGGATCTGGCCTGGAGGTACATCGCCTGGGCCACCGGACCGCAGTACATCGAGGAGGCCGGCCCGAGGATTCCGGGCGGGTGGGCAGCGATCCCGCCGGGCACCCGCCGCTCGACTTACGAGGCTCGTGGGTACCAGGAGGCCGCCCGGGCGTTCGCCAAGCCGACGCTTGACGCCATCGAGTCGGCGCCCATCGACGATCCGGGTACGACCAAGCGACCCGGCATCCCAGGCATCCAGTACGTTGGCATCCCCCAGTTCCAGGACGTCGGCAACCAGTGCACCGCGCAGTTCGCGGCGGTGATCCGTGGCCGGTCGACGATCGATTCGGCGCTCGCGAACTGCCAGAACATCGCGTCCGCCGCAGTCGGCGGTCCCTAGTCGAAGCTCTTCCTTGCCCCGGCGATCGCGAACCACCAGAATCGGTCCACGGAGGTGTGCCCTTTGAGGCCGCGACAGATCGCACCGATAGCGATGATTCTCGCACTGACCGTCGCGGGCTTCATCATTGCCCGCGTATTGGCTGAGCATGGCGCGCGAGGCGACGCGCAGCACCGCGCCGAGGTCGCCGCGACGCAGATCCGTGACCGGGTTGCGCAGGCGGTGTCGCTCACCGAGAGCCTGCGCCTGTTCATGGTGGACTCCGGCGGTACCGGCGTCACGAACGCGGAGTTCACGAGGAACGCATTCTGGTGGCTCAGCCCCGGCGGCTTCCCAGCTGCGGCATGGGTCGAGCAGGTGCCGGACTCACATCGTGCGGCGTACGAGCGGCTGGTTGGCGCGCCGATCGTGTCGCCCGACGCGCCGTACAGCGCCGTGCCCGCCGGATCGCGCTCGTCTTACCTGCCGGCGACACTCGTCTCCGGCTTCTCTCCGATGGCCGTGGCCGGGATCGACCTGAGCCGTGAGCCCGGTATGACCGCAGCCGTCGAGCGTGCGACGCACTCTGACGCTGTGGTGGCAACTCCTTTGGGGGGCGCGGTAGCGGGGGTCGCCGGACTCTTCCTGGTGGCGCCGGCGCCGAACCTGGTCGACGAGGTGCTCCGCTCTGGGTACGTAGTGCTATTCGTCCCTGACACGGCGCTGCTTGCGGCCGCGCATGCGCCAGGCGCGCAGCTCGCGGTCGGCACCGCCACGATGGCAAGCCCTCATGCCGGGGCAACAGTCCGCAAGACGTTCGAGCAAGCAGGACAGCAATTCGCCGTCGTCCTACCGCAGCAGGCGCCCCAAGGAACCACCGAAGCCCTGCCGTGGATCGTCCTCGCCGCCGGACTCGTCCTGGCGGGCTTCGTGGGAGCGCTCGAACTCAACGCGGGTCGGCGAGCGCAAGCACAGGCCGAGGCCGATCGCATCTTCAACCTTTCCTCCGACGTGATCGCCGTCGCAGACTTCGAGGGGCGCTTCACGCGCGTGAACCCCGCATTTGAGCGGACCCTGGGCTATTCAAATGAAGAGTTGCGTTCGCGGCCCTACGTTGAGTTCGTGCACCCAGACGACCGACCGCGAACCCTTCGAGCCGCTGACGAGCTTTCGCAGGGGCGCGAAGTGATCGAGTTCGAGAACCGCTATCTACGCAGGGACGGTTCGGTGCGCTGGCTGCAGTGGAGCGCGCGCAGAGCCCCGGGTGACGGGGCCATATACGCCGCAGCACGAGACGTAACCGAGCGCAAGCAGCTTGAAGAGGAACAGGCGGCGGTGCGGCGGGTGGCTACCGCCGTAGCGCGGGGTGGGTCTCCGGACGAGGTCTTCGCCGCGACCGTCGCCGAGTTGCACGCGGTTGTGGCCGCGGACGTCACCGGCCTGATGCGGTACGAAGCAGACGGCTTCGCCACGCTATTGGCGGCGCGCGGCGAAGGCGTGTTCGAGGTGGGTTCGCGGATCTCGCTGATCGGCAAGACTGCGACCGCCCGGGTCCGGCGCACCGGCCGCGCCGCTCGCATCGACTACCTCGACGAGGCCTCAGGCCCGGTTGCGGATCGCATGCGCGCCAGCGGTTTCAGTTCAGGCGTCGCCGCGCCAATCTTCGTCGAAGGTCGGCTTTGGGGTGTGATGGCCACCGGCTGGACCGGCGGCCCTCCCCCACGAGACGTCGAGGCGCGAGTCGCACAGTTCACCGACCTCGTGGGAACCGCAATCGCGAATGCGGAGAGCCGCGCTGAGCTGCTCGCCTCAAGGGCCCGTATCGTCACGACTGCTGATCAGATCCGAAGACGGATCGAGCGGGACCTCCATGACGGTGCGCAACAGCGGCTCGTGACGATGACGATGAAGCTGCGCGCACTCGAGGGATTAATGGCGCCACAAGACGACGGGGTCGCCCGGGAAGTCTCAGAGATCGCGGCTGGGCTCGACGACGTGCTCGACGACCTGCGCGAAACTGCCAGGGGGCTGCACCCTATGATCCTGTCCCGGGGCGGATTGAGGCTGGCGCTCAAGGCTCTCGGACGTCGATCACCCGTACCGGTGGAGCTCGACGTGCGGGCGCAGGAGCGCCTACCCGAACCGGTCGAGGTGGCGGCCTATTACGTAGTCGCGGAGGCACTGACCAACGCAGCCAAGCATGCACAAGCGTCGTTTGTGAGAGTCGAGGCCGCGGTAACCGACGGCGATCTCCGCGTCTCGGTGCAAGACGACGGCGTGGGCGGCGCCGATCCTGCGCGCGGATCCGGCCTTGTTGGGCTCACCGACCGCGTCGAGGCCCTTGGCGGCAAGCTCACCGTGCGCAGCCCTCCCGCGGGTGGGACGACGTTGAACGTCGATCTTCCTTTATCCAGCCGACCGCTGGACGTCGTCCATATGGCCCCTTGGTCCGGCTAGCGTGAATCGAGAAACGTGAGCACGGCGAGCACCCGACGATGATCGCCGGGCGTCGTCTCCAGGCGCAACTTCGACAGAATGCTGCGCACGTGCTTCTCGACGGTGCCCTCGGTGACCGTCAGCCGCTTCGCGATCCCGGCATTCGAGGCTCCCTCCGCCATTAACCCCAGGACCTCCCGCTCGCGCCCCGTCAATCGCTCAAGCCGGTCCTCGCGGTGGCGTACGTGTACCAGTTCTTGCACGATCGATGGATCGACCACAGAACCCCCCTGGAGCACGCGCTCAACCGTCTCGATGAAGTCCTCGACCTTGGTCACCCGGCTCTTCAACACGTAGCCGATGCCCCGGCCCGTTGCCAAAAGCTCCATAGCCTCGTCAACTTCAACATGCGCAGACAGCACCAGGATTCCGACCTCAGGTAGCTCTCGCCTGACCACGCGCGCCGCGTCGAGGCCCTCGGTCTCCTGCCGCGGCGGCATGCGAATATCGACGATCACCAGGTCGGGCGCCTGATCGCGGACGACACGCAGCAGCTCTTCGGCGTCCCCCGCCAAACCGGCGATCTCGAACCCCGAGCGCTCCAGCAGGCCGGCAAGGCCCTCCCGCAGCAGGACGTCATCATCCGCCACCACGAGGCGCTGCTTAGTCCGGTCAGCGCTCATTTTCCGTCATCCGTCGAAGGGTAGGGCCGCGAAGCTCGGGTCGCCGGCCCGACTGACGCGATTTGTCACCAGCCGCGCGCGGTAATTCCTTGGCGCCTGGCGTTGTCCTATCGGTAGGTCTGGGCTTCTTCGCTGTCTTCGGGGACCAGGCTCGGGAAGTACTTTGCGGCGATCTCGAAGACGAAGTCGGCGAGCTGCTTTGGTGTCGGTGGGTGGTCGGGGTCGGTGAGCTCGGCCGGGACCGGGAGTCCGGATTGTCGGGCGTGTTCGAGGAACCCAGGGCCGATGGCTTTGCCGAGGTTGCTGAGGACCTCGCCGAACTGCACCTTGGTCAGCTGCCATTCCGGCACCGGCCGGGGCTGGAAGTCCGGCCAGCTGGCGGGATCGCGCGGGGTGTCGCGTGAGAGCACGTGATCGAACGCGCGCGCGGCGGCGTCGCGGTCTGTGAACGCGTCGCCGAGGTCCCAGATCTTGCGCAGCGTGGCAAGCAGCGACGTGTGGCGGTACTCGTCGTTGATCACTGTGCCTTCCCGGACCCAAGGGGAGACGATGATCGCGGGCACGCGGTAGCCCGAGCGGTCAAACCTGAAGTCGCACTGCCCCGCGGGAGCGCTCGGGTCCGGTGGGGGTACCGGTCCCGGTGGGACGTGGTCATAGGTGCCGCCGGGCTCGTCCCAGCCGATGAAGAACGTCGTGTTGTAGGCGTTTGAGCCCTCGCTGGAATCGGCGGTTTTGATCGCCCGATAGATACGGTCAAGGAAGTTCTCGCCGGCGAGGATCGAGGACGGTGGATCGAACTCAAGGTTGACGTTATGGCCGATCAGCGATCGCCCCTCCGCCGGGTGATAGTCCCCGTGCCCGGCGATCAGATGCGGCTCGATCAGGCAGAAGTCCGGCAGCGTCCCGTTCGCGGCGTCGCGCTCGAACTCCGAGAACGGCACGAAGTGCGTCGCAAGGCGATCCTTCAGCCGCGCCATATGAATCCAGCCGGTGAACGAGATCCGAGCAGGTTCGAGCACGTAAACCTTCCACGTGCGCCCGTGCGCCTCCAGCCTTTCGAACAGCGTCTCCGCAGTGTTCTCAGTCGTCCATTTCATCGCCGGAAAGTTGGTCACAAACCCCGACGAGGTCCCCGCCATCCAGAACGAGCGGTTCATGAACGTCTGCGACGGAACCTCGCAGAACCAGTGGTCAAACACACCGAACGCCTTCGCGATCCCGTTGAGCACCGGCACCTGCTCGGGCGTGTAGCCGGTCATGATCTGCGCATATTCCTCATAGTTCGGCTGACGTCCGACCTCCCCGGTGAACGTGCTGATGTAGTCGGTCACGAACCCGTCCATCGTCGGCTCGGTCCCTGGCGGCGGGACGTTCCACGGTGCGCTCACCGCTTCCCCGATCTTGAAACGGTTGTGCTCATCCAGCGTGTTGAACCGCTGCGTGTTCGTGTGGAAATACTCCTCACCGGAGTCCGGGTTCGGCGCGTCCATGTCGGTCGCGACGGCGTACGGGACCGAATTGCGCTCAGCGCCATGCTCGGCCCACTGCGGGATCGGGTTGCTGAGGTCCTTGCCGATCACACCCTCGAACGTCTTGCCGTCCCCAGGTCCGTACAGATGACCGAGAACGTTGTCGAGCGAACGGTTCTCAAACAGCACCAACACGACATGGTCCATAGCGTGGGACCTATCGGGCGTGGCCATCAGCCATGTCCTTTCACTCCCGGAACGTTCGACGGCAGCTTGGTCATTCAGTCCCCTCCCGTTTCTGGGCCTCGGTGTAGAGCGCGCCCTGCGCGGCGGCCGAGCCGGACATGCCGCCGCCGGGACCACGGAGCACAAACGCGACGGCAACCGCAACAGCAGCACCCGCGATCGGCCCGGCGATGTAGACCCAGTAGTCGGTGAACTTCCCCCCAACGAGATCAGGGCCGAACGTGCGTGCCGGGTTCATCGACGCTCCCGAAATCGGGCTGCCCCACAACCCAGCCAAAGCGATATACGCACCCACCCCCAGCGCGGCGATGATCCCGATGTTCTGCGCGCCCGAAGCCGTCCCCAGGATCACGCTCACCAGCCCGAACGTCAAAAGCAGCTCCATCCAGAACCCCGCACCGGCGCTGTACCCCGACGCGACATAGTTCGAACCGTGCACGGCCGACACGTTGATCACCGCGTGCAGCACCAGCGCAGCCAGCGTCGCGCCGATCAGCTGGACGATGATGTACCCGGGCACCCGCCACCACGGAAAGTCCCGTCGCAGCGCGAACGCGACACTCACCGCCGGGTTCAGGTGAGCGCCCGAGACCTTCCCCATGAACATGATGATCCCCAACACCATCAGGCCCGGTGCGACCACCGCCGCGGTGCGACTGATCGTATTCGGAAACGCGGCCCCCATCATCCCGCCGCCGGCCGCAACCATCACCAGCAAGAACGTCCCCAGCAGCTCCGAGAAGAGCCGGCGCCACTCCTGAGCCGGATTCTCGAAGTCCGCAATCGGCCGGATGACGTTCTGTTGCAGCTCCGCGGAGATCCACCCCGCGACGCCGGCATCCCCACTAGCGACCTGGTCTGGCACGAATGCCCACCTCCACTCGACGATCCCGGCGGTGCTCAGGACGAACCGGGCCTCAGCAGAGAGGCTGAGCACCAAACCAATGTGTCGGGAAGCCAAACGGCTCCCCAACGACAGTCATCATCCAGATCGGGTGAGCAGGTCATCGACCCCGCCACGTTCGGCTAGTCCGCGACTCCCCACCCACAACGACGAGTCGGACTCGCCCGCCGCAGCACCCCCCGCCCCGCCGGCAACATCATGACCCCTCGCCACGGCGGCAGCCGGGGTCGCGAGCGTCGCTCCGGCGTCGTGAGCAGCGCGAACCAGGGGGCGCCGAGATGTGCGCCACCGGGTTCATCGCATCGTGACTGCCCGACCCAAGGCCTCAACCCTCACGCGATCGAAGGAAGTGGATGGACGCACGTTCCTGCCGAGGCGGTAGGCATAACGTAACGGTGCTGAATAGGTGGCAGGGCGACCCGGCTCAGTGGGCGACGATGGTGAAGAAATCCCGGCTGTAGGGCGTGAGGAATTGTCCGGGCACGCCCGGCTGACTCGGGACGATCGGCACCGGGGCGAGCGGGCCCTTACCGCCGCGGTGGCCGTAGAGATAGGCCGCGACCCACTCCGGGTTGATGTCGAGCTCGACGGCGCGCTCGACTCCTGCTCCCAGCAGGGCATCGGCGAGATCCTGGACGGTCAGGTTCTCCCCGCCGGCCCAGACGAGGCGACCGTCGGCGGTGATCCCCAGCGCCGAGCGGGCGGGCGCCACCGCGCCATGGAGCGTCGCCCCCCAGCACAGCAGGCATCCGAGGTTGGCGGCCGGGCGGCCGGCGGCGATCAGCAGGTGCAGGTTCTGGCGAACCGAGACCACTGGCCTTCCGGGCGCGGGAACACCCTGGTGCCAGCTGCCAATGTCGGTCGACCCGTCCGAGTACGTAACGATCGATCCGAGCCCGTCGGTCAGCGGCGAGCCGATCCGGCCGTAGGACTGAAAGCCGCCTGCGCCGACGTCCAGCTTGAACCCGCCGTTGAAGGCGGCCACGAGCTGTCGGCGCTCGCTCCCGGCGATCACAGGCCCGAAGCGCCAGCCCGTCGAGCCGGCGTCGACCGTCCCGGAATGGAGGCTCAGTCCGACCAGGCGCTGGTCAAACGCCAGGAGGGCCACGTTCGTGTGTCGCTCTATCCAGACCGCTGCCTGCCCGTGGACAGTAACGGCGGGAACGAAGCCGCTCGTGGTTGAGCCGGTGGCGGCGGGGAGCAGCCGGGGATAGGACGGCGGCGGCACGATCGGTCGCCGGGTCGCCGCCGCGACCGCACGACGGTGGGTCGTGGTCGACGTGACGACGGGCCGCGTATGCGCGACCGTGCCGGTGGTGCCGCCGCTCCCGCACCCGGCGACGCTGCCGATCGCCGCTGCGCAGAGCCCGAGCACCGCTACGCCCTTCCTCATAGGTGGCGCCTCGCAGTCTCGCGGTCGTCCGGACCTTCGAACCGGCCTCTCGTACTCACCGCGAAGAGCGTTAGCCCGAGCAGTTAAGGGACGCTGATCGATTCGTGAGAAGGCTCACACGCCCGGATCGAGGCTCTGGGGAAGAGGAGTGTCGGCGAGATGAACCGCTTCTAACTCACGATTGAAGCGCGGTTGAGCTTTGAAGACGAGCCTGAGCACCGTTGGTCAAATCAGCACCGGAAGGACGGGGTCACTTCAGCAGCGGTGTTGAGGGTTGACCACCGTGCGTCTCGCAGCGATGACTGTCACCACAGCGCCCCCGCCGCGACACCCGTGGCCACTTCTCGCCCTCGGGGCGGCGTTCTTCGTGATAGCGGCTGCTGCGGTTTTGATCGCGCCAAGCGCTGCCACCGTTCCCCGGATCCTGCCGCCGAACGCCCAGCTGATCGATATCGCCAACACTCCGGTCAGTCGTCCGATTCCCCCAGGCTTCATCGGTCTCTCGATCGAATATCCCTCCTTGCTGGCTTATTCCGGGGACAACCCGGCGGCGCCCAATCCCACCTTCATCAGGCTCGTCCAGGAGCTCAATCCATCAGGGTCGCCGGTCATCCGTGTCGGCGGCGATACGACGGACTGGACCTGGTGGCCGACACCGGCTGTCAACAAGCCGCCAGGCGTCAGATACGCGCTCACGCGTCGGTGGCTCGCGGTCACACGCGCGACCGCCCTGGCTCTGCGCGCGCACCTGATCCTCGGCATCAACCTCGAGGCCGACAGCGCCATCGTCGCGCGGGCCGAAGCGCGGGCGTTCCTGAAAGGCATCGGGCGGAACCTCATCTCCGGGTTTGAGCTCGGCAACGAGCCCGAGGTCTACGGGAGCCTCGCCTGGTACACCACGCACGCCGGGGTCGGAGTGCCCGGTCGTCCGGCTCGCTATGACTTCCGGTCGTACCTCGTCGACTACGCCGCGATCCGCTCTGCACTGCCGCGCAAGGTGCCGCTCGTCGGTCCCGCGTCGGGCGCGCCGAGCTGGACGGCGGTAGTCGGCCGCTATCTGGCGGCCAACCCGCGGGTACGCATCGTCACCTTCCACCGCTATCCGTTGCACCGATGCTTCACCGAGCGAGGCGCGTCAACGTACCCGACGATTCCGAACCTGCTGTCCGGTCGGAGCACGAGCGCGCCGGCCCTGAGTCTGCGGGCCGCTGTCCGCGTCGCTCACACTCACGGTCTGGCGCTCCGCGCCGATGAGCTGAACAGTGTCTCCTGCGGCGGGGCGCACGGGGTCAGCGACACGTTCGCCTCGGCCCTCTGGGTACTCGACACGCTGTTCAACATGGCCGCGGTAGGCGTCGATGGTGTGAACATCCACACGTTCAGGAAAGCGCTGTACGAGCCGTTTTCGTTCGCACGCTCACGCGGCGCCTGGCGGGCGCATGTCGACCCGCTCTATTACGGCCTGCTGATGTTCGCCCGCGCGGCTCCCACCGGTTCTCGCCTCCTGTTGACCCGCGCTGCGTCGAGCCCAACGCTCAGGATCTGGGCCGTCCGGGCACCGAACGGGATTGTTCGGATTACCCTGATCAACGACTCGCCTACCAGGACGCTGGTGCTGGCGATCCGACCGCCGCGCCCCAGCGGTGCTGCCACTCTCGAGCGGCTGACCGCACGCACGCTGGAGTCCAGGACAGGCGTCACGATCGCCGGTCAGACCTTCGGTGCCGCGACGACCACCGGCGAGCTCGTGCGCAGCTACAAGACCACTACGCTTCAGCCAATTCAGCACCGCTACGTCGTCGCGCTTCCGCCCGCAAGCGCTGCGCTCCTCTCGGTTAACGCCTCGGCGTGATGCTCCTGAGTACGCGCCTCCTTCCATCGTTGAGGTACACCGGTCATCGATCCCGAATATGAGGAGATTCAGGTTTCTGTGCGCACTCTCACCCACCTCCTACTCAGGTCTTTGATCCGCGCCGCACCATCGGACGCGATGCCCGTTGCCGTGAACACGCGCGCCGGCCTCGGCCGGGAGCAGGAGCAGGAGCTCGATCGTGGCCGTTCCCTCGCCGTCGACCTGGCCGTGCCGCACGTGCCGGCGCAAGTCAGCCGTTAGATGGGCATGATCACTCTCATGACGCCTCGAACCAGCTCATGAGCCACCTGCTCGTCGGGCTCTCGCTCGCGCTCATTGGCTCGGTGGCCCTCAACGCGAGCTATCTGATCCAGCACGCCGGCTCGCTCGCCGCGCCCACGATCGCCTTTCGGCACCCGATGAGGACGCTCGGCGCACTGCTGCACTCCCGGCTATGGCTCGCCGGCGGTGTCCTCGGGATCACGGGATGGGCGATCAGCATCGCCGCGCTCACACAGGCTCCGCTCTCGATGGTCCAAGCATTCCTGATCGGCGGGATCGCCCTGCTTGCGCCGATGGCGGTCCGCGTCCTGGGCCACCACTTGACCCTGAGGGAGCTCGCCGGCATCTCGCTCGTCCTGTTCGCGCTGCTCGTGCTCCTCGGGAGTCAGCGCGCGGTCGGCGTCCATTCGCACTTTCACAACGTCGGCCTCGGGATCTACCTGAGCGGCTCCGTCTTCGCCGGCGCGTGCCTGCTCCTGCTCAGGCAGCGGCGCACGCAGATGCTGGCCGCGACCGGGGGAATCCTGTACGGCGCCGCCGACGTCTCGATCAAGGCGCTCACCGGTCTGGCAAGCCACCACGGTCTGACCGCCGCACTCACCTCGCCGTGGCTGATCGCGACCATCGTGGCCAGCATCGGAGCTTTCTTCTGCTTCCAGCGCGCACTCCAGGCGGGGAAGCCGATGCCGGTGATCGCGCTGATGACGGCCGGGAATAACATCGTCTCGATCATCGGCGGGCTATTGGTGTTCGGTGACCCGCTCGGACACAGCCCAGCGATGGTGCTCGTCCATGTCACGGCATTCGTGCTGATCGTGGTCGCCGCCTGGCTGCTCGCTCCCGCGCAGGCGGCAGCCACCTTGCCGGCGGGCGCCCAGTCCGAGCTAGGGCTCGCGCATTGACTATCCAGCTTGGGATCTTTCTCATCCACGACTCACACGTGATTGAGACGCTCGATCGACACTGGAGGCATGCGAGCGCGGAAAGCGGCGCATGATTCGGCGATGCGACCGGGTCGGCGTGGCGCGCACGCATCGCCGCTGGTGAACTCCGTCATCGATGGAGGTGCGAGGAGCGCGAAGGGCTGGAACCGGACTCCGGCGGGATCGCGAGAGCAGGTCTCCGCGTCCGCCGGCTCCGGGGGCGCGTCAACTCATGAAGGGCATCAGTTCTGCGGGCATGACGACGATAGGGCGCATCATGTCGCGGTCCTCGTGCTCGAGGATGTGGCAGTGGTACATGTAGCGGCCGCTGAAGGTCTCGAAGCGCACCGCCAGTTCGACGAGCTCGTTCGGGTTGACGCGCACGGTGTCGTTGAGTCCGCGCTCGTTAGCGTCGAGGGCGTGGTCGAGATCGTCGTTGGGATCCTGGCCGAGGCGTACCGTGGCCGTCGTCTCGTGGTCGTCGATGCCGCCTTCGGGCACGTCGAGGGTGATCGCGCGACGGGCCAGGATGTGGAAAGGGTTCAGGTGAATGTGCATCGGGTGGGTGTCGCCGGTGAGGTTGATGAACTGCCACACCTCCCACTGGCCAAGGGTCGGGAAGAACGTCACGGTGTCCTCGAAGTGTGCCGCGACCGTGCGGAAGCGCGTCACCGTCTCGGCGCCGGTGTTGAGGTCGCGGTCGACGACGGTGATCAGCGGCTGGGTCGGCGCGCCGTCGGGCGCGGGAGCGAGCTCGCGCATCGTAAGCATGTTCGGGGCACCGTCGAGCTCTTGCTCGACCAACGCGACTGAACGGCGCACCGCGCCGGCGAGTTCCTGCGCGCTGGGCGGCGCGACGTCGGTCGTGAGCTGCGCGGGCGCAGTGCGGCGAACCGACAGGCCCGGGACGACGCGGAAGCGCATCACCTCGGGATACGGCAGGAGGCCGTCGAGGTCGGCGGCGTCGCTCGCGAGCTCCGCGGGGAACGGTGCGCCGTTGAACGGCACCCGGGCGGTGTTGACAAACGTGAGCTCGCTGCCCGGCTGGAGGTCTGAGAAGTCAACGAGCAGGTCCGCGCGCTGGGCGGAGGCCAGCACCAACCCCCCCGGCGGGACGGCCACCGGTGCTCCGAACAGGCCGCCGTCGGCGCCGATCTGCGTGATCCGATCGAGCACCGGCCGGCTGTCGCGCAGGAGCACCAGGCGGAAGGTGCGTGCGTTGGACCCGTTGATCACGCGCAGGCGGTAGGTGGCCGGCTGGACGTCTAGGACCGGCCAGACCTTGCCGTTGACCACGGTGAACGGCGCGAATGCCTCCATCGTCCCCGGGTCGGTCTTGTGCACGAGCTCGCCCGTGAGCAGGCCGTCCCGGTCCTGCCCGAAGTTGCGGTCCTGGAGCAGCAGCGGCACCTCGAACGGCGGTCCCTCGGGAAGGTCCAGCTCGCGCTCACGCTGGTCGCGAACGATCCACAGGCCGGCAAGGCCCGCGTACACGGTAAACCGCGTGACGCCCATCACATGGTCGTGGTACCAGAGCAGCGCCGCGCGCTGGTCCATCGGATAGTCGCTGACCGCGTGCTGGCCCGGAGCCGAGATGTTCTCCGTCCAGCCGTCGTAAGCCGCCGGCGTCAGGCCGCCGTGCAGGTGCACGACCGTGAATCCCGTCAGCGCCGCCGCGTGTGGATCGGCGATGCCGCCGCTCAGCCCAGGCACGCACTGCACCGGCACGCCGTCTCCGTCGGTCTCGGCCGGCGCGACCGTGACCAGGACCGGCAGCGCGCCGTCTAGCTCGTTGCGCCACTCGACACGGACTGGCCAGCCTCGCTCGGCTTCGATCGTCGGACCGGGCACGCTGCCCTCGAACGCCCACACGCGCGACGGAGGTAGGTCGCGGTGAAAGCGATGGGACGCCACCCGGATGCGAACGGTCAGGTCGTCGTGCTCGCCCGCCAAAAGCCGCGGCGGCAGCGGCAAAACATCGACGAACGGAGCTAAAGGAGACGTCAGCGACGACGCGATCATTACCTCGGGACCTCGGTCCGGGTGGACGGCCGAGTACCCCGAATCCTATTTCTTAGGACCCGTCGCGCAAATGGCCCCCGTGCGAAGGGAGGGCGCCACGCCAGCGGTTCCAAGTGGCGCCATCGACCCGTTGCCACGAACGCACGACTCGTCGGCCGTCCAACGGTCCTGCATCTCGAAAGTCTCGAGACCGCCGCCGCTCCCGTTGCCTTTACTCGTGTTCGCCGTCCGCGCATCCGCAGCCGCAACGCCCGCAATGACCACGACAGCATTCCTTCTCGCATCGGCATCGCGTGTACGCGACGACGTCCAGGCAGCGGACCGGCTCTTCGGGATCGTCGCTCCTTATCACGAGTTCGCAGCACTCGGGCTCGCAGCTCGCGGTATAGCGGATCACGGCGCTCAGGCACGCGCCGACCGGGAGCGTTGCCGGAAACGGGTTGTCGACGAGCTTGAAGTGCCGTCGCGGTCGCTTGAACTCGACGCTGGACACGTGGAGCGCGCACTCGCCGATGTTGCATACGCTGATCGTCTTCTCTGCCGAGCCGCAGTCGACCTCGCCGAAGTACGCCGAACCGGAGACGGCGATCTTTCCGCTCGGCGCAGCTCCCGATACCGGGACGTCTTGTGGACCTGCGGGGTCGTCGCTGACGACGGTGATCGTGGCGTGTGCCGGGCCGTGGTGGGTCGGCTGAAACCGGATCGGCACGCTTAGCGAGCCATATCCCTCGATGACCAGCGGATAGCGGGTGACGCTCGGGACCAGGAAGGCCGGCGACGACGAGGTGATGGCCGTGACGGTCAGCGAGCAGCGGCCACTGTTGACTAGCACGAGAGGCTCGTCGGCGAAGTGACCGCGGCACACTTTCCCGAAGTGCCCAGTGTCCGCCAGGACGAGTGCGAGTCGGGGAGCAGGGGCCGTTCCGCGGACGGACACGGTCTTCGGACCGGCGGGGTCGTCGCTCGTGACCGTGATCGTTGCCGATCGCGCGCCCAGCGTCGTTGGCTGGAAGCGGATCGGGAGCTCCATCGTGTCGCCCGCGCCGATCGTCAGCGGGTAGGCATTGACCGTCGGGGTGAGGAAGTCGGGCGATCCCGATACGTCCGTGACGTGAAGCGTGCACGGACCGTTGTTGACCAGTACGAGTGGTCGATCCACAAACGAGCCGAGGCAGACGTCCCCGAAGTCACCACTGTCCGCGACCGCTAGCTCGAGCGCGCCGGCGCCGCCGGCGCCGGTGGCAACCAGATCGAGGTTTGGCGTGACTGGGTCGTTGCTGGTGATCCGGATCGTGGCCAACTCCGGCCCGACCGACGATGGGGTGAACTCGACGGTGAAAGAGACCTCGTCGCCGGCAGCGATCGTTAGCGGTGTAGCCGGGTTCGGCAGGACGGCGAAGTCCGCGGACCCCGCGATGTTCGTGACCGTGTCGACGATCAGGTCGGCGCCGCCAACGTTGTACACGGTCAGCGTCAGATACGCCGGACCGCCGCCACAGACGGTTCCGAAATCCAGGCCGTCCTCGGGATCAACCACGATCTGCGGCGCGTGTGTAACGATCTTGACCGTGATGGGGGCCGACGGGATCCCATTCGCGATCACGCGCAGGTCGTAGTCGCCCGGAGGCATCGTCGACGGGATCTCGATCAGCGTGCTTTGCGTGGTCACGCCGGTCGCAACCGCGAGCGTCGAGAAGTCGAAGCTGCGGACATAGACGACGGCGCTGGAGCTCGTATCCGACAGCCGCACGATCGGGAAGTTGGTGGCCATCTGCGCGTCATCACCATATGAGCATGCCTGAGACAAGCCGTTGAACTGAGTGCCGGCGAGCTTGTAGTGGTGCCCGACGGCCATCGCCGTCGGACACGACGTGATCGCGGGCTGCCAGCTCGGGTCGTACGCAGTAAGCGACGCGTCTGGCGTAAGTATGCTCAGCTTGCCCGCTTCCTGGGAGGTGAACAGGACCTGCCCGGTCGGGAGCAGCAGGAACCGCGTCTGCCACGTGTCGGTCGTGTTATTCGCTGGCTGCTTGCTGAGCGCGACCGGTGTCGCGTTGGTGCTCGGGTCGTACAGGTATACGTTCGAAGGGTTCGACCAGAACGACGCCTTCCCACCGCTGACCTCGCGCACCGTATTGCCGGCGACCAGCAGCACCTGACCTCCGGGCATCAGCACGCACGGCGCGTCGATTGCCGTTTGCACGCTGCCGTTGGGGCTGTTGAAGTTGTTGCCGCTCGTGTCCGGCGGCAGGTCCGCTCCCGCAGACCAAGACCCCGGCTCGCCCGGGCTGGCCGGCGGCGTATAGAGCGCGGTGTGGCCCGTCGCGCCGATCGCGAACAGCCGGCCATCAGGCAGCAGGACGGCGGGGCCAATCTCGCCGATGTTGACGCTTACCGGCGGATTGACCGTCGTGTCGGGAAGGCTGATCAGCGCGAGTTGCTCGGTCAGCGTCGCCGGGGAAGTGTCCGCAGGAACCCAGGTGTCGCTCGCGGGGTCGTACTTCTGGGCCGACTCAGGCGAGGCGATCCCGACGGTCAGCACCGTGCCGTCGCCGAGCAGCGTCCACGTCTCCTCGTCGCATCCGCCGATCCTCGTCTGGGGTTGCGAACCGAAGCCGGTCCCGGCCGTCGCCCAAGTGTCGAGCACCGGGTCCCACGTCGCCGTCAGGTTGGCGGACAGCGAACCGCACAGCACCCGTCCGTCCGCGAGGATGCACGCGGACGCGTCTCCATTGATCTGGTTATAGGCGCTCGGCTTATTCAGCGTCGACCACGTCTCGGTCTGCGGATCGAAGATCTCGGCCAAAGGGGAGTCCGCCGGCGTGCTGCTGCCGTCCAGGTACTCCCCGCCGATCACGAACACGCGGCCGTCTTGCACCACTCCGGACGCGAAGAACTGGCGGGCGTGCGCCATCTTGAACGGTCCGCTCCACGACCCGGCGTCGTACTTGCCTGCTCCGCCGGGCCGCAGCCGCCACCATTCGGCTCCGTACGCGTTGTGGACGAGCACCGACCCGTCCGACAGCAGGAGCATCGTGTCCGGACTGAGCCCTGCCGGTACTCCAGAGATGGCCTTCCAGTTATTCGCCATGTTCATCGCCCCCTTTACGCCGTGTCCCGGCGACTGTCACCCATGACCCCCGGACTTCCACCAACCGCCCCTCGCGGCCACCTGCCGCTTCATCGTCCCCGGCTCTAAAGCAATATGAGCACGCACCCGTCGGCCTGATACATCAAGCACCGCAACATGCCCCGACGGGGTGTGAGCGGAAGTTGGGTACGGGTAACGTGAGCCGATGGGACTAGCATCGGCTACATGATGGTCGTCAGGCGCACGAAGATCGTTGCGACGCTTGGGCCGGCAACGGATCCGAACGGATTGGTGGATGCGCTGGTCGCTGCCGGGATGGACTGCGCGCGGTTGAACTGCTCGCACGGCACGCCGGATGAGCTGCGCCGGCGGGCGGGAGAGGTGCGAGCCGCGGCGAAGCGCGCGGGGCGATCGGTCGGTCTGCTGTTCGATCTGCAGGGGCCGAAGCTACGACTGGCGGCGGACACGCCGACGAGGATGCTGCGGCCGGGCGAGAAGGTCGTCTTCACCGGCTTCGAGGCGGCGGCGGGCAACAATCGCGTGCGTGTGGACTTTCCGGATTTTCCGCGGCTCGTTACCGAGCGTTCGGAGATCGTGATCGGTGACGGGGTTCCGCGCCTGGCGGTCGACTCGGTCGGCCCCGGTGAGGTGGTAGCGAGGGCCGTGTCGGTCGGCGAGCTGGCGCCGCGTAAGGGGATCAACGTCACCTATGCCCGGCCCGAGCTGCCGGCGATCACCGACAAGGACGTGGCTGATCTGGCGCTTGCCGTCGAGCTGGGAGCGGACTTCGTCGCGCTGTCGTTTGTCCGCTCGGCGGCCGATATTGAGGAGCTTCGGGCGCGGTTGGCCGCGCATGACTGGCACGGTCGGGTGGTCGCGAAGATCGAGAAGGTCGAGGCGTTCGAGAATCTGGACGAGATTGTCGCTGTCGCTGACGGCGTGATGGTCGCCCGGGGCGACTATGGCGTGGAAGCTGGGGTCGCTCGAGTGCCGCTCATGCAAAAGGAGACGATCCGGCGCGCGACGCAGGCGGGCAAGCTGGTGATCACCGCGACGCAGATGCTCGAGTCGATGATCCATTCCCCCGAGCCCACCCGGGCCGAAGCGACTGACGTCGCCAATGCCGTGATCGACGGCACCTCGGCGGTGATGCTTTCGGCCGAGACCAGTGTCGGTGAGTATCCGGTCGACGCCGTACGGGCGATGTCGCAGCTGGCCGAGGCGGGCGAGGAGTTTCCAGACATTCACGGCGCCCGATCTGTGCACGAAGATACGCCCGCGGCAGCCGTGATGCATGCCGCGGTTGAGCTGGCCGACGACATCGACGCGGTGGCGCTGATTGTCCCGACCACGCTCGGCGGGTCGCCTCGAGCTTGTGCGAAATATCGCGGCCGACGGCCGATCATCGCGCTCCCTCACGACCAGGCGATTGCCGATCAGCTAACACTCGAGTGGGGCGTTTATCCGCGAACGATGCCCCTCGGCGCAACGGTCGACGACCTCGTTGAGTCGGCTCTGGTAACCGCGAAAGAGTTCGCTTCTCTGCCGACGGGCGCGCGCGTGGTGATCACCGCGGGGCGCCAGACCGGAGCGAGCGGCGCCACCAGTCTGATCATGGTCCGCGAGATCCCGTAAGCCTGCTCGGGGCGGGACCGAACCAGCGGCTCGAGACTTCGCAGCGCCGGGAGGTGTCCTCGCTGGCGATGCCTCGGTCGTGCACGACATCCTTCCGGAAGAGCTACCACACCTTCGCCCCCTCCAGGGCACGTCCGAGGGCGACGGTGGCGCTCGCCCCGGTTCGACTTCCTGCTCGTCAGCGAGGTAGGGCGTCGCGGACCGCGCGATCGTGGTGACCACGTGCAGGTTGGCCCGGGGCCGATCCATCCCGCCATTCGGCCGGGGCAGTCGGCCATGATTGCTTTCGCCGCGTTGGCGACAAAAGCGTCACCCGCGGCGAGCGAGCCGCGCTATCGCAATGCCACACGAAACGACTCGCCAGCTCGGCCGCGCGTCAGACTATCTATAGCGACTTTACTCTGGTGTCGGACGCAGTCGGGGTCGTGATTGTCGTCGGGTGGTGGACTGAATCCAAGCGGTTCCAAGGTAAGCAGACGGGTCGTGCACGCCCCGCAGGCGTGTGAAGCGACTTCATCTCGTTTGGGCCTCAAGGCGGAGATTCAGGGGACGTCAAGATGGGGACCCGTGGGCCGATCACTCCGTGGTCGTGTGTTGGCGGTCCCGTCGGTCGAGCGTGACCGCGAACACGGTCCCGAACATCACGTTGTCCGCAATCTGTGGCCCTAGCGGTAGTCCACGGATTGCCGGGAACAACCCTCCAATGACGCCGACGTTGATGATCCCGATCGCCACTCCGGCCGCGACGCCCCATTCGACCGGATGGTCACGGGGGAGCGTACGCGCCAGCGTCTCACCGCACAGCATCGAAATCGCGAGGTGGACGACCATGCCCCGCCCGAATCCCGGCCGGCCAGGAGGAACAAGCGTGCCGACAGCGCGTGTTGCGTCGTAGATGTAAACGGCGGCGGATCTTACGCTGCGCTGCTTGATGAAAGCGTGGAGCGTCGAGGGCAGCCCGCTCAACGTCGCGGCAAGTAGGGTGGCCTCGATGACTCGTCGGCGGTCGCGCCCCACGCCCGCAAACATACGCGCCCGAGTTACGAAATGCCCTTGCGTGCTGCGTTGCCTATCCGCAACGTCGTCACCGTGGGCCAGAATCTCGAGCAGGAGACGCCCGCACTCGCGACCGCTCGCTCAGCGATGATGACGACCGCCCAACAAGCGTCGCCGGCGGCGCAACCACCTAGAAGCAGGGCCGTGGCGCCCGTTGCTGCTCGGCGCCCGACGGGCTCCGATCGCGGTCTACGTCTGGTGGAGCTCGATCGCGCGAGCGATACGGTCAGCCTCCCCCTGCCTCACGTTGGCGGGCGGGTTCGGCACGTCTGGCGCGGTCGCTCGGTTCGTGGCATCAACCGCCCGTTCAAGGGCACCACCAAGCGTCGGCGCCTCGCTGGCCTCGACCCCTTCGAGCACAATCTGGTCCGTTTGCACGAGGTCGTTGACGTTGAGTCGCAGGTGCCCTACAGCGGCATGGCCGACCAGCTCACCGCTCAGCCGGGCGGCGAGGTCACGCGACCAGCGGGAGCTTGGGCAGCCCGACAGCTGAACACGGACGCGCACACCGGTGCAGCCCTCGGGTAGCGGCTCGCCTCGGGCCGGGCTGACGATCTGGTGATCCTCGGACATCCGTCTCCTCCTCGGATTGCTCTCCTACTCCCTTGGGAGGGTGTCCTGCGCCCCCGCAGTCCAAACAACTTCAGTTGTGGGACTCCTCGGCAACGCTCCATCCACGCTCGAAGTGCCCCTCGACGTCCCACGTGAGGGTAGCGCCGCAGCGGGTACTCGATCCCAGCGGCGGTGCTCCGCGGTGGCGACGAGTACATACCCCACGCCGAGCTCAGACCCGCAAAGCGCGGGTTGTGTCGCTTACAACGTCGTGCTGCGCGAGAGCGCGTGCGCAAGCTCCGTCCGAGCGTGGATGTTGAGCTTTTGGTAGGTGTGGGCGAGGTGCGTCTCGACGGTTTTTGGCGTGACGAACAGCGCTTGGGCGATTTCCGGGGTGCTGTGGCCTTGGGCGGCGAGATTGGCGACGCGGGCTTCGGTTGAGGTGAGTGCGTCGCGGCCGGTGACGGCGGGTCGGCGGGGTCGTGCCCCCGTCGCAAGCAGTTCCTCGTGGGCTCGTTCGGCGAGTACTGGCGCCCGACAGTGGTAGGCGAGATCGAGGCCTTGCCGTAACGGCCGGCGTGCGTCGGCTCGGTGGCCGGTGCGGCGGAGCGCGGCGCCGTAGTCGATGAGCGCGCGGGCGTGTTCCAGCCGTGCCTCGGAGCGTTCGAGTTGGGCGATAGCTACTTCGAGCAGGTCGATTCGGTCAGTGGTCTGCTCGACCACAGCGAGGGTGCGTAGCGCCATGCCGTAGGCCCGTGGCACGTCGAGGGGTTCCGCGAGTGCTACCTCTTCCGTTGCCAGCTGGCGTGCGCGTTCGTGCTCGCCTGCGTGGTTGAGCGCGAGGGCGGCGCTCGAGCGCCAGGGGACGAAACTCGGGTTTTTGACCGGCCACGCTTCGAG
This sequence comes from uncultured Solirubrobacterales bacterium, assembly GCA_963709205.1. Taxonomy (GTDB): domain Bacteria; phylum Actinomycetota; class Thermoleophilia; order Solirubrobacterales; family Solirubrobacteraceae; genus Palsa-465. Next base: position 34,973 of record CAVPVP010000009.1, read on the forward strand.
CCACGTGCCGCAGGTGTGCTAGGTCGGTCATGGCTTCCTGCGCTCGGCCTTGAGCGATTCGCAGACGCGCGCGGGCGGCACGGATGGGCTGCAACAGGAGGTGATCGGCGTTGGGCGGGATGCGATAGGGGGCGAGTATGTGGTCGGCCTCGTCGAGGCGGCCCTGCTCCAGGAGAATCGCGACCAGGACCGCGGCCGCGTCCTCGGGGGATGTGTCGGCGGCGGCCCGGGCATGAGCTTCGGCGAGCGTGAGGTCGCCGCGCCGGTACGCCACTTCAGCCTGGCTGGCTGAGGCGATGCCGTAGCCGAGTACGGACCCACGCTCACGTGCATCCTCCAACGCCTGGCCGAGCCAGTGCTCGCTCCGGTCGAAGCGGTCTGCGATCCACAGGGTCCAGCTCGCGAGGTAGAACAGCTGCGAGTCTGGTCCCACTTCGCGCAATAGTCGCCCGCCGCCGAGCGCACGCTCGGCCACCCGGCACGCGACCTCGGCCGGCGTCCCGGCAGCTCCGGCGTGCCGCGCGAGCTCCTCGAATCGGCCTGGCGTGCGCCCCTCCAGCAGCGTCCAATTCGCGAGGTTGGCCAGCAGCAGCCGATCCGCGGGCTCGTCGCTCAGTCGCTTGGGATACACGCCGTTCATCCGCTCGGCATGAACGCGTCGCGTCGATAGCTTGAGCCCTGCGCCAGCCAGCAGCTGTGCCTCCAGACGCATCGACAATTGGGAATCGGGTTCTGCTAGCTCGCCGATCGCTCGGTCGAGTAGTTCGATCGCGGCCTCGGAGCGATCCGGGTCTCGCATGATCATCGCCTGTGCTGCCTGCAACGCGAGCCCTCCGCGTTCCTCCGCCGTCGAGGCGGTGTCCATCGCCTCTATTAGATGGGCGCTTGCGCCTGATTGGTAGGCGAGGTATTCAGACCGGCCGAGCAACGCGAGAACCCTATGTCGGTCGTCCCCAGCGGGTGCTTCGGCGAGCGCCCGTTTCAGATAGGCAACCGCGCTGTCGGGGGCACCCCGGGACAGCGCGTCGCCAGCGGCCTCGCTGAGCATGTCGATCACCCAGCGGTCGCCAGCGGGACGGGCGCCTAGCAGATGAGCGGCCACACGCTCCGCCGCCGCACCCGAACTCGCGAACACCCGCGCTGCGAGCAGCTGTAGACGAGCGCGCTCACCAGCGGGGATGTCCGCATAGATCGAGGCCTGCACAATCGGATGTGCAAACGACACCGGATCGGCCCCAACCACGACCTCGGCAGCAGTCAGCCCGTCCACCGCCGCGCCCACGGAGTCCTCATCGAGCCCGCCCACCACGCTCAGGGCACGACGCGTGCCCTCGCCTCCGAGCACGGCCAGAGCTCGCGCGACGCTCACCGCTGCGGGGGAAAGACCCGCGATCCGGGTCAACACCGAGCGCGCGACGCTCGCCGGCCCCTGTCCGGCGACGCGTGACACCTGCGCCGCGGTCGGGTCTATCCCGTCGGCGCGAAGCGCGTGGATCAACTCGCGCAGGTAGAACGGGTTGCCCCGGGTCGCGTCATGGCACGCACTGGCGAACTCGGGCGCGACCTCGTCTTGATACTCGCGGCAGAGTAACGAGGCCGTCGCCCCAACGCTGAGCGGTCGCAGCTGCACGACGTTCGTGACGCGCTCGCGTATCACCACCTCGAGCAAGTCATCGGCCGCGGGCGCTTCGGCGCGCCGTGCCGCGACTATCACCAGCACGCCCACTCCCTCCAGCCGACCGGCCAGATAGCTCAGGAACCGCAACGACGACGGGTCGGCCCAATGGGCATCATCGATCGATGCGAGAAACGGACCGCGCTCAGCGAGATTGAGCGTGAGCCAGTAGAGCCCATGGACGGCCTCCGGTAAGCGAACCGTAGCCCGCGGCGACCCTCCCGCGCTTGGACCAAGCACCTCCGCGGCCAAACCTGCCGCTCCGCGCAACAGTCGGGCTCGCTGCCGCGAACGATCGCGCAGAAGCGGTTCGAACAGCTGCCGGACAACACCAAACGCAAACCCAGCCTCGAGCTCGGTCCCGCGGGCCCGCGCCACCAGCAACCCGGCCTCCTCCGCCAGCGAACCCCCCGCCGCGAGCAACCCAGTCTTACCGATCCCCGCCGGCCCCTCGACCACGACCAGCCGTCCCATCCCCGACCGCACAGCGTCAACGTCGCCGGCCAGCTCGGCCAACTCCGAGTCGCGCTCCAGCAAAGGCAAAGCTTGGCTGACGTCGATCCCCACTAATACCAGCCTTACGGACGCTCGGCGCCGCCCACTCTATACCGCGAGCGGCGAAAGATCAGGGAGCCCAGGCCCAAATCTCGGGGACCGACACTGATGCGGGACGATCCGCCAGCGAGCGAGACTGGCCACATGGCATACACGACGCACTTCCTGATCGGTCTCGACCTCGATGCGACCCCGATCGCGGGATACATCGCCAGCGAGGAGGACGCTCGCCGCCCGTTCCACGGCTGGCTCGAGCTCAGCTCCGCAATCGAAGAGCGGCGAACCGCGGGACCCGGCACGGCGGGCCTCACCGGTCGTACGGCTGCGCCGTTGCGTTCGCCTCGTGCCAGTGATTCTTCCCGAACCTTGCGTGCAGCGTCACACCCACGCGCGCGTCGGTCTGGCGCAGTCACAGGCCAGACGTATAGAGGCGTTCGGCATCCGGGGGTCGCGGCCTGGTTGACTCAGTGCACCCAACCGCGATGGATGCTCCTGGGGGCATGGACGTGTGCCGGGTGGAGCGCCGTCGCCATCGTGGCGGTAGCGGCCACCCGGCACCCGTGGGTCCTCGCGTGGTGGGGGCTCGGGCTCCTCGCGATCCTCGTTCTCCTCACCTTCATCTGGACTGAGCAACTCTCCAGCGTCGACCCCGACGACCACGACCAACTATTCCCCGGCGGATCGCCGACACCGTCCCAGGACTCAGGATTGACCGGCATCGATCGGCACCGCGTAGAACAAGAGCTACTGGCCTATACGAGCGGGGGCAATGCGGCGCGGTGCGCTCCCCAGCCGCGCAACGCGTTCGGCGTTCG
>CAVPVP010000010.1:0-30894 GCA_963709205.1 uncultured Solirubrobacterales bacterium
CGGAAGCAGGCCGGGCCAGCCGCGGACGAGCCGGGGCGTCCCGGGCGCAGCGCCTCCGCGGACGAGCGGGGGCGTCCACCGCGCAGCGCCTCCGCAGGCGAGCGGGGGCGTCCACCGCACAGCGCCTCCGTAGGCGAATCCTGACCGCCAAGACCGTTCCGGTCCTCGCGTTGGTGGCGGCGATCCTCGCCAGTGCGCTCACCGGTGGCGGACCCGATGCCTCCCCGACGGCGGCTCGAGCGGACTCCCAACACGCCGCGGCCGGCCCATCCTCGGCTAAACCCGGTGCTCGCAAGGCAGCACGGGCCGCGTGGCGCGACTGCCCGCTGGCGATCGCACCCGCCGGCTACGTCAATCCGCTCGCGAGCGCGATCGTCAACCGCGAGCGGATCGACCAGGGCGTCGACTACGCCGGCGTCGGGAAGCTCGTGGCGATCGGAGCCGGCCGGGTCACCCGCCTGGCGACGGACAACAGCGGATGGCCGGGAACGTTCATCCAGTACCAACTCCTCGGCGGCGCCGACGCGGGCTGCTACGTCTACTACGCCGAGGGCGTGCTCCCCGCGGACGGCCTGCGCGTCGGCGACGTGGTCAGCGCCGGCCAGGCGGTCGCCACGATCATCCCCGGATACCCGACGGGCATCGAACTCGGGTGGGGCGCCGGCATCGGCACGAAGGCCTACGCGAAGGTCGCCGGGCAGTGGACTCCGACCGACGATGAGGACAACATCGCCAGTGCGGCGGGCAAGAGCTTCTCCGCGCTGATCGCGGCGCTCGGAGGACCCCCGGGGAAGCTCGAGGGTGGGGAATCCGTCTCCGGAAGCTCGTCGGCGCCATAAACGTGGCGAAGTCGGATTCCCTTAGGGGAATCCGGCTCCGGAAACGTCCCGAGCGCCATCACCTCGTGATGCCGGATTCCCCCTCGCCCAAGATGTCGGTCGAGCGCTTCATCGCGTCGGTCAGGTGCCGGCGCACGAGCGACTCGGCGCGCCGGCCGTCGCCGGCCTCGATCGCCTCGACGATCTGCTCGTGCTCGCGGACGTCGAGCAGCATCCGCTCCTGAGTCTGGACCTGGCGCTCGTAGATCGTCTCGCCGATGCGCGCCACCCACAGCCGCTCGGCGAACTGGACGAGGAACTCGTTGCCCGAGGCTTCGGCTAGCGCGAGGTGGAACTCCCGGTTGGCCTCGAAGCTCCGCTGGACGTTGCGAAGCGAGCGCCGCTGAGCGGCCACGGCGGCGCGCATGCGCGCCAGCGGCTCCTCCAACTGGCGTGCCGCGGCCAGCCGCGCCGCCCCCGGCTCGATGACCGTCCGGGCCTCGTACGAGCTGCGCATGCCGACCTGATCGACGTCGGCGACGCGCGCTCCCCGGTTGGTCCGCATCTCGACGAGGCCCTCGGCGGCGAGCCGGCGGAGCGCCTCGCGCACGGGCGTGCGGGAGACGCCAAGCTCCTCGGCCAGGTCCTCCTGGTGAACCCGGGCGCCGCGCGGGAGCGACCCGCTCGAGATCCGCTCGCGGATCGCCGTGTACACCTGATCGACGACGCTCGCGATGTTGAGGCGGTCGGGCGCGGCCGCGGGTTCAGGCAAGCTCATCCAGAACCGCCGCGGTCGCCGCGACCAGCTCGTCGACCTCTTCGTCGGTGATGATCAGCGGCGGCGAGAACGCGACCGAGTTGGCGTAGGGCAGCCCGCGGCCGATGACGCCGCGCTGTAGAAGCGCCTCCGTGAACGGTCCCGGCCCGACCGGCGCGGCGAGCCCGATCGCCCACACGAGCCCTTCGCCCCGGATCTCCTCGACGCTGGGATGACCGGCGAGCCCCTGAAGCCCAGCCCCCAACCGCTTACCGGCCGCCGCCGCCCTTGCGGGCAGATCCTCGGCGCGCATCAGATTGACGTTCGCGACCCCTGCCGCGCAGCACGTCGGGTGGCCGGTGTAGGTGTTGCCGTGGGCCAGCATGTAGGCCGGGTCGGCCTCGAGCCACTCCCGGACGCGCGGCCCGACGAACACCCCGCCGAGCGGCAGGTACCCGCTCGTCACCGCCTTGGCGAAGGTCGTCATGTCTGGCGTCACGCCGTAGTGCTGGGAGGCGAACCACGAGCCGAGCCGTCCGAACCCGGTGATCACCTCGTCGAACATCAGGAGCGCGCCGCACTCGTCGCACAACTCGCGCAGCCCCTCGAGGTAACCGTCGGGCGGCAGGAACACGCCGCCGGCGCCGATCACGGGCTCGGCCATGATCGCGGCGATCCGCTCCGGGCCGTGGTACGCGACCGCGGCCCGCATCGCCTCGACGCTGTCGCGCTCGACCTGGAAGAAGTCTGGCAACAGCGTTCCGAACGGGTCACGGTTGGCGGGAAGGCCGCCGGCGGAGGTGCCACCGAGCATCACGCCGTGATAGGCGTAGTGGCGGCTGAGGAACACCGTGCGCCCGCCGTCGCCGGCGGCCTTGTGGCCGGCCCGCGCGATCTTGATCGCGCTGTCGATCGCCTCCGACCCGCCGCACGTGAACAATACGCGCGCGTCGGGGATCGGCTCGAGCTCCATCAGCAGCCCCGCGAGCTCGTCCTCGGGGGCGTTCGTGAACCGGGCGAACGTGTGGTAGGCCTCGAGCTTCGCCATCTGCTCCGCGACCGCGTCGACGATCTCGCGCCGGCCGTGGCCCGCGGCGCAGTACCACAGCGACGCGGTGCCGTCGATGTAGCTCTTGCCGTACACGTCCCACACGCGGCTGCCCTCGCCGCGCACGATCTCAAGGTACTCGTCGGCCGGACGCGCCGGGACGGCAAACGGATGCAGGACCTGGGGAATGCTCAACGGACCACCTCCACGCTTCGCTCGGCTTCTTCTTCGGGCACGGTCAACGCCACGTGCAGCGTCTGCGCCGTGACCGCCGGCTGCTCGCCTACGCCCGGCAACGCCTCCTCGTCTTGGACGACGGTGTTCTCGAGCCGCCCGATCCCCTCGACCTCGACCGCGACGACGTCGCCCGGCTCGACCGGCCGCGAGTTCGCCGGCGTCCCCGTGAGCAGCACGTCCCCGGGCTCGAGCGTGATCAGCCGCGCCAGGTCGGCGATCTGGTAGGCGAACGAGAACATCAGGTCGGAGCCGGTGTGGCCGTGCTGGACCTGTTCGCCGTTCACGAACGTCCGCAACACCAAATCGTCGGGGTCTAGATCGCCCGGGTCGACCATCACCGGGCCGAGCGGACAGAACCCATCCTGCCCCTTGACCCGAAGCATCGAGCCGCGGTCGGCGTGGCGGAAGTCGTGGACGCCCCAGTCGTTGGCGACGGTGTAGCCACCGACGTAATCGAGTGCCTCGTCAAGCCCGACGCGGTGGCAGCGCCGTCCGATCACGACCGCGACCTCGCCCTCGTAGTTCAGGAAGCGACACCCGACGGGCCGAACCACCGGAGCGAGATGGCCGGACAGCGACGACGGCGGCTTCATGAAGTACGACGGCTCGCTCGGCATACGAGCCATCTTGTATTCCTCGGCCCGCGAGCGGTAGGTCAGGTGGGTGGCGAGGATCTTGCTCGGCGTCACCGGCGACAGCCAGCGCTGAACGTCGTCGACCCGGAGCTCGAGATCGCCGTCGCCCCGGATCACCTCGCCCTCGATCGTGCCCTCGACCACCCGGCCGTCGTGCTCGATGCGGACGTGTTTCATGCGTAGGCCTCCTGTCGCTGTTGGGCCACGACCTCGACGCCGTCGACGGTGTAGCCGAAGGAGAAGCGGTAGCCGCGGAGCATCTCGCGCGGCGCGATCGCCTGGAGATCCTCGAGCGTGTCGTCGTAGAGGCGGACCTCGGCGCTCCCCTCCCAGACCTCGGTCACGTCGCGGTCGTACCCGCCGGCACGGACGAGCTCGAACACATCGGGCCGATCCCCGGCCGCGGCGGGGAAGTGGCGGGTGTTGTACATGGGGGGATCGTTCACCGTCGGACCTGTCTGCGAGACGTGCTCGAGCGTCACCACCATCCGCGCGACCTGCCGATCATTGGCGGCGCACGTGGCTCCGAACCGGGCCCCGGGCGCGAGGTGCGGCGTGGCCTTCCCGGCCGCGAACAGCCGCGTCATGTGGATCGAGCCGAGCTTCTTGGGGAACCCCTGGATCCACCCGCGATACATCGCGAAGTCCTTGTCGACCCAGATGTACACGCAGCGGCTCACCGGCTGACCGTTGTAGCGAGCGCCGACGACCAGGAAGAACTCGTGGTACTGGGACTGGATCGGGTCCTCGAGCTCGTGGAGGTCGACCGAGCACGACTGCCAATCGGCGAAGATCGCGGCGACCGCGCCCGGGTCTTCGGCCGGCTCGAGCTCGGGCGGCAGCAGGGCCGCGACCGCGTCCGGGTCGGTGCGGTACTCGGCGATCAGGAAGTCTCCGGAGTAGTGCCAGGGCGGCGCCGGGACGATCCCTGCCCGCCCGTCCGGGGAGAGCGGCGCGGTGTACCCGCGTAGGGTCACGCAACCACCCCTGGACGGTCGCGGCAAGCAGCGACCAGCTGCACGAACAACCCCCTCTGCTCGGGCTCGTGCATCTTCTCGGGATGCCACTGAACGCCGACGCACTGCCAATCCGATCGCGGCTCGACCGCCTCGATCACGCCACCCGGGGCCGTTGCGCTCACCTCGAGCTCGCCGGGGTCGGCGATGCCGTGATGGTGGATGGTGTTGACCGCGATCCGCGGCGAGCCGCCGAGCGCGCGATGCACTCTCGAGCCGGGGACGAGCTCGACGAGGTGGCGCGCCGACAGGATCTCATCGGGCGCGAGTCCGTCAAGGTCCGCATGCCCGTCGTCCGCGGTCAACCGTTGGGAGAGCCGTCCGCCGTGGGCGACCGCCAGCAGCTGCGCACCCCGGCAGACCGCAAGCGTCGGAAGCGACCGGTCGCGCGCGGCCGCGATCAGCGCGAGCTCCCAGTCGTCGGCGCCCGCGTCGGGCTCGTCGGCGTTCTCGAGCCCCGCGCCGTACGACGCCGGGTCGACGTCGCCGCCGCCGGTGAGCAGCAGGCCGTCGGCAATACCGAGCAGCTCGTCGAGGGACCCCGGCTCACCGACGGGCGGCCGGGACAGGACCAGCGCCACACCGCCGGCGTCGAACACCCTCGCCGCGTACACGGGATCGAGCGTGTCAAGGACTGTCCGCTCGCCGAGATACGTGGGGAGCGGACGGCGCCAGGACGTAACGAGGATACGAGGACGCTCCATACGAGAGGTTTAGGTTGGGCGCGAAGCGCGAGCGCTCTGAATACATTATGTGATCGTCGACGTTCCCGCCAGGGTGGTCCGGACCTCTTCGGCCTCGCGCAGCTTGTAGCGCTGGACCTTCCCGGTCGGCGTACGCGGCAGGTCCTCGACGAACTCGATGACGTGCGGGTACTCATAGCGGCGGAGGTGGTCCTTGCACCACGAGCGCAGCTCATCGGCCACGGCGTCCGGGTCCGCCGGCACGCCCGACGTGCAAATAGCGAACGCCTTGATCCGGCTGACGTCGTCGACGTGGACGCCGATGACCGCCGCCTCGGACACGGCCGGATGGCGGACGAGACAGCCCTCGACGTCGGCCGGCGACACCCACAGCCCGCCCACCTTGATCATGTCGTCCGAGCGACCCTGGTAGACGTAGTGCCCGTCGGCGTCGACGATGTAGCGGTCGCCGGTGTGGAACCAGTCGCCGCGCATCGAGAAGCGCGTCTTGTCGCGCTGGTGCCAGTAGTAGGCGGCGCAGCTGTCGCCCCGCACCATCAGATCGCCCGGGCCGCCGCCGGCGACATCGAGCCCGCGCTCGTCCACGAGCCTAAGCTCGTACCCCGGCACCGGACGCCCCGACGTTCCCGGGGCCAGATCGGAGAGCGTGTTCGAGCAGTAGATGTGGAGCATCTCGGTCGAGCCGATGCCATCGAGGATCGGCACGCCAGTGAGGGCCTGCCAGCGCGCGAGCACGGCCGCGGGCAGCGCCTCGGCCGCCGACACGCACGCGCGCACGTCCGAGAAATCGACCTCGGACGCCCCCGGCGCCTTGACCATCGCGGCGTACAGCGCGGGCACCGAGAAGAACAGCGTCGGCCGGTAGCGGCCGACGGCCTCGAAGATGCGCTCGGGTGTCGAGCGACCCTTGACCAATCCTGCGCACGCCCCCACGGACAGCGGGAACGACAGGCTGTTGCCGAGTCCGTAGGCGTGGAACAGCTTGGTGGTCGAGTAGCAAACGTCGGCCTCGTCGATGTGGAGGACGTTGCGCGCGTACTGGTCGACGGTCACGCCGATGTCGCGATGAGCGTGGACGACGCCCTTCGGCCGCCCTGTCGAGCCCGAGCTGTACAGCCAGAACGCCATGTCCTCGCGGTGGGTGTCGGCCGGCGGCGGCAGCTCACCGGCGCGCTCACGGGCGACGATGTCGAAGCTCGCGTGATTCCCCGAGTCGCCGTCGACCACGAGCACTTGCAGGCCGAACCGCGAGTCGAGCTCGGGCTCGAGCGCCGGGAGCAACGACCCCTCCACGACCAGCACGCGGGCATAGCTGTCATCCAGGTAATAGAGGTAGTTGTCGACGCGGTCCATCGGGTTGACGGGAACCGGGACGGCACCGATGCGCATCGCCCCGAGAAACGTGGCCGGGAACGCCGGCGAGTCGTCGAGGATCATCAGCACGCGCTGCTCGCGCTGGACGTCGAGGTCCGTGAGGTAAGAAGCGACCGCCGCGGTCAGCGAGGCGAGCTCGCCGTAGGAAACCGCGCCGCCGGCGGTCAGAAGCGCGGTCTTCTCGGCCCGACCCGCCTCCAGGTTGCGGTCGAGCAGCGTGCTCGCGTTCAGTCGCTCCGCTCCGCTCACGATCAGATCGAGTCTAAACCGCGGCTCAGGAGCGCGCCCGCTTTCTCCGGCGGGGGTCGTGCGCCTGGTTCCACGCCAGTATGCGCTCGCACATGTCGACCGCCTGGGAAGGCGTTCGCTGGATGTGGAAGCCGCCGGGATACCGAACGAACTCCACTTCCTTGCCGAGGAGGCGCAAGCCGGTGTAGAGCTCTTCGCCCTGCCCGATCGGGACCCGGAGGTCCCCCTCCCAGTGGACGACGAGCACCGGCGTGCCCACGGCCGCCAGATAGGTCAGCGGCGAGCGCTTCTCGTACTCCCCGGGCCGTGACCAGGGCGTGCCGCCCATGTTGAACACGTCGAACTCGGTTATCTCGGTCGTGAGCGCCATGCTCCGCTGGTCGATGACGGCGGCCACGGCCGTCGCGGCCCGGAAGCGATCGGTCCGGGCCACGAGCCAGCTCGTCATGAACCCGCCGTACGAGCCGCCGCTCACGAACTGCCGGCCCGCGTCGACGACGCCGCGGTCGATCAGGTCGTCGCAGCAGGCGAGGATGTCGTCGCAGTCGGCTCCACCCCAGTCCCCGGTAGACCCGCTCGAGAAGGCCTGGCCGTAACTCGTGCTGCCACGCGGGTTCGGAAGTATCACCGCGTAGCCCGCGGCCGCGAGCGCTTGGTGCAGAGCGAGCCAGCGGCCGGACGGCCACGAGGCGTGCGGGCCTCCGTGGATTTCGACGTGGAGCGGCAGCCGCTCCGCCGCGCGACCCGGTGCAAGCAGCGTGAAGTACTCGATCTCCGTGCCGTCGGGACGAGCGATCGTGGTCCGGCCGACCCGTGCGAACTCGACCTCGGCCACGAGATCGTCGTTCAGCCGCGTCACCGAGGCAGGCTCGGCGCCGGCGGTGGTCGTCACGTACGCCTCGCTCGGCCGGTCAGGCCAGGTACCCGTGTACGCGACCGTCCGCCGCCCGGGTCGGGCGGCGACACCGTCGACGATGATGTCGCCGCCGACGAGCTCGCGGCTCCGCCGTTCGCCGACCCGCGCTCGGTGCAAGGTGACCGAGCCGTGGTCGGCCACGGCCATCAGAAGCTCGCGGTCTCCGATCCAGCAGAACGGGGCGGGGAGTCCGGGCCAGAGCACGGTGGGACGATCGAGCTCGGGCGCGACTCGCGCGGGGCCGGCGCTCCCGTCGGCGGGTACGACGAACACGTGGGTGTCCTCGTTCCATTCGTCCGTTTCCTGGCCGGCGAACGAGATCGTCTTACCGTCGGGGGAGAACACGGGAAAGGCGACGCGACCCTTTCCGTTCGTGAGCCGTCGCGGCCGCCCGCCGCTCGCGGGTATGACCCAGGCGTCGCCGCGGAACTGCCGGTCGTCGCGGCGCGGGTGCCGGTCGGAGGCGAACGCGATCGTGGCACCGTCCGGGGAGAACGACGGGTCGGCGTGGTCGTAGTCGCCGCGGGTCAGCTGCCGGGCGGAGCCGTCCTCGACCTCGACGACGAACAGGTGGCGGCGGCCGTCCTGCCAGCCGACGCCGTCGAGCCGCGCCGCCAGCCCGCGCACGACGCGGGGCGCGTTGCGCTCGGCGGCGCTGGCCTTAGCTCGGTCCGGCACCCCGACGCGGCAGACGACGACGAGGCGCGTCGAGTCGGGCGACCAGGCGAACTGGCTGACCCGGCCGGGCAGGTCGCCGAGCCGCGCGGGCATGCCGCCGTCGAGCGGCGCCAGCCGCACGTGGGCGTGCTCGGGCTCGCCGTCGGGAGCCGATATGTAGGCCAGCCAACGGCCGTCCGGCGACCAGCCGGGACTCTTGTCAGCCGGCCCTTCGGTGAACCGGCGCGGCGGCGACGAGCCATCGGCGGCAGCCACCCAGATCGACGAGCGCAACCGGTCCTTCACCTCGTCGGCCTCCGTGACGACGAGCGCGACGCGTCGACCATCTGGTGACAGGTCCGGCTCGCCGGCGGTCCTCAGCCGGTACGCGTCCTCCGGACGGAAACGTCGCTTCGCCATGAGTCGCCCTCCTGTCCCTTAGTTCGTTCCGCGGTGACAGGACCCGTGGCAAATCTATCGATTCCTGTCTCCCGCCACCGCACCTATCAGAAGCGCAGGGCCGGATGGCTCTGCGCCTCCGGCCTCCCGGTACCGGACGTATCAGATAGCGCGGGGCCGGAGGCCATTTAGGCCCCCGGCCCCGAGCAGCACCTACCCCAGGGTGTCCGAAATCGTCTATGCCACTAGCGCCGACACGGCACCCGACTGGATCAGCTCCACGGTCGTCGCGATGTCGACATCCACGTAACGGTCTCCGTCGAGGAACGGGACGTGCTCGCGCACGAGCCGGAACGCCTCCTGCGTCCGCGGGCTGCACTTCTCGACGCCGCGGAGCTCGAGCGCCTGGCAACACGCCAGGAGATGGATCGCCGCGACGTTCTGCGCGAGCTCGACGATCGAGCGGGCGTCGCGCGCCGCGATCGTCCCCATCGAGACCTTGTCCTGGTTGTGGCACTCGGTCGAGCGCGAGTGGATCGTGGCCGGATTGCAGAGTTTCAGCGCCTCGGCGGTCATCGCCGACGCGCAGATCTGAAGTCCCTTGAAGCCGTGATGCACGCCGGCCTCGGGATGGCCGGCGTCGAAGCGCGGGATCAGGTTCGGGGTCAGGCCGCGGTTGAACTTCTCGTCGACGACGAGCTCGAGCTGGCGGTCGATCAGGTCGCACAGATTGGCGAGCGCCACCTTGAGCGAGTCCATCGCCTGGCCGACGTGGCCGCCGTAGAAGTTGCCGCCGCTCTCGACGCGCCCGCCGGCGACGTTGAACAGCGGGTTGTCGTCGGACGAGTTGATCTCGATGGTGAGCCAGCGCTCGACCCAGTCGAGCACGTCGCGCAGGACGCCGGTGACGTGCGGCGCGCAGCGGATCGAGTACTTGTCCTGCACCTGACGGTCGAGTTCGACGAACTCCGCGCCGTCGAGGCCGCCCGCGAACAGCTCGTCGCTGTCGGATGCCAGACGCGACTCGGCCAGCAGCTCGCGGATGTGACGCGCGCTCGTGACCATCCCCGGGTGGGGCTTGGCTTCGTCGAACAGGAAGGCGTTGAAGTGGCCGCGGTTGCCGAGCAGCGCCTCGGAGGCCATCGCGGTCAACAAGTCGGTGACGTCGGCGAGTTCCTGCGCGGCGCCGACCGCCATGCACGCGAACGCGCTCATGAACGACGTGCCGTTGGTCAGCGCGAGCCCCTCCTTGGCCTCGAGCAGGACGGGCTCGAGCCCGAGCTCGGCGAGCACGTCGGCGGCCGCGCGCTCGACGTCGTCGAAGGCGACGCGGCCGTCGCCGGCGAGCGCCCGCCCGACATAAGAAAGCGGCGCCAGGTCGCCGCTCGCCCCGACCGAACCGCGCTCGGGGATGAACGGGACTACGTCGTGGTTGAGCAGATCGAGTAGGCGCTCGATCAGCTCGACGCGCACGCCCGAGTTGCCCTTCGACAGGCAGTTGGCCCGCAGCAGCATGGTCACGCGGGCGACCTCGGGCGGCGCGATTGGACCGGTGCCCGCACCCATGAAGCGCAGGATGTTCTGCTGCAGCCGGGCCGTCTTGCCAGGGGAGATCTGGCGGTGCGCGCTGTCGCCGAAACCGGTCGTGACCCCGTAGATCGGTATCTCCATGGCGATCAGCTCATCCTTGAGCTGCTTGCTCGCGCTGACGGCCCGGGCAGCATGCTCGGACAACTGCACCATTCGGGTTCGTCGCGAGACTTCGAGCGCGTCGCGGACCGTGAGCGACGCCCCGTCAAGTTCGAGCGCCGTCCGACCGGAACGCCCCTGCGTCTCCGATGTGATGACGGCCATCGACCAACTGTCCCGCGGTGATAGGCTCGACGCAACTCACACGCACTTGATCGGTACTGGAATGCAGCTCAGTCGCCCTTTGGACGGCATTGACCGCAGGATTGTTGCGTTGTTGCAGGAAAGCGCGAAGCGCACGTTCGCGGACATCGGCGCCGATGTGGGCCTGTCCGCGACGGCGGTGAAGCGCCGCGTCGACCGCCTCGAAGGGGACGGCGTGATCATCGGCTACGGCGCCCGCATCAACTGGCGGGCGCTCGGCGACGCGATCGAGTCGCTGATCGAGATCTACTGCGCCGACCGCACGTCGCCGGCCGACGTCGGACGCTCGCTGGCCACGGTCGACGAGATCGTCTCCGCGTTCACGGTCTCGGGCGAGGCCGACGCGGTGATCCGCGTGCGCGTGGACAACATCGAGCACCTCGAGCGGCTCGTCGAGCGGCTCCGGCGCGACCCGAACATCGTCAGGACGCGGACGCTGATCGTGCTCTCGACGCTGCTGGACCGACCATGAGCGAGACCTTCGCACCGCCGGACATCGCGATCGACCGCCGCGCGGACGGCGCGATCATCCTGGAGTCGCGGGCGGCGCTCACCGAGTGGGAGCCGTCGATCACGGCCGTGCTTCGCAAGCGTGCCGCGCAGCATCCGGACCGGCCGCTCGCCGCCCATCGTGACGCCACACTCACCTACGGCGAGGCGAAGCAGCGATCCGACGCGCTGGCACACGCATTCCTCGAACTCGGGCTCGGACCGGACAAACCTCTCATGATCCTGTCGGGCAACTCGCTCGAGCACCTGCTCGTCAGCCTGGCCGCGTACGCCGCGCGCACGCCGGTGATGCCGATCAGCGTCGCCTACTCGCTGATGAGCTCCGATCACGCCCGGATCAGGGCGATCGCCGAGCTGACCGAGCCGGGGCTGGTGTTCGCCGACGACGCCGGCCCGTTCGCCGCCGCGCTCGACGCGCTCGCCGACCGTGTCCCGCGCTCGCTCGTCGCCCGGGGGGACCGGCCCGGCGCGCTCCGGCTCGATGAGTTGACCCAAGCCCGCGACGACAGCCCACTCGATGGGGATCCCGGTCCGGACGCGATCGCCAAACTCCTATTCACATCAGGATCGACCGGCGTTCCCAAGGGCGTCATCAACACCCACCGGATGCTGTGCTCGAACCAGGCGATGCTCCAGGCGATCTGGCCGTTCCTCGCCGACGAGCCACCGGTGCTGGTCGATTGGCTGCCGTGGAGCCACACGTTCGGCGGCAACCACAATCTCCACCTCGCGCTGTTCAACGGCGGCACGATCCACATCGACGACGGCCGGCCGGCGCCGGCGCTGTTCCCGCGGACGCTGGCGGCGCTGGGCGACGTCCCGCCGACGCTGTACTTCAACGTGCCGGCCGGATACGCGCTGCTCGCGCCCGCGCTCGAGAACGACGCCGCGCTCGCTGAGCGATTCTTCAGCCGCCTGCGCTTCATGTTCTACGCCGCCGCGGCCCTGCCCGACACATTGGCCGCGCGCCTGCGCGACCTCGCGCGCAAGTACGCCGACCACGACGTGCCGCTGACCTCGAGCTGGGGCACGACCGAGACGTCGCCGGCCGCGACCAGCGCGCACTTCCCGAACTCCCCGACCGGCTGCATCGGCGTCCCGATCCCGGGTGTTCAGGTCAAGCTTGCCCCGGTCGGCGACAAGCTCGAGATCCGCGTGAGCGGACCGAACGTCACCCCCGGTTACTTCCGTCGGCCGGACCTCACCGACGAGCTATTCGACGAGGAGGGCTTTTACTGCTCGGGCGACGCCGCCACGCTGATCGCTCCGAACCAGGGTCTGATGTTCGACGGGCGGATCGCCGAGAACTTCAAGCTGCTGACCGGCACGTGGGTCGCGGTCGGAGCGCTGAGAACGCGCCTGCTGAGCACCGCCGGCGTCCTCAGCGATGCCGTGATCGCCGGACAGGACGCCGAGTACGCGGCGGCGCTGGCGTGGGTCAACCAGGCGGAGGCCCCGCGCGACGAGGCCGCGCTCCGCGAACACCTGGCCGCCGCGCTGGCGAAACTGAACGCGGACGCGGGGTCGGCCGGGCGGATCGAGCGCCTGCTCCTGCTCGAGACGCCGCCCAGCCTCGATGCCGGCGAGATCACCGACAAGGGTTACCTGAACCAGCGCCGGTGCCTCGAGTGCCGCGCCGACGACGTCGCCCGGCTCTACGCGGACGCGCCCGGCCCCGCGGTGATCACGCCGGCTGCGGTGCCGGCCTGACCGCGATCGTCACGTCGACGAGCGCGCACAGCCGTTCTTGGGCGTCGCGGAACTCGTGGCCCCAGCTCCACTCGCGGTCGTCGTGGCCGCGCAGGATCGCGGTGACGTCCACCGTGCCTTCGGTGATCGGGCGCAGGAAGCTCGCGTAGTTGCTGAGTCCCGAGCCGATGTAGCCGTCGGGCCACACGTTGTTGACCGTGGCGACCGACGCCACCGTCTCCGCGACCGCCGAGTAGATGCCGCCGTGCATGAGCCCGAGCGGCTGCTTGAGGTTCTCGCGGACCTGGAAGCGGACGTGCGCAGAGGTCGGCGTGAGGTCGAGCCACTCGAGCCCGAGGAAGCCCTCGAACGTTCGGTCCAGGGGGATCACCGGCGACGGGAGCGTCGCGCGGTCCCAGGGTGGGGCCTCGCTCATCCCGCGCCGAGCACTACTGACTTGGTCTCGGTGTAGAAGTCGAACGCCTCGGCGCCGTGCTCCTTGCCGTAGCCGCTCGACTTCCAGCCGCCGAACGGGAGCTCGTCATAGACCTTGGTGCGCGAGTTGACCCAGGTGTAGCCGGCCTCGATGCGGGTCGCGGCCTCGCGTGCTCTTTGGAGATCCTTGGTCCAGACGGAGGACCCGAGGCCGAACGGGGACGCGTTCGCCCGCTCGATCGCCTCGTCGAGGTCTTTGACTCTCCAGATCGGGAGCGCGGGGCCGAACACTTCCTCCGTGGCCATGGGCGAGTCGTGGGGCGGATCGGCGACGATCGTCGGCTCGTAGAAGAAGCCATCCGCGAGCTCGGGGTCGTCGGGCGCGCCGCCACCGGCGAGCAGCTCGCCGCCGCTTTGCACCGCTCGCGACACCTGCGAGGCGACCTCGGAGCGCTGCGCCGCGGTGTGCATCGGGCCCATCTGCGTGCCCTTGACGTCGCCCGGGCCGACCTTGAGCCGCTTGGCCTTCTCGACGATCGACTCGATCACCTCGTCGGCCACCGACTCGAACACGTACACGCGCTTGATCGCCAGGCACGCCTGGCCGCAGTTATAGAAGCGGCCCATGCTGGCGGCGCTCGCGGCGGCAGCCAGGTCGGCGTCGTCGCAGATGATCATCGGGTCAGAGCCGCCGAGCTCGAGCGTGACGCGCTTGATGCCGTTCGCGCACTGGGCCATGATCCGCTCGCCCACCGGCGTCGACCCGGTGAACGCGACCTTGCGGACGCCCGGGTGCGTGACGAGCGCCTCGCCCGCTTCGGAGCCGCGGCCGGTGACGACGTTGAACACGCCCTCGGGGAGCCCGCCCTCGGCCAGGAGCTCGGCGAACCGGAGCGTGGTCAGAGGCGTCGTCGCCGCGGGCTTGGCCACGACCGTGTTGCCGGCGACGAGCCCCGGCGCGAGCTTGTTGGACAGCAGCGTGGTCGGGAAGTTCCACGGCACGATCGCGCCGACCACGCCGATCGGCCGGCGGAGGACGTAGCCCTCGACGCCCGGGTCGAGGTTCGGCGTGTGGGCGCCGCGGAGCGCCTTCGACAGGCCGACGTAATGCATGAGCGTGTCGATCGCCTTGGTGAGCTCGATGCGGCTGTCCCGAAGCGTCTTGCCCTGCTCGCGAGTGAGCAGCGGGATCAGCTCGTCGAGGTGCTCCTCGACGTGGTGCGCAGCGCGGCCGAGGAGTTCGCCGCGCTTTGACACCGCGAGCACCGACCATGCGCTGAGGGCCCCGGCGGCTGCCTGCACGGCGGCGTCGACGTCCTGCGCCGACGCGGCAGCCACCGAGGCGAACGCGCGACCCTCAGCTGGATTGACGACCTCGAGCGGATCGCCGGCGTTGTGGTGCCGCTCGCCGGCGATGAATGACCCGCCGTACGTGGTCATGGTCTCGGTCGTCACGAGCCCACGAACTCCGGCTGGCGCTTCTCCACGAACGCGTGCAGGCCCTCGTCGGCGTCCTTGGACCTGAACAGTTGCTCCATCAGCTCGCCCTCGAGCGCGAGCCCGTCGGCCAGCGCCCGCTCGCCTCCCACGTACACGCACCGCTTGATCGACGCGATCGCCAGAGCGGCCCCGCCGGCGAGCCGCGTCGCGTACTCGAGCACTCGGGCCAGACCTTCCTCGGCGTTGTAGACGTCGGCGACGAGTCCCCACTCGCGCCCCTCCTCGATGCTGAACGTGCGCCCGGTGACGAGCAGCTCCAGCGCCCGGCTCGGACCGATGAGACGGGTCAGCCGTTGAGTTCCGCCGTTGCCGGGGAGCAGCCCGAGCGTGACCTCGGGCAGACCGATCTTGTAGCGGCCGGCAGCGCCGAGGCGGATGTCGCACGCGAGCGCGATCTCGAGGCCGCCGCCGAGCGCGTGGCCGGCGATGTACGCGATGAACACCTGCGGCGCGGCCGCCATCTTGTGGAACGCGGCCTGGCTCACCGCGATCATCTCCATGTTCGACTCCACGTCTCCGTCGAGGAACCGCTTGATGTCGGCGCCGGCCGAGAAGAACTTCTCGCTGGCGCTCTGGACGATCACGACGCGGGAGGTGCCGGAGATCGCCTCATCGACGGCACCCGAGTACTCGGTCATGAACTCGAGGTCGTACGAGTTGGCCGGCGGCTTGTCGAGCGTGATGAAGCCGAGCGGACCGTCGGTGTAGTAGGTGACAGCCATTTACGCAAGACCTCCCACGACCACCGACTTGATCTCGACGTAGGAATCGAGCGCCTCGATCCCGTGCTCCTTGCCGTAGCCGGACGCCTTGACCCCGCCGAAGGGAAGCTCGTCGTAGCCGTAGTGGATCTGGTTGACCCAGGTCATGCCCGATTCGATCTCCTGCGCCGCCCGATGGATGAGGCGAGCGTCGTGCGTCCAGATCGAGGAGCCGAGCCCGTACGGGGTGTCGTTGGCGCGGGCGATCGCGTCGTCGAAGTCGGTGAACCTCGAGACTGGGAGGACCGGTCCGAACACTTCTTCGCGCATCAGGCGCGATGTGTCAACGGGCTCGGCGATGACGACCGGCTCGAGGAACCAGCCCTTGTCGCTTGGACCCGTGCCGCCGCCGATCAGCAACTCGCCTCCGTTCTCGATGCCGTCCTCGATCTGCTCGAGCAACTCGTCGCGGCCTTGTCGCGTGTGGATCGGGCCCATACGGAGCTTGGGCTTCTCGGCCTTCGTCGTCCCGTCGCCGGGTTCGTAGCGGCCGACCCTCTCGACGAGCTGCGAGATGAAGCCGTCGTAGACCGAGTCGTGGACGAACACGCGCTTGCACCCGAGGCACGCTTGGCCGGCGTTCCAGTAGCGCCCGATGATCACGGCCTTGACCGCCGCGTCGACGTCGGCGTCGGCGCAGATGATCACTGGGTCGGATCCGCCGAGCTCGAGGGTGACGCGCTTGAGGTCGGGCGCCGCGAGCTGCCCCACGTGCCGTCCGACCGCCGTCGAGCCGGTGAACGCGACGCGCCTGACGTCCGGGTGGCCGACGAGCGCATCGCCGATCGTTGCGCCCCGGCCCGTGACGACGTTCAGCACGCCGTCGGGAACGCCGGCCTCGGTGAACAGGCGTGCCACTTGCAGGGTCGCGAGGGGCGTGGTGGCCGCGGGCTTGGCTACGACGGTGTTGCCGGACGCGAGCGCCGGCGCGACCTTGGTGCCGAGCAGCGTCAGCGGGAAGTTGTATGGGGTGATCGCCGCGCACACGCCCATCGGCCGGCGGATCACCATGCCGTACGCGGGGCCGAGCGTCGATGGCAAGTCCTGGTAGGCGCCGCGCACCTTGGTAGCGGCCTCGGCGTAGTAGTGGACGCCGTGCGCGAGGTGGGTCACTTCGCCCATCGCCTCGGCGATCGGCTTGCCCTGCTCGGCCGTCAGCGTCGCCGCCAGCTCCTTGGCGTTGGCTCGTATTAGGTCTGCCGCCTTAGCGAGGATCGCGGCGCGCTTCTCGACGTCGGTCTTCGACCACTCGGCGAACGCGCGCTTCGCGGTCGCCACCGCCAGCTCGACGTCCTCGGGCTTTCCGGCGGGGACGGTGGCCACTACCTCTTCGGTGGCCGGGTTGACGACCTCGAGCTCCTCGTGAGCGGCGGCCTGGCGCCACTCACCTCCGATCAGCATCTCGGGCACGTTGCCTCCTGTCTTCAGGGGACGCGCTCGTGGTGGCGAACGCGACTCGTTCTCAAATAATGCTCGCGCAGTTCTTGATAGTGCTGCGCGGCGCGGCCGGTCCAGGCCAGCGCCGATCCCGACAGCTCCTTCTTGACCTGGGCCGGGACGCCGGCGGCGAGCACGCCGGGCGGAATCTCGGTGCGCTCGGAGACGACCGCGCCGGCCGCGACCATCGCGCCCGCGCCGATGCGCGCATGCTGGAGCACGATCGCGCCCATCCCGATGAGGGCGCCGTCCTCGATCGTGCAGCCCTCGAGCATCGCGCCGTGGCCGATCACGACGTCGGCGCCGATGACCGTGGGCAGCTCGGACGCACAGTGGATCACGGCGGTGTCCTGGATCGAGCAGCCGGCGCCGATCTCGATATGGGAGACGTCGCCGCGCAGCACCGTCCCGAACCAGATGTTGCACTTCTCGGCGACGCGGACGTCGCCGATCAGGACCGCGGTGGGCGCGAGGAACACGTCGTCGCCGATGGCCGGCCCGACGCCGTCGAGCTCAACGATCGTGGCCACTTGACCTCACGATGGAGAGACTATACGATGGCGGGCGTTAGTCAAGTGTCACACGTCGCTCCCGAAGAACTCGCCCCCTGGACCGAAGAGCAAGTGCAGCAGCACTTGGCCGCCGGCAAGCTCGTCGAGGGGCTGCAGCACATGTCCCCTCGTTATCTGGAGGGCATGCGCCGGATCCTCACGGTGTCCGCGGACACCGAGTTCGTGAGCGCCCCTGCGTACCTGCGCGCGGCCCAGCACGCTCCCGCCCTGAACAACTTCGGGTCGGCGATGTCGATCATCCAGGACGAGCTCGCCCACGCGCACATCGGGTACCGGCTGCTCGGGGACCTGGGCGTGGACATGGACGAGTTGATTTATGAGCGACCGGCGGGTTCGTTCAAGTACCCGTACGCGTTCGATGTCCCGTTGAACTCTTGGGTCGAGCTCGTGTGCGCGAACGCGCTGTACGACCAGGCGGGGTTCGTGCTGCTGTCGGACGTGTACCAGTCGAGCACGTTCGGGCCGTGGAAGCGGGCGCTCGCCAAGGTCGACAAGGAGGAGACGTTCCACCTCCGCCACGGCCGGACGTGGATTCGCAAGCTGGTCAAGGATCCTGCCGGCAAGGCGGAGGTTCAGGCCGCGGTCGATTGGATGTTCATCCTGACGCTCGAGTGGTTCGGGCTGCCGGACTCGTTGAAAAAGCATTCCGAGCAGCTGGATTACGGGTTCAAGGGCAAATCGAACGATGAACTCCGGCAGTGGTGGATGTCCGAGGTTGTGCCTTTTATGGAGGAGGTCGGGATTCGAGTGCCCGCCCATTTCGCCATCGAGCGAGATGGGTACGTGATCGACTGTCCGTTCCCGGCCGCGTTCGACGAGGAGAGACGCTCGTGGTTGTTAGACGAGGGCGCGATCTCGTGGGACGACGTGGTGACGCGGTGGCGGGCGCGAGGGCCGATGAACTCCGATTACGTCCGGACCTTGCAGCGGGGCTATCAGACGACGGGGCTGCGTCGGGCGGCATGAGCGCGAAATCGGCTGGCGCCGATTCCGTTGGGAGTTTCGCTGGCGCGGAACTCGCGGTCGAGGCTCGACTCTGGGAGGCCCTCCGGCACGTCGAGGACCCCGAGATTCCGGTGTCGGTCGTCGGCATGGGTTTGATCGTGTCGTTGTCGTACGAGGCTCGCGAGCGCGCCGCAGATCTCCAGATCACCTACACGACGATGGGCTGCCCGGCCATGGACTTCATCCAGGACGACATCCGGGACGCACTGCTATGCGATCCGGACGTCGATGTGGTGAACATCGAGGTCGTGTGGGACCCGATCTGGACCAAGGACCGGCTGCGCGCCGACGCGCGGTCAAAGATGCGTTCGCTCGGGATCGCGGTATGAGCCGCGCCGAGGAGACGGTGTGGGAGGTGTTCGCCCGCAAGGAGTACGCGGAGCCGCTCCATCACGTGGGGACCGTCACCGAGGACGACGAGGATCTGGCCGTGGTCTCCGCGCGCGCGATCTACGACGAGCAGCCGTGGATCGAGATGATCATCGTGCCGCGGGGCGCGATCCGGGAGGCGATCCGGGCGTGAACGTTCCTGCGGGCGCGGTCGACGCTGGGACCGCGACGATGATCTCGTTGATCGGCTCGCTGGCCGACAACAAGAGCGCACTCGGGCGGCGGTACGGCGAATGGGCGGTGAGCGCGCCGACGATCGAGTCCGCGGTGGCGGCCGCCGCAATGGCCCAGGACGAGCTCGGGCACGCGCGTTCGACGTACCCGGTGCTGGCCAAGCTCGGGGTCGAGCGCTCGGACTCTGGCGGTCTGGATACGGGGCACCCGCTCGGGGTGATCTCGAGCGAGCTGCCCGACTGGGCGTCGGTCATCGCCGCGAACCTGGTCGTCGACGGCGTGCTCACGACGTTCGTGGCGAGCGCACGCAACAGCTCGATCGAGCCGCTGGCGCAGCGCGCCCGCAAGATCCTCCAGGAGGAGGGCGCGCACCGGGTGCACGCCGAGGCGTGGGCGCGCCGGATCGTCGCGGCCGACGGGGAGGATCTGGCGCTCTTGCAGCGGCGAATCGACGAGATGTGGGCGCAGGCGGCGCGCTGGCCGGGGCCGGACTCGGACGCGGGCTACGCCGAGGCTCTCGCAGCCGGCATGGTCGATTCAGGTCCCTCGGTGATCCGGTCTCGCGTGCGCGACTGGCTCAGCCCCCGAGTCGCCGGCATCTCACTCGACGAGCCAACCGACTGGTCGCATTGGGATCCCCAGCGGCGGCAATGACCTGCCCGTTCTGCGATTCCGCCGACGTCGAGCTCGTCTCGCCGTGGGGCGGTCAGATCATCACTTGCCAGATGCGCTGCTTGGCGTGTAACACCTATTTCGAAGCGATCCGGGACTCGGGGGAATCCGGCTTCAGCACAGAGGGAGACGATCACCCAAAAGGCGGGATTCCCTTCCGGGAATCCGGCTCGACGCGGCAAGTCTGACGTGACCGTAGCCGCAGGATTCCCCGATGACCAGCTCCGTCGACGATCGGTAGGCGCGCCCGCGGCGCGATCGCTGCTTCTGACGATCCTGGGCGAGTACGTCCTGCCCCGGGGAGAGGCTGTCTGGCAGGAGACGCTCGTCGGAGCGCTCGTGTCCGTCGGGTACACCCAGCACGCCGCCCGGCAGGCGTTGGCTCGCAGCGTCCGCGACGGGTGGCTGGAGACCTCGCGCCATGGACGCCGGGCGCGGGTTTCGTTGAGCGACCGTTCCGCGGATCTGCTCCGTAGCGGAGCTGAGCGCATCTACTCGTTCGGTTCGCCGTGGCGCTGGGACGGGCGGTGGCTGGTCTTGATCCTGCGCGTCCCCGAAGCGCGGCGCGAGGTCCGGCATCTCTTGCGGACGCGACTGGCCTGGGCCGGGCTCGGCTCGATGGGCGGCGGCGTGTGGCTGACGCCACACGTCGAGCGCGAGGCCGAGCTCCGCGAGGTGGTGCTGGAGGCGCCGGCGGCCGAGGCCACATCCTTCGTCGCCTCGCTCGGCGCGTTGGGTAGCCCCTCGGAGGTCGTGGCGGCCGCTTGGGATCTCGACCAGGTGCGCTCGGCGTACGAGGCCTTCATCTCGGATTTTGCTTCGATCCGACCCTCGTCGGCGGACGCGACCTTCCGGATGCAGACGCTCCTCGTGCACGCCTGGCGGAAGTTCCCCTTCCTCGACCCCGATCTCCCGTCCGAGCTGCTGCCCGCCGGCTGGCCCCGTCGACGGGCGTACGAGCTGTTCACGACGCGTCACTCGCGGTGGGCGGACGCGGCCCGGTCGTATTTCGACTCGCTCGAGGCGGGCGGGCCGTCGCGCGCGGCCCAAGCCGCCTGAGTCATCTCGGCTCGCCCGCCGCCGAGCCCCGGCCCGCGTCACCCCGGCCCTCCAACGTCGCCCGGGCCCGGCCCGCGTCACCCCGGCTCTCCAACGTCGCCCGGGCCCGGGCCGCGTCACCCCGGCCCTTGGGAAGAAACCCTGACTATTTCAGGGTTTCTTCCCAAACGGTTGTGAACATTCGGGGATGAGCGGCAAGTTTCCGTTTTGTAGGCTCGGACAGCGGTGCCGTCCCCGACCCTTAGCATCGCCGGCGGAGAGCTCGAGTTTCTCGACATCGCCGGCGACCCCGACAAACCACCGTTCGTGCTCCTCCACGAGGGGCTTGGGTCGGTCGCGCTGTGGCGGGGATTTCCCGAGCGTCTGGCAGCTGCCACCGGCCGGCGAACGGTGGCCTTCTCGCGGTTCGGCCACGGGCAGTCGGATCCACCGCCCAAGCCGCGGACAACAGAGTTCATGTACGAGGAGGCGCTCGAGGTGCTGCCGGAGGTGCTCGATGCCCTCGGCCTCGCCGACCCTGTGCTCGTCGGGCACAGCGACGGCGCCTCGATCGCGCTGATCTTCGCCGCCGACCATCCGGTTCACGCGGTCGTGGCGATCGCGCCCCACGTGTTCGTCGAGGACGTGTGCCTCACCGAGATCCGCCACGCCCGCGAGGCCTACGAGACGAGCGATCTGCGCGAGCGGATGGCGCGCCATCACCGGGACCCGGACGCTGCCTTCTTCGGCTGGAACGATGTCTGGCTCCATCCCGACTTCCCACGCTGGGACATCACCGACGTCGTCGAGCGCATCAAGTGCCCGCTGCTGCTGATCCAGGGCGAGCGGGACCAGTACGGGACGATGGCGCAGCTCGACGCGATCGAGCAGCGCGCCGCCGGTCTGGTCTACCGGGTTCACGTCGACTGCGAGCACTCCCCGCCGACCGAGTTGCCCGACGAGACGATCGACACCATCGCGCAGTTCGTGGCGATCCTCCGCGCCAATCAGATCCGCCTCGCCGAGGAGCCCTACGAGGGCCCAGGAGGCCAGCTGCTCGTCCCCGCCTACGTGGACGAGATTCGCGCGATGTATCCGGACTGGACGCCGGACGACCCGCCGCGCCTCACCGCGAGGGACGTCGAGCCGCCCGCGGGACGCTGGATCGTGGCGTACCGCGGCGGGCAGCCGATCGGCTGTGCCGCGCTCAAGCGCCTCGACGAACGCACGGCCGAGATCAAGCGCGTGTACGTGGCGCCGAACGCACGTGGCATGGGCGTCGCCCGGGCGCTCCTCGCCCGCCTCGAGGAGATCGCTCAGACCGTCGGCTACGACCGGCTTCGCCTCGATACCGGGCCCCAGCAACCGGCGTCGGTCGCGCTGTTCACCTCGGTCGGCTACGAGCGGATCCCCGACTACAACGGCAATCCCGTCGGCGCGTACTGGTTCGAGAAGCGGCTCGCGTGACGGACGAACCCGAGCACCGCGTCACGATCAGGCTCGCCACGCTACGCGACGTCGAGGCCATCGCTCCTCTGCTGGGCCAGCTCGGGTACCCCACCACTCCGGATGAATTGGGCGAGCGGATCGAGCGGCTCGCGGATCGACCACACGGCGAGGTACTGGTCGCCGAGCTCGACGGCGAGGTCGTGGGCCTCGCGGCATACCAACTGATCGACGTGATCGAGCGTCCCGATCCGCAGTGCCGGATCACCGCCCTGGTGGTTGACGATCGTCACCGGCGACGGGGCGTCGCCTACGCGCTGCTCCATACGATCGAGGAGACGGCCCGCGACTTCGCATGCTTCCGCCTCGAGGTGACCACGCGGGCGGACCGGGCAGACGCCATGGCCTTCTACCGCGCCGCCGGGTTCGACGAGCGACCTCACCGCCTGGTCAAGCCGCTGGCGGTACCGGATGATCTCTGACTAAGATCAGAGAATGGCCGCCGCGCTTGTCGATCAGGTCCGGAGCTTCAACCGGATCGTGACCCAGAGCGTCGGGGCGCTCGACGACCGGTATCTGGGGAGGAACCGGCCGCTCGGGCAGGACCGGGTGCTGTGGGAGATCGGAACCGAGGGGCGCGAGGTGAGAGCGCTGCGATCGCGGCTCGGCCTCGACGCCGGACACCTGAGCCGCCTCCTGCGCGCGCTCGAGGATGCGGGCCTGGTGCAGACGGCGCCAAGCCGAACCGACGGCCGCGTCCGCATAGCCAGACTGACCCGAACCGGGCTATCGGAGCGCGCCATCCTCGATCGGCGAAGCGACGAGCTGGCCGAGTCGATCCTCGCCCCGCTCGACGCCGACCAACGCGAGGAGCTCGTCAGCGCGATGCGGACGGTCAGGCACCTGCTCACCACATCGAGGCTCGAAATCCGAGCCGTCGATCCCACAGCAGACGACGCGCAACGCTGCCTCCACGCTTACTTCGCCGAGCTCGACCGGCGCTCGGACGCCGGCTTCAACGCCGCCGCCGGGATCTCAGCCGAGCCCCACGAGGTCACCCCGCCGGCCGGCTTGTTCCTCGTCGCCTACCTGCGCGGCGAGCCGGTCGCGTGCGGCGCCGTCAAGCACCACCCCGGCGCGCCTTCCGAGATCAAGCGGATGTGGGTGGCGGAATCGGCGCGCGGACTGGGGATCGCGCGTCGAATCCTGTCCGAGCTCGAGACCGACGCGGTCCGGAGCGGCGCCACGACCGCCCGGCTGGAGACGAACAGGAACCTCCTCGAGGCGATCGCGATGTATCGGTCAGCGAGCTACGTCGAGGTGCCGCCGTTCAACGACGAGCCGTTCGCGCATCACTGGTTCGAGAAGCAGCTGACGGTCGCCAGCTGATCGTGACAATCTCGCACCGGTGCGACTGACCTTCCTCGGCTCGGGCGACGCGTTCGCCGGCGGCGGACGTTTTCAGGCGTGCTTGCTCGTCGAAGGCGAGGACGAGGCGATGCTGCTCGACTGTGGCGCGACCACGCTCGTCGCACTCAAGCGAGCCGGGATCGACCCGGCGTCGATCGGGTACGTCGCGATCAGCCACCTCCACGGCGACCACTTCGCCGGCCTTCCCTGGCTGATCCTCGACGGGCAGTTCGGCAAGCGGACCAAGCCGCTCGAGGTCGCCGGCCCGATTACCACGGGCGAGCGGGTAGAGCAGACGTTCGAGGCGCTCTACCCGGGCGCGGCCGAAGTGGATCGCGCGTTCCCGACGAGCTTTGTCGATCTGCCCGAAAGGACGCCGTGGGAGTTCGGCCCGGCGCGCATTACCGCATTCGAGGTCGCCCACTCGAGCGGCGCGCCCTCGTATGCCCTGCGCGTCGCGTACGCCGGCAAGGTGATCGCCTATTCGGGCGACACCGAGTGGACGGACGCGCTCATCGAAGTCACCGACGGCGCAGACCTGTTCGTGTGCGAATGCAACTTCTTCGAGAGGAAGGGTCCTGGGCACATGGACTACCGGACCCTCGTCGAGAACCGCTCCCGGCTGCGCTGCGATCGGATCGTGCTCACCCACATGAGCGCGGAGATGCTCAGCCACCTCGGCGAGGTGGAATTCGAGACGGCTTCCGACGGCGCGGTGATCGAGCTCTGAACGGTCCGGCGTGATCCGGGCGGCCGCGATCTCCCTCCTCACGCTCGCCGTTGGCGCCGGCGCGGCAGCCCCGGCGGCCCAGGCGCGGGTGCTGCACGTCGGCGCCGGACAGCGGTACCGAACGCCCTGCCAGGCGATCGCGGCCGCCCACCCCGGAGACGAGATTGAGATAGACGCCCGCGACAACCGGGCCTATCGCGGCGACGTGTGCGCCTGGTCGACCAACCGGCTGACGATCGTCGGCGTGCATGGTCGCGCCCAAATCTACGCCGGCGGCCGGAACAGCGAAGGCAAGGCGATCTGGGTGATCGCCGGCAACGACACGACGATCGAGAACATCGAATTCTCGGGCGCCCGCGTGCCTGATCAGAACGGCGCCGGCATCAGGCAGGAGGGCGCGAACCTGCTCGTCGAGCACTGCTACTTCCACGACAACCAGGAGGGCATCCTCGCCGGCGACAACCCCGCGAGCAACATCGTGATCGACTCCTCCGTGTTCGCCCGCAACGGCGCCGGCGACGGCTTCTCGCACAACCTCTACATCAACCACGTTCGCAGTTTCACGCTGCGCTATAGCTACTCGACGGACGCGCGCGTCGGGCACCTCGTCAAGTCGCGCGCGCTGCGCAACTACATCCTGTATGACCGACTCACCGGCGAGCGCGGGACCGACAGCTACGAACTCGATCTCCCCAACGGCGGCCTGTCCTACGTGATCGGCACCGTGATCGAACAGGGCGCGAGCACGC
This sequence comes from uncultured Solirubrobacterales bacterium, assembly GCA_963709205.1. Taxonomy (GTDB): domain Bacteria; phylum Actinomycetota; class Thermoleophilia; order Solirubrobacterales; family Solirubrobacteraceae; genus Palsa-465. Next base: position 25,222 of record CAVPVP010000010.1, read on the forward strand.
AAAACTCGAACATGCTCGCCTACGGCGAGGAGGGCGACCTCAACCGTGACTCGCACCTCTACGCCGTCAACGACACGTTCGTGAACGACCTGCGCCACGGCGACGCGATCTTCGTCGGCTCAGAAGTCACGCAGCCCGTGTTCGCGGAGAACGACATCAGCACCGGCAGCACGTCGTTCGTCTCTCAGCGGACCGCACGCACGCCCCACGAATGCGTCACCAGCAATCCGAGATTCGTAGACGCGGCCCGCTACGACTACAGCCTCAAAGGGAGCTCCCCATGCCGGCGCGCCGGTGTCCGCCCCGGCTCAGCCAACGGATTCTCGCTCGTCCCCCGGTTCCAATATGTCCCGGTCGCCCGCCACGCCGCACGCACCGACGGCGGGACTGTCGCCGGCGCGTTCGGCAGCTGACCGCAGCTGACCGCAGCTGACCGCAGCTAACGGCAGCTGACGGCAGCGTCAGCTCGGGCCGATGACCGCCCGGGCCGATTGTTCGGCGGTGATGACCGTCACCGGGAGCCCCAGGGCTTGCACGCGCGAAGGAACGTCACGATGCAGCCACTTCGAGACGCGCTGCGGAAGGGTCGAAACGATCACCTCATCGACCTCGGTGCTCGCCATCAGCTGGCGTACGGCCTCGACGGGATCGGAATCGCCGATCACCGCCTCGACATGCCCAAGAGCCGCGCGCTCGAGCAGGGGCACCGCCAGCTCGACGATCACCTGGGCCTCGTCGGTATCCGGGTCCCAGTACGGCCTCGGGACGAGCAGGGTCATCCGGCAGCGTCCCGCCCGGGCGCGCCGGCGGACCTCCTCGAGCAACCGCGGGGTCGCGGCCGTCCGATACGCAACAACAAGGACGTGTGGCTCGCGTTCCGGCACTATCCACCGGTCCAGGTGGGCGCGCGCTTCTCGAGGAACGCGCTCATTCCCTCCTGGGCATCGGCGGCGAGCGCGTTCTCGGTCATGACGGACTTCGTCTGCTCGTATGCATCGTGCTCGGCGCGGTCCACCTGGTCGTAGAAAGCGCGCTTGCCGACCGCGACCGTGTACGAGCTCGAGCGCCCGATCGCGCACGCCAACTCGTCAACGGCCGCGTCGAGCTCAGAAATGGGGACGACGCGGTTGACGAGGCCCCACTCGAGTGCGGTCGCCGCGTCGATTGTCTCGCCGGTCAGCAGCATCTGCAGCGCCCGCTTGCGTCCGATCGCCCGGGATACGGGGACCATCGGGGTCGAGCAGAACAGGCCGATCTTGACGCCGGGCGTCCCGAAGCGCGCGCCTTCGGCCGCCACCGCCAGATCGCACGCTGCAACGAGCTGACAGCCGGCGGCGGTCGCGATCCCGTGCACCTTCGCGATCACGGGCTGCGGCAGCTCGTGGATCATCTCCATCATCACCGTGCACGTGTCGAACAGGTGGGCGAAGAACGCCTCGTCCCGATCAATCATCTCCGCCAGGTCGTGTCCGGCCGAAAATGCCGGCCCGGCGCCGTCGATCACGATCGTGCGGATCGTCTCCCGCGCCGATACCTCGCGGAGCGCCCCGATGAGCTCCTCCATGAGCTCCAGCGACAGCGCGTTTCGCTTCTCGGGGCGGTCGAGCGTTATTCGCGCGGCGCCCGCGTCCGCCGCGACTATCACGTTCCGGTAGTCGATCCCCGACGGCGAGCTCACGAGCCCAGGGTATCGCCGCGCGAGGGCTCACGGGAGGCCAGGGTGGCATGATGGTGGAAGTGAGCGTCAGCGATGCGCGGATCGATCGACCGGGCGGAGGGGTGCTTGGCCGCGCGTCCTCGACGCGAAAGCCGAGCGTTCGCACGTGGCGGTCCGCACGAGTTGGCTGGTGCGGATTGGTCGGCCTGCTCTCGACCGGGTTGGTGATCGCCATCTCGGCGGGCACGACGAGCGTGTTGCTTCCGCCGTCGGCACAGCCAATACCCGGGTCGTTGGCAGGGGTCTTCGGCCACTCGGGTATCGACCTCGAGCTCGGCGGTGCGATCGCCGTACTGGCGCTGATGTTCGTCTCGTACCTGGCGGCGATCCGGGGCGCGGATCAGCTGTCGCCGCGGGCGGTGCTCATCGGAATCGCCGGCCTGAACGCCGTGGTTCTGCTCGCCCCGCCGCTGCTGTCCACCGATGTGTTCAGCTACGTGGCCTATGGCCGCATCGGCGCGCTGTACGGGGCCAATCCGTACCTGCATGGACCGAACGCAATCGCCCTCGATCCTGCGCACACGTTCATCGCTGCGCGGTGGCTGGCGACGCCGACGGTCTACGGCCCTCTGTTTACCGCGATGAGCTACGTGCTCGCTCCGCTCAACGTCGGGTTGAACGTCCTCGCCTACAAGATCATCGCCGCGGCCTCGAGCCTGACGATCGTGTTCGTGGTGTGGAAGGCCGCTCGCGTGCGTGGTGTCAACCCGGTGAGAGCAGTCGTGCTCGTGGGCCTCAACCCGGTGATCGTCGTGTTCGGGGTGGGTGGCGGCCACAACGATCTGCTGATGCTGGCCCTTCTGCTCACCGGTGTGTACGTGCTCCTGCGAGATAACGGGCGGGCAAGCGGCGCGCTGATCGTCGCCGCCACTGCCGTGAAGCTCACCGCCGGAATTCTCCTTCCGTTCGTATTCGCTCACAACGCTCGAGGGCGAGGCGGCCGCGGGCTTCGCGCCGTTCTCACGGGGGTCGGCGTTGCCGCCGCACTCGGCGGCGTCCTCAGCTTCGTCGTCTTCGGCAGCGGCCCGTTTCATCTCGCGGGCACGCTCGAGAAGGTTCAGGGCGGAGGCGGTCTGAACAGTTTTTCGGGTCTGCTCCTGACGTCGCTTGGGCTCGGGCACCTTCGCGGGCCCGTCGGGTCGGTGCTCCAGGTCGCGTTCGTGATCTGCGTGGTGTGGTTAGTGATCCGGGTCTGGAAGGGCAACCTCGACTGGATAACCGGTGCCGGCTGGGCGACCGCCGCGCTACTGGTCACGGCCGGTTTGCTTCTTCCCTGGTATGTGGGCTGGCTCGTGCCGCTTGCCGCACTCAGCACCGACCGTCGCCTCGCGGCCACCGCGGTCGTCTTGACGGGCGTCGGCTTGACGACGTTGTAGGCCACGCCACAGCGCTGATGGAGCGTCTGGTCTACGCCGAGCGGGCCGCGCGCGCGTTTGCGGCGATGCAGCGGCGCTTTCTGACTCGCGAACGGCTGTACCGGCGCGACGGCAAACTGCATCGGCCCGGTACGGCAGCGCATCTCTGGCCGTTCTCCCGTGCCCTGGTCGCGACGCTGGATCTCGCCGGCATCGAGTACGACCTCCCGGGCTTCGACGCTGACGGGGCGATCAGCGACCGTCTCGCCGCCCTCGAGCGCTACTGGGACCCGACGGGCGATCCGCCCGCATACTCGTCGGACCTGCGTGGCACGCGTATCGGCGGCGATCGCTACTACGACGACAATGCTTGGATCGGTCTCGCGCTCGTCCAGCTCGAGCGCATGCGCCCCGCGTCGGGATCTCTCGACCGCGCCGAGGACCTGTTGCGATTCGCCGCAAGTGGCTGGGACCGGCGCGACGTCTCGAACCCCGGCGGCGTGTTCTGGGTCGAGCAGGGCCGCGGCCTCGGTGTCAGGAACCACGACCGCAACACGGTCTCGAACGCGCCGAACGCCGAGCTCGGCTTGCACCTCTCCGAGCTGACGGGTCAGGCGGTTCCGGAGCATGTGGACCCGGGCGCGCGCGAGATGTATGAGTGGGTCCTTAGAACGCTCGACGCGAGCCGCGGCACCGAGTCCCCCGGCACCGGCCTCTTCTGGGACAAGATCCGAGGCGACGGCACGATCGACGAGACGCTGTGGACCTACAACCAGGGCTCCATGATCGGCGCGAATGTGCTCCTCGCTCGTCTCGAGCCGCCACGAGCTCCCATGTACATCGACCGCGCCGAGGTGATCGCCCGGAAGTCGCTGGACTACTTTTCCCAAGAGGAGTACATCCGCCAGCCGGCGGCGTTCAACGCCATCTTCTTCCGGAACCTGCTGCTGCTTCATCCGGTCACGCACGACGGGACACTGCAGGCCGACATCACCGCCACGGTCCGCCGGTACACGGACTACGTGTGGGACCACACGCGAGACCGGCACGATCGGTTCCATCTCTCTGACGGCGGTGTGACCCTCCTCAATCAGAGCGCGGTCGTCCAGTTGCTCGCGCTGCTCGCGTGGGACCCCGGCGCGTACGGAACACTCGCCTAGAGGTCTTCTGGACCCGGCGGCCCTCGTCTGGCCGAGGGGTCCTCGCGACGCTCCAGCGCCGCAGACCCGGCGGCGCCGCTGCGCGCGGTTCTCGTCCAACCGGCAAAGCAGTACGAATTCGTACCACGCCGCGCTGCCAAACCTTTCCAATCCCGTTGAAGTCACCTTTTATCTGACAAAGAACAGTGACTAATTGACTCTCAGACTGCGGCTTGCCGCGCGTAGCGATCTTGACACGCGGGTTACTGACACCTAGCATGAGTCCAGGTTGTAGGGCGAGTGGAGGGCGAGATGGTAAACGGCCCAGTGGGCTCACGACTGCCGGCGCGGCGCTTGGTAGGAGCCGTCGTCGGAATGCTCATCGGTTTGGCTGGGATCAGCGCCGCCCCGGCCTCAGCGGCCGCCGTCGGCGCAAGTGCGCGGGCCGCCGCTTGTAGCCAGGACGTGGCCTTTGGTCTGATCGAGGCGACGACATCGGGGTGCTTGAACCAGGTCGCGCCAGATCAGTGGCAGACAAGCGACACAGTCACCTTGAACGGCGTGCCCGTCACGCCAGTGGCTGGCACCACACTCGTTCTCACCGCCCCGAACTCGAGCTCGCCGGGCGGCCGGGTATCAGTACAGACACCGGCCATTTCGATCGCCGGTGTAACCATCGCTCAGGGGCAAGTCAACTGGAACCTCCCTGCCGGAAATAAAGGAGACGAGAAGACAGTCCTCGACACCGGCATGGTCAACGGCGAGAAGCTGTTCGGGTTCCCGATCTCGGGGTCGGCCCAGATCCGTATCGGGTGGGACGCGACCAACAACCTCCGTTACTTCAAGTTCCTCGGCAACCTCGCGCTGCCGAGCATCTTCAAGAACGGTCCGGAGCAGGGGGCCGGCGGGCTGACGGCCTCGGTAGGGCTGCGTGTGGACGCGGCCGGCGTCCATGCTGACAACGTCAAGGCTCAGATCACCAACGCGTACATAGGGACGCTGCAGGTGAAGAACCTGTGCTTGTCATATGTAGGGGCCGGAAGCAGCACGGCCCCCTGCTCCCCACCGAACTTCGGTGCACAACCCTTCCTAACCTGCACAAACCCCGGCAATGTGGCGCGGTGGGACGGCAGCGCGGAGATCGTACTTCCCACCGCCGACCACCCCGCCGTCGGCGTATGGGCCGGCGTACAGAACGGCCTGTTCAGCTATGCCGGCGGCCAGGTGACGCACCTCGGCAACTCCGTGCCGATTGCCCAGGGCGTATATCTCGACAGCGTCGCCCTGGCGGTGTGTGTCACGCCGCCACCGCTCGCCTTCAAGGGTGGGGCCGGCGTGAACATCGGCGCGACTGTCGGGGGCACCACACCGCTGACCATCAACGGCAGCCTGCAATACACCGACAGCCGGCCGTGGCTGATCGAGGCGCGCGGAAACGTACTGGTGTTCGGGCGTCAGGTCG
>CAVPVP010000011.1:0-56761 GCA_963709205.1 uncultured Solirubrobacterales bacterium
GCAATCCGACGTCGTGCTCGCGAACTTCAAACCCGGGACGCTCGAGAAGCTTGGGCTCGGTGCGCAGGCCCTGCGGGAGATCAACCCGGGGATCGTGATCGCGAGCAGCAGCGCGGTCGGCGCCACCGGCGCGGTCGGAGGACAGCTGGATGGGCTACGGGCCGTTGGTCCGCTGCGCGTCCGGTCTCACCAGCCTTTGGCGCTATCGCGATGACCCCGACAGCTTCAGCGACTCCACGACGATTCATCCCGATCACTACGCGGCCCGCGTCACCGCGATCGCCGCACTCGTCGCTCTCATCGCCCGCCGGAAATCGGGGCGGGGCGCCGAGATCGCGACCTCCCAGGCCGAGACGATCCTGATGCAGATCAGCACTCCGCTGGTCGAGGAGGCGCTACGACCGGGCGCGATCGAGGTCACGGGAAACGCCGGTCGGCAAGCTGCCCCATGCGGCGTCTACCCGTGCGCCGGGGATGACGAGTGGTGCGTCGTCACCGTCCGCGACGACGACGACTGGCGCCGCCTTCGCGACGCGCTGGGAAACCCGCGGTGGGCATCGGATGCCGATCTCGCCACGGCGACTGGGCGCCTCGCGCGACGCAGCGAGATCGACGAGCACCTGACCCGCTGGACCCGCGCGCTGCCTCCGCGCGAGGTGACGGCCACGCTACAGGCCGCCGGCGTACCGGCGGGCTTCATGCAGCGGCCCGACGAGTTCGAGGACGACCCTCAGCTCCAAGCGCGTGACTTCCTGCGCGTGCTCGAGCAGCCCGGCTTGGAGCCGAGGGCGGTCGACAACGCACCGTTTCGCTCGCAGCGGATTCCGGCGCCCGCCGAGATCCCAGCACCCGAGCCGGGCCAGCACACGCGCGAGATCTGCACCGGGTTGCTCGGCCTGATGACCGACGAGGTCGACCGCCTGATCGCGAGCGGCGTGCTCGAGGAGCCGGCGCGGTCACCCGAGGCCGGGGAGCCGGTGTTGCCGCGGTAAGAAATGGCCGACGGGCCCCGGGGTGTGCGATTCACCACAAAACCCTCTTCTCCTCGAACCGGCAGGCACCCTACTACCTTGAACGGAACGGGTAGACCATCACCGATGCGCGACCGCGACACACAGCCAGCCGAGCTTGGCGCCGGCATCAGCCGCCCGCTCGTCATGCTGCTCGCGCAGCGAGCGCGTGATGACGGGCCGGCTTCCGGTCGGCGCGGACAACGCCGCATAGACGCGGAGCGACCGTTCAGCGGACGGCGCGGTTGACCAACGGCTTGTAGCGCCGGCACGGCTCGCCGCGCAGCCCCGGACAGGGCGGCAGACCAGTTGGCACCGCGACACCAGGCACCACCGGCAGGATGATGCGCGAAGGCATCGCCACCGAGCGCGCGATGCGAACGGTCGCCGGGTGTGCCGGCGTGAGATCGGCGAAGGCCCACGTGGGCTGGTCGCCGCCGGGCGCTGAGATCGTGATCCGGATCCGCGACCCGGCCCGGTACACGTGCCCCTCGTAGTACAGCGGGACGACCAGCTCGGTGAAGCGCCCCTTCGGCAACGGCGCGGCGTCGGCCTTCCGCTCGCTGAGCACCGGCTCGAGCAGCGTGCTCTGAGCGGCGTCGAGCTTGCGCTCGCTGGCGCGGAGCCAGCCACTCTGGACGAACGTCTCGTTGCCGTCCGGGCGGACCTCGGAGACCGTGACCTGGAGGTCGACATCGGGCGTCGACGCCTCGACCCAGAGGTGGAGCGCGCCGGCGCCGACGACCACCACGTTCTGGGTAAGCGGCGCGGTGAGGTACGACAGCGCCGTGCCCTGCGGGTTCTGCGCCCAGTGGTAGCGAGGTGCGGTGCCCCACAGTCCGCCGGGCCCGGTGTTGCCGGTGAAGTCGGTCGCGGAGCGGGCCGTCGGTGACCACGTGAACCCGTCGACTCCACGCCTGTGACTCGACGAGGCCCTCAACGTCCCATCAGCTCCCAGATACCAGGACTGCGCGCGAGTCCCCGGCACCGGGAACCCTGCGAACGACTGCTCGAAGGCCGCCGCCGGCGCTCCTGGCGTGAAGCCCCCGGCGCCGTTGTCGAACAGGACGCGTATCGGTGGCTGCGACTCGAACGCCGCCAGCGCGGAGGCATAGTCGGGCTCCTGCTCGATGGGATCAGGTGGGAAGGTGACGCCGCTCGCCCCCATCGCCACCTGGTAGAGCTCGGGCGCGAGCGCCAGTGCCCCCGGTGACAAAGCCGGCCGGCTCTGCGCGACGAACAGTGACAGGAAGTCGTACCACCGCAGCGCGGTGGCGGGATCGAGTGAGTCGATGTGGGTTCCATTGGTGAACGTGAACCACTTCAGACGAGTGCCGGTGAAGTGCTGGGCAAGCTCGGGACAGTGACCCCCGGTCTGCTCGTCGGTCCACTGACAAGCGAGGAACACCGGCACGCGGATCTTGTGCACGAACGTGTCGGGATTGAGCGGGTTGGCCACCGACGGCACGTAGTAGCGGTTGGCCGACACCTCGGCGACCTCGTTCACGGCTTCGGGGTGGAGCGCCTGGTTGGCACGGCAAATGTGGTCGCCGCCTCGGATGCGCTGAAGCGCCCATGCCTCCCCGCGACCGGGCGACGCCGGCTCGGCGTCGAAGTCGCGCGCCTTCGCGAACGGCACCCCGAAGCCCGTGTTCAGGATCCCGCCGGGGTAGAGCGTCGTCGCGGCGTTGTCGATCACCGAGAGCGGGGCGATCGCCGCGAGGTCCGGCGGATCGGTCGCGGCCACGAACAGCTGGCTGATCCCACCGTACGAGATTCCGATCATCCCGACCTTGTGGTGAAGCACCCACGGCTGGTGGGCCACTGTCTCGATCACGTCGTAACCGTCGAGGTTCTGGAGCGGCTCGAAGAAACTGAACGCTCCGCCCGAGCAACCCGTCCCCCGCATGTTCACGTCGACGACCGCGAACCCGAGCAGCGTCGCGACCGGACTGATCCCGCTCTGCGCTCCGGCGGGATCGGCGTAGCCGTATCCGGAGTATTCGACGAGCGTGGGGTAGGGCCCGGGGCCAGCCGGCAGGCGGACGTCGATCGCGAGCTTGGTGCCGTCGCGCGTCGTCAGGTAGCCGTACCCCGACGTCGGGATAAGCTGGTCGTAGATCTTCGTGCTGGGCGACGCTGAGGTGTCGGGGAGCACCGTCACCGCACGTGTCGCGGAGCCGGCGCCGGTTTCACCGAGGGACCGCACCCGATAGCCCGGTCCGGCGCGCAGGCCTCGAAAGATCGCGCCTCCGAGCGACCCGGCCGCCTGGGATCGCACGGCCGCGCCGCTTCGATTCACGAGGACCAGACGCTCGCCCGGCCTCGCTCCCGTCACGTACACCTGCTGCACGCTGCCACCGGCTTCCAGGCGCGCTAGCGCGGCCGTCGGCGCGACCGCGAAGACCGCGGCTACAAACAGCGCCACCGTGAGCCGTTCGCGCATTCTGAACATCCGGCCAGGCGCACCCTACACGCGCCATCGCGCAACCGGCCGTGCGCTAGCCTTGTTTGAGACACCACGGCAAGAGACAGGATCTCTGGTGGGTTTGGGGCGATCGGACGAAACGGACTTCAGTGGGCGGCTACGATTGCTCGTAGTAGACACCACGGCGGACCGGGCCGCGGCGCTCGGCGATCGGCTCAGGCAAAGGGTCGGCGGGCACGCCGACGTGCTCGTCCGGGACACGGTCCCCCGCATCCGCAGCGCGCTCCGCGAGCGCGCGGTCGACTGCGTGGTGCTCCACCTCCCGGCCTCGGACGACGACGCGCCCGAAGCGCTCGACGCGGTCCTGTCGAGCGCCCCGGACGTGCCCGTGGTGGTACTCGCGGACACAGACGAGACGTCGACCGCGCTGCGCGCGATCCGCGACGGTGTCCAGGACTTCCTGATCGAGCCGACCACCGACGCGAATGCGCTCGACCGGGCGATCCGCTACGCGATCGAACGGAAGCGTGCCGCGGCCCGTCTCGCCCACCAGGCTCTGCACGACCCCCTCACCGGCCTGCCGAACCGCGTCCTCCTCCTCGATCGGTTGAATGTCGCGGTCGGACGTGCCCGCCGTCACCCCACCTCGCTCGCGCTGCTGTTCCTCGACCTCGACGGCTTCAAGCGCGTCAACGACAGCCTCGGGCACGACGCCGGCGACGACCTGCTGGTCGAAGTCGCCCGCCGCCTGCAGCGGACGCTCCGCCCCGGCGACACCGTCGTCCGTTACGGCGGAGACGAGTTCGTGGTCGTGTGCGAGGACCTGCGCGGTCAGCGCGAGGCGCTGCGCGTCGCCGAGCGAGCACGGGCGTGCATCGCCGAACCGTTTCTCGTGCGCGGTCAGGACGTGTCGATCCGGGCAAGCGTCGGCGTCGCGCGCGCCCGGCGTGGCCAGACCTACGCGCAGGATCTGATCCGCGAGGCGGACGTCGCCATGTACCGCGCCAAGGAGCGCGACAGCGGCGTCGAGCTGTCCGACATCGCGATGAGCACCGAGGCGATGAGCGAACTCGAGACCGAGCATCAGCTGCGCGGCGCGATCGAGCGCGGCGAGCTGCGCCTCCACTACCAGCCGGTCCTGGCCCTCGACGGGGCGGACCGCCGGCCGATGGCAGTCGAGGCCCTGGTCCGCTGGCAGCAGCAGCAGCCCGGCCTGCTCGCACCGACGGAGTTCTTGCCGCTCGCCGAGGAGACCGGGTTCATCGCGCAGATCGACCAGTGGGTGCTCGCCGAGGCTTGCCTGCAGCTCGCCCGCTGGCGGCGCGACCAGACGGTCGCGAACCGGGTGTGGGTGTCCGTCAATATCTCCCCCCGCTCGCTCGGCTCGCCGTCGCTCACCGACGCGGTCGACCGCGCGCTCGCCGGCGCCCGCCTGCCGCCCAGCTGCCTGTGCCTCGAGGTCAGCGAGGCGACCGTCGACGACGAGCCCGTCCGCGCGGCGGCGGTGCTCGAGAACCTCGAGCGACTCGGGGTCAGACTCTGCCTCGACGACTTCGGCACGGGCCATTCCTCCATGAGCGCGCTCTCCCGCTTCCCGTTCGACGTGGTCAAGCTCGACGGCTCGGTGACGGCACCCGCGCTCGTCGATGCCAGAGCAAGACGCGTGCTGGCCGCCGTCCTGGCCGTCGCCCGCGCCTCGGAGCTGGGGACGATCGCCGAGGGGATCGAAACCGGCCCGCAGCTCGAGCTCGCCCGCGAGCTCGAGTGCGACGGTGGTCAGGGGTTCCTGTTCGCCTCGCCCGTGTCGGCGGACGAACTGACAGCATGGCTACGGGCCCGCGCGGCGGCGTGAACTCCGCCCGCCGGTTCCAGAAAGGGCCGACGGAGCAGTAGCGTTCGCAACATGACCGAGACGGCGTGGGCGGGCCTCGCCTTGCAGAATTCGGACCCCGCCGACCTGGGCGTGCTCGAGGCGGTGGAGCTGCTCCGCTCGGGCCGTCTGTCAGCGGTCGAGCTGACCGAGGCGTGCCTGCGCCGGATCGACCAGCGGAATGGCGGTCCGCCGACGGCCGACGGCGCCCCCGACGCGATCAACGCCTGGGCGCGCGTGTACCCCGAGGTCGCCCGCGAGCAGGCGCAACTCGCCGACGAGCGCCGGGCCGCCGAAGCGGACGCAACCCCGCTGCTGTGCGGCGTCCCGATCGGAGTCAAGGACCTGTACGCCGTCGCCGGGCTACCGGTCACGGCCTCGAGCCGGCTGCTGGATGGGGGCGATCCCGCCGGCGACGACAGCATCGCGTGGGCGCGCCTGCGCGGCCAGGGGATGGTGTTGCTCGGGCACACGCACACGCACGAGTTCGCCGCCGGCGGCACCACCGACCAGGTCGGCAACCCGTGGTCGCTCCACCTGATCGCGGGCGGTTCGAGCGGAGGAAGCGCGGCCGCGCTGGCCGCGCGCATGACCCCCGCGGCGCTCGGCAGCGACACCTGCGGCTCCCTCCGGATCCCGTCGGCGTGCTGCGGGGTATGCGCGATCAAGCCGACGCATGGGCGGATCCCGATCGAGGGAATCGTCCCGTTGGCGCCGTCGCTCGACCACCTCGGACCGATGGCGCGCACGATCGCCGACTGCGCGGCGTTGCTCGCGGGCATGGCCGCCGGCGGTCCCGCGGTCACGCCGCTGATGCCTCCGCCCGTGCCGATCGAGAATCTTTCGCTGCACGCTCGCGCCGGCGGGCGACCGCTCACGGGCACCACAATCGCGCTCACCGACCGCACGCACGGACTCACGATGGACGCCGCGGTCGCCCGCGGGCTGGAGGACGCGACGCAAACGTGCGAGCGCCTGGGGGCGCGGATCGTCGAGTTGCCGGCGCCGTGGACCTTCGAGTGGGACGACCTTTCACGGGTGCTCCTGACCGAAGTGTGGGCGTACCACGCGCAGTTCGCCGACCGGCACGATGTCACCCGCCCGGCTACCGCCCAGTTCGTCGAGGCCGCCGCCACGTTCACCGACGCCCAGGAGTACCTCGCCGCGCAGGCGCGCCGAGTCGAGGGGACCGCCCTCTGGGAGGAGTGGTTCGAGCAGAACGGCGTCGACGTCGTGCTCGAGCCGACGCTCCCGATCCTGCCGTACGAGCGCGGCCCCGGCTACGAGTGCGGGCACGCGGGCGGCGCGGGCGATCCGTTGATCGAGCTGACCGCGCTGTGGGACATGACCGGGATGCCGGTCGCGGCCCTTCCCGTGAGCTGGAACGTCGGCGTCTCGATGATCGCGCCGCGCGGGCAAGAGGCGCCCCTCGTTCAGGCCGCGATCGACCTCCAGGAGCACGCCCTCGGGATCCCCGGAGATCCGGTCGGGCGGTCCACTCGGTGAGCCTGGCGATAACGGGCGCCCTGCTCGCGGGTGAGCCGGTCGGGCTGCGGGCAGACAACGGACAGATCGTGGAGCTCGGACCGGACGTCCGTCCGTGCGCCGGTGACGACCACATCGACGCCGCCGGCGCGATCCTCGTGGCGCCGCTGATCAACGGGCACACCCACGCCGCGATGACGCTGTTCCGCGGCTACGGAGACGACCTGCCGCTGATGCGATGGCTCCAGGAGAAGATCTGGCCGGTCGAGCGCAAGCTCGAACCCGAGGACGTCTACTGGGGGACGCGCCTGGCCTGCCTCGAGATGATCCGGAACGGGACCGCGCGCTTCTGGGACATGTACTGGCATCCGTCGGCGGCCGCCCGCGCCGTGCGTGACGCAGGGATGCGGGCTACCGTCGCCGCGCCGCTGATCGACGTCGACGGGAGGAGCGAGCAGATGCGTGAGGCGGCGCTCCAAAGCATCGACGAGCTCGCCACGCGCGAGGTCGCCGGCGAGCGGATCGACGTCTCGCTCGCTCCGCACGCGATCTACACGGTCAGCGAGAGCAGCTTGCGCTGGATCGCCGAGGTCACCGCCGAGCGCGAGCTGCCGGTCCAGATCCACCTGTCCGAGACCGAGCAGGAGGTGATCGACTGCCTTGCCTCGCACGGTGAACGGCCGGCGCACTACCTCGACCGAGTCGGACTGCTGACGGCGCGCACGGTGCTCTCCCACGGCGTCTGGCTCGACGACGACGAGCTCGACCTGATCGCCTCGAAGGGCGCGGTCGTGGTCACGAACCCGGTCGCCAATCTCAAGCTCGCGGTCGGCGGCGTGTTCCCGTATCCGCGGGCGCGCAGCGCCGGCGTCCAGGTCGGGCTCGGCACCGACGGTCCGGGCTCGAACAACTCGCTCGACCTGTTCGCCGACATGAAGGTGCTCGCCCTCGTCCAGAAACACGCCGCGCGGGACCCCGCCGCGATCGACGCCCTCGAGACGTGGGAGATCGCCACCGGCCGGCGCGCCCCCCTGCTCGGCGCCGCGCCGGCTCTCGAGGTCGGGCAGCCCGCCGACCTCCTGCTGCTTCGCGCCGGCACGCCCGAGCTCAGCTTCGGCGAGTTGCCGGCGGCGCTCGTGTACGCCGCGCCGGGCTCGGTCGTTCAGACGACGGTCGTAGCGGGACAGGTGCTGATGCGCGACGGCGAGATCGAGGGCGCCGACGAGGTCCTCGCCCACGCGCTCGAGCGCGCCCGCGGGCTCGGGCTCTCTCCACCCCTCCCATCCGCGCGGACGGGCGAGCTAGGCTGAGCGCCGGAGCTCCCATGACCGCGAACGTTTCGGAGACAGCCTCAGATCGCCTCGTCCGCGCCTCGGTCGCGGCGCGCGGCACGCCCTGCCTGCTCCTGATGTTCGGCGAGCTCGCGCTCAAGGGGCGCCGGCGCTCGAGCTTCGCCGCGGTGCTGGAGCGCAACCTCCGGCGGGCGATGCGGCGCGCCGGCGAAGTCGAGCTGCGCCGCCGCGGCTCCTCGTTCCTGGCCGTGCCCACGCCGGACGGGTTCGCTGCTGCGCTCGGTGTGGCTCTCGAGCTCCCGGGTCTGAGCGTCGTGCAGCCGGCGCTGCGCATCGAGCCGGCCGTCGACCGCGCCGCCGAGGCAGCAGTCGAGCTCATCAGGACGCTGCCCGCGGGCTCGTTCGCCGTGCGCGCGCGCCGGCGCGAGAAGAGCTTCCCGGTGTGTTCGATGGACATCGCGCGCGAGGTCGGCGCCGCCGTTAAGTACGGGCTCGAACGCCGCGTCGATCTGTCCCATCCTGACATCGAGCTGCATGTCGACGCCTATGCCCGCGACTTGTTCGTCGCGGTCGATCGCCTCCGCGCGGCCGGCGGCCTTCCGGTCGGCACGAGCGGGCGAGCGCTGGTGCTGCTCTCAGGCGGGATCGACTCCCCGGTTGCCGCCTACCGGATGATGAAGCGCGGGCTGCGTTGTGACTTCGTCCACTTCAGCGGTCAGCCGCTGACGGGGCCCGAATCGGCATACAAGGCATACGCGCTGGTCGCGCGCCTCAATCGCTTTCAGGGACGCTCGCGGCTGTTTGTCGTCCCATTCGGCGTCACGCAGCGACTGCTCGCGAGCGCCGGCGCCGGCCGCCTACAGGTCCTGGCCGGGCGCCGGCTGATGGTCCGCGTTGCCGACGCGCTGGCGCGGCGCGAACAGTGCGAGGCGCTCGTCACCGGCGACTCGCTCGGCCAGGTCGCAAGCCAGACCCTGCGCAACCTCGAGGTGGTGGAGGGCGCGTCGACGCTCCCGCTGCTCCGCCCGCTGATCGACCGCGACAAGTCCGAGATCATCGACGAGGCGCAGCGGCTCGGCACGTACGAGACCTCGATCCTGCCCGACGAGGATTGCTGCACGTTGCTGATGCCGGGCCGAGCGATCACCTGGACCGACCCGGAGCCGCTGATCGAGCTCGAGCGCCGGGTCGATGTCGAGACGGTGGTCGAGCAGCTGCTCGAACAGGCCCTCGAGATGTGGCCGCGGCTCGAGACGCCCGAGGCAGCCGCCGAGACGGCGCCGGTGGCCGCATAGCTGCCCGCCTTTGTCGTCAGGCTGCCAGCGAGTCGGACCCGACGGCCAGCCCCTGCTCCAGCAGGCCGCGCGGAACGGCGTCGATCAGCTGGTGCGGATCGGGCACGCGGGCGGCCGCGAGCGCGTCGAGCGCCATGCCCAGTGCCGGCATCCTCGGTCCTCCGTGGGCGTCGGAGGCGATCACCGCGCGGGGCGCCGTCCTCACCAGCCGTAGCGCGGTGGCCCGGACGAGCTCCCCATACAGTCCCGCGACCGACCAGGCGTTGATCTGCACGACGCTGCCGGCGGACAGCTCGTGCTCGAGCGTCTCCCACCCGGCATCCGACCACCGCAGCGCGCGCTCGGGATGGGCGACCACGACCGCGAAGCCGCGCTCGCGGAGCTCGTCCGCGGCCGCGGTGTAGGCGCGATCGATCCCGGCCAGCGGCGCCTCGAGGAGCAGCCACCGCCGCCCCGGTGGACCCTGGGCGATCGTGTCCAGCTCGGCCTCGGAAAGCCGCGGGACCATCTCCTGGGCGAGCTCGCCTCCGCACAAGACGTCGATCCGGATACGCCTGGCGGCGATCCTGGCGCTGACCTCGGCCACTCGGTCGGGAAGCGAGCTCACGTCGGTGACGAACTCGGGGTGTACATGCGGCGTGGTCACGATCGTCCTCGTCCCCTCGGCCGCCGCGGCCGCGGCGAGTTCGACGCTCTGCTCGATCGACGACGGCCCGTCGTCGATCCCCGGCAGGAGGTGGAAGTGAAGCTCGGCGTAGGTCATCGACAGTCGATGATCGAGGACCCGCGCCGGGATCCTGTGACGAATCGGTTAAGGCTCTGCTGGCTGCACGGGGCGCCTTTCAGGCTCTGGTGGCTGCGCGGGGAGCCCTTCAGGCCCTGGTGGCTGCACGCGGCGCCCTTCAGGCCCTGGTGGCTGCACGCGGCGCCCTTCGGACTCTGGTGGCTGCGCGAGGCGCCCTTCGGACTCTGGTCGCCCGGTGAGACGTCCGGAGACCTCGGCCCAGAGGTTCCGGAACGCCTCGGCCGCGCGACCGTGCGGCGCGAACTGTTCGAGCGGCGCGCGCGCCAGCCCCATCCGCTCGACGTCCGCTGCGAGCGGCACCACGGTGTGAAGCATCTCGGGGCGCTCGGCTCTGAACCCCTCCATCACGTCGCGGTGCATGCGCTTGCGCGCGTCGACCATCGAGAAGAACGGAAGTTGCTTCACCCGCTCGCCGGCGACTTCCCCGATGGAATCGAGCATGCGCGCAGACAGCGTCGCCGGAAGTACCGGGATGAGCAGCGCGTCGGCCGCCTCGAACACGCTCTCCGAGACCAGCGAGATACTCGGCGGGCAGTCGAGGAAGATGTAGTCGTACTCGGAGTCGAGCGGCGACAGCACCCGAGCCAGCCGCCGCGTCGGCCGCTTGGCGGCATCGAGGTGAAGGTCCATGTGGCGGTACGAGAAGTCCGCCGGCAACAGGTCGAGCCTGTCGTAGTCGGTCCCTTTGATCCGGGCCGAGACATCGCTCTTGCCGCGCACGAGCTTCTCGCCACCGCCCTTCACCTTCGGCCTGACCCGGAGCAAAAAGGTGCTCCCGCCCTGTGGGTCGAGATCCCACAGCAGCGTGGTCGCGCCGCCGCGCGCCGCGAGGTAGGCGAGGTTGACCGCCGCCGAGGTCTTGCCGACTCCTCCTTTGATGTTGTAGGTGGCCAGGACCACGGCGAGCGAGAGTGTCCCACGGGCGCGGCCCTCGGTTCCATCCGGATACCCCATATGCGTCGCCTGCCGCGGTCAGCCCGCGACGCGCCGGACGTCAGGCCATGCAGGTCGGGTACGAGCCCGCGGCGTCGACCGCCGCGGCTAGAACGACACCTCGTCGACGTAGCACCACGACCACGTCGCCCCGGGCATCGCCGAGCTCATGACCGGGTGACCGGTCTCCTGGTAGTGCTTGGTGGCATGAGTGCTGGGCGACGAGTCGCAGCATCCGACATGCCCGCACACGCGGCACGCCCGTAGCTCGATCCACGTCCCGCCGGTGGCCAGACACTCCTCGCAACCCTCCACATTCTCCGGTACGTCGACCTTGATCTGGTCGACGTGGCGCATTCGGCCATCTCCGCTCCTTGCTCGTTCCCCGGTAACCGAATCCCGGACACCCCGCCCCCGCCCCCGCCCCCGCCCCGGACTCAAGGCTGCTGGTCCGCGAGGCCACTTCACGCCCCGCAGGCCCCGGTCCCGCACGACTCAAGCCCGCGACCGCCCCGGCCGATATATTAGTTAGACGCCAAAATATTTCTCTGCTAAACTTTCGGTACCAAATGAATTCGACTCCCTCCTCGTCTTCCTCCCCGGTTGCAACCTTCGGCGCGGCTGAATCGGCGCCGGCGCCACGGATCGAGCCGCACGTGATGCGCGTAGCGATCGTGGTGATCCTCGGCGCGATCATGTCCGTGCTCGACACGACGATCGTCAACGTCGCGCTCCACGATCTTTCTATCGACCTCCACGCCTCCCTCGGCGGGATCCAGTGGGTCATCACCGGCTACCTGCTGTCGCTCGCGGCCGTGATCCCGATCACCGGCTGGGCCGTCCGGCGCTACAGCGCCCGGCGCCTGTACCTGATCGCGTTGGTGGTGTTCACCCTCGGCTCCTCGCTGTGTGCGCTGGCCGCCAACAGCGGCGAGCTGATCGCCTTCCGCATCCTCCAGGGCGTCGGTGGCGGCATGCTCACCCCGATCGGCCAGATGATCCTGGTCAAGGCCGCCGGTCCTCGCAATCTTCCCAAGGTGATGAGCCTGATCGGCGTGCCGATCGTGCTCGCGCCAGTGTTTGGCCCCACCCTCGGCGGGCTGCTCCTGCAGTCGGCCGGGTGGGAGTGGATCTTCCTGATCAACGTCCCCGTCGGCATCCTCGCCCTGACCATGGCGTGGCGGCTGCTGCCCCACGACCAGGCGGGCACGGACCAGGCCGGCCGGCTCGACGTGATCGGTCTCGGCCTGGCGGCCGCCGGCGTCGTCGGCATTACCTACGGCCTTTCCGAGAGCGAGACCGCCGGCAGCCTGACCGCGCCGTCGGTGCTCGTCCCCGCGCTCGTTGGCCTCGCCCTCCTTGGGCTGTTCATCGCCCGCTCCCGGCGGATCGAGCGCCCGCTCCTCGACCTCAAGCTGTTCGCCAACCCGTCCTTCAGGGCAGCTTCCGTCGTGACCTTCTGTCTCGGGGCGGCGCTGTTCGGAGCGATGATCCTGATGCCGCTCTACTTCCAGACGATTCGCGGCGAAGACGCGATCCAGACCGGCCTGTTGCTGATCCCGCAGGGCATCGGCGGCGGTCTCGGAATGTTCATGTCCGGGCGCCTCACCGAGCGCCTCGGCGCCGGGCGCACCTCGCTGATCGGCGCCGCGATCCTCGCGCTGGCCACGATCCCATTCGTGCTCGTGACCGCCACCACCTCGTACGCGACGATCGGATCGGCGATGCTGATCCGCGGCGTCGGCGTCGGCCTCTCGATCATGCCGGCCATGACCGCCGCTTTCTCCGTACTGTCGCGCGAGCAGGTCAACGACGCGAGCCCCCAGCTGACCGTGCTTCAGCGAGTCGGCGGGTCGCTCGGCACCGCGATCATCGCGGTCGTCCTCCAGGGTCAGACTCAGAGCGCTCACACCACGGCCGCGGCGGCCGCCGGGTTCGGCCAAACCTACTGGTGGGTGATGGGCGTGACGCTGCTGGCGCTGGTCCCGACGCTAGTGTTGACCCGGATCGAGCGGCGGGCCAAGGCGACCACGTCCGAGGCACCCGTTCCGGTCTCTCTGGAGGAACCTCTCCTGGAGGCAGCGTGAGCCCGAAGACCGCTACCGCTAATGCGACGCCCGAGCCCAAGTCGGCGAACAAGCTCGACGATTTCCGCGCGGCGATCAATCACCTCCTCGCCGCCGATCGCCGGCTCCGCGGACGGGACCACAGCCGACCCGGCGAGCTGACCTTCGCGCAGGTGCGGACGATCGCGGCGCTCGGCCGCGGCAACGAGATGACCGCCGGCCAGCTGGCCAAGAGCGCCGATCTAACGCCCGCAACCGTGACCGCGATCCTCGATCAGCTCGAGGCCGCGAACATCGTCGAACGCCGGCGGAGCACCGAGGACCGGCGCGTCTGCAACGTCGCGCTGACCCCGGAGGGCTGGCAGCTGCTTGAGCGCAAGCTGGCGGCCTGGCAGCAGCTCTGGTCCGAGCAGCTCTCGGGCTACAGCGACAAGGACATCCAGACCGCCACCGGAATCGTCCAGACGGTCACGGGCATGCTGGACGGCCTCGCGAGCTCGCTAGAGCCCGCCAACTCGGCGGATTCCGCCTAACCGGCTCGACCCCAGCTGAACGTCCGCCGACGCGCCGGGTCCGAGACTTCGGAATCCGGCGCGACGGTCGAGATCTCGGCGGTGGTCTCATCTTTAGACGACATCCGGTCCAACCGCAAAGTGATGGCGTTCACCGCTTCGGCGATGTACGGCGCCGCGGCGCTCGATGGATCGATCGAGGGTTTCCTCCCGGGCGATCCCAAGTTCGCGATTCTTCCGGTGATCGTCGTCCTCGTGATGTTCGTCGCGCTGCTTGCGATCGGATCGCGGCTGCCGCGGTGGGCGTTGGGGCTACTCGGCCCGATCGGCGTGGCGTTGATCGCCTACGCGCTGGCGACATCTCCGGGTCCCGGCGACGGCGCGGTGCTGTACTCCCTGCCCGTTCTGGACCACGGTGTTCTTCGGCCGGAACGGCGCGATCGCGATCGTCGCCCTGGTTGGCGTGGGTGAGGCCGCCGCGCTCTTGGCGCTCCCCGCGGCCAGTGCCTACCCCGGCCGCTGGGTGGACGTGATGGTCTCGATCACCGCGATCGCGGTGGTCGCCCGCGTTCTCGAGCGCCGGAGCGAGATGTTGCGCGAGCGCCTGCGCGGCGAGGCGAGGACCGACCCTCTGACCGGCCTGCTGAACCGGCGCGGGTTCGACGAGCACGCCTCGCGCGAGCTTGGCCACGCCGGACGGGATGACCGGCCGATCGCACTGGCCACGTTCGACATCGACCACTTCAAGCAAATCAACGACGAGCACGGTCACGTCGTCGGCGATCGCGTCCTTGTGCACCTCGCCCGCGTGCTGGCAAGCGAGTCGAGGGGAATCGACGTCGCCGCCCGGCTCGGAGGCGAGGAGTTCGCCGTGCTCATGCCCGGAAGCGACCAGACCGGGGCCGAGGCATTCGTTGAGCGCGTCCGGTACTCCCTCGCGACGACTGACTCCCCGAGCCTGCCGCATGTGCGGGTGAGCGCGGGCATAACGACCACGACGGTGCCGCTCGAGGTCGAGACGATGCTCGAGCGCGTCGATGGCGCCCTGTACGCGGCCAAGCGTGGCGGCCGCGACCGGACCGTCGTATTCGACGCGCACGCGATGTCGGTGACCGTCTGACCGGTCGTGTGCAACCGGCTGGTCGAGGACGCGCCCAACCATCTGGTCGGGCGCGCGCGTGGTGTACGCTCGGCTGCCTACTTTTCCGCTTGCAGGGTCGGTGTGCAATGTCGACGCGCTCGTTCGTAGATAGGTCGTGCGGCGACCGCTCGGAACGTCCATGAGCCGTCCGCTCGCCGTTGTCGTGACATGCGCGGCGTTGGTGGTCGCGGCGACTTCCGCCGGGGACGCGCTCGCGGTCGGCGTGCCGACGGTGACGGTTCGAACGGTGACGGTCCCGACGGTGTCGGCTCCCTCCGTCACGGCCCCATCGGTCACCGCTCCCACCGCGACCGTACCGCCGGTGACCGTCGGGCCGATCAGCACGCCGCCGGTCAGCACGCCCAGCCTCACGACGCCGTCGGTCAGCACGCCATCGACCACCACCACGCCCGTCCAGACGCCGCCCGTGAAGACGCCGTCGCTGGGGTTGCACTCCGGGACATTGCCGGGCACTACGCCCGCGGCATCGTCGACGGCGTCCGCGGGCTCGACCTCACAATCGGCAGCTCCGTCGGTGTCGGCGGGCTCCGCGTCGGGCGCACCCTCGTCGTCGGGCCGGGGCCGGACCATCGCTGGTCGCGCCGGAGGGTCGCATCAATCGGGCGCCGGCTCGGCAGCTGTAGCGGCTCGGGGCGGATCGACCAGCGGCTCGCAGCGGCTGGGCGCGCAAACTGGCGTCACGACCGCGGCGACTGCAACGGGTAGCCGACCGGTTGCGGCGGCGCGCTCCGTCTCGCATCCGTCCGCAGCGCCGCGCGGTCAAAACAAGGGGTCGTTCGCCCGGTTGGTCAAGGTGCTGCCCACGGCTGCGCTGGTCGCGCTGCTCGCGTTCGCGGTGATAGCGGCGGCGATGGCGCTCAACGCCTACCTGCAGAGCCGGCGCGCGAAGTCGCTGGCCGGACAGCGAGCCGCGCTTCTCTCCGACGTCGGGGTGCTCCAGGCTGCGCTTTTGCCCGCGGTGCCTGAGAGCCTCGGCGAGCTCGATGTCTCGGTCGCCTACCGGCCCGCCCAAGGCCTTGCTGCGGGCGGCGATTTCTTCGACGTGTTCACGGTCGGCCCGGCGCAGACCGGCGTCATCATCGGCGACGTAGCGGGCCATGGCCGTGAATCCCTCATCCACGCAGCGTTGGTCCGGTACACCCTCCGGACGTTGATGGGCGAGGGCCATCCGCTGCCCGAGGTGCTGGCCCGGGCCGACCGGTACCTCACTGGCGAGCTTGGCGACGGCTTTGCCACGGTCGTCATCTGCTGCTACGAGCATGCGACGGGAGAGCTCACCTGGGCGAAAGCCGGGCACGAGCCCCCAATGATCGCCGGAGAGCCCGAGCGCGAGGAGCAGGCGGCGACCCCACTCGGCTTCGGGATGGGAGAAAACTGGCCACAGTTCTCCCGCGCGCTGGCGCCGGGCGACCGCGTCTGTCTATTCACCGACGGCCTCGTCGAAGCCCGCCGGCAGGGCGAGCACCTCGGACGCGCCCACCTCAAGGCGCTCGTCGATCAGGGGCTGGACGCCCACGCCCTCGTCGAGCAGATCCAGGCCGACTCCGACGACTGCCCCGATGACCTCGCCGCTGTGATCATCAGTCGCGCTGCGGTCGTCGCGCCCCTCGAGTCGCCGGCTGCGCCGCAGGCCGCGGCTGTCTCCTGATCCGGGAGCCTTTGTTCAAAAACCTTATGTTTGGCGCGCGCGTTCTGCGGGAATCCTGCGTGGGCCGTGCCGCTTTATAGCTGTCCGCGCTGTGGTTGGGCGACCGCCGCGTCCTGGGTCCAGGCGGTTCGTGCCCATCGAATTGGTGCGCCCGACTGTCTGGGGGAGCCTGAGCTGGTGGCCTACGGAGGAAGCCTCCGGCGGCCGGTGGACTCCAGCCCCGAACGAGGCGTCGTCGACGATGGAACACGCCCCGTGACCGCTGCAGCGCCTGACTTAGGGCCTGTCGCTTAGCGGGGCGCGCTTCTCCGCGCTTGGGAGGTTGACGATCGCCACACCGAGGATCACGACGACGACGCCGACCGTCGCGCCGAATCCGGGCAGCTTGCCGACAACGGCGTCGACCACGACCGCCACCGCTGGGACTAGGAAGGTCCAGGCGTACACCCGGGTCGACGGCCACCGCCCCAGAGCGGCGTTGAACCCGACGTAAACGAGCACTTGGCCGCCGATGACCAGGAACGCAAGTTGCGCGTCGAGCGTTGTCCGGCTCCATTCCGTCGAGCCACCCGCGAGTAGAACAAGCGGTATCAGTGGAACCCCACCGGCCAGGAATTGCGCGGCGGTGATGCCCGGGATGTCGATGTCGGGCTCGCGTTGAGTGAGGACGCGCATGCCGACGCCGCCGCCTGCCCACCCCAGGGCACCCAGCAGCGCGAGCGCAAACCCGATCACGAGCTGGCTGCCGTGGGCGACATTCCCGGGATCTGAAAGCACCACCAGCAACACGCCCGCGAAGCCGATCACCAGGCCTGCGGCACGCACGGGCGTGATCGGCTCGTCGAGCGCAGCGCGCGCGATCAACGCCACGAAGAACGGTGATGAGTTGAGCAGCACCGCCGCGACCGCGGCGCCTGCCCTCTGGGTCCCGACGCTGATCCCGACCTGAGTGAGCGTGGTGTTCCCAAACCCGATCGCGAACGCCCAACCCCACAGACGTCGCGTCCGCGGCAGGCGGCTTCCGAACAGCGGCAGCACCGCCGTGAGAAGCGCTCCGCCCACCAGGGCCCGCAGCGTCGCAATCATGATCGGCGATGTGTGATGCAGCGCCGCATCGGTGACCGGATACACCACGCCGGCAGCGGTCATCGACACGCCGAGAATCACCGGCACCGGCACGCGCCCTAGCGCAACGCGCTGAACTTGCCGTTCGATGGCGAAGCTCTACCACCTGGACGCCTTGTCTGCATGGCTCACGATCCGGTCCGGCATGCAACCTGTGCGTTTTCTCCATCTGCCGGCATCGCGCACCGGCGAACTGGAACCATGCTCGCGTCCCTCCGGCCTGTATCGCACGGCTCGCTGCCGCCCCCACGGCGCTTTTGATGGCGAACTGCAGCTCACGCGGGTGAGGGAACGTTCGCCGGAGCCGCGCTCAGCCATCGTTACGGCTGGGCGCGCGACGGCGGTTCGTCGTCATCCGTAGCGGATGATGCCGTCGAGTTCGGCTTGCGCGAGCGTTGCCGCCATGATCGAACCATTGGCAGATACGCCGCCGGGCGTACTCGGGTTCCGGGTGGCCGGCGAGATCCAGCGCGAGGACTACACAAACGTGCTCGCACCCGCACTCAAGCGGGCGTTGGACTCCGGGGACGGGCTGAGGACGCTCTACCTGATCGAGTCTCTGGACAAGATGGACCCCAGTGCCCTCTGGGCCGATGCCAAGGTCGGGTTCGACGTGGGAATCCGGCACCGCGACGCGTGGGTCCGGTCGGCCATCGTCACCGACATCGACTGGCTGGCGCGCGCGACAGGGCTGTTCGCGTGGATGATCCCAGGCGAGGTACGAGTGTTCCCGACCGACGAGTTGGACGAGGCCAAGTCCTGGGCCGCCGGCGCCTGAGCCGCGCTCAGCTCAGGCCGCGACCGCGTCCGTATCGCGACGATGCGCGAGCGCGGATTCGACCGCGGCGGCGCGCTTGGGTCCGAAGCCGCGGACCCCTCGGATTTCCTCGGCACTGGCGGCGGCCAACTCCCGGATCGAGCCGAAGTGCTCCAGCAGACGCCGCGCGCCGACATATGAGACACCGGGCAGCCGTGCGAGGAGCTCCTCGGCGATGCGATCTGGATCGCGGGGCTTGCGGCCGAGACTGCCGGCATGAATCCCAGGACCACGCTCCTCCTGGCGAGCCAGCCGCGCGATCCAGGCGGCGGCCTCGTCGGCATCGTCGACCACGAGCGTCGCAACCCCTCGGCGGGCGAGCCGCGCCATCACGCCGTGCCGAATTCCGTCGGGCACAGCGCCGGGCTTGCGCTGGAGCACGAGGACCACAGCCGGATATGCGTCGCAGACCTCATCGATCGCGCGCTCGAAGCGGCCGAGCGTGACCCAAGGCACCAGCGCCGCCTCGCTCTTTCGGACGACCGCCAGCCGGGGTGAGAGCACGTAATCGGCGCCGCCGAGATCGCGCGCCTCGAGCCTCAGCCCTAGCAGTCCGAGGCGTTGCGGTATGCCGCTTCGCCGCTCTCGGTGGTCGTAGACGATCATCGGGCGGTCATCGCCTTGGCTCAGCATCTCAATCTCGTCGTTCATGGCTTCCATCGGTCGTTCTAGCTGCACCCCGCTCAGGATCTAAGTGCCCTTGACTTAGATTTTACCTCGACCACGAGCGCCCCGCCTCGCCCGAGCGTTCAGTGCGCGTGCGAAACCACCGCGGGATGGGCAACGTCGTCGTGGGTGCGCGAGCGGGTTTCGAACGCATGCAGGCAGTCGGTCGAGCAGAAGTAGCGGGCCTCGCCGGCGAACTCGTGGGTGATGGCCTTGGCGCGGTCGACCTTCATCCCGCACACTGGGTCGGTCGCGCCGCGGCGCGCGGTGAGCCAGAACAGGGCGGCGAAGATGACCAGCCCGAGAACGTTCAGAGCCAGCTTGTAGTTGACCGCGATCGAGCTGAAGATGTCCGCACGCGTCGGACGTGGGCCGGTGGGGATCAGCCCGAGAGCGGTGAAGATCCCGGTGACGATCAGCGCGGCGATCACCATCGTGACGAACATCAGGCCGGTGACCCGCACCGTGAAGCGCGTGCCGTAGTACTTGCGGTAGATCAACAGGATCGGGATCACGATCAGGTCGGCGAACAGGAACGCCAGCACGCCGGCGAACGAGATCCCACCCGACCACAGGACCGCGGCCAGCGGGACGTTCCCGACCGAACACACGAAGCTGAGCACGGCGATGATCGGGCCGACGATGACGTTCTCGATTGTCGGCAACGGCTGCGGCGCGTTGTGGAGGAACACGTGCTCGAAGAAACCGTTGCCCAATTGGGCGATGAACCCGGCCAACAGGAACCCGATCGCCATCTCCTTCCACAACATCTGCCAGTCGCCGCGGAAGTTGTGGGCCACATCCGACCACGCCCGGATCGAGGTGAGGCGCTCACGCCACGAGAGCTGCTCGCCGGCCGTGCGGTGCTGATGGCCTGTGTCGGCCTCGATCGCGTGCTCCCGCGCCTGGGCCTCGAGCCGCCGGCTGACGAACAACCGCAGCAACACCGTCATGAGCACGATCATCACGATCCCGCCCACGTACTCGGCCGCCGCGAACTGCCACCCGATCAGCACCCACAGCACCAGCCCGAGCTCCCACACCAGGTTGGTCGAAGCAAACTGGAACGCCAACGCGCTCGCGGCCGACGCGCCCTTCTGAAACAGCGACTTGCCGATCGCGATCGCGGCATACGAGCACGACGACGAAGCGGCGCCCAGCCCGGTGGCCCAACCGACCGACCGGGGCCCGGAGCCGCTCATCAGCCCCTCGACCCGCTCGCGCGGCACCCAAGCCTGCACGATCGCCGAGATCGCGAACCCGAGCACGAGCGCCCACCACACCTCCCACGCCATCAGGAACGAGTCCCTCAGGCCATGCCAGATCACGTCGAGGACGGCCATGCGAACCACTGTATCAGATACCCCTAGGGGGTAGGAGTAAATGATAGGATGTGGTTATGCCGAAGACCCAGCAACCCACCCGGGGCTACACCGCCACCAAAGACCAGCTGCTCGCCCGGCTGGCCCGTATCGAAGGACAGATCCGCGGAATCGAAGGAATGGTCACCGACGACCGCTACTGCATCGACATCCTCACCCAGATCTCAGCCGCCCAAGCCGCGCTCGACAAGGTCGCGCTCGGGCTGCTCGACGGGCACGCCCACACCTGCGTGATCGGCGCCGAACCCGACCAGCAGGACGAGCGCACCGAAGAGATGATGGCCGCCGTCGGCCGACTACTACGGCGCGGCTGAAACCCGCTGCCTGCGGGCGATGCTGTCCGCCTGGGAAACGGTGAGCGGCGGCGTGTCGTGGCACCCATGAAACGCCATGCGCATGGGATTCGCAAGGCCGTCACCGAGTCGCATCCGCAGCCGAAGGGACTGCTCAAATTGCCGCGGCGGTTGGCGCTGGCTGGCGCTGTTCTGCTCGGAACAGGAAGCAGACGACTGCCAACAACGTGCCTGCCCCTCCATCCTGCCGAGGGCACTGGGACGACGACGCCCTGGGCGCCGCGGGTCCCCGCGGCGACCAGGGCGATCGTCAGTTCACACGGCGACTACTTCTGCTGTGGACACGGGTTGTGGGGAAGGATGTTCTCGAAATCGTTGAAGCGAGAAACGACCACGTTGCCCTTGGTCGTGTAGTTCTGCGCGAGCAGCGGACCATACTGTTGGTTCCCGCCGAAATCGCTGATCATGTTCGGAATCCCGTCGTTCCCGATCGACCACATGCAGCCGGTGTCGGTACTCGAGGTCGTGTAGAACGGGTAGAACTCCGCCGGCGCACCGGTGTCGGTGAACGGAATGTGCGTGCAACCCGCGCCGGTCGTCCTGTTGCACGTGCCGTTCGCGAACTCGAGATCCGGCAGGTCGGTTTCGAACGCGGCGTGCTTGTACTGAATGTTGTAGTGGGGCCCTGTCTCCGGGCTGCTGAACAGGAACGATGTCGGATGCAACTTGGTGTTGCCGTCTGGCCACACCGGCGTGTAGGACACGCCGTCGAATCCGGTGTTCGTGTACGAACAGCCGGTGACGTGGTACGTGAGCGCCTCTGACCCGGGGAAGCAGAAGGCGTCATCGCCGGCCCCCGTTGTCAGGTTGAGTGGATCGCTAGGCCCGGCGCTGGCGCCTGACCCTTCCGTGGCCCCAGTCGGACACTCGGTCGGATTGCCCGTCGCGTCGAGGCCGAACTGCGTGGCCGGAATCGCGGCGCTGCAGTACTGGAAGTGACCGATCTCGGTGTCCATCGCGACGTTGTAGCCACCCGCCGCCCACGTGACTCGCGTCTGCGGGGTCGAGGTGCTGTACATCGGATGGAAGTCGTACGGAATCTCGGTGCATCCGCTGCCGTTGGGATCGAACAAGACCTGGCCGAAGCCGTTCGCCGTGCTCGCGGTCATCGACCCGGACTGGCCGGTTGTGAGGTCATGGATGATGACCTCCAGCCCATTGGGCGTGTCCGTGAACGACACCTTCAGGTGGTCTCCGTCGTTCATGAATAGATCGCGCTGTGGGTCGGGCGTGTATGTCCCGCCGGTCGTCGCTTGGACGGGATTAGCCGGTCCGGTCGAGACTCCGTTATGAGTGATGAACGCGAAGTTGACGTACTCCTCGCCGACCTGGCCCTCGCACGCGGAGTTGTTCTGCTGCCCGGTAACGGGATTCAGAGACAGGCTGTCGATGTTCAGCGCTGCACACCACTGGTTAGCGCTGCAGGAGCTGGCTCCGACGGCGACCTGCCAGGTCGGCCACGGGATCCAACCCGGCGGATAGAACTGCATCTCCATGTAGGCCTGTCCCACGTGATCGGGCGAGACGGCTGGATCGAGGATGTTCTTGTCGCTGTCCGCGGGACAGGTGCTGACCTGCTCCGGATCGGACTGCGTGTCGCACATCGCCATCCCGAACCAATCTGCTCCGCTGAGCTCAAACTGGTACGACTTGCCCAGTGCCGTCGGATTGGTAGCCGACGGGTCCCTGGGCAGCGTGACGTTGTAGCTCATACGATTGCCGGACCCCGGCACGTTCGAGTCAAACAGCATCGACGGCTCGTCGTGTCCGACGTAGTGCCCGAACACCTGCCAAGAGTTCCCCACCTCAGTGCACATCGCGGCCGCTTTCGAGCAATTGATCGCCGCATGCTGGTCGGGGTTGATCGTGGCGGCTTTCGCGTTAGCCGCCGGTAGGAAAACGAGACCGGCGACGACAGTCGATAAGACCACCACCGCCCTGCAAAGCGAGAGCCTGATTCGCTTCACGAATACCTCCCTCTGATCCCGAACCGGTCGTGGTCCTCCTCGCCTGCAAAGCCGCGCCGGCTCCGTGGCTGGTCCTTGAACCCTACACCCGGGTCTACTCCCGGGTAAAGCGCAAATTTCCTTGAGTTAGCGGGGCTTCCGCTTGGCGATCTGCCTCGTCGGAAGGTTCAAACCAGCCGCGCGCAACATGGAGGTACGGCACCAGGGCTGAGCGCGCGCGACGCCCGTCCGTACCGCTAGCGCTGGCACCGCGCTCGGGCGCTCCTCGGCACTCGAGGCGCCACTGATCGAGCCACGCTGCGCGCGCGCTCACGGCCCGATCCACGGAGCTCCGGGCTGCTGGTTCGTAGAGCCCTCTCGCGTCCAGACGAGGCGTAGTTGTCTGCTCAATTGGGCCGGTAAATGCCGTTTCGCGATTTACCGGCCCAAATAGGGCCTGCCCGGCGAGTTGGACACCAACTCAGAAGATGCCTGTTACCAGGACTTTTGAGTGATGGCGAGACCCGGACTTGAACCGGGGACACCACGATTTTCAGTCGTGTGCTCTACCAACTGAGCTATCTCGCCTTGGCCGAGCGATCGTAGCGGCTCAGTGCCGGGCCGCAGGGTTTACGCCGCCGTGGGAGGGACAATGGTTGGGATGGCCCAGATCAAGCAGTTGTTCGTCCTCCGCCACGCCAAATCGAGCTGGGATAACCCCGGGCTGGAGGACCACGAACGACCCCTCGCACCCCGCGGGCAGCGCGCCTGCGCGGTGATGGCCGAGCACCTGCGGACGAACGCGATCAAGCCGGAGCTCGTGCTGTGCTCGAGTGCTCGGCGCACGCGCGAGACACTCGAGGGCGTGGCCCCCACCGGCGAGCACGTGATCGAGCCGCAGCTCTACTCGGCGTCCGCCGAGGACGTGCTCGAGCGCCTGCGCCGGCTGCCCGACGACCTCAGCTCGGTGATGGTTATCGGACACAACCCGACGATGCAGATGCTCGTCCTCCGGCTCGCCCGCCGCGACGGCGTCGACCGGTCGGCAGTGGAGCGGAAGTTCCCGACCGGCGCGCTTGCCACGCTCACATTCGAGTGCGGCTGGCACGAGCTCACCGCCGGCAGCGCCCGCCTGGCCGAATTCCTCACTCCGAAGGGGCTCGGCGCGACTTCTCGAGCCGGCTGAGCAGCTCCAGCGCGCCGCGCTTGGAGAGCGGCTCGTTGAGGTTGCCGCATTTCGGCGACTGCACGCACGAGGGACAGCCGGACCGGCACGGGCACTCGCCGATCAGCCGTCTCGCGTCGGCAACGAGCCGCTCGAACTCGTCGTAGCCGCGGCGCGTAATCCCAACCCCGCCCGGGTGGCCGTCATAGATGAAGATCGTCGGCACCCCGGTCTGCGGATGGGCGTTCGTTGATAGGCCTCCGATGTCCCAGCGGTCGCACATCGCGATGAGCGGGAGCACCGCGATCTGACCATGCTCGAGCGCGTGCAGCGCTCCGAGCAGCATCTCGGGCGGGAACGGCTCCTCGGCGATCAGCTCGTCGAGCTCATACCAGAGTGCCCGCGTCGAGAACTCGACAGTCGGCAGGTCGAGCGTCTGGAAGTCGATCACCTGGTGGTCCTGCAGGCCCTTGCGCTGGTAGCCGAGCACCGTCTCCGCGTAGACGATCTCGCCGAACGACAGCGTCACCCCGCACAGCTCGCGCTGGGCGTGGGTGCGGGTGATGTAGATCATGATTTCGCGTTTGGCCTGCGTGAAGTAATTGCCATCGAACGGCTCGAGTAGTGCCCGCCGGCCGGCCAGGTCGAGTTCCAGCACGTGGTAAGAGCGGCCCATGTGCAGGTATACGGCGCCCTCGTGGACCGTCCCGTAGGCACGGGCCAGCTCGACCGTCCCGAACAGCTCGCCTGAGCTGGCGTCGATCAGCGCGAAGCTGTCCGCCGACGCCGAGCGGAGCGCCGTGCGCGCCGCCGGGTAGTCGTCGGCGCGTTTCGGCACGAACCCGGTGGCGCGCTCGCGCAGGAACCCGGCCTCGGCCAGCTCCTCGGCGTATTCGCGCCAAGTTGGGCCGAGGATCGCTTCGTCGTCATCGGTGAGGGGAGCCTCGTGCGCGGCGCACAGCAGGTGCTCGGCGAAGATCTCGGGGCTGTGAGGGTCGAGGATCGCGGCCTCGACCGCCCGGCCCAGGAACTCGTCGGGGTGCCGGCAGAAGAACTGATCGAGCGCGTCCTCGCCGGCGATGTACACCGCGAGCCCCCGCCCTCGGCGGCCGGCGCGACCCCACATCTGCCTGAGGCTCGCGACCGTGCCGGGGAAGGTGACGCATATCGCGGCGTCGAGCTGGCCGATATCGATCCCGAGTTCGAGCGCGTCGGTCGCCACCACCCCGAGCAACTCGCCGGCGCTCATCCGCCGCTGGATCTCCTGCCGCTGCTGAGGTGTGTAGCCGCCGCGGTAGGGGGCGATCCGGTCGGCGAGCTCGGGCTCGAGCCGGTCGATCGAGTGGCGCAGGATCAGCTCGACCCCCTTGCGCGACTTCATGAAGCAGATGGTCCGGGCGCCGCTCGACACTAGCTCCGTGAATACCTCGGCCGCCTCGTACAGCGCCGAGGCCCGGATGCCGAGCTCCTCGTCGAGCAGCGGCGGATTCCACATCGCGACTCGCCGGCTCGCGCGTGGCGCGCCGTCCTGGTCGACGAGCCTGAAGCCGTTCAGGCCGGTCAGGCGCTCGGCGAGCTCGACCGGGTTGGCGATCGTCGCGCTGGCCAGCAGGAAGCGCGGCTCGGTGCCGTGGATCGCGGCGATGCGCCGGAGCCGGCGGAGCACGTTCGCGACATGAGAGCCGAACACGCCGCGGTACGCGTGCGCCTCGTCGACCACCACGAACGCCAGGTTGGCGAACAGGTCGCCCCAGGCCGGATGGTGCGGCAGGATCCCGACGTGAAGCATGTCGGGGTTGGTGAGGATCAGGTTCGACCGCTTGCGGATCGCCGACCGCTCCGCGCGCGGCGTGTCGCCGTCGTAGATCGCCGGGCGGACCTGCTTGTGCAGGCCGAAGGCGTGCAGCGACCGCGCTTGGTCCTGCGCCAGCGCCTTGGTCGGGTACAGGTAGAGGGCACGGGCGGTACGGTCGGTCGTGAGCACTTGCAGCGTGGGGAGCTGGAAGCACAGCGACTTGCCCGAGGCCGTTCCCGTGGTGACGATCGTCGGTCCCTCGAACGCGTCGTAGAGCGCCTGACTCTGGTGCGAATAGAGCTCCTCGATCCCCGCGTTTGCCAGCGCGCCCGCGACCGCCGGGGTCAGCTCGCCGGGTACGAGAGTCAGCCGCGGCGAACGCGCGTCGTAAGAGTCGTCGTGGACCAGACGTTTATCAGTGCGGCCCTGTTCGAGCAGGGCCGCCCAAGGTTCGGTTTCGTTCGCGATTGCCACCACCGGCCAGTATGGCGGCGGCGGATCCGGCTGCTACGGTCGCGCCGCGATGCGCTGCCTGTACGTCGATCTGGACGGAACACTCCTTGGCCCGGGCGGATCGCTACTGCACGGTGCGGATGGCGGGTTCGCCCTGGACGGCGTGCGCGCGCTCCAGGCTTGTTGGCGCGCGGGGGTCGAGGTCGTCCTCTACTCGGGGCGCCGGCAATCGAGCGTGTTCGAGAACAGCCGGATGATCGGCTCGACCTCCTACATCTTCGAGCTCGGCTGCGGTCTGGTGATCGACGGGGAGCTCGAGTGGCTGACAGATGGCGTCGTCCCGTCTGACACCGGCGGCACGATCTACGAGCAAATCGAGCGGTCGGGGGCGCCGGCGCTACTCCTCGACCGGTTCTCCGGCAGGCTCGAGTACCACACCCCGTGGTCGATCAGGCGCGACGTGTCCCACCTGTTCCGGGGAGCCGTCGACCTCGACGAGGTCCGCGAGGTGCTCGACAACGCCGACCTCGGCTGGCTGCGGCTCGTCGACAACGGCGTCGTCCACGCCGCCTCCGAGCAGATGGAGGGCCTGCCGGTCGTCCACGCCTACCACCTGATCCCGGCCGGTGCGTCGAAGGCCCGTGCCGTCGCGCGTCACATGCAGGGCCGCGGCTACACGATCGCCGACTGCATCGCCGTCGGCGACTCGCGCGAGGACATGGACGCCGTCTCGGTCGTAGGCGCGTTCTGGCTGGTGGCCAACGCGCTCGAGCGAGATCCCGATCTAGGTCCCGAGGTCGTGGGACGCGCCGGGGTCCGCGTCGCCTCGGAGCCCTACGGGGCCGGCGTGTACGAGGCCGTGGTGACTACGCTGGCGACGGAGCGCTGATTCGGCGGGCGCGATCGCCGGTGGGCTCAGCGGGGCCCTCGATTGCGCCGCTCGGATCGTAGGTCGGCTCGCCCGGATCGTAAGTCGCCTCGGCCGGGTCGTCCACGCGCTCGACTGCGTCGGCGTCCCCAACCGCCCAGCCCAGGCGCTCCACCAGCTGTCTACCGAAGTGGTTGCTCTCGAAGTCGGCCACGGTGACGCGCTCACGAAATGTCACGGCACCTTCCCCGAAATCAGCCCCGTGATCCGAGGTCACGATGATCTGAGGCATGTCTCTCTCCTTCGTCGTGTCCAGCCGCATTCTGGGATGTCCACCTTCGGCCCGAGTAAACATTTTGTTTTGCTCACGTGTGAGCGGCGGTTGACGGTCGGGACGCTGACCAACGGCGCGTGCGTCGCGTTCATGCGGCGTGTGTCGCCGGCGAGAACGGAGCCTCTGTCGCCCGCCGTCTATGCGGCGTCGCGCGTGGCCGGACGCGGCTGCACTTCATCCTCGGTCGCGACCGCGGTTGCGAGCGCTCCGGCTGCGTCCGACAGCTCCCCGAAGGCGTCGGCTACGTCGGCGGCGCTCGATCCCGTAATCGCGCGGTTCAGCACCGCCACGGTCTGATCGAACGTCGCCCACAGCTCCGCCGGTCCGCGACGCCCGGTGCCGGACCGGAGCTCGTACGGCGGCTCCGCATTTTCCGCCCCCGGGATAGGCCGCCACAGCAGGCCCGCGGCGTGCGCATGCTCCCAGGCCACCTGCTCCCGCTCTGCCGCGTCCGAGAGCGCCCGCAACCGTGTGGCAAATCCGGCGTCAGGCGGCGCGAGCTTGTGCTCCCGCATCGCTTCGGCCCAGTCGTTGCCCGCCTGCCGCACCGCCCGCATGATCTGCGCTCGCTGGCGATCGAGGTCGTCTCTGAAGCTCATTCGCCGTCCGGCCTCACTCGTCGGCCCGCTCACCCGTCATCGGGCACCTCGTCGGGCGTGAGTCCGGCGTCGACGACGCCGATCGGCTCGCCACCCCAGAAGTCCTCGGCGCTCGGCCCCGCCTCCTGCGCGCCAGTCCCGCCGCCAGCCGTGTAGGACTGCGCCAGCACGCGATCGAAGTCGGAGCGCTTGATCCGCACGCGCCGGCCCACCCGCAGCGCCGGCAGCGACCCCTGATCGATCCAGTTGCGGACCGTCTGCTGGTTCAGCTTCAGCATCTCCGCCACCTCGGCGACGGTCAGAAACGACTCTTCAGGTTCCCCGAGATTCATCCAAAACTTTGCTAATTGAGTCCAATTGGAACTAAATCAGGGTTATAATACCGCGCGTTCAGGACGGTGTGACAGCCGTCGAGGAAGAAACCGCTGGAAAAGGTCGCCAACGGGGTGACAGAACGTCGGCATACCGAGGCAGGAGAGCAAGAGGCTCGCCGGCGAACCAACGTGGTTCGCCTCCCGCGCGACTGGCTCGGCCCCCGCGATGAGCTCGTCCCCTTCGGACCCCGAGCCTCGTCCGACGACGCCGAAGAGCCTCCGCCGAGCGCCGAGGACTTCTGGGGCGAGCGGTCGGCCGCGATCCACGATGCGGTCCAGGCGCCGGCCGACGGCGTCCGTGCCCCGGTAGGCGCGCAGACCGGTCGACGAGTCGATCGGCGGCCACCGGCAGCGGCCGTCGGCGGTCTTGCAATCGCCCTCCTGGTCGTGATCGGAGTCCTGTCGGCCGTGCTCGGCCCCAGCGGAGCACGGCGACCTACCGGCGGATCCAAGGTCGGCGTCGCGGCCGTGTTCGGAAGCGGCGTTTCCCGACTCCTGCACCTCGGCCTCGAGCAGCTGGACGCGAGCGTGCCTCGCAATCTCGGCACGCGAGCGGCCTCTCAGACAGCCCGGCGTAAGACAGTCCCGCGCACCCCGCATCGCGCGCCGGCCCCCAGGCCGACGCATCGCGTCCGCCCGCAACTCAGCTCGACCCCGGCGGTTTCCATCGACACCGCACACGCGACAACCACCAGTTCGAGTACCTACGCCGCGACCAGCCATGCCGGTACAGCCCCGACTTATCGGTCGGCCCCGTCTCCACAGCCGAGCGAGCGCCCGAGCCGGCCCGCCGCATCTCCCGCGACCGTCAGCCCGACCGGGCAATCGGGCGCGCTTGGCCCCATCCAATCTCCGAATGGATAAGGAGCTCCGATGACCGCCTTCCTCGCCCGCTTGCGAAAGCCCACCACCGTCTACGTCGCGCTCCTTCTGGCACTCGCCGCCGGCGCGGGCGGTGGCTACGCCCTAGCCGCCAGCAAGACGAAAACGATCACCGTCTGCGCCGACAAGGGCACCGGGGTCCTTCACCTCAAGACCCACGGCGGGAAATGCAAGCGCGGTCAGACGCGCGTGACGTGGAATCAGCAAGGTCCGCAGGGGGTTCAGGGGTTCCAGGGTCCGGCTGGTCAGCCTGCGGCGCCGGCCGTGAGCGTCTGGGCGAACGTCGCGAATTCAGGCGCCGTGGTCTTTGGGCAGGGTTTGTCCGTTCAACACATAGGCGCCGGGACGTACGAGGTCACAATCACGGCTCCGAGATGTGCAACTGGCTCCAACGCCCCGGTAGTGACGGTCGCAGATGTTCCTCCGAACAGCCAAACACCTGGAGGCTTCCCGATCGCATGGTACGGATCGACCGGGATAAACCAGAACTTCATGGTGTTTACAGGCGTCGTCTCCAGCGAATCATTCACGCCGGCCGACCGCGCTTTCACGATCATGGACGCCTGCATGTAGGCAGATGCGAAGCGGGGCGATCAAGAGAAACGGAGTCGCCGCGGTGGTGGTCGGGCTCCTGCTCGTGGTGACTGTCGCGACTCCAGCAGCTAAAGCGGGGACGATATGGGTGACGGACGGCAACATGAACGCCGGCCAAACCGGCAGCTGCAACGCCTTCAGCTTCGGCGGCGATCTCTCCGTAGCCATCGCTCCCTCGTCCTGTCCGATGTCGGTGGCGATTAACGGCAACTTGCCTGAGTGGCAAGTCGCGTCTTGGTCGACGGTCGCTCCACCCGGAATCACAATCAACAGCGCGTGGACCGCGAATGGGGACGTACAGCCACCGCAGGAATCGAGGGTGGGTTCGTCGCCGAAGACTTCTGGGTACACCGGAGGGGCGTGGCACGGATCAACACTTGCTCGAGGCCAGCAGTGGTTTAACACCGGTCTCGAGGGAAGCCCGGACATTAACAGTCAGATCTACGGTTTTCAGATTTCCTGCACCCAAACGTCGTAAGCGGCGGCTGCGTGCCGAACCGTCGCCGAGTTGGCACAGCTCACGTGTCGGGATTGAGCTGCTGGGAACGGAGAACTCAGCCCCTTCGGTGACCGGTGGAGGGTCGTTGTGGGCCACTGGATCATGGGTATGGAATCCGCCCAGCGACCCATGGTCGATCACATTTTCTGCCAGCGACGTCTCGGGCATCTGTGGCTCGCAGGCTGTGATCTGGTGGTGTCCTGCTCAACGGCCCATCCGAGCCACGAGACTCAACAATCTGGCAGCAGTGCCCTAACCCCGTGAGTTGGTCATTTCAGCTGGATACTCGGACGTCGTGTCGGCCGACGGATCTTCCCGATGCGAACTTAGCGCAAGCAATGCGGCAGGAGTCGCGGGCTACGCCACGGAGAAGGTGGTGTCCGTTGACAACGATCCCGGTCAGACGTCGTTCCACTACGCCGAATGATGCTGACCCGACGGCTTGGGTCAACCACGCCGTGAGCGTCGATGCGATCCCGCCGCCGGCCCCTCCGGAGTCGGAGGGATGAAGTGCGGCATCGATGGTGGACGCCATGACGACTTATCCGGCGAGCGGCCTTTCGGTTGACGGCGATGGGATCCACACTGTGACCTGCACCGCGTGGAATAACGCCGTCGATCCCCAAGGCCAACCGAATACGGGTACGGCCTCGTCGCAGCTCCACATCGACGAGGCGCCACCGTCGCTGCACTTCGAGTCGCAGAACCCACACGACCCCACCGGCCTAGTTATCGACGCCAGCGACACGGAGTCCGGGGTCGCGGGCGGAACGATCGAGATGGCACCCGCGGGAACGAGCAACTGGACGAGCCTGCCGACGACTTTCGACGGGTCGCACCTCCTCGCTCACTTCGACGACGCCGGCCGCAGCGGGCCGTACTCCTTCCGCGCCAGCGCGTGCGACAACGTCGGCAACTGCACCTCGACCACCCGGCAGCTCGCGCTCCCGCTCCGTACCGCCTCCGATTCCCAGGTCAGTTTGACGAAGATCGTCAATCCCCTCAAACGTCGGACAGTGTTCGTCCGGGTTAAGCGGCATGGGCACTACAGGACGATCAAGGTCGTCAAGTTCGTCGAGCAGTGCAGCACCAAGCGCGTCCGGACCGGGGCCCGACGCGGGCGGCCCGAGCGGATCTGTAGGCCGCCCCGCGTTCGAACGACCACGACCCTGAACGTGCCCTATGGGAAATCCGTCACCGTCCACGGTCTCTACACGACCGGAACGGGTTCACCGCTGCCCGGTGAGCCGGTAGAGATCTTCGCGGCGCCGAACAACAGCACCAACGCCTTCGGCCAGGTCGCGACCGCCACAACGGCCGCGGACGGCAGCTGGAGCGCCACGATCCCGCCCGGCCCGTCGCGCATCATTCGCGCCGTTACGAACGGCACGGCGACGATCCTGCCCTCGAGCGGGCAGGTGACCACCGTCGTCCCCGCAAAGGTGACGCTCGTGCGCGTATGGCCCCGTCGGGTCGCGTGGGGCGGCACCGTCCATCTGGTCGGCCAGCTGCTTGGCGGCTACCTCCCGCCGGGCGGCGCACTCGTGCGCCTACGCATTGGCTACAAGTCCACCTATGAGACCTACGGCGTCGAGGAGCACGTCAGCGGGGACGGTCGCTTCTCGACGGTCGCCTCGTTCGGGCCAGGCGACCCAAGCATCCTTCGAACCTATTGGTTCCAGATCGCGTCGCTTCCGATGGGCAACTACCCGTACGCCCCCGCCGCCAGCCAGCGAGTTCCCGTCGTTGTCGGCGGCCACCCTCGAGCCGCCGCCGACCGACGTCGAGCTAGCCACCGCGCCTAGCGCGTGTTGACATGGGCTTGTCGGCTATTTGTCCGGATGGAGACTGACGGCAGGTAGAGGGCGTTGCGCAAACTCGGCGATGTCGGCCGAGAGGTCGAACGTCGCCGTTCGTCCGAAGCAAGGCGTCCGCCCACACTCCACCGCTCTCGTCCGCCCACTCTCCGCCGCTCGATAGCCGCACCGAATGGCAGCGCCAGCTCTTGCGCGCGCGAGAACCTGCTCCTCGGTCAGCAGCCCGCCGTGGACCCGGCCGACGACCTTGTGCGTGAAGTTGCGCCGCTCAACCCCGCCGGCGCGGATCGTGACCGCCTCGGTGGCGGCGGCGTCCCGCAGATCGAACACGGGTTGAACAGACCAGTCGGGGCGGCAGCGAAGCTCACGGACCCAAGCTGGGGAAGCGCGAATGCTCCCGGAGTCGAATTCGTGCCCGAGGCGGCGATCCGCATCCGGACCGAGGCGGCGGCCCGCACCCGGACCGAGGCGGCGGCCCGCACCCGGACCGAGGCGGCCGGCCGTACCTGGACCGACGCGGAGGCGCGCCGAGGGACGGAGCGCACAGTCGTGGTCGCACCAGCGGCGCCGCCGGCCCCCACCAAAAGCACACTTATTGCGCCCAGGAGTGCCTTGATCACGGGGAATCATCGATCCGTACGAGCCTCGAACACCCAAAAGTCCCTTGGCCGAGGCCGCCCAGCGGGTAAGCTTGTTCTCGATGCCATTCGTCGACAACATCCTTCAGCCGACCCACCTGCTCCTGATTCTGGTTGTCGCGCTGCTCGTGCTCGGACCCAAGCGACTGCCCGAGGCTGGCCGTGCGCTCGGAAAGGGACTTCGGGACTTCCGGACCGCCATGAGCGGCGAGGAGCGCGAGCCGCACAGCGAGCTGGTGAGTCAGGCAAGCAGCGTCGAGGCGACGCAGCCGAAGGAGTCCGCAACGCCGGCAGAGCCGGTCCAGCCGGTCGGCTGACTAGCCGACCAAGCGGATCTGGCGGGCACGGTACGCTCGCCCGGTGACGCCTGCCGACGACCGCGGCGCGATGGTGGCCCTGCTCAGGACGGGCCGACGGCCGTGGGTCGAGTACGCGGAGCTGGTCGAGGAGCGGGGCAGCGTCGCCGCCGTGCTCGAGGACGAGCTGACCCCGAGCGAGCAGGCGGCCCTCTTCCCCGATCCCGGAGACGGCGAGACCCGGACCAGCGCCGACCCGGACCAGCTGCTGAGCCAAGCGCGCGCCGACGTCGAGCACTGGTCCGCTCAGGGCATGCATCTCGTTACCGTGCTCGATCCGGGCTACCCCCCGAACCTCCGTGCCGTCCACGACCGCCCCCCGATGGTGTTCGTCGCCGGCCACCTGACACCGGCCGACGCCCGCGGGGTCGCGGTCGTCGGGGCACGCAAGGCGAGCCGCGCCGGCACCCAGCGCGCCGGCGCTGTCGCGGAGCATCTCGTCGACCACGGATATACGGTCATCTCGGGCCTGGCCGCGGGCATCGACACGGCCGCCCACGCCGCCGCGCTGGCTCGCGGCGGGCGCACCGTAGCCGTGATCGGTACCGGACTGTCCCGCTCCTATCCACCGCAGAACGCACCGCTCCAGCGACGGATCGCATCCGAGTGCGCCGTCGTCTCGCAATTCTGGCCCGACTCGCCTCCCAGCCGGCGGAGCTTTCCGATGCGGAACGCGGTCATGTCGGGGATCGCGCTCGCCACCGTCGTCGTCGAGGCGTCCGATACGAGCGGCGCGCGGATGCAGGCGCGCCTCGCGCTCGCCCAGGGAAGGCCGGTATTTCTGCTGGCCTCGCTGGTCGAGCAGCAGGCCTGGGCGCGCGACTACGCGCGCCGCCCCGGGACCCACGTCGTGCGCTCGCCGGGCGAGATCACCACGATCGTCGAGCGGCTGATCTCACCCGGGTCGCTAGTCGCCTAGCCGGGCCGGCCGATGCCCTCGGTCCGAGAGCTGAGCGCGCTGTACGAGAACGTGATGCTCGGCCCGCGGAGCGGCCCGAGCGTGTGCCTCACTTGCTTCAACTTCACGGACGGGTACTCGCGGTGCTACGCCTGCGATCACGGTCGGTCAGTGCTCGACGCCGTTGCCCCGGTCTCCTACAGCGTCGCGCGCGAGCAGCTTCATCACGCGCTCGCGAGCTACAAGCGGCTGGACGGTGAAGTCGCCCGTCGGCTCGGCGCGAGCCTCGCGGCGATCTTGTGGCGCTTCCTCGCCGAGCACGAGCGGTGCGTCGCTCGCGCCGCCGGCACGAGCCACTTCGAGCTGGTCACGACGGTTCCCTCGGGCGACCGCGCGCGGGACGAGCGGCATCCCCTTCGCTGGATCGTCGGCGAGCTCGTCGGGCCAACCCGCGACCGTCACGAGCGCCTGCTGCAACGCTCCCACAACGACGTCCAACCCCGAATGTTCAGCCCGGACAAGTTCGACGCCACGCGACCGCTCGAGGGCCAGTCCGTGCTGCTGATCGACGACACCTGGACGACCGGTGCGAGCGCGCAGAGCGCCGCGGCCGCGCTCAAGGACGCCGGCGCAGACCGGGTCGCCGCGGTCGTCATCGGCCGCCACCTCAACCGCGAATGGCACGAGAACGACCGTCGCCTCCGAGGCATCGAGCGGCCTTTCGATTGGAGCAAGTGCGCCTTGTGCGCGGGACCGGGTTCGGCCCGACCCCGCGCGACGGTGACGCAGTGAGCGGGGAGCTCGCCGCGGCGCCGTGCTAACGCGTCAGCGCGACCTCGTGCCGCCGCGCCGGTGCAGATAACCACCTCAGAGGTGCTGATCTCCACCCTCGAGGCCAGGCCGCCGCCCGGTGCAACGTTTGCATCGGGTGTCCTCCTGACGCAACGATCACCACCCGCCCGCCCCCCGCGACCGAATGCCCGCCACGAGCCACCGACCACCGCCCCGATTGGCCCGCCCGGCCAACCTTGCCACCACCCACTTCGCCGGCTTTAACAAATAGAGTTAGTCCGGTACCGATCGGGGTACGAGACGTTCGTCGGAGGAGAAGGACGGAACAGAGCTTGAAGGAGGGACCGGGAGTGGCGAGGAGAGGCCCTCGCAGAAGAGGTAGCCGGCGAATCGCAGGCTTGTTGGCCGCTGCCGCCGCCACCGCGCTCCTATCCGCCTGCGGCTCGTCGGGCAAAGGCCCGGTGACCCTCAACTGGTACGTGTTCCCGGAGCCGTCGGGCTCGTTCCAGGCGGCGGCGACCGAGTGCAGCAACAACTCGCACGGCGCCTACAAGATCGCGATCAACTTCCTGTCGACCTCGTCCGACCAGCAGCGCGTCTCGCTCGTCCGCCGGCTCGCCGCTAGCGACTCGTCGATCGACATCCTCGCGATGGACGTCGACTGGACCGCCGAGTTCGCGACCGCGAAGTGGCTCAAGCCCGTGCCGGCGACCCTGGCGGCTCAAATCAAATCCCAGGACCTCGCCGGGCCCGTTCAGACCGCCACATGGAAGAACAAACTCTGGGCAGTCCCGATCAACTCGAACACCGAGCTGCTGTGGTACCGCAAGGACCTCGTGCCGAATCCGCCCACTACCTGGGCGCAGATGATCGCCGACGCCAACCACCTGGCAGCGGAGGGCAAGCCGCACTTCATCGAGGAGCAAGGCGCCCAGTACGAGGGCCTGACGGTGTGGTTCAACTCGCTGGTCGACTCGGCCGGCGGCCAGATCCTCTCGCCCGACAACCAGGTCGTCATCGGCAGGCCCGCTGCCATCGCGGCATCGATCATGCGCCAGCTCGCCATCTCGAAGGGCGCCGACCCGTCGCTGAACGTCTCGCAGGAGGGTCCCGGGCAGGTGGCCTTCCAGAGCGGCAGCGCCGCGTTCATGATCAATTACCCATTCGTCTGGTCGGCGACCCAGGCGGGCAACCCCAAGGTCTTCAAGGACATGGGGTACGCCCTCTTCCCCGGGGTCGTTCCCGGCGTAACCCCCCGCGTCTCGATCGGCGGCTACAACCTCGGCATCTCGGCCTTCTCCAAGCACCCGGACCTCGCCTTCCAGGCGGTTCAGTGCCTGATCCAGCCGAGCAATCAATCCCGGAACGCGATCAAGGGCGGCCTCGCGCCGGTCGCCGCCAGCATTTACGACCAGCCGGCGTTCGGGAAGGCCTATCCGTTCCATCAGCTGATCAAGCAGCAGCTCCAGAACTACGGCATCCGTCCGCAGACGCCGGCCTACGCGGACGTCACGCTCGCGATCCAGAAAACTCTGTCGCCCACCTCGAACATCAACCCCAACACGGTGGTGAGCACATTGCGTAGCAAGATCAAGGCCTCGCTCTCTTCGGCGGCGCTCCTGTGAGTACCGGCGCCGTCACCGCCCCGGCGCCCACCGCCGCCCCGCGGGGGCGCCGGCGTCATCTAACCGATCGCACCCGCGCCGAACGCCGCCTCGCCGTCTGGCTGATCGCCCCCGCCGCGATCGTGATGATCGCCGTGACGGCCTACCCGGTCATCGACGCGGTCGCGCTGTCGCTCCAGCGTGCCGACCTGCGCTTCCCGAACGCCACCAAGTTCATCGGCCTCGCCAACTACGGCCATGTGCTGAGCGCGCCGGTGTTCTGGCAGGACGTGCTCCACACCGTCATCATCACCGTGATCAGCGTGTCGATCCAGCTCGTGCTCGGCATGTTGCTGGCACTGGCCATGCACCGGGTCATCTTCGCGCGAGGCTTCGTGCGGGGGGTCGCACTCGTCCCGTACGCCATCGTCGCCGTGGTGGCGGCGGAGTCCTGGCAGCTCGCATGGTCGCTGCAGAGCGGCTGGATCCCGAAGCTGCTCGGGCTGAGTGGCGATCCGCTCAGCCACACCTTCGGGACCTACGTCGCGGTCATCACCACCGAGGTCTGGAAGAACACGCCGTTCATGGCGTTGCTGCTGCTCGCCGGGCTCGCGCTCGTCCCCGATGACCTTCTGGAGGCTGCGAAGGTCGACGGGGCCACCACGTGGCAGCGGTTCACCAGGATCACGCTGCCCCTGATGAAGCCCGCGATCCTGGTCGCGCTGTTGTTCCGCACCCTCGACGCCTTCCGGATCTTCGACACCATCTACATCTTCAACCAGGGCGCGCAGGGCACCGAGTCGATCTCGATGCTCAACTACAACACGCTGCTCGATCGGCTCAACCTTGGGCTCGGCTCGGCGGTGTCAGTGGTGCTGTTCCTGATGGTCGCGCTGATTGCGTTCGTGTTCATCAAGGGGTTCGGCGCCGGCGTGGCGCCGGGCTCTGAGGCCGCGTCATGAGCCTGCGCGCCAAACAGGTCAGCGGATGGTCGACGGCGATCCTGATCATCATCGTCGCCTCCCTCGTCCCCGTCGCGTGGATCGTGTTCCTGTCCCTGAAGACTCCCGCGACCGCCACCGACGGAAGCTTCATTCCGCACCAGTGGACGCTTTCCAACTACTCGGACATCTTCAAGCAGGGAATCTTCACCGACGCGCTTCGCAACTCGATCGGGATCGGGCTGATCTCGACGTTCCTGGCGGTGGTGATCGCCTCCTCAGCGGCCTACGCGATCGCGCGCCTCGACTTCCCCGGCAAGAACGTGCTCCTCGCCGTCGTGCTGGGTGTCGCGCTGTTCCCGCAGATCTCGCTCGTCGGGCCCCTGTACAACCTGTGGCGCCAGATCGGCCTGTACGACACCTGGCCCGGACTGATCATCCCCTACATGACGTTCGCGCTGCCGCTTTCGATCTTCGTGCTGTCGTCGTTCTTCAGGGAGATACCGTGGGAGCTCGAACAGGCGGCCCAGGTCGACGGGGCAACGCCGTTTCAGGCGTTCCGAAAGATCATCGTGCCGCTCGCGATGCCGGGGATCGTGACCACGTTCATCATCGTGTTCATCATCTGCTGGAACGACTTCGTGTTCGCAATTTCGCTCACGTCGACGACCGCTGCCGAGACGGTACCCGCAGCGATCTCGTCCTTCCCAGGCGTCTCGCAATTCAGCGTGCCGTACGGCGATATCGCCGCTGCCGCAGTGATCGTCACCATTCCGGTGATGCTGCTCGTACTGGTCTTCCAGCGGCGGATCGTGTCCGGTCTAACGGCGGGTGCGGTCAAGGGTTAAGAAAGAGGGAGCTTCAGAACATGGCCGAGATCGAGTTCGACGACGTCACCAAGCGCTATCCGGACGGCTTCGAGGCCGTCAAGCACATGAACCTCGACGTTCCCGACGGCGAGCTGATGATCCTGGTGGGCCCCTCCGGGTGCGGGAAGTCGACCGCATTGCGGATGGTCGCCGGACTCGAAGACATCTCCGACGGGGAGCTGAAGATCGGCGGTCAGGTCGTCAACGACCGAGCTCCCAAAGACCGGGACATCGCGATGGTGTTCCAGAACTACGCGCTGTACCCGCACATGACGGTCCGAGAGAACATGGGCTTCGCTCTGAAGCTCGCGAAGACGCCACAACAAGAGATCGACCAGAAGGTCAACGAGGCCGCGAAGATCCTCGACCTCGAGCAGCACCTCGACCGCAAGCCCGCCAACCTGTCCGGCGGCCAGCGCCAGCGCGTCGCGATGGGTCGCGCGATCGTCCGCAACCCGAAGGTCTTCCTGATGGACGAGCCGCTCTCGAACCTCGACGCCAAGCTGCGCGTGCAGATGCGGACCGAGATTTCTCGGATCCAGCAGCGGCTGGAGACGACCACGATCTACGTCACGCACGACCAGACCGAGGCTATGACGCTGGGCGACCGGATCACGGTCATGCGCGCCGGGATGCTCCAGCAGGTCGGCCCGCCGTCTGAGCTGTATGCCCATCCCAACAACCTGTTCGTTGCGGGCTTTATCGGATCGCCTTCGATGAACTTCCTGGCCGGCGAGATCAGCGGTGACAACATGCACCTGCCGATCGGCGACGTCCGGATCCCCGACGAGCTCCGCCATCGGCTCGAGTCCGGTCCGGGCGGTGGACGCCGTGGCGTGATCGCCG
Organism: uncultured Solirubrobacterales bacterium; assembly: GCA_963709205.1. Lineage (GTDB taxonomy): Bacteria > Actinomycetota > Thermoleophilia > Solirubrobacterales > Solirubrobacteraceae > Palsa-465. The sequence continues at coordinate 39,120 of CAVPVP010000011.1, forward strand.
GTCTGCGACCCGAGCACTTCGAGGACGCGAGCCTGGTGGCGGACCGCGCGCGCGGGGTCACCTTCAAGGCGAAGATCGACGTGCTCGAGTCGATGGGGTCGGAGTTCTACGCCTACTTCGTGGTCGAGTCCGAGGCGGTGTCCTCGAGTGAGCTCGACGAGCTGGCGGCCGACGCGGGCGGCGCGGACCTTCCGGGCACCGAAGGTGGCGTTCAGGTCACCGCGCGACTGGGCGCCGAAAGCCGAGTGCGGCAGGGCGCCGAGGCCGAGCTGTGGTTCGACTCGACCCATCTGCAGCTGTTCGACACCGAGTCGGGACGGAGCCTCCTCGCAAGGGATGGGGCCCCGACGTCGACGCAGGCCACGACCCCGACTCAGACCCCGGCGGCAACGCCGCCGCAAGCACCGCCGGCCAGCTAGAGCCGCGTAGACGCGCGCTTGCCCGCTTGCGCCGAGCGCTGCGGGGTCTAATCTCCGCGGCGGATGCCGCCGCCGCGTTCCACAGGCCTTCCGGGCATGGACGCCCAGAACGATTTCCAGCGCGCCCGCCGGCGAGCGACGATCTGCCGGCCTGGTCTCGCGCCTGCGCGGTGAGCCCGACGACGTCGGCGTCGTCCTCCCGTACGAGGAAGTGATCGCGGCGCTCGGGTTCGTCAGCGAGCACCGGACCGGGACTGCACGTCGTTCAGGTCGACGCGATCGTCGGCTCGGTGGATCGCAGCCGGGATTTCGACCGGCGCTTCCGGCCAACGTCGGGCCGGTCGCGTAGCCGCTGGGAGCAGATCGCCGCCGCCGCGCGTCGCGGCGAGTCTTTCCCGCCGATCGACCTCCTGAAGGTCGGAGAGCTCTATTTCGTGCGAGATGGCCACCATCGCGTGTCGGTCGCGCGGGCCCTCGGGCGGACCGACATCGACGCTTACGTCACCGAGGTGCTGACGCGCGTCGACCCGGACAACGCGATGAAGCTCTCGGACCTGCCTTTCAAGAGCCACGAGCGAGTGTTCTTCGAGCGCGTGCCGCTCCCCGTCGACGCGCGCGCCGAGATCGACCTGACCGATCCCTGGGACTTCGCCGTGCTCGCCGAGGCGGTCGAAGCATGGGGATTCCGCGCGATGCAGAGCCGCGGCGACGCCCTCGACCGCAAGCAGACCGCCCGGCAGTGGCTCGAGACCGAGTACCGCCCGGCCGTCGCCCTTCTTCGCGAGCTCGACCTCGTCGGGAACGCCACCGCCACCGAGGCGTACATGCGCATCGCGGCCGAGCGCTACCGGCTGCTGCGCTCCCGCGACTGGACCGAGGAAGTGCTCCGGCAGGTGATCGAGGGACGCGGCGGCCGACGGTGGGCCCGACGTAGCTGACGCGTCCGCTAGCCTGGCCCGCGCGATGACCTCGGGTCCGCGCTCCCCCAATCCTCCCGCCAGACGCCGGCGCCGGTACGCGCCGCGGATGCCCCCGGAGCAGCGCCGCGAGCATCTGATCGACGCCGCACTCGAGGTCATCCTCGAACGCGGCTACGCCGGGGTCTCGATCGAGGCGATCGCCCGCGAGGCCGGCATCACCCGGCCCGTCGTCTACGACCACTTCCCGAACCTCAACCGCCTGCTGCACGCGGTGATCGAGCGCGAGGAGCGGATTTCGGTGGAGCAGCTCGCGCAGATCGTGCCCGAGGACCCGGGCGGCCTCGAGCCCGGTGAGCTGCTGACCACCGGCGTGGCGCGCTTCCTCGAGGCCGTGACCACGCGGCCCGCGACCTGGCGGATCATCCTGCTGCCGCTCGAGGGCACCCCATCGATCGTTCGCGAGCACGTCGAGGCGAACCGGGCGCGCGTGCTCGCCCGGGTCGAGGCGCTCGTGCGGTGGGGCGTCGAGCGGAGCAAGCTCCCGGGCGACCTCGACGTGGAGCTGACAGCGCGCATGATCCGCGACTGGAGCGAGCAGGCCGGACGCATGGTCCTCACCGACCCGAACCGCTACCCGCCCGAGCGCTACGAGCGCTACGTCAAGAACTATTTGAAGCTACTGACGCACGCGTAGCGTCGGCTGTGATATCAGTGCGGCATGCGACTCTTGGCAGGGGTCAGCGGCGCGGCGCGCGCCACACTCGCTATCGCCGTCGCGAGCGGAGCGCTCCTGGGATTGGCCGCGCCGGCAAACGCGTCGTCGCTGTACTCGGGCCCGGGTCCGCGCCCCGGCCCGTCGATCCTGTATCAGACCCCGGCGGTGGCGCCCCAGCTGACCAACACCGGGATCTGGCACGCCTCCCCGATCCTGGTCTCGGGGACGACCGCCTACCGCGACGGCGAGTTCCTCTACCAGGACTACCTTTACGACGACCACGGCGCCCACGATGTCCCCGACCCGACCGATCCGCGGGCCTCGGGCGACACGTTCTCTAAGCCCAACGGCACCTACACGTATCCGACCGGACCTGGCTACAACAACGACGCCGCCGATCTCGTCGAGTTCCGCGTCAGGCCGACGGCGACGACGACCGCCTTTCGGATCACCCTGAACACGCTCGAGAATCCTTCCCTGATCGCCTTCTCGATCGCGATCGGAGGCCAGCCCGGTCAGACCTATCCGTTCCCCGACGGCGCCAACGTGGTCGCGCCGGCGAGCCTGTTCCTGACCGTCCATCCGTCCGGCTCCCAGCTCGCGGCCGATCTCGTCCACGCCGGCACCGACGCGCCGGTGACCGGTCCGGCGCCGACGGTCAGCGTCGACGTCAAGCGCCGGCAGATCGAGGTCGACGTTCCCCATCAGGACTGGAATCCCGGGCAGAACACGGTCCGGATGGCGACGGGGGTGGGCCTGTGGAATTCCGCCACTGGCCGATACCTTCTCCCCGGTCCCATGGCCATCGCGACTCAACCTGGTGGCGCCGGCACAGCCACGAATCCGGCGGCGTTCTTCAACGTCGCCTTCCGGACCGCCGAGCCGCTGCCCTCGGTCACCGCCGAGACCGGAGCGATCACCGACGCGGCGTGGTGGCGCGACGAGGAGCAGGGCACGGCGCTCGCTAACGGCAACATCTCGCCGCTCTATGCCAACGTCAACTTCGCCAAGCTCGCCGGCGGGGTCACCGACAACTCGAGTGTCCCGACGACCGGCCCGATGGACCGCATCCTCGCGAGTCACTTCGAACCCGCCCAGGGCGCGAACTTCTCGAGCGAGTGCGGACTCCAGGGAGCCGAGGAGCCGTCAACGTGCGTCCCCGAGTACCAGGGGAACCTGCAGCCGTTCGCCGTCTACATCCCGCCCGGCGGCAAGCCCGCCGCCGGTTATGGGATGACGCTGCTGCTCCACTCGCTCTCGGCCAATTACAACCAGTACATCGGCAGCCGCAACCAGTCCGAGTTCGGCGACCGCGCGAACCCCTCGATCGTGATCACGCCCGAGGCGCGCGGCCCGGACCAGGAGTACGAGGGCCTCGGCGCCGCCGACGTGTTCGAGGCCTGGGCGGAGATCGCCAGCTTGTATCCGCTGAACCCGGCCTACACCGACATCACCGGCTACTCGATGGGCGGCATCGGCACTTTCAAGCTCGGGTCCCAGTTCCCCGACCTGTTCGCCCGTGCTCAACCGACGGTCGGGTTCGAGACCAACAACGACGTGCTCGCGTCGCTGCGCAACCTCCCGGTGCTGATGTGGAACGCCTCGGCCGACGAGCTCGTCAACGCCAGCGATTACGGGCAGACCGCGGAGAAGCTGTCGAGCCTCGGTTATCGGTACGAGGCCGACGTCTTCCAGCCGTGCGCGAACTCGCTGTGCAGTCCGGTGCTGCCCAACCATCTGATGCTCGCGATCAACGACCAGTTCGCGCCGGCGGCCGCCTTCCTCGGCTCGGCCACGGTTGACCCGAACCCCGCCCACGTCACCTATGTGGTCGACACCGCCCGCGATCGCCCGAGTTACGGGATCACCGGCGACCACGCCTACTGGGTCTCGGGGCTCACGATCCGGAGCGCCAGCCATACGAGCACGAACGGCGACCCCGAGGGGCAGATCGATGTCTTCTCTCACGGGTTCGGCACGGGCCACCCTGTGGCGTCGGGCTCGGTCCCCAGCACCGGGACGCTGACCGGCGGGAACATGGGCCCGCTCGCCTACGCGAGCCTCAGCCAGACTTGGGCCCCGCCCACCCCCACCCCGCCGGCGAGCGACGCCCTCGACATCACCGCGACCAACATCGCTACGGCAGCGATCGACGTCTCCCGGGCGCACGTCGACTGCAACGCCAAGCTGAACATCACCACCGACGGCCCGATCTCGGTCTCGCTAACCGGCTGTAATCGCACGGTCCAGGCCGGTTAGCTCGGGCCTCGCTGCGGAATCCGGGGCCACGCGAACGGAGCTTCGAGACGTACATCGGCCGGATTCCCCTAGCTCGGCGTCCGTTGGACGTGGCGCGGCAGGCCCCGTCTGCGAGCCAAGGATGCCGAGCGGGGCCGTCGCCGCGACCGCCGTAAGGGCCCGTCCGGACGGGACACGCGGGCCGTTTAAAGTGCGACGGGGACCCACTTCGGGTCCCCGTCGCTGATCCCAACTAACGCACCCACGGCCGGGTTGGGCGCGTCCTCCGGAGATCGATTCCGACGATGAAACTCGCGGGGGGCCCGAAAGTTGCGCTGCCCTCGACCAACCTCGAGCCATTGCCTCCTGCGATACTTAGCTATCCCCCTCCGGGGGCGTAGCTCAGTTGGTTAGAGCGCCGGCCTGTCACGCCGGAGGTCGCGGGTTCGAGTCCCGTCGCTCCCGCTTCGAGGTCTTCACGTTTGACCTCGTTTGATGTTCACGTTTGTGCCGGACGGATCCGGCGCGGCGGTGTGGTTGGCTGATCGGCGCGTGTGTTGGGTCCGGTCGGGGGGTGTTCGATCTGGGGTGAGGGTGGTTTGGCGCGCGGTGCAGCGCCGTGGTGCTGCCGGGGCTCGTCCTCGTCGCCGGCGGGCGGCGGTTAGGGCGGAGGGTTGGCGGTGCTGATCAGATCCTGGACGGTGTGTCGGCGGCGTGTGCGGCGTTTGGGCGGGAGTCCGAGCAGGGCGCGTCGTTGGTTTTCGGCGTGGCGGGCGGCGAATGCGTCGGCGATCCGAAGGTTGCGGGCGATGAATGCGGTGCTGGTGAACAGGGCGATCGGCGCGAGGCTGGTGAGGCGGCACCAGCCGCGGGCGAGGTTGGTGGTGGCGGGGTCGCTGGTGGTGGCGAAGGTGCGCTCGGCGGCGGTGCGGCGGTGGTAGGAGCGGCGGTGCGCGGCTGAGGGGTAGTCGTGCTTTTGCGTGGTCTTGGCGTTGATCTGCGGGTGGGACGGTGATGGTCTTCTGGGTGCAGCAGACGGGCGGGTGTTCGGGTGGCTGGTGGATGGTCGGGCGGTCGTAGGGCAGCGTCATCGATTCAGGGCGGTGCGGGCAGCGGAGTTTGCCGGTGGTGGCGGGGCAGGCCACGCGGTGGTAGCCGTCGGTGTCATAGCCGGTGATCGGGGCGAGCTTGTGGCGGTGCAGCTCGGCGCAGTGGCGGTCGTGAGCTTCGGTTTGTTCGGTGGTGGCGGCCGGGGGCAGCGGGCCGAGCTCGAGCAGCGGGCGTGGGGTGGCGGGGCAGTAGAGCTGACCGTTGGCGCAGGTGGCGCCCTGATGGGTGGTTTTGGGGCCGCGGTCGTTGGGGTGCAGGTCGACGATCAGTTGGATGTCGAGGCTGCGGAGGGGGAGCGCGAAGGTGTCGGGTTGGCGGTAGGAGTAGCCGCTGTCGGCGAGCAGATCTGAGACGGCGATGCCGGTGGTGATGCATGCGCCGGACGACGGGGATGATCTGGGCGGGCGGGTCGTGCTGGCAGGAGGCGAGGTGGATGCGGCGCACGAGCTCGGGCACGGCGGGGCCGTGCTCATCTTTGACGATGGTGAGCGCTTGGAGGTAGTAGCCGGAGAACATTTCGTTGACGGGCGGGGTGGTTGGTGCGTGCGGTGCCCCCAGGCGGCCTCGGCGGATCGACGCGAGGGGCGGCTGCCGTCGCTGCTGGGCGGGCGGGCCCAGGCTTCGCAGGTCTGGTCCAGTCGACCGCCAGCGAGGTGGATGTGGGGGCTCCGCAGCTCTGCACGCTGGCTTCCAGGAGCGCGTCGAGCACGTCTGAGAGCAGTGCTCGGATGGGGTGCCGTCCGGGGTGTCCTGGCTGAGCACGCGGCTCACGCGTGCGAAGGTGTATTCGGTCTGGCGATAGGTGAGTCGATGCCACCCGGTCGGGGTGGGGGCGAGCACCCCGAGCCGCCGCTGCTGTCGGCTCCGGCAGGCTGGTGAGCGCCTGGTGCACGCGGGTGAGATGCGCCGGGCGCGCCATCGCTGGCGGCCAGCAGCATCCCGACCAGCAGCGTCGCGCACCGACAGCTGCCGTGGCCGGATCCCGACCGGCAGCCGGGCCTCGATCTGTTCACACACCCCGCGCCGTATCGACGATCTGCTCGAGCCGGGTCAGCTCGCCACAGGCGGCGGTCATGCACCGCCTCCGAGCAGGGCGATCAGTTCGGCCTCAGTGGCGGCGGGCAGCTGGGCGGCCAGATCCCCCAGCCGTTGGCTGCAGCGGATCCCGGCGGCCTGCATGAACACGCCGAGCCCGATCCGCTCAGCGCACGCGACATGAGCCAGGTCGATCTCAGCCGCCCGGGCTCGAGCCTTGGCAGCGAGCGATCGCTCGACAGCGCGTGGCAGAGCTCGTCGGTGATGTTGCGCCGCCCCGGCTCGCGCCCGCCGCAGATCAACCCCCCGCCGGCGAAGGAGGCCGCGGCCCGCAGCGGCTGACGGTAGCGGTCAAGCACGGGTACCGACCGCGCCCGGCGGCCACCGATGAGCACCAGCACCCCGCCCGCGCGGTCCACCACATCGGTGCCGCGCACGTGCCGCAACTCGCCCGCGATGATCCCCGCCCCGGCGCCCAGGCACACCAGCGCGCTGGCGCGCATCCGCCGGGCCTCAGTCGGCTGCGCGGCCGCCAGCCGCAGATACCCCGCGATCGTCCGCCGGCGAATACGGCGCCTTCGCCCGCTCCCGGGCCAGCGGCAGCCCAGAGGGCTCCGGGTAGCGCTCAACTGCGCGGGCCAGCGCCCTGAGATTCGTCCGCACCGTCCGCACCGACGCCGGGCGCAGCTCCCGGCAGCCCTCCACCACGAACCGCTCGACCATCGCCGGTGAGAGCAGCACCACCGGCTCGAACACCACCCCGACCCGCTCCGCGAACGCCGCCAGCCGGCCCGCCGCGAACAACCACGCCTTCGCCCGCGCCGGCGAGCTGGGCGCGGCCGCGGCGACCACCTCGCGGGCGAACGCGGCCGCCGCAGCCGACACCGACCGGGGAGAGTAGGCGGCGATCGCGACCGAGGCCTGCCGAGCGGACCCCTCCGTCATCGGACAGTACATATACTGACCGATGCGGATGTGATGACACCCCGGCGTGCCAGACTCCACCGATGAGCCCCAACCAGGCCCGCGACGAGATCCGCCAGATCACACACGAGCTCACCACGCTCGCGCGCACCGGCCGCCTCCTGCCCGGCTCAATCCAACAACGCCACACCCGATGCGGCAAATCCGGCTGCGCCTGCCAAGCCGACCCACCCCGCCCCCACGGCCCCTACTGGCAATGGACCCGCAAAGTCGCCGGCAAAACCATCACCCAACGACTCACCCCCGAACAAAGCGACCGCTACCGCCGCTGGATCGAGAACGACCACCGCCTCCGCGAACTCCTCGCCCGCCTCGAGCAGATCACCATCACCCAGCTCGAAGCCGACCACCACCACGCCTAAAACCAGGTTTCGGAAGTGCCTGCAAATCGGTGCGCTTCTCCTGCGCAGGGAGCCGATCTGTTGGACGCAAGCGACGGCGCACAGGACGTCGGGTTCAGCCAGCGAATAGCTGACGATGTACCTGTTGCGCGTGATGAGCCAGACGGCCGCCGAGGTGCGGGAGGTGTTCCGCGGGGGCACGCCGACCCACGCCCGCCTTCGTGACCGGCTCGTCGCCATCGCTCTGGCGACGGTCGGGTTTGACTTGGTCTGCGCGATCCTGGCGTTCCTGTTCGAGCATGATCAGACGCAGACCCAGATCAAGACTCTGGGCAGCGCGCTGTTTTGGACCACGACGCAGATGCTGACGGTCTCCTCGAATATTCAGAACCCGGTCTCATTCCCCGGGAGGGTCCTTGACGTCGTGATGGAGATTTATGCGATCACGGTCATCGGCTCGCTCGCCGGCGCGCTCGGCGCGTTCTTGGTCAAGCGCAGCGAGGAGCTCGACGCGGCGGCCAAGGCCGCCAAACGCTAGATCCGGCGCCGGATCCGATGTTCATCGCTCACAAGGAGCTGACGGCCTCTACGGATCGTGGGGAAGTCGAGCGTCCGGCGCGACGGTCCCGAAATTGGATCGCCGGGCAGGCGGTGGCGCGATCTTCTCGGCCACAACACGCCGGGGCCCCGCCGCGCCCGCGGGGCCTCGAGGAGCGATCCGGGCTTGGCTGTCAGGTCGACAGCAGGCGCTGGAAGAAGCTCCGGTAGCGCTGCAGGGCGACCCGCAGGTCCTCGGTGGAGATGTCCTCGCCACGGCCCCATTGTGCTTCGAGCCGTTCCCGTTCCTTGGCGAAGCCCTCTGCCAGCTGTTGCATTAGGTTCGCCACCAAGCCATCGGCGTCCTCGACCGCCCCCCGGGGCTCGTCGACGAACCGGGTCTGGATCTCCTTCCACCTTTGTTGGAATGTGGCGTCCATGTCGGCCGGAAGCAGCGACCCGCCGGCGTTCGAGGCGGAGCCCGCCGCGTCCCGCGATTGCGGCGCTGCCTCGGTGTCATCTCTAGCGGAGGCCTCCGTCCGAGCCTCGCCCGGGGGCGCTATCTGCTCGTTGGCGGGGACCTGTGTTTCCGCGTCGACGGGTCGGCGAGTGCCCTCCGTGACCGGCGGGGCCTGGTCGTACACCTCGGGCTGACCTTCAGGACCCGGTGCGTCCCGTACATCGTCCTCCGACGTCGTAACGTCACCCGCCGGCCCGTTTGGCGTGGCCAGGTCGCGAGTACTGAGCGTTTCTGTATTGCGTTCCATCGGTCATCCCCTCGGCGTTGTTTGCTGTGGAACTGCGCGCCGACCGTTACCGCGCGCCGGCTCGGTGGCGGAGGCATCATCTGCCTGCCTGCCGTCACCGGGGGCGAGCAGGTCGTCGAACAACGCTCGGAAGTGCACCATCGCCTGGCGCAACTGCTCCGTGCTGGCCTGTCCGGTTTGAGCCCGGATCGAGATCTCGTGGGCCGCTCGATAATTCTCGACTACCACCGGATGCTCCACGGATACGTCGGCCGACCGCCGCTCGAAGTCCTCATCGACCGGATATCCGCGGTCGTGCATTGCTCGCTGCACGAGCTCATCGGCCTGGCCAACAGCACCCGCCGGCTCATCGACAAAGTAACGCTGGGCCGCCGCCCATTGCTCCAGGTAGCGCTCGCGGACGGCGGGATCGAGCGGCCGAATCTCGAACTTACCGACTCGCTGGCGGCGATCGGCCAACTCGATCTCGGCGGCGCGCTGGTCGCCCCGCTCCGCCACGACCCGGCCGTATTCCGGCCCGAACTCATTCTTCAATTTCCGAGACCGTTGCTGACGTGCAACGAGAACTCCGATGATCACTAACAGAACTACGACAACTGCTAGCAGCACCCAGGTCATGGGTCCACTCTCCTTTTTGGTCCGTCTCTCGGACCCGTCGACAAATCGACGACCTCCCGTCTCGGCTCTACCCCGGCTCCCGCGACGTAAAAGCAATCGATCTCCGCGACGTATCCATACGGACGTTGTGCAGCCGAGCTCGGGATGGACCAGATCTCGCTCGTGACAGGCGGCGCCACCGCTTTGGGCGAGGCAGGGATGGGCTCGTTCGCGCGCGTCTCAGGACTCCCACGAGCTGAGTGGTGGTGTCGACGGCCACTCGACATGAGCCTGCCATTCGTGCTGTGCGTCGATCTCACCCGGGCATGGGCACCCACTCCGGGTTGTGCGACCATGCGCCGTTCAAGATGAGGGCGAGCGTTGCCTGATCGCGATAAGGGCCGAGAGCGGGTTGAGCGGGTTGTGGACCAGGCTCGGCGGGTGGCTGAGCAGGGCGCCAAGGACATCACCGACGCCGTCACGCGCGGCCTCCAAGACGTGTCCGAGCGAGCGCGCCGCGCGGCCGGTAAGGGCAGCGACTCGGTCGCGGGCGAACCGGGAAGCCCAACGGTCGAGGAAGTCGCGGCGGATCCGGCCGCTTACTTCAGCGCTGAGCAGCAGAAGGCGAACCAGCGGCTTGGCCACGCGAACATCCTCATCAGCGGACAGACCGGGGTCGGGAAGAGCACGCTCATCAACGCCGTGTTCAGGGTTCCGCTCGCCGAGGAGGGCATCGGCAAGCCGGTGACCAAGAACGTCCAACGCTACGACGTACCCGGCGTGCCGGTGACCATCTACGACACGCCCGGCATAGAGCTCGGACACGCGAAGAAGGACGTCATCCGCGACTACGTCAAGACGATCGCCGACTCCCGCAAGGGCGGTCCCGACAAGGTCATCCACGTCGCCTGGTACTGCATCGACGCGGGTCAGACTCGAGTGCAGGACTACGACGCCGAGATTGTCCGCGCGCTGGCCGCCGAGGTGCCGGTGATTCTGGTCCTGACGCAGTGCATCGACGAGGACCGAGCAGAAGCACTGGAGCGCGCCATTGCCGCCGAGAACCTGCCCATCGAAGGCAGCCCTATCCGGACGCTCGCCCGCGAGCGCAGGGTTGCCGGACAGACCATCCCGCCACGAGGCCTGGAGGAACTCGTCGAGCGGACCAATGACATCCTCCCCGAGGCGGTGAGGCGGGCGTTTACAAACGCCCAAGGGGTAGTCATCCGGCTCAAAGCCAACCAGGCGCGAGCGGTTGTCGGCGCGTCGAGCGTTGCGGCAGCCGGGATCGGCGCTGTACCCATTCCGGTCCCCGACGCCGCGGTGCTGATGCCGGTGCAGCTCGGAATGCTCGCGAGCATCAACGCCATGTTCGGCATCGACATGGGCAGCGACCGCGCCGTCAACCTGATCCGCGGACTGGTGGGCCAGGGCGGGGTGACGGTCGTCGGCAGACAAATCGCCGCGAACCTCCTGAAGGTCGTTCCCGGCGTCTCCGTCATCAACGCGTCGGTGGCCGCAGGGCTGACCGCCGCGCTCGGCGAGGCGTACATCCAACTCTGCAGCGAGATGCTACGGCGACAGGCCGCAGGAAAGCCGATGCCCGAGCCAGACATGCTGCCCTTCCTCCTCGAGGCCTACCAGAAGGTGTTCAGGAAGCCACGCGACCGGAAGAGCAACCGAACCGGATCGCAAGCCTCGATATCGCCGTCCGGTCAGCGGCGGTTGCGCTGAACGAGCCAGGTCAGACCGACGACGCTTACACGGCGCCGATCGACCACGCGCGGCGCAACTGCCTGACGTCCTGCGTCACTTTCTGTTTTCAAACACGAGGCGGTAGTGGTCGAGGAGCTCGCGCTCGAAGCAGACCTGGTTGGCGCTCACGCCGGAGCTGAACGCGAGGCGGAAGTCGGCGCTGGTGAGCCAGCGCGGCAGCAGCCGGAGCTTGAGCAGCGTCTTTCTGAAGCTCGGCGCGCCGATCCGCGCGTTCCACCGGTTGATCGTCTCGATGTAGTCGAGGCGGCCGCTGACGCTCGAGACCAGCCGGAGGTGTGGCTCAGCGCACCGAATGACCTGCTCCCGGCCGTACGGTAGCCAGGAGCCGGGGAACTGGCGGCCCAGCAGAGCGATGTACCACTCGTCGGAATCTCGCGGCGGGAGCGCTCGGAGCGCCTCCAGGTCGATCCGCGATGCCGGAATCATGTTGCGACCGAAGACCATCGTCTGGAGATAGAAGCGGCCGCCGGGCGGCAACAGACTCGAGACGCGGGCGAACAGGTCGCGGTAGATCTCCTCCTGACGCCCCGCCTGATAGTCCTCCGGGGAACAGAAATGCTCAAACGCGCCGAGGCTCGCCGCGGCGTCGAACGCGCCGAAGCGTTCCCGGTCGATCTCGCGCGCGTCCTCAAGATAGACCTCAAGCCCGTGCCGGCGGCAGGCCGTCAGTTGCGCCGAGGAGAGCGTTACGCCCACGCCGGTCCCGCCGCGCGCCCGGGTATAGGCGAGCAGCGGACCCCAGCCGCAACCGAGGTCGAGCAGGCGGCGCCCCGGCCCGATCCCGACCTGTTCGGCCACGTACTCGTGCTTACGCCGCTGCGCCTGCTCGAGACCTAGCGAGAAATCCCCGTCGAACTTCGCGCCGCTGAAATCGGGCAGCTCACCGAGACTGAGACGGATGACCCGATCAGTCATCGAGTAGGTGAAGTCGGCGTCCCGGCGGTCCGCCATCCCACCAACATACGACTCTCGGTCCGCCGGCCCCCCGAAGATGACGCGCACGATCGCGTTCACTCGCCGGAAGCAGGCGACCGCTACGGCGAACGGAGGACGCGTTGGCCACCGTCCACGCCCGACGACGCGGTGCGTGTCGAGACTGGCGAGGAGCAGGAGCCGGGAGCGGTTGGCGCACGGGACGTGCTCTCAAGTCAACACGCGCATCGTGGCGTGGCGCCGTCGCAGGTCTGGCCCGGGTCGCGCAGGATCTCGACGTATCCGTCCGATCCATGCACGCGGATACGCTGCCCATCCCGAATCAGGTCCGTCGCATGCTCAACTCCCACGACCGCCGGCAAGCCGTACTCGCGTGCGATGACCGCGCCGTGGGTCATCAGGCCCCCGACCTCGGTCACCAGGCCTTTGATGGCGAGGAATAGGGGTGTCCAGCTGGGATCGGTGTAGGTGGTGACGAGTATGTCGCCGGCTTCGATGTCGGCCTGCGCGATGTCTCGGATGACGCGGGCGCGTCCTTCGATGATCCCGGCGGAGACCGGGAGGCCGATCAGCGCGCCTGAGGGAACATCGTCACGTCGGTAGGCCCCGGCGATGACCTCGCCGTCCGAGGTGAGCACGCGGGGCGGCGTGAGCGCTTGGTGGGAGCGAAATGCGTCCTTGCGCTGGCGGATCAGCTGCTGGTCCACTCGGCGCGTGCTCACGACGTCGTGGAGCTCGTGGAAGGTGAGGTAGAAGATTTCTTCCTTGTCACGAAGCACGTCTGCCTGCACTAGGCGCTCGGCTTCTTCCAGCAGCGCCTGCTTGTAGACGAAGTAGCGGTTGACGATGCCGTACTTGGGGTACTCGCGGTAGCCGCTGAAGGTCCGGACCCGGTCGATCATCCGCTTGGCCTCGTTGGCCTTCGTCACTCCGTCTGCCGAGGCGCGCAGGCGCTCCAGCAGCTCTTGTTCCTTGCTCCGGGCCGCTTGCCGCCCTCGTTCGAGGCGCCGCCTGGCCTCGCCGGGCGTGAAGTTCCTGATGTTGTCGAGGATCAGCGGGACGAGCGTGGTGGGGCGCTCGCTCCATCGTGGCCTGGTGATGTCGATCTCGCCGACGCAGCGCATGCCGTACTTCTCGAGGTAGGCCCGAATCGCTTCCTGCGCTTCCCGCCCGCCCGCGAGCTTCGCCAGCTCGTCCAGGAAGGCGTCGTCCTCGCAACCCTCGTCCTCGACGTGTTGCAGGAACCCCACGACGTGCAGGTGCGGGCGAATCACGTCCGCGACGTCCAGCAGCGCCAGCCCCATCTCAGACGTGACGTTGCCCGGGGCGGACAGCGTGAGCGTGTCGGCCGCGTTCTTCTCGCCCAGCCACGCCTCCAGCTGCTCGTTGAGCCACCACGTGGCCTGCATCCCCGCCATGATCGCCCGATGGCTCAGCGAATCGCCGAGGACTCGCTTGTGCTCCTTGAAGGCCTCCAGCAGAAAGTCGAACAGCGCTGGCCCGGACTTAGTCTGGATGTCGCGCTTCAGGGCGGCGATCGAGACCCGGCTGCGCTCGATCAGCGCGGTGACGATCGCCGGATCGGTGTCGATCTGAGCGGGCGCACTCCCGACCGGCGGCCCGCCTGGGGTGGGCGGGGTGGGCGGGTCCTTATCTGGGAGCGAGGGCAGGAAGTCGCCGCGTTCGAGGATGGTCTGCAGCGCGTCCCCGATCAGCGGATCGCCTCTCCCCAGGACCTCCACGAGACCTGCCCGAGTCGTCGGCGAAGCCAGTCGTTGGGTGACGTCGACGAACAGCCTGCCACCGGCCTCATGCATCGGCGCCATGGCCGTCAGCTGCCACACGGAGACCCCCAGCGGCCTCATCGCCTCGGTCATCATCTGCCCATGACCGACTGAGACGTATACGTGGTTCTCTCGGTCGGCGGCCTCGGGGATCGGGAACAGCGTCGTGATCGGCCGGCCCTGGACGATCCAGAAGTCGCCGTCAGCCAGGCACCATTCGATGTCCTGCGGGTGGCCGAAATGCGCTTCGATCCGCCGGCCCAGCTGCACGAGCCGCACGACCTGCGCGTCCGTGAGCGCCGGCTGCTCCTGCCGCGCCGGCGCGACCGCCAGTTCTTCCGTCCCGCTCACCGGCGAGCCGTGGATCGCACGCTGTTTGGTAGCGACCGTCCTCGCGACGACCTCGCCGTCCCGCACCTTGAAGGTGTCCCCGTTCACGAGGCCGGAGACCAGCGCCTCACCGAGACCGAAGCTCGCCTCCACCGAGGCAACCTTCCGACTGGAGGTGACGGGGTCGGCCGTGAACAGGATCCCGGCGGCTTGCGGGACGACCATCTGCTGCACGACGACGGCCATCTGGACCTTGCGGTGGTCGAAACCGTTCCGCAGGCGATAGATCAATGCCCGCTCGCTGAAGAGCGAGGCCCAGCACCGGCTCACGTGCTGGAGGACGTCCCCCGGGCCCACGACGTTCAGGTAGGAGTCGTATTGGCCCGCGAAGGATGCGCTCGGCAAGTCCTCCGCCGTCGCGCTCGATCGAACGGCGCAGGCCGGTTGCTCGCCGAGCCGGGCCAGCGCACGCGTAATCGCCAACGCGACATCGTCCGGGATCGCGATGCCCTCAACGGCCCGACGGATCTCCGCGCTCAGCGCGCGGATCGCCTCCCTATCCTCGGGCTGCAAGCGCGAGAGCCGAGCGAGCCGATCGTCCATCGACGGCGCTCCCGCCAGGGTCCGCTGGAATGCGTCCGTCGTCACGCAAAATCCAGGCGGCACGAGGATGCCTTCAATCCGCGAAAGCTCACCCAGGAGTGCGCCCTTGCCGCCAACGACCGCAACGTGGCTGTGGTCGATCTCCTGGAAATCCAACACGTGGCTCATCCGCTCACCTCCCTTGGAGTTGACCCGGTCAACTCCGCTCCTGCTCATTGGTTCCATCGTGGGGCGCGCGATTATGCGGCATGAATCAGAGCCTCATGAGAGCGCCCTGTTCGGTATAAATTGGAGGTGGGGAGGCAGGGGAGTGGTGAGATCGCAGATGCTGTCGATCTGTCCGACCTACCCGCAGCGGGGCGAACGCAAGAGGCTCGTCTAGAGGATGCGCTCGATCGTAAGTCGGCGGGTGCCGCCGGGAACGGGGACCTCGACAGTCGCACCGGGAGCATGGTCCAGCAGGGCCTTGCCGACGGGGGACTGCACGGAGAGCTTGCCGCTCGCGCGGTCGGCCTCCCCAGCGCCGACGATGGCCCACGTGTGGACCTCACCCGTGTCCTCGTCGCGGACCTCGGCGGAGCGACCGAACGCAAACACCATTCCGGACCCTTCGGCGGCATGAACGACGACGGCATTGTGCCGCCGCTGCCGCAGACGGCGGATCCGCGTCTCCAGGAACGCTTGGTCCTCCTTCGCCGCGTGATACTCGCCGTTCTCCTTGAGGTCGCCGTGGGCGCGGGCCGTGCGGATCCGAGCCGCGATCTCACGGCGCCCGACCGTCTCCAGTTCCGCGATCTCCGCCTCGAGTGCCGCCAGGCCAGCCTCGGTAATCGGCTCTCCCTCGTTCTCCGGGACGCTCATCTCAACATTCTCGCGCGTCGGGCCGCTGGCAGGCCCCGTAGTCGCACCTGGACGTGATGAAGACCCGCGTTGTGGAGCCGCTTACCATCCGCAACCCGCGCGGCCTAGCGCCGCCGCGAAAGCCATCGTTCCGCTTCGCACGAGCTGAGGCAGTCCCGCTGAGCATGGCAAGCGGTAGCCCGAATTGGCTGCTTCGCCGCCAGCCGCGCCAGGCGCGATTCCCGCGATCTCGGTTGGGCAGGAATGGCGGGCCTCCGAGCAACCCCAGGGGCGCGTCTCGATCCTGGGCTGGCACAATGATCACGATGGCTGAGCATTACCAGCGTCCGGGATGGTTCACAACCAACGTCTTCAATCGGATCGTTGCCGCGCTCACGCGCCTGGGCGTCAGCGTGTACGGCTCCCGGGTCCTCGAGGTGAAAGGCCGCAAGTCCGGTGAGTGGAGGCAGACCCCGGTCAACCTTCTGCGGTACCAGGGTGCGGACTTCTTGGTGTCGCCGCGCGGTCACACCCAATGGGTCAAGAACCTACGCGCCAGCGGTCACGGGAGGCTGCGCGTCGGCAGGCGAGTGCAAGCCTTTAGCGCGGTTGAGCTAGCAGACGACGACAAGCCGCCGCTGCTTCGGGCCTACCTGAAGAAGTGGAAGTTCGAGGTAGGGGTGTTCTTTGGCGGCGTCGGACCAGATTCGCCGGATGACGATCTGCGCCGGATCGCGCCTGATCATCCGGTCTTCCGTCTCACTGTGACCTGATCACCCAGGGAGCGCCGAGCATCGAGCGAGCGACGGGGTGCCGCTTCGTGCAACTCGGAGCTCAGACTGCCGTTGCGTCGCTAGCGGCCGCAAATGAAAGCCCGGCATTAGTCGCCGGCGACCGACGGCGACCAGCGGCACCGAGAAGCTCTGACCCGGCCATCTGCCCAGCATCCCGCGGCAGGCGTCGAGCCACTGAAAAGCAGGAGCTCAGCATCCGGGTTCCGCCCGCCGGGGTGAGAGCATATTTCGTGGCCGCGAGGCGGCACCACAGCGCCGTCGTCCTCGCGCTACGCCAGGATCGTCAGGTGACAGCTAGCGGCCTAGGACGAGATCGACGGTGGCTGGCAGCGGTGGCTCACGACACGAGCCCCGCACGGGGCGAGGCTCCGCGCGTGACTTCGATGGCGTTCGGTCTACTTGCGGGCGCGAACTGCTGCAAGGGCTTGGGCTGCCTCGCGCTCGACCGTCGTGCGGGACACGTGGGCGATGCGTGCGCCGCTGGCTGCGGGCGCGCACTCCACGACTGCTGCAAACGTAGACGACTGACCTGACTGGTTGTCGACCATCGTTACGTTCCATGCCGTGTCGTTGCCGATCGGGTCGTTGTAGGCGACCGTGGCGAGCACCGGTGGCGTGGTACCGCCGTCCCAGCCGCCACCAAGGGCGACATCCCCGGCGGGACACGAGGCGAACGTGCCGTTGACGGCGCCGCTTGCGAGCGTGACCATCGCGCTCTCGACCATCACGACACCGGGGATACCGGCTGGTCCCGTCGCCCCGGTGGGTCCGACTGGACCCTGGGGACCCTGGGGTCCGTGGGGTCCCGGCGTTGCCGCGGAGCTGATGCCGAACGCTCGGCTTGATTTGGCCAATCCTCGTGATCACCCATCCGCTTGCGACCGCGGTGCCGCCGACCGCGGCAAAGAGGACGACTAGG
>CAVPVP010000012.1:0-237525 GCA_963709205.1 uncultured Solirubrobacterales bacterium
TGCTTGCAATTTCCGCTCGCTTGGCTAGCAGTTGGCGCGTCGGACCCAGAGGCGACTGTTCTTGCTCCCTGCCGGTCCCGAACCGGCGCACCGTATATGTGCGCCCGCTCGGTCTAGCGGCGGGTGATCTCCGCCTCGATTACCCGCAGTTGTGAGCGCATAACCAGGCCGATGAATGGCGCCAGTGGCCGCCAGTAGCGCGTGAAGCCCCGGCGGGCGGTCTCGTCGGTCGCGAGCGTCCGGCATTCGTAGGTCACGAGTGTCCGGTCGGCGCCGTAGGGCCGCAGCGAGAAGTTGCAAGCGATCTTTCCGAAGCCGGGCTCGGCGAACGCTCTGAAATCGGCTGTGTCGATCTGCGTCCAGACGGTCTCTCCCGCCCAGAAGCGTCCGACAACCCCGAACGCAATCTCGTGGGGCGGGTCCTCGCCGAGGAGCACCCAGTCACCGTGGGTTGGCATGTCGGCCAGTCGCAACGACTCCAGTGGCGGCGGCTGGCGGTGCTCACGCCGAGCGATCAGCGAGACGGCCCGCTCGCCCAGGCCGCGGGCGGCGAACAGCAGCCGGACGGCGGCGGACTCGCGCCAGGCGCGGATGAAGTCGGCGCGGCGTGCCGCGGCGTAAACGGTCGCGATGTCGCCCGGGACGATCCGGTGCTCGGCGCGGACAGCGTCGTAGCATGGCATCAAGCGGTCAATCAGCATCGGCTCGCCGACCGGCGGGCCGCCGATCGTCGATCGAGCTGCCACTCGGTCGAGGGGGCTTGTTCGATCCTCGATCGCCATCCGAACCTCCTTGTTAGCCGGGACCCAACGATAGGACGCGGACAGCTGCTCGCCATCCGCAGTTCCTCGCCGGCCAGGGACGGAGAAGCCACGGTTACGACGTCCGGGAACACGGTGGTCAAGCAGGATGCTGTTGCGCCCCCTGTCGGCGAGCCACCACGAGCCCAGCGTTCCAGCTCGGAGCACGGCCACCGTCCGATGGCTGGATCGAATCCAGATTCAAGCCACTGCTAGCGATCGGCCACGAGAGCACCGGGTCGGGTCGATACTCACGCCGCGGACGTTCACAGGATTTCGCTCGCTCAGAGACTCGCTGTCCCGCGCGAAACAGGTATCTGGTGTAGTGGACGCCGGGACTCGGCGCAGAGCAAGAGCATGTCTCGCAATGCTTGGAGTGCGTCCAGCGGGCGAGTGCTGGGTGACAGCCGCCGCTGGTCGTTCCAGCCGTCACTGTCGTCGTAGGTTTCGTCCGTGGAGGTATCCGGCGAGCATGATCAGAGGGACGCGGATTGCCGGCAGGTTGTGAGCGAACCGGTACGGCAGGTAGCTGTCGGTGACCGAGCCGCGCTCGGCGCCGACGCGCTCCGCGACCTGCGTCAGGGGGCATCGGAACCCGTTCGCAGCGAAGACCAGACTCTCGCTCGCGACCACTCCTGCGGCGATCGCGACACGGCGATCAGACCGCCTCCTGGAGCCCGCCCAGAGCACGTAGAGCATGCACGACTCGATCGAGAACCACGCAAACGTGTGCACGAGCTTGACTGCTGCAAGCGTCGCCCGTCGGAGCGTCATGGCGACCGCAGATGAGCAGGTATCAGAGCCCACAGACGTTGTCCTTCGCGGCGTTGGCGGACGGCGATCGCCGCAGCCCCGGCGAGTAGCGCGCCCTGAACCCACGGTCGAGGGTTGCGGGCATCCGGCCTCTTCTGAAACGAGAACGTGTCTGTAAGCAGCCGCGTAATCGTCTGCCCCCTCCAGGGTTCTGCTTCTAACACGACGCGGAGGTTGATGCCGTATTGGGCAATTCCACTCGGAACGCCCACGGGTCGTTGGGATCGTCGGGGTGTAGCCGCATTCCGCGTCGGATCGCTGGGATCGGGTGCAGCGGCTTGAGCGTGGGGTGGCCGTCGCGGACCGTGACTTCGGCTCCAGCGCCCATCAGGGCTCGTGTGAACAGGTTTGTGACGGGGCCGGGATCGGGGCTGTACCAGCCGCAGATCTCGCTCCAGCTCTCGGGGCGGGCGGGGATGTCGGTGCAGATCGCCTGATCGGGGAGGCCGAGCCGGCGACGGAGGAGTGCTCCCGCAAGCATCGCCGCGCATTCCGACCGTCGAGACCTCCGGTGTTGCTGAGAACGACGACTCCGATCCGGTCCTCGGGCGCCAGGACGATCGCTGAGTGAAAGCCGGACACGATGCCGGTCTTCGCGATGGTCTTGTGGCCGCTCTCCTCGCCGAGCTCGAACACGCAAGGCCCATGCCCGGCAGCCGCGGGTCGGGCTGGAAGTGTGGTTGGAACATGGACGCCAAGGTCTCGGGCTTCAGCACCCAGATTCTGCTGGCCTGCGTACATCTGCTGAAGCGCGGGGATGTAGCGGGCGACGTCCGCCGCCGTGGAGTAGACACCGCCGCCGCCCGGGGTTGGGACCTCGCGGTCGGCGACAGGCTTCAGGCCACGGGAGCGGAGCACGTACCCGGTGGCCAGGCGGGTGCGGACGCGCTCGGAGCGGCGCAGGTCGGTGTGATCCATCCCCAACGGTACGAAGATCCGCTCGCGCAGGTAACGCTCGAGCGGCTGGCCGCTGACGTCCCTGACGATCTGTCCGAGCGCCGCGAACCCGTGGTTGCTGTACGCCCACTTGGTTCCCGGCCCGATCTCGACCGGCAGCCCTCGGCGGTAGTACTCGGCGAGCGGAGGGGCGCCCGATCGCCCCGCCCTGTCGCCGGAGCCGACACCGGGCTGAAGCAGGTCCGACAGCCGCCGCCAGTAGCCGATCCCAGCGGTGTGCGTCAGAAGATGGCGCAACGTCGGCCGGAAACTCGGTTTGGCCGGCACCAGCCGGAAGGCGCGAAGGTAATCGTTGGCGGGCGCGTCCAGGTCCACCAGCCCCTGCTCGCACAACTGCATCACCGCGATCGCGGTGAACGTCTTGGTGATCGACCCGATCCGGAACACCGTGTCCTCGGTGATCGGCTCCTTCGATTCAACGTCCGCGACGCCGTGGCCAAGGAACCACTCGAGCGACCCGTCGCGCACGACAACGACAGCGAGGCCCGCGGAAGGCCAGCGGTCCAGCACCTCGGCCACCCTGAGCTTCAGATCGACCTCGTTGATCGAAGCCGACGCGCCACTCGCCTGCCCGGCCGCGCCCCTCGGCTGTCGACGCTCTCCATGCGACACACGCTGACCGATCTCCATCAGACCCAGACCCCGCTCTACGCGACTTCCCGCGGTGCGCGCGCTGGCGCAGCCGCAGCGCGTCCGAGGCGGGCGCAGAGTGCGGCCACGAAGGCATCCACCTTCATCTCCCACCCATCTTCCAGCGGCCCCTTGAGTCCGGTCACGTAAACCTTCTCCTCGCCGAGCTTGACGACACCCTTGCCCTGTAGGAGCTCGTTCATGATCGACCTGACCCGCTGGTGCCTGGCCAGCTCCTCCTCGGTCGGCACCCGCCCAGTCTTCTTGTCCGGCTTCGGCATCGCCTCAGTGGTCAGGATCGCGTACCGAGAGCCGGCAGGCAGGCTCACCTTCTTCAGGAAGCGGCGCATCCCGCGAATCGGCTTGCCAATACGACCCGGCGAGCTGAACACGTACAGATCAGCCGCCGGAAGCTCCGCCGCCTTCACCTCGCGGATGTGGTGGACATCGACATCGACACCGTTGGCGGCCATTTGCTCCTTGAAGCGCTCCGCGACCATCGCCCCGTTGCCGAAGTTCGAAGCGTGCAAATACTCGATCGTCATCACGATTCCCTCCAAACACTCCGGGACCCTCTCAGCGGGTCCCGCTTAGGCGGTCCATCTCTCGACGGATCTCGCGCTCAGTGATCGGCTTGCGCCCGAACGTGTTCCACGCGTCGATCCCGAAGATCAGCCCAGGCCCAGCACCGGATAGATGATCCAGACGTTCCACTCGTGCGGGATGCTCGAGCTCTGGCTGAATCCGTTTGTGGGCCAGCCACCCGCGTTGCTGTACTCGGTGATCGCCCAGATCACGATCAGCACAACGCACGCAGCCGCGTACGAGATCGCGTGCATCCGGAAACGACGCTTTCGCTCGAGCTGCTTGACCGCCAGCTCGCGAAGCTGCAGTTCGTCGTCGGATGACGCAGCTGGGTCGACAACCGACGCCTTTCCGTTGGTGATCTGCTGCGTTGGCATTGCCACTCCTTTCAGCCATTCGCCAACGCCAGCATGACGCGATCACGGGCGCCGCTCATCGGTACTTCGGGGCAGATAAGCGCGGCTAAGTACTTCTTCCTGTGCCACCCTTACACGCCGTCTCCGCACAGAGCGCGACGCTCGCGGCGTGACCGGTGGATGCTCCTCGCGGCGTCACGCTCGCCGAGAACGTGTTCAACGAACACCTGCTGTTCGCGTTCCCAGCTCTCAACATCCCGATCGCGCTCCTCGGCACCCTCGTGCTCGCACTGTTCGTGATGCCGATCCCGCTACGCCGCGCCGTGCAATTCAAGCCGGGCGAGGCGCTGCGGCACGCATGAACGAGCCGCCCACCAGCTGGCACCCCACACAACGAAAGCAGAACTCACCCGCTTTGGCCGAGTAGACCTGCATGTCGCCATCCCACGATCAAACGGCGATCAGGCCTCGGAGCGATCCGCCCTCCTGTCCGCGCAACTCAGGTGTGTCACCGGCGCGGCAGTGGGGCAGCTTCGCTTGTCGTGGTCCACGTGGCCCAGCACTACGCGACCAAGACCGGACTCGCCGTGTACCCCGACGAGGATGTGGTGAAGGCCAAGCTCGAGGAGACCGTTCAGCAGCTCGCGAGGGATGGGTTCAAACCGAGTCTCAGGATCGTTGACCACGTTGGTCCCCAGCCGGCGCATGAGATCGCTGACATCGCTCGGGAGGTCGGAGCAGATCTTGTCGTTATGGGCACCCGCGGGCACGGGCCAATCGCGGAACTGCTCCTGGGCAGTGTCGTGTTGCGGCTGCTGCACGTCGCGCCGTGCCCAGTCCTGGCCGTGCCGCCAGCCGGGAGCAGCCACGTTCCATCCTGAGAGACCGACAGCCGTCGCACCGGCGGCGATCGCGGCGGCGGCGAGGCAGTAAGACCGAGCTCTGCGTTCGCTCGGCGACGAGCATCTCGCGACGGCCGGCCGCGGGCCAGCTGGCCGTGACGGACTTCCGCATCCGCGAAAGCGTTAGCTGGCCCGGCGGGACGAGGGCACAGCCAAGAGCAGCCGACGTCCTCCGCGCCAGAGGAGCAGTCACGCCCCTCCCTGGGTCAAGGTAGTCTCGGTCGATGACCTTGGCGATCCACCGAGCCTTGGACACAACCAGGGCCAGGCGCGCCGTTCCGCATCCCACCCGCCGCAGCGTCGTCTGCGACGATTACCGTGATGTCCCTTCTTCGGGGCAGCGGCGTTGATGTCGTTGACGCCGGACGGCAGCTGCCGTGGATCACGGCCGGCCGTGCCGCGCCGCGCCGGTGAACAACTCGCCGGCTATGCCGCAGGAGCTCGCGTCGCAACCGGCGGGTCCGTGCGCCTCGGCTGGCTGCTGCACGAGTCGACCCTGCGGTGCGGGCGGTGAGCGGCCCGGTACGGCTCGGCACTCGCTGGCGGCGCTCACGGGCACGAAACAGCCTGCAGCGGCAGGTCACCGAGCTCGCAGCCCGCGCATCACGACCCGACGTGACCGTGTGGCGCGCGCAGCCGGTCGTCGAGGTTTGCGCCGCGACCCACTACCCGGCCTGGCGCAAGGCGCGCGAGCGCGCCTGGAAGCGCGACGGCAACAGGTACTCGGTCCACGGTTGGCCAGAGCGGATCGCAGAAGGCGAACTGGCAGCGGTGCTGCTGATGCAGTCCCACGGCGGCCACCGGCGAGGGCAACCGGCCGAGATCGCGGCCCCAGGGTTCGCGCACGGCTTTCCCGCCCGCGGGCACGACGTCGAGCATCCGTACGAACCGCTCGCGCTGGCCCTCCTGGTCAGCTGGATCAAGCTCGCACTCGCTGATGAGCGCCATGCCGCGCTGCTCGCGCCGCCGCTCATCGACCTGATCGGGCGGGTGCCCAAGCCTCGCATCCCGCGCGATCTCGGCATCAACTGGCCGCTCGAGCCGAGCGAGCCACACATCCGTCCTCGCCGGCGCTGACGAGCCACGCCCGTCGCGGCCAGCAGTGCGCAGCCTGCGACCGGGCAGAAGGGGTTCCGCTCGCCCCAGTGATCGGGTGGACAACCCTTCTCCTCAGGCGACGCGTCGAGAAGGCGAGAGGGTCGGCGGTTCTGGGTCGCTCCGGAGAGGGAATCGCCCGCCCAGTTCCATCCGCGATTCTGCACGGACAGCCTACGTTTGTCGCCCGTTTGTCGCCCTTGGCTGCACTGCGGCCCGCCGTGACTGCTAGCGACCCTCCTATTAGCAGGGCTTTTGTAGTCGGGGAGACAGGATTTGAACTGCGACCGCCCGGCCCCAGGTGGGGGCGCGCCGCCACGACCTTCAGTGTCACGAGGCCGCGATCGGTAAGGGGATCTCAGGTGTCGCGACCGGTACCTACCGAGCGAGATGGCAACGCAGCTGATCGGGCGGATGATCGCGTGCGGGCCGGGCCACGAGCGATCTCGACCGACCGTAAGAGCTCGCCCGTTCGAGCGTGGCGCCTGCGCCATCCTGGACGCCAACAAGCCGACCGCTCACAGCGACATCCGCCGCGCCCTCGCCAACCCCGAGCACCGTCGCCGAACCCACCCTGACGCGCGACTCGCGCCCGCCCCGTGAAGCCTGGCACAACCGCAACTTCTCGGGACCATCTCGCTCTGGACCGGATCGAACTCGCGGTGCACCCTCGGACGTGTCAGCCACAGCAGCCGTCGCCGCACAGGCGCACGCCAATAACGTTGGAGGATCGATGGAGACGGCCAGCGCTGAGCTCCGGGTAGCTCACACGCTCGTCATGGCTCTTCTCGGCGAGCTACGCGCCAACCCACGCGCCTGTGAGGAACTGAGCGTGCTGCTGAACGAGCGCAAGACCGACGACCGCCTCCTCTCCCCTACCGAGGCTGCGGGCCGTCTGGGCGTGCATCCGAAGACACTCACGCGGGCGGCTGCCGCCGGGCGGGTTGCGGGGGCAAGGCGAGTCGGCCGCCATTGGCGATTCGATCCCGCCGAGCTGGCGCTCGAGCCCCTGCACCATGCCTCGGCGGCACCCGCGGTTGTCGCGCGGTTGCGCTCGCGCGCTCGCGCTGCGAACGCGATTCGGGCCGGCGGGCCGCACTAGCGAAGAGGCCCGCCGCACGGCGTACGGAACACCTCGCTGTAGCGTACGCATCACAACGCGAGGAGAGGCCGTGCCAAGGAAGCCTGGACGACACATCACCTCGGACGGCCGCGGGTGGTTCGCGGACGTTGCGGCCGGCCAGCGGGGCGTCCGAGACACCGAGCACGACCGCGACGAGATCGTCCGTAGGGCCCTCACCCGCGGGCCGAGCGTCCGCGGCGTCGCCGGGGCGCAGACGATCGATAGGACGACGGTCGGCCGCCGGTGCCGGCAGGCCGCCCGGTGAGCGTCGAGCCCGTCACCCGCAAGGATGGCTCGCGCGGTTGGAAGACCCGCTGGCGCGAGAGCGGCAGGGAACGCGCTCGTACGTTCGCGCTGAAGCGCGACGCCGACGCATGGGACCGCGAGGTCGCGCGTCGGAAACAGCTTGGCCCGCTCGCCGTCCAGCAGCTCACGGCCCGCGGCGGCCCGACGCTCGGCGATTGGATCGAGCAGCGCTGGGCGATCGAGCACGCGACGCTACTTGCAGACTCGACCCGCGAGCGGTACGCCGACGTCTACAGCGTCCACATTGCACCGTGGCTCGACGACGTGCCGCTTGGCCACTTCAGCGCGCCGTTGCTGTACGCATGGCAGGCCGGCCGGATCAAGGCTGGCGTCAGCCCCGGCACGATCCGTAAGGCACGCACACTGCTCTCAAGCGTGCTGCGTCATGCCGCCGAGAGCGGCGCGATCATCGCCAACCCGCTATCGCTGGTTCGTGCGCCACGGCCGGCGCCACATGACGCCGTGCAGCCGCTCTCACCCGCCACGGTCGAGCGCCTCCGGTCCGCGATGCTGAACCCAGCTCCGCGCGAGGTCGCCGCGTCAGACGCGGGACAACGCAACCGTCGTCGCTACGAGCTGCCGGCACCTGGAACGCCGCAGACCCGGCAGCGGGACGCGTTGATCGTGTCCGTCCTCGCCTACGCCGGCCTGCGGCCCGGCGAGCTGCGGGCGCTGCCGCTCAGCGGGGTGCGAGAGAACACGATCCTCGTGCAGCGCGCCGCCAACCCGGACGGCTCGAGCAAGCCGACCAAGAACGAGCGGCACCGCACCATTCGTCTGGTGTCGGCACTCGCCCAGGACGTCCGCGAGTACAAGCTCGCGCTTGGCCGGCCACCAGGGAAGTCCCTCATCCTGCTCGACGACGAGGGCAAGCCGTGGGACAAGAACGCCTGGCAGATGTGGCGCGCCGACCGCTGGGCGCCGGCCTGCCGCACGGTCGGGCTCGACCCGGTCCCCCGCCCGTACGACCTACGCCACTCGTTCGCCTCGCTCCTGCTCGCCGAGGGCCGTCAGCCGCGATGGGTCGCCGATCAGCTAGGGCACTCGCTGGCGGTGCTGCTCTCGACCTACGCGCACCTGATCGACGAGTACGCCGAGGCGCCGAGCATCGACGCGGACGCTGAGATCGCCAAGGCGCGGCGACAAGTTGGTGTCCATCTAGTGTCTACGGAGGCGTCATGAAGCGCATTCTCAGCCGCATCCGGGCATACAAAAACCCCATCTATGCGGGGCTTTCGTGGCTATACCGCTACCGGGATTCGAACCCGGGTTTCCGCCGTGAGAGGGCGGCGTCCTAGTCCCCTAGACGATAGCGGCGAGAGACTGAACTAAAACAGCGACGTCGCGGCCCCGGCCGTGCATCCGGGCTCCGGGCACGGCTGCGGTCGCGATCGCCTGCTTCAGCGTAGCGGCAAGGCTACCGCGCGTGGCGCGGACGTTCACGACTTGGTGGCTTCGGCGCCGGCGGCGGGTGATGGCCTCGCGCCGGGGCGTGGAGGCGCCCGTTTGGGAGGACCGACCCTCTGAATGAGTTAACGCGGGGAAGCACCGCCGCGCCTTCCTGATCGACGACGCGGGGATGCTTGCCGCCGGCTCGGTCGCAGGCGGACCGCTGATGTCTCGGCGACATGGGCTCGCGCTCGAGACCGGACCGAGCCGCGCCGAGTCAGTATGAGGACGTCGTCCGCCACCGGCATGAAGTCGTCGCCCCCCGCGCGACCGGAGTGCCGTAGCCACAAGCGGGCGCGGCCCGCCGACTTTCGTTGCGGGTCAAAATCCACCTTTTGCAGGTCTTTCCGTCCGAGGGCGTTTCTATGATACGAACATGTGATCGCATGATTTGAAACCCCTCAGCGGCCTTCACCCTGCTAAGTTCTTGCCTCCCGCGGCTGTGGTGAAATTGGTATACACGCGGCGTTCAGGTCGCCGTGCCCTTACGGGCGTGGAGGTTCGAGTCCTCTCAGCCGCATCGGAGGTGTAGGTGCATCGGACCCGCGTGGTGCGCGCCGCGCTCGAGTGCTCGGCTGCCGGTGCGAGCGCGACGGAAATCTCGCGGCAGCTCGGTATTCCTCGCCGCACCGTGGCCGATTGGCTGAGGGGCGACCTTCCTCATTCGGTTCGTCGAGACGCCGACTGCGCGACTCATGCCGAGCGACTAGGCCCCGACTACGTCTACCTCCTCGGGCTATACCTCGGCGACGGGTGCATCTCCACACACCCCCAGGACGTCTATCGATTGCGCCTCGCCCTCGACGCAAGGTATCCGGGAATCATCGACTCCGCCACAGCTGCGATGAGCGCGGTCTGCCCCGGCCGCGTCCTGACACAGCTCCGTCCACAGAACTACGTGGAGGTCTCGTGCAACTGGAAGTGTTGGCCGTGCGTGTTTCCTCAACACGGCGCCGGCAGGAAGCAGGGGCGATCAATAGAGCTCACCGACTGGCAAGAGACGCTGGTTGACCAATGGCCGCAGCAGTTGATCCGTGGCCTGATCCAGTCCGACGGATGCCGGTTTCAAAACACCGGTACGAACTGGTGGTGGCCGCGGTATGGGTTCAGGCAGGTCTCAGACGACATCCGAGCGATCTTCTGTCGAGGCTGCGATCGGCTGGGTGTTCACTGGACCAGATCGCATACGACGATCTACGTGTCCCGCAAGGCCGACGTAGCGATCCTCGACGAGTTCATTGGACCTAAGCGATGACCCGGGTGGGTGTCGGTACGCCCCACGCCCGACGGCCGGGCGACGCCCGCTACAGCCAGCCCTGCTCCTCCGCGACGCGCACGGCCTCCGCCCGGTTGCGGGCGTCGAGCTTCTGCATCGCCGAGGAGAGGTGGTTGCGGACGGTTCCCGGTGAGAGATAGAGGGCGCTGGCGAGGTCGGCGACCGTGGCGTGCTCGCGGGAGGCGAGCAGGACCTCGTGCTCGCGCGGCGTGAGCGGGCTCTCCCCCTGGCTGAGCGCGGCCGCAGCGAGACCGGGGTCGACGACGCGCTCGCCGGCGACGGCCCGGCGGATCGCGGCGGCGAGCTCGCCGGCGGGCGTGTCCTTGAGCAGGAAGCCGGCGGCGCCGCCCTCCATCGCGCGGCGCAGGTAGCCGGGTCGGCCGAACGTGGTGAGGATCAGAACTCGGCAGCCGGGCAGAGCGCGTCGGAGCTCGTCGGCCGCGTCGAGCCCGGTCGCGCCCGGCATCTCGATGTCGAGCAGCGCGACGTCGGGCGCGGACGCGACCGCAGCCCCCGCCACCTCGTCACCGCGTGAAACCTGGGCCACGACCTCGATGTCCGGCTCGAGGTTCAGGAGGCTGGCGAGCGCGGTACGGACCATCGTCTGGTCCTCGGCCAGGAGCACGCGGATCAAACCGGCTTCACCCGGCGTCACGCGCGCGCGACAGGGACGGTGACGGCGAGCCGGTAGCCGCCGCCCGCAAGCGTGCCCGCTTCGATCCACCCGTTGAGCAACCGGGCGCGCTCGGCGAGGCCGGCGAGTCCGTGCCCACCGCTGCCGCCGGCGCCAAGCCCAGCGGTGCTGGCGACGGGATGCTCGTTGCCGGCGCCGTCGGCGTGGACATCGCCGGCGCCGGTGGCGTGACTATCGCCGGCGCCGGTGCCGTAGACATCGCCGGCGCCGGTGGCGTGGACATCGCCGGCGCGGGTGGCGTGACTATCGCCGGCGCCGGTGCCGTGGACATCGCCGGCGCGGGTGGCGTGACCATCGCTGGCCTCGTTGGCGTGACTATCGCCCGCGCCGGTGGCGTGGCCATTGCCGATGGCGGTGGCATGGCCGGTGCCGTGGCCGATGCCGGCGCCACCCGGGGTCCCGGCGTTGCCCGCGAAACCGTTATCCGCGACGCCGTAACCCGCACTCGCCGAAACGCCGGTGCTCGGCAAGCCGGCGCTGTTCCCGTTGGTCACCGCGCCACGCCCGTCGTCGATCACCTCGACCCCGGCGTCGGTGAGGCTGGTCGTGATCTTCAGGGTGCAGTGGTTCGCCCCGCTGTGGCGAATCACGTTCGTGGCTCCTTCCCGGACCGCCCAGGCGAGGACGGCCTCGACCGGGGCATCGAGCGCCGCGCCGGACTCCTCCACCTCCGCCTCGATGCCGGCGGCGGACAGCGCCATGCGGGCGCCCGCGAGCTCGCCGGCGAGCGTCGGCTGGTGGTACCCGCTGACCGCCTCGCGGACCTCTCCCAGGGCCGTGCGGGCGACCTGCTCGAGCTCACCAACCTCGCGGGCGGCGTCGGCCGGGGCGTCGGCCAGGAGCCGGCCGGCGAGCTCGGCCTTCAACGCGATCACCGACAGCGAATGGCCGAGCAGGTCGTGGAGGTCCCGCGCGAACCGCTCTCGCTCCTCGGCGACGGCCAGCCGGGCGAGCTCGGCCCGGGCCGCGCCCAGCTCGAGGTTCCTTATCCGCAGATCGCGCATCACCAGCATCAGCATCCCGATGCCGGCGGAGCTCGCGATGAAGCCGACGACGGTGCCACCATCGGCGCCGCCGATCGCTGAGGTGACACCGGCCAGCGCCGAGCACAGCAGCACCGCGTAGAAGCCGATCCGCTGCGGCGTGGCCATCGCGGCCACGGCGGCGCAGTAGGTGAACAGGAAGCCCCAGCCCGACGCCTGGGAGATCGTCAGTGCCGCCGACACCGCAATCAACACGGCGAGCACCGCCAGAGGAACGCCGGCGCTGTCGTCGCGCAACCTCAGCACGAGCAGCACATAGCCGGCGACGAACACCGCGGCGCCGCCGATCACGAGACCGTGCTCCAGAGGGGGCCCGTGCTTACCGATCGCGTTCAGCAGCGGGAAGATGACGAACCCAAGCCAGACACAGGCCGCGATCGCTCGGATCCCGTTGGGCGGTCTGCGGCCGAGCATGCGCTCGCCGATGAGCAGACGACTGCGGACGGCCGCCTCGCCGGCGCCGGGACCGCAGTCGTCCGTGTGTTGTGTCATCGCACCTCGCCCTGCGGCTGGCGCAGGAACCGCAGCATCAGGAAGATCCCAATCGCCGTCCAGATCGCCAGCGTGCGCAGGTCCTGACCGTTGAATCCGGCGCCGATGGTGTGCGGATTGAAGGCATGCTGGAGTCCATCGGCGAGCGCCCGGATCGGGAAGATCTTGGCTATCTCGACCAGCGCCTTGGGCATCCCGGTCGGGGGGAACCAGATGCTCGAGATGAACGTCAACGGCAGGATCAGCAGATTCACGACCACCGGCGCGGCCTCGGCGTTAGGGATGAGCCGTGTCACGCCAATTCCCAGCGTAGTGAACGCAGCGGTTCCGAGCACGAGCGTGGCGAGTAGCCCGGGGAGTGTCGAACCTCGGAGGTGAACCCCGTAGGCGCCGATCCCGAGCGCCAGCGTGATCACCGTCATCATCAGCACGATCACCAACGTCGAGCCGATCCGGGCCGCGACATAGGCCCACGGCGGCAGCGGCGTTCCTTGCATGCGCTTGAGCACACCCTGATCGCGGAGGATCGCGGTGCTGATCGCCATGTTCACGAACGTGGTCGCGATCAACCCGTAGGCGAGGATCCCAGGAACGAAGAAGTCGTCGTAGGGGATCCCGCCGAGACTGGAGATGTGCGCCCCCTTGTCGACCGAGGCGAAGATCACCAGGAACATGAGCGGGAACACGAACGTGAAGATCCCGCGACCCCGATTGCGCCAGTAGGCACGCTGCTCGTAACGGATCTGCCATCCGATCAGGCCCAGATCGCGCTTGAGCGAAGGGGTGGCGACGCGCCTCGGCGAAGGAGTGGCGACTGCGCTCATCGAAGGACCTCCTCGGCGGTCTGCGCCGGTTCGACGGGACGGGTGAGCTCGAGGTAGATGTCCTCGAGTGTCGGCTGGCTGACCGAGAAGTGGCCGAGGTCGACATCGTTGTCGAGCGCCCATGTGGTGACCCGCTGCGCGGCCACCACCGGTTCCTTGGTCAGCACCAGCACGCGATCGCCCTCGAGCGAGGGCTGCTCGCACGGAACGTCGGGAAGATCGCCGAGCGACCAGTTCGACGGCAGCGTGAAGCGGATCTCGGCCGGCCGCAGGTCGCGTCCGCCGAGTTTCTCAGGCCGCCCGATCGCGATGACCTCGCCCGCGTTCATGACCGCCACCCGGTTGGCGAGATGCTGCGCCTCGTCCATGTAATGCGTCGTGAGGAACACAGTCTTGCCCAGGTCACAGAGCGAGCGGATTGTCGACCACGCCTGGCGCCTCGCGCCGGGGTCAAACCCGGTCGTGGGCTCGTCCAGGAAGATCAGATCCGGATCGCCGACCAACGCAAGCGCCAGGTCGAGCCGTCGAAGCTGGCCTCCCGACAGCTTTCGGGCGCGCGTGTCGCGCTTGTCGCCGAGCTCGACCAACTCGATCAGCTCGCCGACCGGGCGGCGGCGTTCGTGGTAGCGGCTGTACATCTCGATCAACTCGGTGACCGTGAGATCGTTCTGCACTCCGCACTGCTGGAGCACGATTCCGACGCGATCGCGCAGCTCGCGCTGCCCGTGCGCCGGATCCATGCCGAGAACTCTTGCCTCGCCGTGAGTTCGCTTTCGGTAACCCTCGAGGATCTCGACGATCGATGTCTTGCCCGCCCCGTTTGGCCCAAGCAGACAGAACACCTCACCCCGAGCGACCTCGAAGCTCACCCCGCGCACGGCCTCAACCTCGTCGTACGACTTGCGCAAATCGCGCACCTCGATAGCGAGTTCCTCTGCCTGTGTATGGGTCGTTGTCATGCCGAGCAGGTTATGCGGCGTCCACGCGGCGCGTAAGTGGCGCACGGCCGAAATCACCCATGACAAACGTCACACCGTGCATAACGCGCCGCGGCGGCATTCTTGATGACCCCGAGTGCACAATGAGCGCCCCAGAGACGCTTATGTGCACTCCGCCGCCGGGGATCACGCGGTTTGACGCGTTTTGCACCCGGGGCCTCGCGGTGGAGCGTACGAACGAGGCCAGGTGGCGCCGGCGAGCGAGACCGGGCGCGCCCGCGAACGAGACCAGTTCAGCGCCGGCGAACGAGACCAGTTCAGCGCCGGCGAACGAGACCGGGCGCGCCGGCGAACGAGACCAGGTTGGCGCCTGCGAACGAGACCAGGCGCGCCCGCGAACAAGACCAGGTCAGCGCCGGCGAACGAGACCGGGCGCGCCGGCGCTCGCGAATAACGACCAGCGCGGCTACGGCTCGTTATTCCACAGCTCGATGACCTCGGTCGTGCGCTCGAACCCGAGCACGCTGATCGTGCCGGGGTGCAAAGCGAACCGCGCCCCGCCGGCCGCGTCCATCTGCAACCACCGCGCGGTCAGGACGCGCAGGATGTGCCCGTGGGCGAACGCCAGTGAGTCGCCGTCGGCGGCGCGCATCAGCTCGATCACCCGATCGGCTCGGGCGCCGACCTCCGCCGGCTGCTCGCCCCCCGGACATCCGTCGCGCCACAGCGACCACGAAGGGTTCGTCTCCCAGATCTGGGGGGTGGTGAGCCCTTCGTACTCGCCGTAGTCCCACTCGTGCAGGTCCTCGCATAGTGAGGCGGCGTCGCCGAAGCCGGCGAGCTCGCACGTCTCCCGGGCCCGCCGGAGTGGGCTCGTCAGGACGAGGGAAAAGGTCCAATCCGCGAGCGCCGGCCCCAACCTCACTGCCCGCTCTCGTCCCTTCTCGGTCAGCGGCAGGTCCGTGTGACTCGTGTGCTGGCCGCTCAGACTCCACTCGGTCTCACCATGGCGGACCAAGACGATCTGCATCCCCTCCACCCCCTCGGAAAAACAGCCGCTGCCTCAGGCGTCGGCCGCGTCGTATGCCTCGCGCGCGATCATCTCGCGCGCCTTCTCTTCGTCAAGCGCCGGCGCGTCGCCGTGCTCTGACTGGTAATGCATCTGCACCTGGCGCAGCAGCTCACCATCGGTCGCCGCGGCCAGCGGCTCGCCGCAGATGTTGCACTCGATCACTCGCTTGGACATGACCCACTCACTTCCACTTGCGTGCACATTCAGAACACCGGCTCATCTCACGCCTCACGCGCCGCCCGCGTCTCACCTGCGGCCGAGGCATCAGCTGCCGAGTTCGACCCGGCAGAGCCCAACCCACCCGGGCGGGTTTGCGCCTCAACCTCCTGCGCCGCCAGCAGCGCGGCGCCGAGAACGCCGGCGCGCACCCCGTGCCAGGCCAGACGGATGCTCGTCCGTCGCCCGAGCCCCGGCACCACGTAGCCGAGTGCCACTCGCTTGGCCGGCTCGAGCAGGCGTTCCCCGGCGCGTGCGGCGCCACCGCCGATCACGACCTCCTCCGGGTCGAACGTGTTGATCGCGTTCGCGATGCCGATCCCGACCCGCTCCGCCCAGACCTCGATGATCCGCCGCGCGGCCTCGTCACCCTCCTCGGCAGCCTCGACGGCTTCGGCGCCCGCCACCGGCTTGCCCTCCGCCTTCAGCCGACCGAGCGCAGAGTCCGGACTCGACTCGGCAGCCTGAAGCACGAGCTTGTCGAGGGCGTGGCCCGCGGCCGCGTACTCGAGCGATCCGGGCTGTGGGAACCCCGTTGGAGCCGGAACGGACGTCCCTGACAGATCGAGCCCGACGAGCGTGTGTCCGAGCTCTCCCGCGCCCCCCGTGGCCCCTCGGTAGATCCGTCCGCCGAGCACGATCCCGCCGCCCACGCCGGTCCCGATCGTGATCATCACCAGGTTGTGCGCGACCAATCGGAGCTCGGCGTCGTGCGCCTCGGCGAGCGCCGCCACCGTCGCGTCGTTGTCGACGAACACCGGCACGCCGAGCCGGTCCCCCAGCACCTGCCTGAGCGGGACGTCTTTCAACGGGATGTTGACCGACGAAACGACGCGTCCGGTATCGAACTCGACGATCGACGGAACGCCGATCCCAACGCCGTCGAGATCTTCGCCCCTGACCCGACCCACCATCGCGACCAACTGGTCGATCAAGTTCCCACTCCCCGAGCGGTCGG
Organism: uncultured Solirubrobacterales bacterium; assembly: GCA_963709205.1. Taxonomy (GTDB): domain Bacteria; phylum Actinomycetota; class Thermoleophilia; order Solirubrobacterales; family Solirubrobacteraceae; genus Palsa-465. The sequence continues at coordinate 16,530 of CAVPVP010000012.1, forward strand.
TCGGAAGCAGGACCGATTCACCGAAATGGCGTCCCACAAGCGGCGCCACGGCGACCTTGGTGCCCCCGAGGTCGACGCCGATGACCGAGCTCATGCCTCGCCCGCCGGCGTCACGCCCCCGACCCCAAGCCCGCAGCCGCCGCCGGGTCGAGCAGCACCTTGATGTCCTTGGCCATCGGCACCAGCAGTGAAGTAGGCACGTGCGGATCCGGCCGAGCCCCAGGACCGAACGCGGCCGCGACCGGCGCGGCCTTCGACTCGCCGGTGACCAGGAACACCACCTGGCGAGCGTTCGCGAGCCTCGGGAGGGTCATAGAGATTCGCGGGACGAACGGCTCCAACCCGGCCTCCTCCACGCCGACCACGGATCGCGACCGCTCAGACAACGAAGCCTGATCCGGGAACAGGGAGGCGCAGTGACCGTCTGACCCGATCCCTAGTAACACCAAGTCGAACCGCGGCGACCCGGAAGAGCGCAGCACGCCCTCATAGTCCGAAGCGCCGGCATCTGGCCCAATCTCGCCTTTCATCCGATGGATCGTCGGCAACCCGTGCGCCTCGAGTGCGTCGAACATCGAGGACTTGGCCGCCCCGTAGTTCGAGAGCGGATCTTCAGACGGCACGCACCGCTCGTCGCCGAACCACATCGTCGATTCCGACACGTCGATCCCAACCGAAAGCACCGCGTCGACGAACTCCCGATAGGCCGTCTGTGGGGTAGAGCCGCCGGTGAGCACGATGTGACCGCCGCCAGCGGCGACTCCGACGAGCATCGCCGAGCACGCGCGGGCGGGATCGTCGAGGACCTCGACCTCAACCGCCATGCGCGTTGAATCCTCTGGCGACCTCGAGCGCCGGCCGGTACGTGGGGTCACGGAGCAGTGCCTGCCGGACGCCCTCGCCGAGGATCCCGCCCTCGCCGCGCGACGCACCAAGCACAAGCCAGCTGTGTTCGCCGTGTCCGGCGATCGATTCATGGGCGTGCAGCCCGCCAAGCGCCCGATCGAGCGACAGCTCGTAGCCGTCGCAGGTCACGGTGACGCCCGCGAGCCCGGGAACGTTCTGGGCCGCCGGCTCGAACCTCAGGTCGATGTAGCGCGAGCTGCCCGTGTAGGCCCGTCCAGTCAGCCCGGCGCCGTTCGCCGACTGAAGCGGCCGCGTGTCCCAATGCAGACGCGACGCGAGCCACGCCGCGAGGAGCAATGCGCTCGCGGTCGAGCTCGCCTGGTGCCGGATCGTGAACCCCTCAATCATCGCCAGTGACCCCCGGCGCGCGGGCGGGTCGAAGCTCGCCGCCAGCCGCTCGCGCCATGGCGTCGTGCGGAGCCACGCCAGATCGACCACGTACGCGGACTTCAGCTCCTCCTGCGCCCGGGCAAGCCCCTCGTCGGCGTCGGCGAAGTCGTCGGAGTCGAGCAGGATCACATCGGTCATCCCTTGCAGCGCGGCGATGGCCTCGTCGTGACCGTGCGGACACCACAGCACGGTCGGAAGCTCGGAGATGACGATCGGGTCGACGATCGTCTCCAGCCCGGGCAGGTGCTCGGGACCCATGTCGATCTCGACGCTCTCGCGGATCACGCCGATGCCGCCGCTGGACGCCTCCTGATAGCTCATCACCGCGGTCGCGTCGAGCGTGTCCCGCCCGTCCTCGACCGCACACAGGATCGTGCGCGAGGCGTGGTACCGACCGACTCGCTCGAGCCGGTTGGCGATCTCGCCCTTCCAGGCGCGGTCGACGACCACGATCAAGTTGAGGACTCGTGCCGGTGCGAGCGTCTGGTCGGCGGCGTGTCGCGAACGCAGCATCTCGCGGAGCGCCGCGTCGATCGCATCGGGATTGGTGTTCTGCTCGGTCCAGACGTCTTCGCTCACAGCCGCCGCCACTTAGCGTTGCCTTCGAGTAGAGCGTCGGCCTCGCGCGGTCCCGCGGAGCCCGCCGGGTAGATCGGGATCGGCGACGTCGTGTCTTCGTGCCACGACTCGAGGATCGGATCGATGATCGCCCACAACGCTTCGATCTCATCGCCGCGCGTGAACAGCGTGGCGTCGCCCCGCATCGCATCGAGGATCAGCCGCTCGTACGCCTCGGGAGACTCCGACATGAACGACGTGCCGTAGCGGAACTCCATGTTCACCGGTCGGATCCGCATCGTGGGGCCGGGGATCTTGGCCCCGAGCGACACCGACACGCCCTCGTCGGGCTGAACGGTCAGGATGATCTGATTCGGCTGGACGCCGACCGAGCCGCTGCTCTTGAACGCCATGTGCGGAACGGGCTTCAACGTGACCACGATCTCGGTGACCTTGCGCGCGAGCTGCTTGCCGGTGCGCAGATAGAACGGAACGCCCGCCCACCGCCAGTTCGACACGTGCAGCCGGAGCGCGGCGTACGTCTCCGTCCGCGAGTCCGGCGCGACGCCCTCTTCGTCGTGGTAGCCGACCACGCGCTGGCCGCCGACCGTCCCGGGGCCGTATTGCGCGCGCACCGCCATCGAAGGCACCTCGGAGACCGCCGGCGGGACGATCGCTTCGAGCACCTTGAGCTTCTCGTCGCGCACGCGGTCGGCGTCAAACGCGGTCGGCGGCTCCATCGTCAGCAGCGCCAGCAGCTGCATCATGTGGTTCTGGACCAGGTCGCGGAGCGCGCCGGCCCCCTCGTAGTACCCGGCACGCCCGCCGATCCCGATGTCCTCGGCGGCCGTGATCTGGACGTAGTCGATGAAGTTCCTGTTCCACACCGGCTCGAACAGCGCGTTCGAGAAGCGCAGCGCCATCAGGTTCTGGACCGTCTCCTTGCCCAGGTAATGGTCGATCCGGAAGACCTGGGACTCGTCGAACACCTCGAGGACCTCGGCGTTGAGCTGGCGTGCCGACGCGAGGTCGTACCCGAAGGGCTTCTCGATCACGATCCGCGTTTCCGCGTCGCGCGCGCGGTTAAGCCCCGAGGAGCCGAGCTTGCCTGCGATCACCGGAAAGAACTGAGGCGCCGTCGACAGGTAGAAGACGTGGTTCAGCTCCTGGCCGGCGCGGTGGTCGAACTCGTGGAGCACACGACGTAGATGGCTGTAGACGTCGTCGTCGTCAAACTCGCCCGGCACGTAGCGCATCTCGTCGATCAGACCTTTGAGCACGCTCTCATCCGGCCGCCGGCGCGAGAACCGCTCGATCGACTCCTTCGCCATGTCGCGGAACTCGTCGTTCTCCTGCTCCCGGCGGGCGACCCCGACCAAGTCGAACCGCTCGGGCAGCGCGCCCTCGTGAGCGAGGTTGTACAGCGCCGGCAGCAGCTTGCGGTGCGCGAGATCGCCGGTGGCGCCGAAGATCACCAGCGCGGTCGGGCGGACGGGCAGCCTCTCCAGCCCCGCGGTCAGCGGGTTGTCCTGCTCGACCTCGGCGGCTACGGCGGCGCTCTGCATACGCTCAGCTCCTCTCGAGGATGGCTTGAATGCGGTCGGTCAAGGCCCGGACGGCTTCCGCGGGCTCACCTTCGAGCTCTACCCGCTCGGCCGGCAGCCCTCTCGAGCGCAACGTCTCGAGGTCGCCAGCGGCCTGCGCCGCGATCAGCGTCCCGAACGTGTAGCCGGCGCCGGGAACGTCCACGTCGCGCTCGGGCCGGGAAACCAGCTGCAGGAAGCGCCCAACCGGCGGACCACCCTTGTGCAGCTGGCCGGTCGAGTGGAGGTAGCGCGGGCCGTATCCGAACGTCACCGCCGCGCCGGTCGCCCCACGGATCGTTCTCCGCAACGCCCCCACGGCCTCGTCAAAGCCAGCGGACGGAGGCACGAACGCCAGGATCGCCACGTAGTGCGGAGGCGACGCGTCGGCGAGCAGCGCGCGGAGCTCGTCGTCGCCGGCGACCGCGATATCCGGTACCGAGCCCGACTCGAGCACCCGCGCCGTGTTGTCCTTGGCCTCCTGCACGTTCGGCTGGTCGAACGGGTTGATCTCGAGCGCCCACCCCGCCACCGCGACCGCGAACTCGGTCAGGAAGAAAATGCGCCCGAGGTCCGCGGGGCCGTGAGCCGGCAGTGTGATCGTGGGATGCCCGGCCGCGGAGATCTGCTCGATCGCGGCGTCGAGCCGCTCCTCGGGGTGCTCCAAGTTGCGCCGGTACACGAACACTCGGTCGTCGCCGTAGACGTCGGCGGAGTCGCTCAGCGGCTCATCGACGACGGGGACGATCCCGCGCCCGTGCTTTCCGGTCGACTCGGCCACGAGCTGCTCGGCCCATAGCCCGAAGCTCTCGAGCGGCGGCGAGATCAGGAACGTCAGCTTGTCGCGGCCCTGACGGGCCAGCTCGCCGATGACAGCGCCGAACCACAGTCCGGAGTTCGATTCGCTCGAGTCGTAGTGCGCGCACATCTGCTCCGCCACCTGACAGCGGTGCAGGAGGGCCTCGATGCTCACTCCCATCAGCGCGGCGGGGACCAGGCCGAAGTACGACAGCACCGAGTAGCGGCCACCGATGTCGGGCGGGTTGAGGAAGCACCGCCGGAGCTCATTGTCCGTTGCCAACTGCTCGAGCGGAGTCCCTGGATCGGTGATCACGACGAACTGATCCGGTCGCGCAAGCGCCTTGAAATACGCGTACTGCGACAGCGGCTCGATCGTCGACCCGGACTTCGACGAGACGATGAACAGCGTCCGCTCGAGGTCCACCGATTCGCGAACCGCGAGAACTACGTCGGGGTGAGTGGAGTCGAGCACCTGCAACCGCAACCCCCCAAGGGAGTCCTCCGCGGGCCATCCGGGCCCGCGTTCTGATGCTGATGCGCTCCCGCCGGCCGCGCTCGCCAAGAAGGATCGCCTGATCACCTCGGGACCCAAAGACGATCCGCCCATTCCCAGCAGCACCGCGTCCGTGAACCCGTCGGCGCGACACTGCTCGGCGAACGCCTCCAGGTCGGACGCGTGCTCGAGCATCGGCTCTGACACGGTCAACCATCCGAGCCGGTTCTCGATCTCAGGCACGCCCGGCCCGCCCCACAGCGATACATCGCGCCTCCAGACCCGCTGAGCGACGTTCTCGGACACCGCGCCACGGACTCGCTCGGCCACGGGCGGCTGCAACAGCGGCGGCAGCCGGGCGTGGATCCTGCTCGGCTGCCCGGTCACCACAGCCGCACGCCGGTCCTCGATCCCGGCGAGCAGCCGGGCCATCGCCTCTTCGAACTGCTGGACGCCGTCGACGAGGAGCTCGTTGGTGACCGCGTCGAGGTCGATTCCCGCGTCGGCGAGCGCGGCCAAATCGCCGCTCGGATCCTGTTCCGCGGTCAGCCCGGGAACCGTCCCATGGTCGGCGAACGCCAGGAGCGTCGGCAGCGGCATGGTGTTGACGGTGTGCGGCCCGACGAGGCTGTCCACGTACATCGTGTCGGAGTAGTGCGGGTTCTTGGTTCCGGTCGAGGCCCAGAGCGGACGTTGTACGGCTCCGCCGGCGTCGCGCAGCGCGTCCCACCGCTGACCCGAGAAGATTTCCTGAAAGCGCCGGTAGGCCGCCCGCGCGTTCGCCAGGGCAGCCGTCCCCGCGAGGTCGGTCCGGCCGAGCTGCTCCAACTGCCGATCGACGGCCGTGTCCACGCGCGACACGAAGAACGAAGCCACGGAGTTCACGCTGAGCTCGAGGCCCTCGGCCCGCCGTCGCTCGAGTGCGCTCAGATACGCCTCCGCCACCTCTTCATACGCGGCGACCGAGAACAGCAAAGTGACATTGACGTTGATGCCTTCATACAGAGCCCGCTCGATGGCGGGCACCCCCTCTTGCGTTCCCGGAATCTTGATCATCACATTCGCGCGATCGACCCGCTTCCAGAAGGAGCGCACCTGCTCGAGCGTGCCCTCGGTGTCGTGCGCGAGTTCCGGCGCGACCTCCAGAGACACGAACCCGTCGCGTCCGTGTGTATCCCGGTGCACGCCCGCCAACACGTCGGCCGCGAGCTGCACGTCCCCGATCGCGATGTGCTCGTAGATCGCCACCGAATCCAGGTTCTCCCGAGCAAGCGCGCGCAGATCGTCGTCGTAGTCGTCCGACCCGAGGATCGCCTTCTCGAAGATCGCGGGGTTCGAGGTGACGCCGCGGAGCGACTCCACGGCGACCATCCGAGCGAGCTCGCCCCCTTCCACCATCGACCGGCGAATCTGGTCGAGCCACACGCTCACACCCGCCTCGGTTATCGCTAACAAGCGGGGATTCAACTCGGTGATGGCACTCATCTTCGCCCCCCCTTCCGCTCTAGCCGGCTCCACTCGAGCGTGCGCGCTTGACGGCCGCGCGTCCGGCGTCGGCGACGCGTTCGGAGGTGAAGCCGAAGTGCTTGTACAGGGCGCCCGCGGGCGCGGACGCGCCGAACCCCGTCATCCCGATCGCCTCGCCGAGTCCGCCAACCCACTCGTGCCATCCGAACGTCGCGGCGGCCTCGAGCGACACGCGCGCACGCACCTGCGGCGGCAGAACCTTGTCCTGGTACGCCGCGTCCTGGGCGGCGAAGTTCTCCATGCACGGCATGCTCACGACACGGGTGGCGATCCCCTCGGCCTCGAGCGCGTCGGCGGCGCCCACGCAGATGTGGACCTCGGTCCCGGTGGAGATCAGGATCAGGTCCGGCGGATCCGGCTCGTTGAAGGAGTAGCGCAGCACGTACGCGCCCCGGTCGATCGCGTCGGCCGGAATCGCCGACGGATTCCAGGTCGGAACCCCCTGGCGCGAGAACACGAGCGCGGTCGGATGATCGGAGGACTTGATCGCGTAATGCCAGGCGAGCGCGGTCTCGTTGGCGCCGGCCGGCCTGACCACCCGGAGCACGGGCATCGCGCGCAGCCCCGCGAGCTGCTCGATCGGCTGGTGGGTGGGGCCGTCCTCCCCCAGGCCGATCGAGTCGTGGGTGAACACGAAGATCGAAGGCAGGTGCATGAGCGCGGACAGGCGGATCGAGCCGCGCATGTAGTCGCTGAACGTGAAGAACGTGGATCCGAAGGTCTTGAAGTAGTGGAGCGACATGCCGTTGACGATCGCTCCCATCGCGTGCTCGCGGATGCCGAAGTGGAGGTTGCGACCCGTGTACGCGCCGGGCTCGACGCTGTCGGCCCCGTCGATCAGCGTGAGCGTCGACGGGGCGAGGTCGGCCGACCCGCCGACGAGCTCGGGAACCTTCGCCGCCGCCCATTGGATGATCTCCTGCGAGGACTTGCGGGTCGCGGTCATCGAGCCCGAGGCGTGGAACTTCGGCACGTCGTCGTCCCAACCGTCCGGCAGCCGACCGGCGATCATCCGCTCGAGCTCCTCCGCGAGCCCGGCGTGCGCCTGGGAGTAGGCGTCGAACCGCTCGCGCCAGTCGGCGTCGAACTCCTCGCCGCGCTCGATGCAGCGCCGGGAATGCTTGAGCGCCTCGTCGGGGACGTAGAACGGCTCGAGCGACGGGTACCCCATCTTCTCCTTGGTTAGCTTGACCTCTTCCTCGCCGAGCGGGGAACCGTGCGCGCCGGCGGTGTCGTGCTTGTTCGGGCTGCCCTGGGCGATGTGGGTCCGAATGATGATCAGCGAGGGCTTGTCCTCGACTGCCTTCGCGGTCTCGAGCGCGCGCTCGAGGTTGTCGAGCCCGATGTCCTCCTCGAGGTCCTGGACGTGCCAGCCGTAGGCCTCGTAGCGCTGGCCGACGTCCTCGGTGAAGGCGAGCTTGGTGTCGCCCTCGATCGAGATGTGGTTCTGGTCGTAGAACGAGATCAGCCGGCCGAGGCCGAGGTGTCCGGCTAGCGAGGACGCTTCACCGGAGATCCCCTCCTCGAGGTCGCCGTCGGACGCGATCACGTACGTGTGGTGGTCGACGATCTCGTGGCCGGGGCGGTTGAACCGCGCCGCGAGCATCCGCTCGGCCAGCGCCATCCCGACCGCGTGGGAGATTCCCTGCCCGAGCGGTCCGGTGGTCACCTCGATCCCTGGAAGGTCGCCGTATTCGGGGTGCCCCGCGGCCATCGAGCCGAGCTGGCGGAAGCGCATGAGGTCGTTCTCGAGGCTGACGTCGTACCCCGTCATGTACAGGGTCGAGTACAGGAGCATCGACGCGTGGCCGCACGAGAGCACGAACCGGTCGCGGTCGGGCCACTTCGGCTGCCGCGGGCTGTGGCGCATCACCCGGGTGTACAGGACGTAGGCGACAGGAGCGAGTGCCATCGGAGTCCCCGGGTGCCCGGAATTCGCCTTCTGCACCCCATCCATCGACAGCACGCGGATGGCGTCGACGCACAGTCTGTCCAGCGAGGTAGAGGTCTCCGTCGCGGTCACCGGCGCAGCATAACCAGATAGCCCTCCTGGAAAGAAACGCGGCGTGAATTATCCAAAGAGCACGTCGAAATGCTCGTACTCCTCGACCGGCACGTGCCGGACCTGGGCGACCGCGTCGGCGAGCGCCACCAGGTCGACGTTCGTCGAGTGGAGCGCGGCCATCATCCCCCACTGGCCGGCGTGGGCGGCATCGATCGCGGCCAGCCCGAGCCGGGTGGCCAGCACCCGGTCGAACGCCGTCGGCGTGCCGCCGCGCTGGACGTGTCCGAGCACCGTGGCGCGGGTCTCGTAGCCGGTCCGGCTCTCGATCTCGCGCTCGAGCGCGTACCCGATCCCGCCAAGGCGAGGATGGCCGAACTCGTCGACGGCGCCCGTCTGAAGCGTCATCGTCCCCTCCTTGGGCATCGCGCCCTCGGCCGCGACCACGATCGAGAAGTATCGCCCGCGAGCATGGCGCCGGCGGATCAACCGGCAGACCTCGTCGATGTCGAACGGGATCTCCGGGATCAGGATCACGTCGGCGCCGCCGGCCACCCCCGAGTGCAGCGCGATCCAGCCGGCGGTGCGGCCCATGACCTCGACCACGAGGATCCGGTTGTGGCTCTCGGCGGTCGTGTGCAGCCGGTCGATCGCCTCGGTGGCGATGTGGAGCGCGGTATCGAACCCGAACGTGACGTCGGTCCCGCCGAGGTCGTTATCGATGGTCTTGGGGACGCCGATCACGTTGACGCCGTCGGCGTACAGCCGGTTGGCCACACCCAGGGTGTCCTCGCCGCCGATCGCGATCAGCCCGTCGAGGCGCAGCTTCTCGAGCACGTCCTTGACGCGCTGCACCCCGTCCTCGCGCTTGTAGGGGTTGGTCCGCGAGCTCCCGAGGATCGTCCCGCCCCGCGGCAGGATCCCACGCGTCGACTCGATGCTCAGCTCGATGTGCGAGTCCTCGAGCACCCCGCGCCACCCGTCGCGGAACCCGACGATCTCGTCGTGGAAGGCGTCGATCCCCTTGCGCACGACCGCGCGAATGACCGCGTTGAGGCCAGGGCAATCCCCGCCTCCGGTGAGCATCCCGATTCGCATCGGCGCGAATGGTATGCGGTCGGGCTTGTTGGGCCTCGCCTCGCTCGGCCCGGGCTTGTTGGGTCACCCCACGGAATCCGGCAGCAGCGAAATCGCAACCCGACTCAGTATGCGCCGGATTCCGTTAAGGGAATTCGGCGCCCGCGTGACGCGACGCCGGCGGATCAGCCGAATTCCCCGGCGTCCGTGGGGCCGAGGCGGCCCGTCCGGACCGGGGTCGCGGAACCGACACCGTTGTAGGCTGGCGATCCATGAGGCGCCCGCGGCGGACCGGCACGGAGTACGACCGTTGGCTGTGGGCCGGACTCGGAACCGTCGGGGCGCTTGCCGCCAGCGGACTGGCCGAGGCCGCGCACATGCGCAAGATCGCCCGCGACCCCGAGCGCGAACTGCTCGGCTCGCCGCCCGAGGGCCGCCCGGAGACGGCTCGCTCGGCGGACCGGACCGCTCTGCACGTCGAGGTGTTCGGGCCCGAGGACGGCGCGACCGTCGTCCTCGTCCACGGCTGGACCGAGGCGATCCAGTACTGGGTGTACGTGATCCGGGCGATGTCGGAACGCGGGTTCCGAGTGGTCGCTTACGACCAGCGCGGACACGGCGACAGCGAGTCCGCGCGCGGTGGCGACTACGCGATCGAGCGCTTCGGCGAGGACCTCGAGGCGGTGCTCAGCACATCCGTTCCGGAGGGACAGCTCGCGGTGGTCGCCGGCCACTCGCTCGGGGCGATGTCGATCGCCGCCTGGGCCGAGCATCACGACGTCGAGCGACGGGTGCGCGCCGCGGCGCTGCTGTCCACCGGCGTCGGCGACCTGGTCGCCGAGCACCTGTTGCTGCCACTCCCGAGCGTGGCGAACGCGGTCAACCACGCGATCTCGGTGCGCGGCTTCCTCGGCAACCGGGCGCCGCTACCGCGGTTCTCGACGCCGATCAGCTACGCGGCCGTCCGCTACATCGCCTTCGGGCGCGACGCGTCCCCCGCGCAGGTGGCGTTCTTCGAGCGGATGCTCGTCACGTGCCCGCCCGACGTGCGGGCCAAGGTCGGGCTCGCGATGTCGGAGATGGACCTGCGCGACGCCGTGCCGCGCCTGACGGTCCCGACGACCGTGCTGGTGGGCGCCGAGGACCGTCTGACCCCGCCTTCGCACTCCCGGCGGATCGCCGAGAAGCTGCCCTACCTCGAGAGGCTGATCGTGCTGCCGGGAGCGGGTCACATGACGCCGCTCGAGCGGCCCGAGGAGGTGACCGCGGCGCTGGTCGAGCTGGCGGCGGTGACGGCCGAGCGCGTTGTCGTCTGACCGCCTCTGACACAGTGTGCGAGTGGGAGCCACCGCCGTAACCGGTCGTTCGCCGATGTGTCACGTGCTGAAGGAGGATCCCGAGCTCGCCGAGGCGATTCCGCCTGAGCGCCGTCGGCAGGCCATCGAGGAGTGCACAGCGCCCGAGCTGAGGATCCAGCCGGGCCCGCTCGCGCGACAAGAATCGCTCGGCTTTCGCGGCGGGATCGGCGTGCTCGTACTCAGCGGACTGATGATCCGCCGCGTCGGCATCGAGGGTCGATATGGAGCCGAGTTGATCGGCGAGGGCGATCTGCTGCGGCCGAGCGCGGAGAGCGTCTCGCCGCTGCTGCCGCTTACGACCGACTGGTCGGTCGTGTTGCCCACGCGCATGGCCGCGCTCGACGAACGCTTCGAGCGGCGGCTCGCCCAATACCCCGAGCTGGCGCGGTGCCTGATCGACCGCGCGATCCTGCGCTCCAAGCAGCTCGCGGTCAACATGGCGATCGTGCACCAGGCGCGCGTCGACGTCCGCCTCCACATGCTGCTCTGGCACCTCGCGGCGCGCTGGGGGCGCGTCCGCAGCGACGGTACGGTGCTGCGGTTGCGGCTCACCCACACGGTGCTCGCCGACCTGGTGGCCGCGCGCCGCCCGACCGTCACCACCGCGCTGTCCGAGCTCGCTCGGCAGGGCCTGGTCAGGACCGACGGCGAGACGTGGATCCTCCCGGGCGAGGCGCCGTCCGATCTGCTGGCATTCGGTCACGCCTCGGCCGGCCGCGGCGCCGAGTCGCGGGCGAGGCCGGGCCTTCATTAGAGCCGTTGCACATCGACCCTTTCATCATCCTCGGGAGCGCGATCATCGGGCTGCTCGTCGGGATGACCGGCGCCGGCGGCGGCGCGCTGATGACGCCGATGCTGATCCTGCTGTTCGGCGTGACGCCGGCGGCCGCGATCTCGAGCGACCTCGTCGCGGCCGTGGTAATGCGACCGTTCGGCGCGGCCGTGCACCTCCGGGCCGGCACGGTGAACGTCCGGCTTGTCCGCTGGATGGTGGTGGGCTCAGTCCCCGCGGCGTTCGTCGGCGCCTACGTGTTGCACGTTCTGGGCAACTCCAAGTCCGCGCAGTCGCACATCGAGACGTTGCTCGGGGTGGCCCTGCTGGTCGGCGCCAGCGCGATGGCGCTGCGCTTCGTGCTCGACCGCCGGACCGGCCAGACCAGGCGGGCGCTCGTGCACGAGATCAAGCCCCGGCCGGCGCTGACGATCGCGATCGGCGCCGTCGGCGGCCTGATCGTCGGGATGACGTCGGTCGGCTCAGGTTCGCTGATGATCGTCCTGCTCCTGTTCGTGTACCCGACGATCGGCGCCAACCAGCTCGTCGGCACGGACCTCACCCAGGCGGTTCCGCTCACGCTCGCCGCCGCGCTGGGGGCACTGATCTTCGGCCACGTCGTCCTCGACGTCACGGCCTCTTTGATCATCGGGAGCGTTCCCGCGGTCCTCGTCGGCTCGATGCTGTCCTCGACCATCCCCGACCGCTACGTGCGTCCGGCCATCGCGTTCGTGATCTTCGCCTCGGGGCTCAAGTATGTGGGCCTCCAGACCACGGCGCTCGGCTGGACGCTGTGCGCGCTCCTGTTCGCCGCCGCCGGCACGTGGCTCTATTTCGCGCGGCCGTGGCAAACGCGGGTGGGGACGCCCGCCGTCGCCGTCGATGGAAGCGAGCTTGTCGGCGATCGCGAGAACTGACGTCCCCGTCGCCGGCGGGACGCTCGCTACGTTCCGCCTCGGTGAAGCTCCCGACGGGGCCGATCCGGTGCTCGCGATCCACGGCATCACCGCCAACAGTCACTCGTGGCTCGCGGTCGCACGCGCGCTCGAGGGCCGCGCGGCGCTGCTCGCGCTCGACCTGCGCGGGCGCGCCGCCTCGCGCGAGGTTCCGCCTCCATTCGGGATGGAGGCGTACGCGCGCGACGTGCTGGCCGTCCTCGACGACGCCGGACTCGAGCGGGCGGTGCTCGTCGGCCACTCGCTCGGCGCGTACGCGGTCGCGCGGTTCGCCGCCGACCACCCGTCGCGGGTCCGCGCGGCCGTGCTCGTCGACGGCGGCCTGACCCTGCCGGTACCGGAGGGCGTAGACCCGCAGGCGGTCGCCGCCGCCGTCCTCGGGCCTGCGCTCGCCCGGTTGAAGCTGACGTTCGCCACGCGCGAGGCCTATCACGACTGGTGGCGGGCCCATCCGGCGTTCGCCGGCGCCGACCTCCTCGATGCGGACTTGGTCGCCTACGCCGACCACGATCTCGTCGGCGAGCCCCCGTCGTTGCAGTCGTCGGTCTCCGAGGCGGTGGTGCGAGCCGACGCCGGCGAGCTGCTCGAGATCGGCAAGCCGGCACACCGGCTCGACGTACCGGCCGTGCTGCTGTGCGCCGAGCGCGGAATGGTCGATGACCCGAACCCGATCCAGGCCCCCGCGCTCGCGCGGGCGTGGGCGGAAGCGGCGCCGCAGACGCGGGCGACCGAGCGCGTGCCCGGCGTCAACCACTACACGATCGTGATGGGCGCCGTCGGCGCCGGCGTGGTCGCAAATGCAATCGTGCGCGCATTGCAAAGTCACGCCGGCGATCCTGGCCTACGATCGGGCAGATGAGCACGTCGGAGACGGTCGGCTCAGGGGTGGCCCCGCCCGAGCCGGATCTGACGCCGGAGGAGATGGTCGCGCGCGCGGAGGCGCTGCGGCCGAGACTCGTCGCTGACCAGGAGGCGACCGAGAAGCGCACCTACTACTCGGCCGAGATGCACGAGGCGTTCTTGAACGCGGGCTTTTACCACCTGTACGTGCCGCGGCGTTACGGCGGCTACGAGTTCGACGTCCCGACCTACGTGGGCGTCGTGCAGGAGATCGCGCGCGGGTGCGTGTCGACCGCGTGGTGCCTGGGCCTGGCGATGAACCACGCGCTGATGGACGGCTCGTGGTGGCCGCAGGAGGCCCAGGACGAGATCTTCGCCGGCGGCGACTTCCGCTGTGCTTTGGTGGCGGCGCCGGTCGGCCGCGCGCAGCGAACCGACGACGGCTGGGAGATCAACGGTCAGGCGGCGTTCGCGTCGGGCTCTCCCTACTCGACCTTCTACATGGGCCAGGCGATCCTGCCCGCGCCGGTCGGCGTCTCGCCATCGCCCGAGGATCTCCCGCCACAGCTCCTGTTCGTCGCTCCGCGCACCGAGTGGGAGATGCTCGACGATTGGGGTGACATGCTCGGCCTCAAGGGCTCGGGCTCACACAGCATCCGCTTCACGGGCACGCGCATCCCGACGAGCTGGGGGTTCGAGGGCAGCATGCTCGACATCGAGGTCGGCGGCGGCACCCCGGGTTCGCGCCTGCACGGCAACCCGATGTACTCGGGCCGCGCGGTGTCGATCTTCACGCTGTCGCTCGCCGCCGTGGCCGTGGGCGCGGCGTACAACATGCTCGACGAGTACGAGCGGCTCATGCGCGAGCGCAAAACGCCTTTGCCCCCGTTCATCCCGCGCGTGAAGGACCCGGACTATCAGCGCTCGTACGGCCGCGCGCTGACCCACATCGCCACCGCGGAGGCGGCCGTGCACAACACCGCCGAGCGCCACATGGAGCTCTGCCGGCGCAACGTCGAGGACGGGATCTCGTACACCTTCGGCGACGACATGCTGCTCGCGGGGATCGCCCGCGAGGCGATGTTGATGTGCTGGAGGGTGATCGACGACGACCTGTGGCAGACCGTCGGCCCCAACGTCGCGCGCGACGGCGAGCGGACCGCCCGCGTGTTCCGCGACATGGCGGTGGCCGCCGCGCACCGCAACCTCCAGCTGCGCGACCTGTTCTACGGCGACATCGGGCGCGCGGCGCTCGGCGAGCCGCAGCGCATCCCCGGCCGCTAAATCTTTGCCTCCACCCAGCGTGTGATCACAGCGAGCGTGTCCGCGTTGTTCAGCTCGATCATGATCCCGTGCGCGTTCCCGTGCACGCCGTGGTCGGCGAGGCGGACGAGCTCGACGTCGCACTCGGCCCGCTCGAGGAACGCCACCAGCTGGTCGTCGAACAGGCCGAAGATTGAGGCCTCGCCGGTGACGACGGCGATCGGGAAGCGGCTGAGGTTGGCCAACCGGCGCGGCGGCCCGGTCTGCAGATCATCGGCCGTCGCTGCCGGCGGCTCGAACGTGAGCGGGTTGCTGGCGACACCCCAGGCGAGATCGAGCCCCATCTCCGGCCGCTTGCCGAACGGCGGCCCGATTGTCTCGATCGCGATCAGCGCGGCCACCTGGTCGGGCCGCGAGTCGGCGGCGAGGAACGTGCCCGGCCCGCCCACCGAGTGGGTGACGAGGACCGCCGGTCCGACGCGGTCGAGCAGCTCGGCCAGCCGCGCCTGCTTCGAGGGCCTGCATGTCGGCCAGGCTCGCGAGCATCGGGCCCGAGGGCGCGAGCCACTGGTCGTAGACCGGATCGCCCGGCTCGCGACCACCCGGCCACTGGGTGTGAAGACTGGCCGCGGGATTGCTGTCAGGTCCCTCGGCGGGCGGCACGAAGATCGGCCGGAGAGGCTCGGCGCCCATCTGGGGCCCGATCGGCCCGAGCACTTCGGGATGGTGAGGCGAGCGTCCGTGCCCCGGCCGATCGACGACGTACACGGTGTGACCCTGCTCCACGAGCTGCCTCGACCAGCCGAGCCGGCCGTCCGGGGTGGTCAGGTAATCGGTGCCCTGGCCGCCGCCGCCGTGGACCAGCACCCAGGACGGCCCGGGCTTCGTCTCGGGCTCCGCCGGGGCTTCCCACTCGACGTACATCGGGCCGCGCTGGACCGTTCCCAGCGGCCCGTCGACGCGCTCGCCGGTGATCCAGAACGAGCCCCGGCGGGAGGTCGTGACCGGCCCGCCGGGAACGTGCCGGCTCACGCCCGCTCGCTCGCCCGGCGCGCGCCCTCGGCTAGCGAGCCCAGCTTGGCCCAGCAGATGTCGGGATCGACCGCCCCGAATCCCGACCACGTGCCGAAGCCGCAATCGGTCCCCCCCATGACCCGGTCGGGGCCGACGATCTCGCTGTAGGTGAGGATCCGCTGGGCGACGAGCTCGGGATGCTCGATGTAGTTGCAGGTCGAGTCGAGCACACCCGGGACGAGCGTCTTGTCCTCGGGGATCGCAGCCTCGCGCCACACGACGAATTCGTGCTCGTGGCGCGGGTTGGCGGCCTCGAACAGGATCGTCGAGGGCTTGGCCCCCAGCACGACGTCGATGATCTTCTCGACTCCGATGTCGAGGTGGTGCGGGCCCTCGTAGTTCCCCCAACACAGATGAAGGCGGACCCGGTCGGCCGGGACGTCGCGCAGTGCGTGGTTGATCGCCTCGACGTGCCTGGCCGCGGCGGCGACGAACTCCTGGTCGGTGTCGTCGCGGTACATGATGTGGCGGCCCATGGCGAGATCCGGCGCGTCGATCTGGAGCATGAATCCGGCGCCGACGATCGCCTCGTATTCGGTCTTCATCGCCTCGCCGATCGCCTCGAGGTACTCGTCGGTGCTGCCGTAGTACTCGTTGGGCTGGAACAGCGCGATGATCCCGGGCGAGGGGGCGTTCATGAAGGCGCCGGCGACGGGCTGGCCCTCGATCGCGCGCGCCAGCCGCGCGAGGTCGGCGTCGACCCGCTCGGGGTGCTCGTAGGTGATCGGACCGCGGCAGATCGGCCGCAGGTACCGAGCGCTCCCGCCCTCGTCCGCCAGCCGCTTCATGTAGCGCGGGTAGGCCTCGAGATCGGCCGGCGTGGCCCGCGGCACTTCTCCGACCTCGAACCCGCTCAGGCGGTGGCGGATGTACGTGGCGTAGCCGATCTTGCTCATCTCGCCATCGCTGACGAAGTCGATGCCGGCCTCGACCTGGCGGCGGACGCGGTCCTTGACCGACTCGTCCAGCAGCCGGTCGTACTCGGCCTGGTCGACGTCCTCGCCCCGGTCCTCGGCGAACACGAATTCGACCAGCTCCGGTGGGCGCGGGAGGCTGCCAACGTGGGTGGTGAGGATGCCCGCCATCTCCTACCAGATCTCCTCGAGGATCTCGCGGATGGCCGGCGCCGGCGCCGGCCGCGGGTTCGCCTTCGCCGGCGCGCGCTCGGCGATCGCCTCGGACAGCGATTCGAGGTCCTCGCGCGGAACCTCGTACTCGCGCAGCTGCGTCGGCCCCGCGAGCGCGCCCAGCACGCGCACCCGCTCGATCGCGTCGGCGTGTCCCATCGCCCCGCCGAGCCTCTCGATCTCGTCGGCCGCCGCATCCTGGTTGTAGCCGAGCGCCGGCGGCAGGCAGACGGCGTTCATCGTGCCGTGGGCAAGCCCGTACCGGCCACCGAGCGCCTGGGCCATCGCGTGGCCGAGCCCCATCCCGGCGGTGAGCGCCGCGCCGGCGTGCATGGCGCCCTCGAGCAGGCGCCGGCGCGCCTCCGGGTCGATGCCGTCCTCGACGACCCGGGGCAGCCAGTCCGAGATCAGCTTCGCCCCCTCCAGCGCGTGGCCGTCGGTCTCGTCGCTTCGACCTGGCGAGTACAGCCCCTCGGCGCAGTGCGCGAGCGCGTTCATCGCGGTGCCGGCGCTCTCGCCGCGCGGCAGGTCAATCGTCAGCGACGGGTCGTAGACGATCGCCACCGTCCTCGCTCCACCGCCGCCGCGCTTGACGCCGGCCTCGCGGTCGCGCATCCCGAACCCCTGCGTCCACTCGGCGCCGGAGTAGGTGGTCGGGATCGAAACGATCGGGAGCCCCGTCTCGCTGGAGACGGCCTTGGCGGTGTCGATCGCGCTCCCGCCACCGAGGGCGACCAGCCCGTCGGCGCCGGCGGAGGCCTCAACGGCCGCGCGTACCCCAGTGACCTCGGCGTGCGGCTGAACTCCATGGAATCGCCTTGCCACCGGGAGATCGAACTCCCGCCAGCGCTGGGTCGAGATCAGCAGCGGCTCGCTCACCGACAGCTCGTCGAGCACTCCCGGCAGCTCATCGAGACCCCAGCGAACGATCACCCCGCGATCCTTGCACACTGGTGACGAGGGGGACCCGCGACCTGCATATCACGACACTCGGCGGCGGCGATTGGGACCGTGCCGTGTGGTGCACGCCCCACATGCCTCACACGGCAAGGTCGCCCCAAGTCGGCCCGTTTGCCGTGTTATGCAGGTCGTATTGGGACGTCGGGCTCGGCGACCCCGCGCGACCAGCCGCCACCCACCTCCAGGTACCCGCCGTTACAGCCGCTATGGCTAGATCCGCGAGCGGAAACCCGACGACGCCCGGTCCTGCAACCGCCGCATCCCCGCCAGCCAGCGGTCGTAGTCCATCGCCTTGCGCTGGAAGAACGTCAGTACCTCGGGATGCGGAAGGATCAGGAACCGCTCGCCGTCGATCGCGTCGACGACGACGTCGGCGACCTCCTCGGGCTCGAGCACCGCGCCGGCGCTCCGGACCACGCGGTGGGCGAGCTCGTCGCCCTCGGTCATCGCGGTACGCACTGCCATCGGGCACAGGCAGCTGACCCGGACCCCGCGGTCCCCGTAGGTCACCGACAGCCACTCGGCGAACGCGACCGCGGCGTGTTTGGTCACCGCGTACGGCGCCGAGCCGATCTGCGTGACCAGGCCGGCCGCCGACGCGGTCGCGACGAAGTAGCCCTCCCCACGTTCGAGCCACCCCGGCAGCAACCGGCGCGCGGCCAGGATGTGCGCGCGCACGTTGACGCTGAACGCGAGATCCCACACCTCATCCGGTGTGTCGATCGGGTCTTCGCCGATGGCCACGCCGGCGTTGGCGAAGAAAACCTCTACCGGGCCGAGCTCCGATTCCACCTGTGACACCAGGCCGTCGAGCGCGCGCTCGTCGGTGACGTCGCAGGCGATTGTGACATGACCCTCGCCGAGCTCCTTCCCGACCTGTGTCAGCGGATCCGCCTGGATATCGGTCGCCGCCACTCGCGCGCCCGCGGCCGCGCACCGCAGCGCCATCGCCCGCCCGATGCCCCCGGCTGCGCCGGTTATCACGACCGTTCGTCCGTCGAGTTTCATCTCGCTCCGTCCCGTGCCTGCTCGGAATTTGTCAAATAGAATGTCCGCCTAGCCCTACAAAGTGAATTGATTATGCGGTTTCCCTCGCAAACGCCGTGGGTACGACAAATGCGGACAAGCGGAAAGAGAGGGTTTCCGATGAGTTCTACATCGATCGGTAGACGGCAGGTAAGCACGGGCGCGCCACCTGCCGGCGCCCTAGCTGCCAAGTCGATTCTCGCGCGACTCGACCGGATCAGCGTCTGGTCGCTGCCGTTCATGTTCACCGGGATCATCGGGACCGGCCCGAACACACGCGGCCGGAACCACGAAGAGATTTCGCCCTGACCGACATCGGGGACAAGCTGCGCGGTGCGGCCGGTCCGCTCCCGGTCCCAGGGCCGCCGCACCGCGCGACATTCTCACCCCCTCACGGGCCGGGCTGATCCACGACTCACGTGCCGGGCTGATCCACGACTCACCCGCCGCCGTCGACGCTCCGCAGCACCACGCCCATGTACTCGATGTGCTGGCGCATCGCCCGTTCGGCCGCGCTCCGCTGGTGCCGGCGGATCGCCCGCACGATCGCCTGGTGCTGGCCGATGATCTGGTCGCCGTCGATCGCGTGCCCGAGATGGTCGATCAGCGAAGGCTGGAGCACGTCGAGGATCCACCGCGTGAACGTGACGAGCAGATCATTGCCGGCGGTGACCGCGATCGTGTGGTGAAACCTCGTGTCGGCCTGGCGGAACTCCTCGCCGGCCGGATCACGGCCCACCGCGTCGGCGATCGCCTCGTTCAGGGCCACGATCGTCGCCTCGTCTGAGCGTTCGGCCGCCAGCCCGGCCAGCGGAACCTCGAGGAACGTCCGGGCCTCGAGCAGCTCGTACAGGGTGATGCTGTCTGACTCGAGCATCGCGGCGATCGATTCGCTCACGTGACGGCCGATCCCGGCGTTCGGCGTGTTCTCCACGAACACCCCGCCGGTACGGCCCTTCTGGACGCGGATGAGGTGGGATCCGGCGAGCCGGCGGAGCCCTTCTCGCAGGGTTGGCCGGCTGACCCCGAACTCCTGGGCCAGCTCGTGCTCGGTCCCGATGCGGTCGCCGGGCCGCAGACCCCCGCGCTCGATGTACATCCGGATCTCGTGCGCGATCTGCTCGCTGGCGTCCGCGTGTACGGCCTCGAACCGAGG
This sequence comes from uncultured Solirubrobacterales bacterium, assembly GCA_963709205.1. Lineage (GTDB taxonomy): Bacteria > Actinomycetota > Thermoleophilia > Solirubrobacterales > Solirubrobacteraceae > Palsa-465. Next base: position 36,399 of record CAVPVP010000012.1, read on the forward strand.
CTTCCTCGCGCCGGTCGAAGCTGCCATGCGCCGATTATGGCGGCGAGGGCGTTCCGTCCGCTTATTCGGCCTCGCCGCTAATCAAAGCTGGCAGCTGACCGATAACGGGCTCAATGCGGACGACGGACTCGCGCGTTCAGCTCACCGATATCGGACCCTCCGACGAGCGCTTCCACGTGCTGTTCGAGCGCGCCTCGGTCGGCATCATCAGCGTCGGGCCCGACGGTCGCGCCGTCGAGGCCAATCCGGCGATCGAGCGGATGCTGGGCTACGGTCCCGGGGGCCTCGTGGGCGTCAGCTTCACCGAGTTCACCCACCCCGACGACGTCGATGTCTCCAAGGGTCTCTACCAGGAGCTGCTCGACGGACAGCGCCCCTCCTACCAGTACGAGAAGCGCTACGTCCGCACCGACGACGAGGTGATCTGGGTCCGGGTCACCGTTTGGAGCGACGCCAGCGACACCGAGTCGACGCAGGTCGCGATCGCCATGATCGAGGACATCACCGAGAGCAAGATCGCCGCGCACGAGCTCGAGCAGAAGGCCTCCCGGCTCGAGCGGATCATCGCCACACAGCGGGACATCTCCGCCGCCGCGACAGGCGACCTCGAGCACGCGATGCAGGTGATCGTCGAGCGCGCCATGGCGCTGACGGTGGCCGAGGGCGCCATGATCCATCTGATCGAGGGCGAAGACGTGGTGACGCGGGCGGCATGCGGGATCGCCACCCGCTTCCTGAACAACCGCCGGCCGCTGAGCAAGAGCGTCTCTCGCTTCGCGATCGCCGCGCGGGAGCCGGTCCTGATCGAGCACGCCGAGGACGACCCCCGTCTCAATTCGCAGCTTCGCGCGCTGGTCGGCGATCGCTCGCACATCTGCGTGCCGCTATTCGCCGGCGAGCGACCGGTCGGCGCGCTCAGCGTGATGAGCACCTCCGAGGACGAGCGGCTGGGTGAGGAGGATCGCCAGACGCTGGAGCTCCTCGCCGGCGTTCTGTCCGAGGGCGTCAGCCGGGCCGCCGAGGTCGAGGCCAAGCGCCGCCAGGTCGACGCCCTGGCGCGCTTTGAGGCGATCTACCACGGCGCCATCACCGGCGTCATGACCCTGAGTCACGATGGTCAGATCGCGGGTGCGAACCCCGCCATGTGCGCGATGCTCGGACTCGAGAACGCCAACGAGGTTCGAACCCACATCGCCGAATACCTCGATCCCGAGGAGCACGGGCGGGTGTCAGCGGCAGTCGAGGAGCTTTTCGCCGGCGAATCCAACTCGCTGCGAATCGAGACGCGGCTCAATCGCCGGGACGGTTCGGTGCTGTGGGTGTCCGCGTCGTTCTCGATCGTCCGCGAGCCCGACGGCCGTCCGTCGTTCGGCATCGTGATGGTGCAGGACGACACCGAGCGCAAGGCGGCCCAAGACGCGCTGCTCCGCCAGTCCGAAATCAACGAGCACCAGGCGCTGCACGACAGCCTCACGGGCCTCCCCAACCGCACCCTGTTCCGCGACCGGATCGAGCAGGCGATCGCGATCGCGGAGCGCGAGGGCGCCCGGGCCGCCGTGGCGATGATGGATCTCGACCGCTTCAAGGACATCAACGACTCACTCGGCCATCACGCCGGGGACGCGCTGCTGGTCGAGATCGGCCAGCGTCTGCGCGGCATTCTGCGCTCCTCTGACACCGTGGCCCGACTCGGCGGCGACGAGTTCGGCGTGCTGATCTCCAAGCCCAGGAGCGATCGCGATGTGGTCGTCGTGATCGAGAAGATCCGGGCCGCGCTCGAGCTGCCCGTGACCATCGACGGCCTCGGCCTGCCGGCGGAGGCGTCGATCGGGATCGCGATGTTCCCCCAGCACGGGCAGGACGTCGACACCCTGCTGCGCCATGCCGATGTGGCCATGTACGCCGCCAAGGAGGAGAAGGGCGGATTCGCCTTCTACGAGAAGTCGCGCAACGAGTCCGACCCGGCGCGACTGACGCTCGTCTCAGAGCTGCGCCGCGCGATCGAAGAGCGCGAGCTGACGCTCTACTACCAGCCGAAGGCGCAGCTCGCGAGCGGCGCCGTCCATTCCGTCGAGGCCCTGCTGCGCTGGAACCACCCGACCCGCGGCCTGGTCGGACCGGACGAGTTCATCCCGCTCGCGCAGCAGACGGGCCTGATCAAGCCGCTCACGCTGTTCGTGCTCGACGAGGCGCTCAGCCAGTGCCGCGCCTGGCAGTCGGCCGGCATGACGTTGGGCGTCGCCGTCAACCTGAGCGTCCGCAACCTGCTCGACGCCGAGTTCCCCGACCAGGTCCGAGACCTGCTCAAGAAGCGGCGCGTCGAGCCCTCCCTGCTCGAGCTCGAGATCACCGAGTCGACGATGCTGTCTGACCCGGTCCGCACCAAGCGCGTGCTCGACAAGCTGTCCGCAATGGGCGTGGCGCTCTCGATCGACGACTTCGGCACCGGATACTCGTCGCTTTCCTATCTGAGCCAGCTGCCCGTCAACGAGATCAAGATCGACCGGTCGTTCGTGATGAACATGGCCGAGAGCGACAACGACGCCGTGATCGTGCGCTCGACGATCGACCTCGCGCGGAACCTCGGACTCCACGTCGTGGCCGAGGGCGTCGAGACTGAGCAGGCCTGGGATCGCCTGAGCGAGCTCGGCTGCACGCTCGCCCAGGGCTATTACCTGAGCCGGCCGGTCCCCGCGGACGAGCTGACCCAGTGGCTCATACAGCGGGCGCTGAAGCCGGCTGCTTGACCTCCTCGGGGATCATCGGGCCCTCGCCGGCGGGATCGGCGACTCCCTCCTCGAGCCAGCGGTAGCGCCCGTCGAGCACTCGCGCCGCCGCCGCGCGGTTGGCGTCGTCGACGTTGTTCCAGAGCTCTCCGAACAGGGTCTCGACGCGCTGCTTGGCCTGCGTGCAGAACAGCTCGGCCAGCTCCTGAGCCTCCGTGCGGCGCTCGGGGCGCTCGCGGCCGATCGTGTCCGCATAGGCCAACGCCGAGGCCATCGCGAACAGCTCCGCCCCGATGTCGACGAGGCGTCCCAGGAACGTCTGGCGGTACTCGAGCTTGGCCTGCCAGCGGGTCATCCCGTAGAAGGTGGAGCGGGCAAGCTTGCGAGAGGACCGCTCGATGAAGCGTGCGTAGGGCGCGAGCGGACCGAGCTCGTCGTAGGAGTTCGGCACCTGGCCCTTGCCGACCGCGAGCTGCGGCAGCCACTTGGAGTAAAACGCCCCGGCCCGGCCGGCGGCCGCGATCTTCTCCTTGATGTCGCCGTCGCCCTCGAGCAGGTCTCCCGCGACCTGGAGATGCTGGTCGACCGCCTCGCGCGCGATCAGCAGGTGCATGATCTCCGTCGACCCCTCGAAGATCCGGTTGATCCGCATGTCCCTGAGCGCCTGCTCGGCCGGCACGGGCTTCTCCCCGCGTGCCTTGAGCGACGCCGCGGTCTCATACCCGCGGCCGCCGCGGACCTGGATCAGCTCGTCGAGCACCTTCCACCCCATCTCCGAGCCGTACAGCTTGGCCAGCGCCGCCTCGATCCGGATGTCGCCCGCCTTCGAGTCGGCCAGCCGGCTGGCTACGTCGAGCATCGCCTCGAGCCCGAAGGCGCTGCCGGCGATGAATGCGATCTTCTGGGCGACGGCGTCGTGCTTACCGATCGGCCGGCCCCACTGCACCCGCTCGTTCGCCCACTCGCGCGCCACCTTGGTCGCCCACTTGGCCTGGCCGACGCAAATCGCGGGCAGTGCGAGGCGCCCGGTGTTCAGCGTGGTGAGTGCGATCTTCAGGCCATCGCCCTCGCGTCCGATGCGGTTCTCCTCGGGGACAAACACGCGATCGAGCCTCGTCACCGAGTTCTCGATCCCGCGCAGCCCCATGAAGGCGTTGCGGTGCTCGACGGTCACGCCGGGGAGGTCGTAGGGCAAGACGAAGGCGCTGATGCCGCCGCGGCGGCCGTCGCCCTTCGGCACCTTCGCCATCACCACGACGATGTCGGCGATCGCGCCGTTGGTCGCCCACAGCTTCCGCCCGGTGAGCTCGTAGCCGCCGTCGACCGGCGTTGCCGTGGTGGCGAGTCGCGCCGGGTCCGACCCGACGTCGGACTCGGTGAGCAGGAACGCGCTGATGTGATCCTTGGCCACCAGTGGCAGCCACTTGCGCCTCTGCTCCTCGGTCCCGAACAACCGCAGCGGCTCCGCGACGCCGATCGACTGGTGCGCGCTGAGCAGCGCCGACAGCGAGGCGTGCCACACGCCGACGATCTGGAGCGCCCGGTTGTAGTAGACCTGCGAGAGGCCGAGGCCGCCGTACTCCTCGGAGACCTTCATCCCAAGCGCGCCCATGCGCTTGAGGCCATCGATAACCGGCTCTGGGATCTTGGCCTCGCGCTCGATCTCGAGCGGATCGACCTCAGACTCGAGAAACTCGCGCAGCTCCGCCAGGAAGCGCTCGCCCTTCTCGACCGCCGCGGGGTCGAGCTGCGGCTGCGGATGGATCAGCTCGAGGCGGAAGTTGCCGAGGAACAGCTCCTTGCCGAAGCTCGGCAGCTTCCACTCGGACTCGCGCGCGGCCTCGGCGACCTCGCGCGCCTGCCTCTCTGACACGGTGCTGGACACGGGTGTTCTCCTCTGCGACGGTTCCGTTTTCAGTTCCGTTCGTGAAGCTACCCGAATATCAGGAGAAGCAATGAAGCTCAGCGCGCGCAACCAGCTTGCCGGCAAAGTGACAAGCATCAATAAGGGCGAGGCCATCGCCAACGTCGTCCTCGACGTCGCCGGCCAGCGACTGGTCGCATCGATCACGGTCGAGGCCGTCGCCGATCTGGGGCTCAGCGAGGGGAGCGAGGTCACCGCGATCATCAAGGCCTCAGACGTGATGATCGCCACCGACGGCGGGTAAGCGCCTAGATCCGCCGCCTACAGCACGGCCTACCCCCGGTCGATAACTCCACCAAACGGAGTAATTCGGGTGGGAGGCAACACGGATGGGCCATGTAGAGGCGACTGTTTCTGACACCGGGGCGAACCGAACCCCGCGCTCGACGTCGTCGCGAGCGCAGCGGACATCCGCCGTACGCCGCGAGCAGCCCGGCGGCGGGGTCAAGGCCCTCTACGCCCTCCTCGGCCTGATGCTGATCGCCTACGCGATCGCGCTGGTCGTGCGCGCCAATGGCGCGAGCACGACGTGGCTCGACGGCTGGGGCGTGTCGGCATTTGAGCTGTTCGCCAGCCTGCTGGTGTTGATCCGGGCGGTGGTCAGCCCGAAGGATCGCGGCTTCTGCCTGGCGCTCGGCGCCGGGATGTGCGTGTGGGCGCTCGGGGACTTCGCGATGACCTACGAGAGCATCCACAACCCCAACCCGCCCACCCCGGTCCTGGCCAACTACCTGTGGGTGGGTTTCTTCCCGCTGGCGTACGTCGGCGTGATGATGCTGATGCGCCAGGAGGTGCGGAGGTTCACCGCCGCGAACTATCTCGACGGCGTGGTCGCCACGCTCACGTGCGCGGCCGCGTTCGCGGCATTCGCGTTCGGGGCGATCCAGCACGCCGCCGGCGATGACTCGGTCACCGTCGCCTGGAACCTGATCTATCCCGTCGGCGACATCCTGTTGCTGATCCTGACCCTCGGGGCCGCCGCGCTCGTGCCCGCCGGCCGGCGCACACGGTGGTACCTGATGGCGGCGGCCAGCCTCGCCAACGCGATCGGCGACGTGTGCGCGCTGTTCGACAACGGGATCGGTGCCACCCACTTCGGTTACTTCTGGAACTCGATCGCCTGGCCGACCTCGCTGTTCCTGTTCTCCTTGTCGGTGTGGGTCGCCTCGCGGCGGCCGGATGAGAGCGAGCTGAAGGAGACGAGCTCCGGCTTTGTGATCCCGGGCGTGGCCGCCGGTCTGGCGCTGCTGATCCTGTTCGTCGGCTCGCTGAACCACATGAACCAGATCGCCCTCGGCCTCGCCACCGCCACGCTCGTCGCCGCCGGCGTCCGCTTCGGCCTCGCGCTCATGCGGCTGCGCGAGCTCACCGAGGAGCGCCACCGCCAGCTCGCGGATTCCGCGAAGACCGAACGCGACTCGCGCGAGGCCCTCCAGGCCGCGGTCCGCGACTACTCCGAGTTCGCGGCCAGGGTCGCCGACGGCGATCTGCGCGCCACCGTCAGCGCGAACGGCAGCGCCGACCTCCACGGCCTCTCGGAGAGCCTCAACAGCATGGTCAGCGGGCTCGCCCAGATCTCGAGCCACATCCAGGCCGGCGTCCAGGACATCGGCGCATCCACCGCCGAGATCCTGGCCTCGGTGAGTCAGCACACCGAGAGCGCGAGCCTGCAGTCGGCCGCGATCGCCGAGACCTCCTCGACTGTCAACGAGCTGCGGCTGGCCGCGGAGGACACGGCCAAGATGGCGAGCGAGGTGGCCGACCGCGCCAACGACTCGATGCACGTCTCGGGTGAGGCCACGACCGCGGTCAACGCGATCACGACCGCGATGGAGGAGATCCGCGAGCGCGTGGACGCGATCGCCGCCGACATCGTGACCCTGTCGGAGCGGACTCAGCAGATCGGCGCGATCACCGCGACCGTCAACGGCCTCGCCGACAGGTCCAACCTGCTCGCGCTCAACGCCAGCATCGAGGCCGCTCGGGCGGGCGAGCACGGCAAGGGCTTTATGGTCGTCGCCGAAGAGGTCCGGAAGCTCGCCGAGCAGTCCAAGGCCGCGACGGCGCAGGTCGAGACGATCCTGAGCGACGTGCAGACGGCCACATCGGCCGCGGTCTCCGCCAGCCAGGAGGGGACCAAGGTCGTCGAGCAGGGCCTCGTGCTCACCGAGCGCGCCGGCGACGGAATCCGCAGCCTTTCGGACACGATCCAGGAGTCGTTCGCCGCGGCACAGCAGATCGCCGCCTCGGCGCAGCAGCAGAGCGTCGGGATCGAGCAGATCGCGCAGGCGATGAGCCACGTGAACGACGGCACGACCCAGTTCCTCGACGGCGCGCACCAGTCCCAGCGCGCCGCCGAGACGCTCAACGAGCTCTCGGGTCAGCTCGTCGCGGTCACCGAGCGCTACCGCGTCTGAGCGGCGTCATCCTGGCTCCGGAGCGCGGACGTACAACGTGCCGCCTGGTCCCGAGGCGCGGATCCGTAGTCGAGGCGCGCCGGCCGGCGGCGGGCGGGACGGCGGCTCGATCACCTGGCTCGCGAACGGCGCGCTGCCCTCCACCTCGAGCTGGACTCCGCCCGGGACGAGCACGGTCACCGTGCCGAACAGGTTGTAGATGTCGAGCTCGACCTCGGAGCCTGCGAGCCTGGCCTCACGCAGGTCGAGCACGATCGTGCCGAACAGCGATCGCCACGACGAGCGCTCGGGTATCTCCCAGGATCCGCGGCGAACCAGCTTCGAACAGATCGCGCGATGCTTCGCGAGCGTGATCACCGCCGGCGCGGGCGCGTGCGCCGGCAGGTCGACGGTCAGCTCCGCCAGATCCCGATCGGTCCTCGCCACCTGGGCGCGCTCGACGCGCTCTGAAAACTCCTCGAGGGACAGACGGCCGCCGACCACCGCGTCCCTGAGCAGCCCGATGCTGCGTTCTCGCTCCTCGTCGCTCGCCCGGATCGCCGGCAGGTTGGACCGATCCTCCACCACCGAGACGGTAGAGGACTACTCCGAGTCGAGATAGGTAACGACCGCCAGCACCCGGCGGTGGTCGTCGGGAGAGAGCGGGAGGCGCAGCGTGCCGAAGATGTTCTTGATGTGCTTCTCGACGGTGTGCTCGGAGACGAACAGCCGATCCGCGATCGCCTTGTTGGACCGCCCCTCGGCCATCAGCGCGAGCACCTCCCGCTCCCGGTCGGTCAGGTGCTCGAGCGGGTTGTCGGCCTGCCGGCGCCGGCCGACGAGCTGGCTGACGACCGCCGGGTCGAGCACCGAGCCTCCCTGCCCGACGCGGCGAACGCTCGCCGACAGCTCGTCGAGGTCCGCGACGCGCTCCTTGAGCAGATAGCCGACGCCGTCGGTCCCGCTCGACAGCAACTCGATCGCGTAGCGGGCGTGAACGTGCTGGGAGAGCACGAGGATGCCGACCGCTGGGTGCGCCTCGCGGATCGCCTTTGCCGCCCGGAGACCCTCGTCGGTGTGGGTCGGTGGCATGCGGATGTCGACGATCGCGACGTCGGGCTCCGAGCGTTCGACGAGCTCGAGCAGCTCGTCCGCGTCGGCGGCCACGCCGACGACCTCGAAGCCCGCCTCCTGGAGCAGGCGCGCGAGGCCCTCGCGGAGGATCACGGCATCGTCGCCGACGGCTACGCGCACGGGATCTCCGCTGTCAGTCGAGTGCCGCGCCCCGGCGGGCTCGACACCGTGAACCGGCCGCCCAGCGCCTCCACGCGGTCGGCCAGACCGCGCAGACCTGAACCGGACCCCGCCGCCCCTCCGACCGCCGCGCCCCCGATTCCGTCGTCCGCGATGTCCACGGTGAGCCTTTGTCCGTCATACGACACGTCGACTCTGATCTCGCTCCCGTGCGAGTGCTTGACCGCGTTGCTGACCGCCTCGCTCGCGAAGTAGTACGCGGCGGTCTCTACTTGGTCGGGAAGGCGCACATCGAGACCGACCTTCAGGTGGGCGGGCAGTCCGGCGCGCCGGCACAGCTCCTCGAGGGCGACCGGCAGCCCGCGTTCGACCAGCAGCGTCGGGTGGATGCCCTGCGTCAGCTCGCGCAGCTCCTCGAGCGCCAGCGTGAGCGCGCTGCGCGCCTCGCGCACGATCGGCGCAGCGCCGCTCTCGTCCGGCACCAATTTCGACTCCAGCAGCCCCAGCGACATCGCGATCGAGACGAGCCGCTGTTGCGTGCCGTCGTGCAGATCGCGCTCGATCCGGCGGCGCTCGGCGTCGGTGGCCTCGACCAGCCGCCCGCGCGAGGCGTTCAGCTCGACCAGCCGGGCGCGGAGCTCGGCCTGCAGCCGCTCATTCTCGAGCGCCAGGCCCGCCGCGGCGCACACCGACTGGACCAGGCCCGAGTTGTGCTCGAGCGCGGGGTCGTGCAGGAGCATCGCGATCGGCGTCCCGTCTCGCTGCACGAGGGTCGACCGGCGGGCGCTGTCCTCGCCGGGGACGTCGACCGGTCGGCCGTCACCGGTCACGTAGCGCGCCTCCGCCGGAAACCAGTACGCGAGCTCGAGCGACGGGTCGCCGAGCGCTTGAGCGAGCGCCGCCCGCAGGTCGGCGGGTTCGGTCGGCCCGCCGAGCTGGACGACCAGCCCGGCGACGCTCCCGCGCGCGAGCGTCCGTCTGACAAACGTGGCGACGATCGCGATCGGGACGAGCGCGAGCGTGAAGAACCAGACCGTCGCCGGTCCCGAGCTGAGCGGGTTGCCGAGCAGGTCGTCGACCACGGTCGCCAACAAAGCGATAAGCGTCGCGGTCCCGGCGAGCACCACCCACGTGACCTCACGCCGCTCTGGATGGCTCGCGCGGAGCCAGCGGAGCACGAGCAGGCCTACCCCGCTCAGCGTCAGCGCCACGGCAGCGATGCGCTCAATGCTGAGCAGCGCCAGTGCTAATCCGTTGGCGTGGAACAGCTGGATCAGGTTGTGGCCGCAGTTGCCACCGCAGCGAAGGCCCGATCCGCTCCCGAACAGCATCGCGGCCACCTGGAGGCCGAGCGCAACGACCGCGACCAACATGATCCATCGGTCGAGCCTCCCCCGCAGCCGTCCCGACGGAAACGTCAGGATGATGTAGACGAACCCGGCCACGAACAGGTACTGCACAGCGAGCCCGACCGTGTACGCCACCGCGTCGGTCGCCTCACTCATCAGCCCTGCGAACCAGGCAAAGCCGGTCACGATCATCACGGGGCCGAGCCAGTTGTCCGGCCTTGCTCGCCACGACGCCAAACCGCTGCCGATCAGCGAAGCGCCGACCAGCAGCGTCAGGTACGGCCCCGGCTCCGTCGGCCGGCCGGCTTGGGCGTTCGCCGCGAGCCACGTCGCGCCCGCTCCGGCGGCGAGCGCCGCCAAGACCAGCAGGAACAGTTTCGCCCTCATCGTGCGCCGGATTGTCGCGTCAATTGCTCGCCGCGGCCAGGGCTGCGGGTGGGCATTCAAGCTCCGGCCGCAGGCTTGGGGGCTCGGCGCGCGGGAGCCACGCCAGGAACCGCGGCAGGTACCAGTTACGCTCGCCGAGCAGCTTCATCGTCGCGGGCAGCAGCACGCCGCGCACGACCGTCGCGTCCAGCAGGACGGCGACGGCCAGCCCGACCCCGGCCTCCTTGAGGTCGAGCGCGCTTGCGGTCCCGAACAACGAGAACACACCGACCATCACGAGCGCGGCGGCGCTGACGACGCCGGCGGTCCGGGAGATCCCGTGACGCAGCGCATCGTCGGTGCTCATCCCCGAGTCGACGCCCTCCCTGACGCGGCTCAGGATGAACACGTGGTAATCCATCGACAGCCCGAACAGGACCACGAACAGGAACAGCGGCAGCCACGAGATGATCGCCCCGTCCGAGCGGAAGCCGAGCACGCCCTGGGCCCAGCGGTGCTGGAACACCAGCACGAGGACGCCGTACGACGCGCCCACCGACAGCAGGTTCAGCACGATCGCCTTGATCGGCACGACGATCGACCGGAACGACACGAGCAGGAGTACGAACGCGAGCGCCAGTACGAACGCGACCACGTACGGGACGCCATGCCGCATCTGGTTCGTGAAGTCGACGTCTTCGGCGGTGTCGCCGGTCACCGCGATCTTCGCGCCCGGGACCCGCCCGAGGGTCTCGGGCACCATCACGTTGCGCAGCTCGCGGATCGACTTCCGGCTCGCGGCGTTGTCGCCGAAACCGGTGAGCGGCAGGCCGAGCGCGAGCGACTGGCGATCCACGCCGGGACCCACCGCGAACGGCGGGTGGGCGACGCGGGTCCGTGCGGCGAGCGCCTCGAGGCGCTTGACCGCCTGGCGCATGGCCCCGGTCTTGCCGGCCGGCCAGGTCGCGACCACGATCGCCGGCGCGGACGTGCTTGGGAACTCGCCCGTGACCCGCGCGGCGAGCTGTGATTGGCTCGCCGAGGAAAGCGCCGCCGAGCTCGGCTTGGCCACGTGCATCCCGAGCGCCGGGATCGCGAGCGCGACCAACAGCCCACCCGACAGGCACACGGCGACCACCGGGCGGCGCATCACACGGTCGACGACGCCCGCCCAGAAGCGCGACTCCCCGGCGGTCGCCAGTTGCGGCAGGAACCGGATGCGGCCGCGATCGATCCGCGGGCCCAGTAGCTGGAGCAGCGCGGGCAGGACGGTGACCGATCCGGCGACCGCGCACGCCACCACGACGATGGTGCCCGCAGCGATGCCGTTGAAGACGTCCGATCCGACGACGAACTGACCGGCCATCGCGATCGCCACGGTCGTGCCGGCGATGAGCACCGAGCGTCCCGACGTGCGCGACGCGCGCTCGAGCGCCTCGCGAGTCGAGGCGCCGCGGAGGCGCTCCTCGCGCGAACGGACGACGTAGAACAGCGCGTAATCCACCCCGACGGCCATTCCGATCAGGAGCACCACGGTCTTGACGCTGTCGTCGAGGGGGAAGACCTGGCTGATCGGTCCGAGCAGCCCGAACGCGGCTATCACCGCGGTCGCCGCGAGCAGCACCGGAACGAACGCGGCCACCAGTGCGCCGAACGAGATCAGCAGGGCGAGCAGCGTGACCGGGATCGAGAGCTGCTCGGCCCGATGCAGGTCGTTGCCTGCGCCCGAGGTGGGATCGACCCCCATCGCGCTGACACCGGGATGTGCCGCCTCCACCGCCCTGATGGAGGCTTCCAGGCGCGGCGTGTCGAACGGCCTCGTGATCTGCGCGGTCACGAGCGCGGCGTGCCGGTCGGCGGCGATCGAGACGTGCGCCGGGCCGCCGAGAGCGTCGTGCATGCGGGCGGCCACCTGTTGTGTAGCCGCCTGAAACGCGGGGGCGCCGGTGGTCAGCGCGTCGCTCTGCAGATAGGCGTACTGCACTGCCGGAAGCTCTAGTCGGTGCGCATTCATGAGCGCGTACCCGCGTGCCGACTCTCCCACCGCACCGTTCTCGAGCGGCTTCGATCCGGTGAGCGCGAGGGCGAGCACGGCCACGACGACGAACGTCAGCCAGGCGGCGATCGCGAGCACGGGCCGGCGCCTGCTCCAGCGACCGATGGCGGTAGGTGAGAAGCGCTTGAACATGACGGCAGCCTGACGGCGTTCGCTCTCCGTGAACAGCCGGGGGGCCGGACTCTGCGGGTAGGGCTATCCGGTACGTGCGCCACTCGTATGATCCCGGCCATCGCTTCCGAGGCACGACTTGACTCGACCGACGCTGGCCTCGTGCCCACCGGCGACGGCTGGTTCGTCCTCAACGCGCGCGATGGCCGCTGGCGCGTCTGGGACGGTCTCGGCGCGCGCCTGTCGGTCGAGGGCGACGCCGACTTCCCCCAGGTCGGGATCAACATGTACGTGCTCGCGCCCGGCGAGCCGATGGGGATGTACCACTGGGAGGCCGACCAGGAGGACTTCCTCGTTCTGTCAGGTGAGGCGGTCCTGATCGTCGAGGGCGAGGAGCGGGCATTGCGGCAGTGGGATTTGGTTCACTGCCCGGCGGGGACCCGACACATGATCGTCGGCGCCGGCAAGGGATCGTGTGCCGTCCTCGCCATCGGTGCACGCGAGCATCAAGCGGGCGAGGACTGGGGCGGATACCCCGTCGACGATGCGGCGCGGCGTCACGGCGCCGGCGTCGATCGGGAGACGAGCGACGCGGAGCTCGCATACGGTCACCTGCCACCGCGCGCGTTCACGCGTTACCAAGAGGGCTGGCTCGGTGACTGACGCCCGGACCCGGCTGCGGTCGGCCGGGTCGCGGGCGCTCGGAGCCTTCGGCTACGAGGTCCGCCGCTCGGACTCACTCACCCACGCCGACCTCGCTGACGCTCACCGCGCGCTCTATGAGCGCGTGAGCCCGTACACCCAGACCTCGCTCGAGCGCGTAGCCGCCCTCGCCGACGCGGTCGAGTACGTGGTCCGGCGAGCCATCCCCGGTGATTTCGTCGAGTGCGGCGTGTGGCGTGGCGGCAGCTCGATGGCGATCGCCTTGACACTGTCGCGGCTGGGAGTGACCGACCGAAGGCTCTGGCTGTATGACACCTTCGGAACGATGCCTCCCGCCGGCGAGCATGATCGCGACTACGCGGGCCGGGTGATGAGGGCGGGTGCGCTCGATCCGATCAACAATTCAGCACACACCGCCGGACTGACACTCTCGGAGGTGCAAAGCGCAATGGCCTCGACCGGCTATCCAGCCGGCCAGGTCACATGCGTCGAGGGTCTCGTCGAGGAGACGATCCCGCGCTCCTCCCCTGATCGCGTCGCGCTTCTGCGGCTCGACACCGACTGGTATGAGTCGACGCGCCACGAGCTGGCCGAGCTCTATCCACGCCTCGAGCGCGGCGGTGTCCTGATCGTCGACGACTACGGTCACTTCGCCGGCGCGCGCAAGGCCGTCGACGAGTACTTCGCCGGCGAGCCGATCCTGCTCGCCCGGATCGACTACACCGGGCGGATCGCGGTCAAGGTCTGACCTGACGTCCCGCCGGCTTTCCTCTAACCGATCGGCTTGATTGTCAATCCGAGATCGTCGGCCCGTGCCTTCACCGTCCGGAACTGCTCGATCCGCTTTATGTTCGCGTCCCACCGCGGATCGGCCTCGGATGCGGACCTCATCGGTCTCGGTCGCCACCTCGTGATCGCCCTCGGTGCACAACAGCGCCTGGACGTGGTCCGCGGCGACGTCGGTGACGAGCACGAGCATGCCCGGCCCATCGTCGGGCTGCGCGATCCAGATCTGACCGGCGGCCCGGCGCCGCGCTCGGGACCGCGGTGGCCGACGTGTGGCGCCTCGGGGACCGCGCCGGGGTCGGGTCGGGGGCGCCCGCGTGATTCGTCGAGGTGCGCCGCGGTGGGGACGGGTCGTTCCGTTGCCCGTCCCCACGTGAGTTCGTGCCCCCGTGCTCGGCCCCCGTAATCCTGGGTACGCACAGTGCCGTCCGGCACTGGCCTGGTCTCGCCTGGCGAGGCGAGGGGTCTGGCGCGGCGTGTGTCCGTTGAAGTTAGGGGATGTCTGGGATCGGCCGTGGGGGTTTTTCTACCCACGGCCGGCGGCGGTGGGGGCTAGGGTGCGGCGCGCCCGGGGGCCTCCTCTCGGCGTAGGCGTTCTGCGGCTTTGACGGCGTCCCGGCGGGAGTTCACGCCGAGTTTGCGGAGGATGCTCTTGGTGTGGCTGTAGACGGTCATCGGGGAGAGGACGAGCCGTTCGGCGATCCGCTGGGTGGTGGCTCCCTCGCCGAGAAGCTCGACTATTTCCCATTCCCGCGTCGTCAGACGGCTGCGTAGCGGCCTCCACCCGGAGTCGGGAACGTCCCGGAGCGCGTCGAGCAGCGCGGGTATCAGCCACGGCGGGATGATCACCTCGCCGTCCGCGGCGCGGGCAACGGACTCGGCGAGCCCGGCGGGGTCGATGTCCTTGCCGAGATGGCCGACGGCGCCCGCGCGCAGAGCGGCGATCGCGGTCCGCTCGTCGTTGACCGACGACACCGTGACCACCCGCGTGTCCGGGGCGGTGAGCCGGAGCGCCCGGACGGTCTCGATCCCTCCTTTCGGCGGCAGGACGGCGTCGACGATGGCGACGTGGGGGTGGTAGTACCCGGCCAGCTCGAGCGCCTCTCGGCCGTTCCCGACCGCGTGCACGACCATCGTCCGATCGCTGTTGCGCAGCGCGAACCGGATGGCGCCGCTGGCCAATCCGTCGGCGTCGGCGATCAGCACCCGCAGGCGATGATCGCGCCCGGACCGCGATCGGGGCGACCCAAGCGCCGCTCCGGATCGCGAGCCGTCTCGTGGATCGGTCATGACGCTCCGCGCTTTCCGGCCAGGCTCAGCCCGAGCTCCAGCGCTTCTGCCCGAAACCGCGCCAGTTCGGCGATCTCCGGTCGATCGGACGTTCGCGCCCTGGCGTACGCCTGGAGCGCGGCGGGATAGTCGTGCTGGCGCTCGAGCAGCATCCCGAGCCTGGCTGCGGCCTCCTGATCCCCGCGCCGGTCGGCGCGGTCGTAGGCGGCGGCCGCGGCGTCGAGGTCACCACGGCTCTCGAGGATCGCGCCGAGGCCGAACGCGCCGGCCGAGTCACCCCGCCTATCGGCTCGCCTGAACGCCTCCTCCGCCCCGGCGGCATCGCCGCGGTCATGGAGCAATCGGCCGAGGGCTGAGGCCGCCCCCGCGTCGCCCCGAACGTCCGCGCGTCGATAGGCGGCCACCGCCTCCTCCACCTCACCTCGTTCGACCAGCAGCCCGGCCAGGTTGAACGCGCCCTCGGCGCTCCCCCGCGCGTCGGCCCGACGGTACGCCGCCTCCGCGCCCGCGAGGTCGCCTCGATGCTCGAGCACGACACCGAGGTTGCTCGCGGCCGCCGCGTCACCGCGCCCGTCCCCATCACGGAACGCCAGCTCGGCCGCCGCCACGACTCTCGTACCCGTCCAGGCCCGCAGGGACCCGATCCGCCTCCTTCGGAGCCGCTCGAGCAGCGGGCGCGCTCACCGCCGGCTCGGGCTGAGCCTGGACCTGGCGCGCGGCGGCCGCGGGGGCCGACACGCCGTCGGCGGTCGGCGCCGCCACGGTCGTCACCCTACGCCGGCGGCGAGCGATCAGCCACCCGCCGATGGCCAGCGCCGCCAGGCCGAGCAGTCCCACGACCACAACCGGCAACGGCGAGGAAGCTCCGCCGGGACGACTCGTCTGACTGCCATGCTTGGTGGCGCCGCTCCTGGGGGTTGCGCCTCGGGGACCGCGGGAACGCGGTCGCGCCGGGGGGTGCGTCGCCCGACCACGCGGCCGCGTGGAGCGCGTCCGTCCCAGAGGTGGCCTTGACCTCGTCGCCGTCGGCTGCCCGCCGACGACGCGCTCGAGTTCGCCGAACGTATGCCGGCCGACGATCCCATCGACCCGCAGTCCGTGGGCCGCCTGGAAGCGACGCACCGCGCCCTCCGTCATCGGCCCGTACCGACCGTCGATCGGCCCGGGGTTATACCCGTCGCTGCGGAGCTGCCGCTGGAGCCGGCGGACCTGCCCGGAGCCGGCGCCGGAGTAGCCCGCCCCCGGGTACAGCACGCTCGCCCGCAGCGCCGCGAGCGTCACCGGGCCGGCGATGCCGTCCACGCGCAAGCCGCGCGCGCTCTGGAACAACTCCACGGCACTCTCGGTCCTCGAACCGTACCGCCCGTCGACCGGCCCCGGCGAGTACCCCTGACCCGCCAGACGACGCTGAAGCGACCTGACCAGCGCCGCCTCCCTCCCGCCCCGATACCCGCTGCCGGGCGCCAACACCACCGGCACGGCCCGATCTGCCCGCGGGGCGCTGTGCGCCGACCGCCCCGACGAGGCCAGCGCCCGGGCCGGCTCGACGGCCATGACCAGCACGGCCGCCGCCATCAATACCGCGGCGTATTTCGCGGCAGAGACTGCACGAGGCGGGAGCTCCGGTCCGAGCCGTAGCCGGCCGTCGAACCTACGTCGCTCCCCGGCGCCGTGGACAAACACGCCACGCCACCGGCCCTCCGCCAACGCCCAACAAGAGCGTGACATGAATTCGTTCTCCTAACGCTTGCTAGACACGGACGCACCCGGGCAAGCTCGCCCGGCTGCGACTACCTGGAGACCGACCCCGGGTCCTAGCCAGGCCGCTCTAGCAACAGCACGAACGGCGCCGGAACGCGCCGCTGCGCAAACGCACCCAACACCAGCGTGACGCGCGCGACGCCCGCGATCGCGTGCGTCGAAAGCTCCGCGGCGCCGGAAAATCCGCCTCCGGTACCGCCGGTGGCGCCCCCACCACCATCGCCAGACCCCGCGCCGACCGGGACGACCGCCGCCGGGCCGCTCCAAGCAGAACCGCGGGTGCTCGTCGCTGCTCGCGATCGGCGTCCGATTCCCGCCTCGAAGGGGCTACCGCCGCCCAACCTGCCGAGCCCGCGCGCCACGATGTCCGTCGCGGGCGACGCGTAGGCGCCGGACTGGATCGAGCCCACCCGATGCGCGCTCGTCGTATTAGTCGAATGCTGATGGCCGGTCGCGTTGACCGGACCGCGCTGGGAAACGTTGCCTCCGGTCGCCCGGGGCGCCACCGCGCCGGCTGCCGACGTCTCCGCGCCTCTCGGAGAACCGGTGGTCCCGCTCGACGTGGAGGCGGTCCGGAGGGGCACCGTAGGAGCGGGAGTCGAACCGCCGGCAGCACCGTTGGTGCGCGCGCCCGCCGACGGACCAGACGCACCGGCGCTCGCCTTCACGCTGCGAGCCGGAGCCACCGCCTGGGTCACCGTCTGCACCACCGGCGCCGCCGCCTGGGTCACCGTCTGCACCACCGGCGCCGCGGCCTGCACCACCGGCGCCGCCGCCTTGGCCACCGTCCGCACCACCGGCGCCGCCGCGTTGGTCACGGTCTGCACCACCGGAGCCATCGCCTGGGTCACGGTCTGCACCACCGGCGCCGCGGCCTGCACCACCGGAGCCGCCGCCTGGGTCACCGTCTGCACCACCGGAGCCGCCGCCTTCACCACCGTCTGCACCACCGGAGCCGCCGCCTTGACCACCGTCTGCACCACCGGAGCCGCGGCCTGCGCCACCGGAGCCGCAGTCTTGGCCACGGTCTGCACCACCGGCGCCGCCGCCTGCGCCACCGGAGCCGCAGTCTTGGCCACGGTCTGCACCACCGGCGCCGCCGCCTTAGCCACCGTCTGCACCACCGGCGCCGCCGCCTGCACCCCCGGAGCCGCCGCCTTGGTCACCGTCTGCACCACCGGCGCCGCCGCCTTGGTCACCGTCTGCACCACCGGCGCCGCCGCCTTGGCCACTGTCTGCACCACCGGCGCCGCGGCCTGCGCCACTGTCTGCACCACCGGCGCCGCGGCCTGCGCCACCGGGACCGCCGTCTTAGCCACCGTCTGGGTCACCGGCGCCGCCGTCTTAGCCACCGTCTGGGTCACCGGCGCCGCCGTCTTAGCCACCGTCTGGGTCACCGGCGCCGCCGTCTTGGTCGCCGTCTGGGTCACGGGCGCCGCGGCCCTGGTCACCGTCTGGGTCACCGGCGCCGCCGCCTGCGCCACCGGGGCCGCCGCCTTGGTCACCGTCTGGGTCACCGGCGCCGCCGCCTTGGTCACCGTCTGCGCCACCGGCGCCGCGGCCTTAGCGACAGTCTGGGTGACTGGCGCCGCGACCTTCGACGAGGTCACCGGAGCCGCCGGCGCCGCCACCGACGACGCCACCGGCGTCGCCGCCTTGGACGAGGCCACCGGAGCCGCCACCGCCTGAGCCACCGGAGCCGCCGGAGCGGCCGCCTTCGCCACCGCCGGAGCCACCGGAGCCACGCGCCACCGTCTGAGCCACCGGAACCGCCGCCTGCGCCACCGACGCCGGCGGGCTCGGAACGCCGGTCCCCGCCGCGCTCGAGGACGCCGACGGGAGGCCGTCGGCGGACGCGGTCCAGATCGGCCCGACGACCATTGCGATGACGCCCAGCAGCAGCGCCAAGCTGGCCCTCAAGCCCGAGCCCCGGATGTGGCATCGCCTGTCGAACCAGGCTGTCACGGTTCGATCCAACTCCCTCGTACGACGACAAATTGCGGAAACGTCGTAGCAAACTCCCGGTATTGCCCAATTCATGGTTATCCATCGCGATGGCTCTCTAAACCGAAGTTTGCAGTCGATTGCAGCGCCCGAGTCCCGCCGAGACGCCGTCGCCCTCGGGCACGTACATTCCCGGCCGTGCCAATACCAGGACGAGACGACGAGGCGCCGCGTTGAAGATCGGGATCGTGGGCATGCCCAACGCCGGCAAGTCGTCGCTCTTCAGCGCGCTCACCGGCACACCGCCCAGTGCCGCTGACGCGTCGTCGACGACCTTCACGGGCCGCCGGGTATCTCGTTCAACATGGCCTTCCTTGGGTCCTGCGGCACCGACCTTCCTATCGCCACTGCCCACGGAGCAGGTCCCAAGCCCCGCGACACCTGAACAGCGGTGCTCGCGTCGAACTCTTTCGGCCGGGGGCTATACGCCGCCGCCCACGCGGATCACCGCGCCCGACGTGTAAGCGGCCTCGGGGCTGAGCAGCCACGCGATCGCCGGCGCGATCTCCTCAGGCTCGGCCAGCCGACCCATCGGAATTCGAGACACCACTCGTTCCGCCCGGTCCGGAGCGCCGGCCGCCGCATGGATCTCGGTGTTCACGATCCCCGGCGCGACCGCGTTCACCCGGATGCCATCGTCGGCCACCTCCTTCGCCAGACCGATCGTCAGCGCATCCACCCCGGCCTTCGCGGCCGCGTAATGGACGTACTCGTGAGGCGAGCCGAGCGTGGCGGCGGCCGACGAAATGTTCACAATCGCGCCACCGCGCCCGCCGCGCCGAGTCGACATCGCCCGGATCGCCTCACGCGCACACAGGACGACGCCGACCAGGTTGACGTCGATCACGTTGCGGATCACCTCGACCGGCGTGTCGGCCAGGTC
This sequence comes from uncultured Solirubrobacterales bacterium, assembly GCA_963709205.1. Classification (GTDB taxonomy): domain Bacteria; phylum Actinomycetota; class Thermoleophilia; order Solirubrobacterales; family Solirubrobacteraceae; genus Palsa-465. The sequence goes on from CAVPVP010000012.1 coordinate 55,968, forward strand.
GCCAAGGTGGGCCGTCAGCCCGGCGTTGTTCACCAGACCCGTCGGTGTCCCGATCTCCGCGGCCGCGCCGAACAAGCGCTCGACGTCCGCTTCGTCGGTGACGTCAGCCTTTATCGCTCGTGACCGCACGCCGTGGTTGGTGGCTGCGATCCGGACGCGGTCCGCGGCGTCACTGTTCGATCGGTAGCTGAAGACGATGTCGTGGCCGGCTCGGGCAAGCGCGAGCACGGTCGCCGCACCGATGCCTCGGCTGCCGCCCGTGACCACCGTCAGGGCACGCTCCATGCGTTCATGTTGTCGGATAACGGCCGCATGGCCGCGTTCCGTGGCCATTACGGCCGGTCCGTTAACAGGTGGCGTCACGACGGTCAATACGCGCCGGCGGGAGCTGCGCGGCCGCGCGGCTGAGGGTCGCCCGTAACGGTCGGTCGGCCGAGCTGTCGCCCACCGAGACCGTGTAGTTGTCGGGGTCACAACCCACTGTCCCGCGGCCGTATTCCACCACGCGAACGAGGTCTCGGGCAGCGTGATCGACACCGCCTTGGTCTGTCCGGGTTCGAGCCACACCGCGAACCTGGCGACCTGGCGACATGACGCCGAAGCAACTGGTCGAACGCTGGGTCGCGGCCACCTTGCTCAACGCGGTCGCGGCCCAGTCACTCCGCGACGCAGCCTCAATGAGCGTCGCCTGACCCACCGCGAGGTTGGCCGGCGGGATGCCGGGCGTCCCGTCGGCCACCGCCCGTTTGGCTTTGCTCGGCGATCCAGGACGCCGCGAGCGTCGTCCAGGCCGCCGCGTCGCCACTACCCTCCGCCAGACCGAGGCTGTGGGGGCCGTGGGCAAAGACATGGGCGGTGTGTGGAACGCCGTGAGCGGCGAGCGACCTGGCTAGGCGGTAGGTGTGTTCGGGCGGAACGTAGATGTCCTCGGCCGTGTGCCACAGAAAGAACGGTGGCGACGAACGGGTCACCAGCGCGTCTAGCGAGGTGGCGCGACGGAGCTCGGGCGACGCGTCCTCGCCGAGCAGGATCAGGCGCGCCGGCCGGTAGGTCTCGGTCTCCATCGACGTGATCGCGTAGCCGAGCACGGCGAAATCAATCGCTTCGCCGGCGTCGCCGCCCGGGGCCAGTGCGGCCAGGCCGGCGAGGTGTCCGCCGGCGGAGAACCCGATCAACCCGACCCGCTCGGCACCGTCGTGCCGGAGCCGCTGAATCTCAGCGCGGAGGGCGTTCAACGGCTCGGGGTGGCGCACCGACAGCGGGTAGAGAAACACGCTGGCGCGGACACCCAGCCGCTCCAGCCAACCCACGATCGGCTCGCCCTCGTAGTCCACGTGGGTGGCGTAGCCCCCGCCGGGCAGGACGATCATATGTGTGCCGGAGGCGCTGGACATGTTGGAGCGAGCGTTGGGGACCTTGCGCTGCCGCTCGCGGAATCTGCATAGCGAACCCGTACGTGACATCACCTGATCGCGTCATGTCTCCCGCGTCGGATCGGGCTCGTCGGGTCGGGCTCGTCGCGGCGGAATCGTCGGGTCGGGCTCGTCGGGTCGGGCTCGTCGCGGCGGAATCGTCGGGTCGGGCTCGTCGGGTCGGGCTCGTCGCGGCGGAATCGTCGGGTCGGGCTCGCCCCGCGGTCGCGATGGTGCTTGCAAACAGACCGGTCTGTCTGCTATTGTTGTCGAACAGACAGAACGGTCTGTTCGACGGCAAAGGAACCGACGTGACCTCGATCTCCTCCGCCCTTCGCCCCGCTGACTATGGTCGCTCGCTCGCCGGTGCGCGTGCGCTGATGACGGGCGAGACGCTTCTATCGTCCGGCACGGCGTTCGCCCTGCTCACGTCGATCCTGGTCACGCTGCTGGCAAGCTCGAGCGCGCCGACGCCCCTCTACGCCACCTACCAGGCGCGTTGGGGTTTCTCGCCGGTGGCGGTGACCATCGTCTTCGGCGTGTACGCGGTCGCCGTGCTCGTCTCGCTGCTCGTACTCGGCGCCCTTTCTGACCACATCGGCCGACGGCCGGTGCTGACCGTCGCGCTCGTCGCGCAGGCTGGCGTGATGGTGCTGTTTGCCACGGCGAGCGGGCTCGATGTGCTGCTCCTCGCTCGCGTCCTGCAGGGCCTCGCCACCGGCGGCGCCGTCGCGGCGATCGGAGCCGGGCTTGTCGATCTGCATCCTGGACGCGGCCCGGTGGCCAACGCCGCCGGGGCGATGAGCGGAACCGCGAGCGGAGCGCTGGTCTCCGCGCTGCTCGTACAGTTGCTTCCGGCGCCGACGGAGCTCGTCTACTTGGTGCTGGCCGGAGTGTTCCTCCTCCAGGCGGCCGGCGTCCGCAGGATCGCCGAGACTTCACGCCGCGTGCCCGGCGCGAGGCGCTCGCTGCGACCGACGCTTGCGCTCCCGACTTCGGTCCGCGCCGCGCTCGTGGTCGCTGCGCCCTCGCTCATCGCCGTGTGGGCACTGGCCGGCTTCTACGCTTCGCTCGGTCCCTCACTCGCCGCACTCGTCGACGGCTCGGACTCCACCGTCCTCGGCGGCGCCACCCTCTTCGTCCTCGCCGGCAGCGGTGCGCTCACAGTCCTCGCCTTCCACCGGACCGACCCGAGGACTTTCGCCCTCGCGGGGGCGAGTCTCATCGTCTTCGGCGTCCCGCTCATTCTCGCCGCGGTGCCGACCCGATCGCCGATCCTGCTCTTCGTCGGCACCGCGATTGCCGGCGCCGGCTTCGGCGGCGGGTTCCAGGGTGGACTGCGGACAATCTTGCCGCTAGCGAAACCGGACGAGCGGGCCGGCGTGATCGCGGTCGTCTATGTGATCTGCTACCTCGCGTTGGGACTGCCCGCGATCGGCGCCGGCGTCCTCGTCGTCCACACCACCGTGACCCACACCGCCGTGCTGTTCGGCCTCGGGGTGGTCGCCCTGGCAGCGAGCACCGCCGTCGGCATCCTCCTCACTGGCCGCCGGACCCGCACCCGCGAAACGAGCGTGCCAACCACCCGTTGCCTCGCCACCCGATAGCCCCCGACCACAACCCGACAGGAGACCTACCATGAACCGTGACATCAAGATCCCCGACGCCACCCATCCCATCACTATCGAGCCGAGCTCCGAGCGCGTGATCGTGCGGGCCGGCGGCGGCACCCTCGCTGACAGCACGGCCACGCTCGTGCTGCGGGAGGCCGACTACCCGCCGGTTCGGTACATCCCCCTCGGCGATGTCGACCAGACGCTGCTTGCGCCGAGCGATACGTCGACGTACTGCCCCTACAAGGGCGATGCGTCCTACCGTTCGATCACCACCGAGCCGGACCGCGGCCGGGACGCGGTGTGGTTCTACGATGACCCGTATGCCGCAGTCGAGGCGATCCGCGGCCACGTCGCGTTCTACGCCGACCGCGTCGAGATCACGGTCGAGGAAGGCTGAGATGTCGTCGACCACGAGTCCCGATGCCGGCGTCGTCGTGCGCCGGTCACCGCGCGAGCGTCTGCTGGACGCGGCGGCCGAGCTGTTCTACAACGAGGGCGTGCAGTCGGTTGGGATCGACCGCGTGATCGAGCGTGCCGGCGTCGCCAAGGCCTCGCTCTACAGCACGTTTGGAAGCAAGGAGGAACTCGTGAGGGCATACCTCGACGAGCGCCGCGCCTTCATCCTCAGACGCCTGCGGGCCGCGGTCGACGCCGTCGACCCAGCAGACCCGGTGGCGCGGATCCTCGCCGTGTTCGATGAGCAGGCCGAGATCTTCCGCGCTCCGGGTTACCACGGGTGCGCGTTCACCGCGGCAGCCGCCGAGGCGCCGCGTGACGGGCGGATCGACGAAGCAGCGCGCGCCTACCGCCGGGAAATCCGAGAGCTTTTCACCGAACTCGCAGCCGCAGCCGGGGCGCCCGATCCGCCGCTGCTGGCGAGCCAACTGCAGCTCGTCTACGACGGAGGCGGAAGCGCGGCCAACCTCGACCGGAACCCCTCGATCGCCGGTCCTGCCCGCGCCGCGGCGACCGCGCTCATTGCAGCGTCGGTCGGCAACTGACCCGATTCGCGGTCAGGCCGTTAGGACGTCCGCGGCCGGCACATCCAGCGCCGTCCAGCAGCGCCGCGAGCTTGTGGTCGAGCTCAATTCCGACATCCACGGCGCGTGCGACGCGACGAGTCTGTCGATCGCGTCGACCGGTATCGGGGGCACTGCGGCCTCGTAGCGAGCCTGGAACTCGCGCACTCCGGGTATCGGTAGCGTCAGGCGAGCCACCTCGTACCGGACGGGTACGGGAGTCACCACCATTTGCGCTCCAGCGCCGCTGCGGTCCCTCCCGTCTGATCGAGCGCGTCGAGCCGCGTCCATGTCACGCGTCGGAGAGCTCGAAGTCGAAGACCTGCGCGTTCTCGGCGATGCGGTCGCGATGCGTCGACTTGGTGATGACGGGGATGCCGCGCTGGACGCACCAGCGCAGAAGGACCTGGGCGGGGCTTCGCCCGAGGCGGTCCGCGATGCCCGCGACCACCGGGTCGCTGCAGCAGCGCGCCGGTGCCCAGCGGGCTGTAGGCCTCGAGCGCGACGTCCCGTTCGGCACAGGCGTCGAGGAGCGCCCCTGCGATAGGCCGACGGGTTGAACTGCACCTGGTCGACCACCGGTGCGACGGCTCGCGCCGGCGATGACCGCATCGAGCTCGTCGACGTCGAAGTTGGAGACGCCGATCGCCCGGGCGTAGCTGCGCGCGCGGGCGGCCTCCATCCCGGGCCAGGCCCAGGTGGCACCGCCGCCCGGCCAGTGGACGAGGTAGAGGTCGACGTAGTCGACGCCGAGCCGCTCGATGCTGTAGGCGGCCTCTCTGAGCGGGTCGCGCCGGCCGGGGTGGAACTTCGTCGTGATGAACACCTCGTCGCGCGCGACGCCGCTCTCGCGCAGCGCCCTGGCCGACGCTCGACTCGTTTCCGTACGCCTGCGCGGTGTCGATGTGGCGGTAGCCGAGCTCCAGTGCCGCCCGGACAGCGTGCACGCACTCCGGTCCGTCCGGCACCTGCCACACGCCCGAGCCCGAGCAGCGGCATCACCGTCCCGTCGGCGAGGATCCGACCGCGCCCGTCCGGCGTCAGCGCGCCGATCGCCCGGACGTCGGCATGCCTAGTCGCCGGCGGACGAGCGCCGCGCGGGCCGCCGCGGCGATGTCGGCCTGGGTGTTCGCGTGCCCCGCGATCCCCCAGCCGCCCTCCGGCGACTCGGTGAGCAGCACCCACGTCCGTTCGGCGAGCGTCGGATCGCCGGCGGCCCGGGCGACGATCTCGGTCAGCTCCTTGACGACCCCGAGCTGCTTGTCGCGGTCGAGGACGCCCGCCGGCGTGAGGACCTGCACGCGTACGTAGTCGCTGCGCTCCGGCCGCGGTCGAGATCGCCTCGGCCGGGAGGTCGTGGATGAAGGCCGCGGTGTTGTCGGCGAACAGCGGGATGCTCGGGAACCGCCTCCCAGCGCATCACCGCGCGGGCGAGGTCCTGCGCCAGCCGGTGCTTGTCGCCGAAGGTCCCGGCGGCGGCGTAGACATCGATCATTGGCATGCGCGAACCTTCGCCTCGATGCGCGTCCGGCATCGCATGGCCATGCGATGTCTTCGCGCGCATCCGGCCGGGCCGCTCGGTGAAGAGATCGCATGATCGTGCGATCGGCACGGTCGGAGACGTCGTTTCAGCGAAGATGGAGGAGCCTAGCGACGGCCTCCCGACACGTAGACTCGCTGATCTGGGCCGGGCGACCTCTCCCACTCCCGTTGTTCGCGGTCGGGACGCTGAGCTCGCGTCGATCGGCGTCCAGCTCGACCGCGTGCGCTCGGGCGCCGGCGCGGTCGTGCTCGTCGAGGGAGAGCCGGGCATGGGCAAGACCCGCCTGCTGGCCGAGGCGGCCCGGGTCGCGCGACGGCTCGCGTTCCGGGTCGGCGCCGGCGCGGCCGAGCCCGGCGCGGGCGTCGTCGAGCTCGCTCCGCTGATGACCGCGCTGTTCGACGGCTCGGGCCCGCTGCTCGAGCGATCCGGGTTGCGGGAGCTGTCACTCGCTGCCCGAGCAGCGGTACTGGCTGCTGCAGGATCTGCAGGCGATGCTCGAGCGCGCCGCGCTCGACGGCCCGCTCGCTGATCTCGCTCGACGACCTGCAGTGGGCCGACAGCGGGACGGCGGCGGCGCTGCGCGCGCTGCCCGTCCGCCTCGCCGACATGCCGATCGCCTGGATCCTCGCCTTCCGCCCCGACCAGGGTTCGGCGCAGCTCCTCGGCGCGATCGAGCATCTCGATCACAGCGGCGCCGAGAGGATCGTCCTCGGCCCGCTCGACGACGCCGCCGTGGCGCAGGTGGCCGAGGACGTGATCGACGCCGAGCCCGACGAGGCGCTGCTCGACCTCGTCAAGGACGCGCGCGGCAGCCCGTTCGTGCTCACGGAGCTGCTGTCCGGCCTCCGGGACGAGCACCTGATCCGCGTCGTCGCCGGTCAGGCCGAACTGGTCGAGGCGCGCCTGCCCCAGCCGCGTCGGCTTCACGATGCGCGAGCGCCTGCGCGGATGCTCCGCGCCCGCCCGCGAGGCCGCCACGGTCGCCGCCTCGCTCGGCCGCCGGTTCTCGTTCGCCGACTTGGCGAAGATGCTCGACCGGCCTCCGGCGACGCTGCTCGGACCGGTGGAGGAACTGATCGACGGCGGGATGCTCGTCGAGAGCGGCGACCGTCTCGCCTTCCGGCACGACGTCACCCGCGAGGCCGTCCGTGAGAGCGTCCCGGTGTCGGCTCGGCGGGCGCTCGACCGCCAGGCCGCCGACGTGCTCCTGGCGGCCGGCGCCACGCCGGTCGAGGTCGCCGCGCAGATCGCGGCGAGCGCGGAGCCCGGCGACGAGCAGGCGATCTCGATCCTCTTGCGCGCCGGCGAGGCGCTCGCGAACACCGACCCCGGCGCCGGCGCCGACCTCAGCCGAGCGCGCGCTGGAGCTCGCGCCGCGCGACCACCCCCTGCGCGGACCACTCCTCGCCCAGACCGCGGTCCTGCTCCACGCCGCGGGCCGCGTCGACGAGGCGCGCGCGTTCGCCGATACGCATCTGCGCGACGCGCTGCCGCCGGAGCAGGAGGCCGAGGTGCTGCTCGGCATCGCGGGCATGTTCCGCATTCCGCCCGGACACGCGGGTCGCCGCGGGCCGGCAGGCGCTCGCGCTTCCCGAGCTGCCGTCGCGCCTGCGCGCCCACCACCTCGCCGCGCTGTTCCACAACCTGCTCGTCGGCGGGCGCACCGAGGAGGCGAAGGCGATCCAGGCCGAGACGACCGCGGCGGTGCAGGCGAGCGGCGACGCCAACTCGGCGTTCGCGCTCGCGCTCGCCGAGACTGTCACCGCCTACGTCGACGGCCGCTATCAGGATGCGCTCGACCTGACCGAGCAGGCGGCGCGCGCCGGCATCGGCACGACCGACTGGGCGCGCGAGCGCCTCGCCCAGGAGTGGCGCTGCGAGACACGCACCGTCCTCGACCACGTCGACGACTCGCTGCGCCTCGCCGCCGACGGCATCGCGGCGGCACAGCGCGACCGCAACGGGTGGGCGATCCGCATCTTCGAGATCTGGCGCGGGCCGGCAGCTCCACCAGCTGGGACGGCTCGACGACGCCGGCGCGATCCTCGAAGGGCAGTTCAGCCCGGAGACCGGGGATCGCTTCTTCGGCGCGCTCGACGCCGCCGGCATCGTCGCGCTGGGACGGGTCGCGGCTGCATCAGGGCAACGGACGCCTGCAGCAACGAACCGCGCGACTCGCACGGGGCCTGCTCGAGGACGCCACGCCGAACTTCCGCCGCGAGGCGGCCTGGCTCCTCGCCTTGCAGGCGATGGCCGCCGGCGATCCCGCGGCCGCGCACGATTGGCTGTGCGCGCTCGGCGAGGATCAGCGCACCGCGATCCTGCCGCTCTTCCCGATCGACGTGACCGACGAGCCACAGCTCGTCCGGATCGCGCTCGCCGCCGGCGACGACGAACTGGCCGAGGTCGCGGCGGCGCAGGCGGACCGGCGCGCGCAGCTCAACCCCGGCGTCGCGACGATCGTCGCGACCGCGGCTCCACGCCCGCGGACTGCTCGCCTGGCGAACATCGACGACCTCGAGCGCGCCGTCGAGCTGTTCGCGACCGGGCCGCGACCGCTCGCGCACGCCTCCGCGCTCGAGGACCTCGGCGTCGCACGCGCCCGCGCCGGCATCGTCGACGCCGCGATCGACGCGCTCGACGCCGCGCTCGTCCTGTACGCAGAGGCCGGCGCGACCTGGGACGCGGGCCGCGTGCGCGGCCGCCTGCGTAACCACGGCGTCCGCCGACGCCTCGTCGCGCGCGAGCGCGCCGAGAAACGGCTGGGCGGCGATGACCGACTCCGAGCTCGCCGTCGCGCGCCTGGTCGCCCAGGGTCTCACCAACCGCGAGGTCGCCGAGCAGCTGTTCGTCTCCCCGCACACCGTCTCGAGCCACCTGCGAAGCGTCTTCGCCAAGCTCGACATCAACTCGCGCCTCGCGCTCGCCCGGATCGCGGCCGAGCACGAACCGGCGACGGCGTCGTAAGAGATCACACGACTTTGCGATGCGCTCCGCCCGGCGCTGGATGAGCCTCACGCGATCTCGACCTCAGCGTTCTCTCGAAAGGAGCGTCCATGTCCACGCAGAGCAAGCCGAGCATCGTCTTCTGCCACGGCCTGTGGGCCGACGGCTCGTGCTTCAGCAAGCTGATCCCACCCCTTCAGGCCGACGGACACGAGGTGATCGCCGCCCAATACGGCCTCGACACGCCTGAGGGCGACGTCGCCACCGTCATCCGAACGCTGAGCCGCGTCAGCAGCCCCGCGATTCTCGTCGGCCACTCCTACGGCGGAACCGTGATCACCGCCGCAGGCACCGACGATCGGGTCGCCGGGTTGGTCTATATCGCCGCGCTGGCGCCGGATGCCGATGAGACCTCGCAGACCCTGCAGGACAAGTTCCCCCCAACGGACGTGTTCGCTCACATCGAGGTTGCCGACGGGCGAATCTGGCTGCTCCCAGACGGCATCGACTGCTTCGCGGGTGATCTCCCCGAGGCGGAGAAGCAGCTCGTCTGGGCAACCCAGTACGCGCCCGACGCGGGCCTGTTCGGCCGCGATGCCGAGGGCGTCGCGTGGCGGTCGAAGCCGAGCTGGTACATCCGGGCCACGGGCGACCACACCGTCCAACCGGACCTCGAGGCCTTCGTCGCCGAGCGCATGGGCGCCACGACCTACAACGTCGACTCAAGCCACGTTCCGATGCTCTCCCACCCCGACCTCGTGCTCGACGTCATCCGCACCGCCGCCGCTGCGGTCCAGGGCGCGGCGACCGCGGCCGCGGTCTAGGGCAAGGAGGGCCCGATGACTGCAACTTCACCTGCTGCCGGCGTGTACCTGGCGTCTGTGAACCGGATGGTGAGCGCGGCGAATGGGGTCGAGTACGCGTATCGCGAGGTCGGCGAGGGCGATGGCCGGCTGCCGCTGGTGCTGTTGCAGCACTTCCGGGGGAATTTGGACAACTGGGATCCGGCGCTGATCGACGCGCTGTCCTCGGGCCGGCGCGTAGTCACGTTCGACAACACCGGCGTCGGCGGCTCGACCGGGCTGACGCCGAGCACCGTCGGGGAGATGGCCGTCGATGCGATCGCGTTCCTCGACGCGATGGAGTTCGCTCAGGTCGACGTGCTCGGGTTCTCGATCGGGAGCTTCGTGGCGCAGGAGATCGCGCTGATCCGTCCTGCGGTGGTGCGCCGTCTGGTCCTGGCGTCCTCGGCGCCCCAGGGCGCGGCGGGCATGCATGGGTGGGCGCCCGAGGTGATCGCCGCGGTCGGCGCGCCCGCCCCCAACCCCGACGGGTACCTCGGGGTGTTCTTCACGGGCTCGGCGGCGAGCCGCCAGTCGGGCGTCGAGGTACTCGGGCGGTTGACGGCGCGGAACGAGGATCGGGACAAGCCCACGACCTGGCAAACCCGCCAGGCCCAATACGACGCCGTGTGCCACTGGGGCATTCCCGATCACGGCCTTTTGCAACGGGTGAGCGCGATCGAGATGCCCGTGTTCATCGCTAACGGCGACAGCGACCCATGATCCTGCCTCACTACTCATACCTGCTCGCCGGGCTCATCCCCCAGGCACGGGTCAAGATCTACCCCGACTCAGCGCACGGGTTCCTCTTCCAGCACCACGCCGAGTTCGCCGGCGACGTCGAAGCATTCCTCAGCGCGCCGTAGTCGCCACGCGCGAAGCAGCGGCGTCCAGGACCTCGGTCAGCTCCTCTTCGGGCCGGTTGGGCGGAAGCACGAGGTTGACGCTGTCCGCGCCGGCTGCGAACCACCGGCCGATTGCGTCCTGGGCCTCATCGTAGGTTCCGAACAAGGTGACCTCGCGCGCCAGATCCTCGGCTACGGCCGGGAGTTCGGGCGTCTGAGTGTCGCGCGCCGCTTCGATCACCGCTTCGACCGCGGTCGCCATTCCGAATCGTTCGGACAGCATTCGCGGATACAGCGGCCCCATCCGGGTTGCGTACGTCGACAGCCACCATGCGGCGAGCTTTCGCGCGTCTCGCTCGTCGGCCGCAAGGGCAACCGGAACGCCGACGGAAACGCGGGTAGCACTGGCTGGGTCTGAGCGAGACTCGCCCTCGCACAGCAGCGCCCGCCCGTCGTCTAAACGGGAGCGTGCCCACAGGAACGGTGTCCATCCATCGGCGAGCTCGCCGGCGAGTCGAATCGATCCGGGCGACAGTGCGGCCAGGACAATCGGCACCTCCTGCTCCGGAAGGGCGCCCAGGCGAAGTGGCCGCGCACCGTCCGCGGGGTTTGGGAGTCGGTCGCCTTCGAGGAGCCCCCGGACAGACGTCAGCGTCTCGCGCAGCCGCGCCAGCGGTCGGTCCCACGTGAGGCCGTGGAAGCCCTCGGTCAGCGGAGGGCTGCTCGCCCCGATCCCGAGCGTGAAACGACCTCCGCTGCACCGCTGGAGGCTGGCCGCGCCGAGTGCGATCGTGCCCGGCGTGCGTCCCCATGCCGAGATCACCGAGCTGCCCAGGCCGATGCTCCCGGTTCGCGCCGCGACCTGTGCGAGCAGGATCATCGAGTCGTGAGTCCATCCCTCGGCGATGTCGACCCGGTCAAAGCCGAGCTCCTCCGCCCGGCCGGCCAGCCGCAGGATGAGATCTGCGCGCGTCTCAAATGGCGTGAACGCCACGCCGACGCGGCATGACTCCTGCATCGAGTCGGAGGGGCAGTCGGCGTGTCTGTTCATTGGGATCCTGTCTGTCGTTCGGCAATCGTCGGCGCCGGTCTGGGTTGCAGCTCTCCGACCGGCAGTCGTTGCCATGACGCGCCGCTGGCGACGATCCTTCCCTGCTGTTCAGCAGGGCGCCACCCACGTCGGCGTGTGCGCGGCGCTCTATCGCAACGCGGAGCTTGGCTCTCGCTCCAACACCCGTCCGAGCGGGGAATCACCGCCGGCCATGAGCGAGGCGATCGTTGACCCAAAGCCCCGGCGCGAATCGCCTACGTTTGCGCGGTCAAAGCGGGAACGAGGCCGACCAGGTTGCCTTCTGAGTCCTTGAACCAAGCCCCCTCGCCGCCACCCGGCATCCGAGCAATGCCGCCCTCGGTCCGCGTCTCTGGAGTGTCGTACTCCTCGAACTTCACGCCGCGACTCCTCATCTCCTCGACGGCGGCGCGCACATCGCTCACCTGGATGACGGCCTGCGAGAACTCGCCCGACGACCTGGCCTGAGCGGGATACACGAAGAGCCAGTTAGTGCCATCTCCCACAGTCAGGCCCACCTGACCATCGCTTGCCTCGAGAAAGCCGGACTCGAGTGCCTGGAGTCCCACCTTCTCGACGTAGAAGTTCTTGGCGCGGCCCAGGTCCTGAGCCGGCAGCGCCGCAGTGATTCCAGACGTCTTCATGAACATCCCTCCTTTGCGACTCACCGCTCACCCGTCGGTGCAATTTTGCTTCCGCGCTGCTTTTCGTTGGTGTAGGCGCGGCGGTGAACACTCTATTTCCGGGAACGCGCCTGTCGGTCGGACAGATCCCATAGACGTTCGGCGTTCGCCGGGTCGAGTGCGTAGGCCGCCACGCCGTGCCGACCGTCCGAATCGGCACGCGACGGGACGATGTCGGCCTCGTGGCAGTCCTCGAGATAGCGACCGCCGATTCCGTCGAGCACCGGCGAAACAGCGGCGAAGATCGATGTGGCCGCGCCCTGCTCGATCGTCTTCAGCTCCCCGCTTGCCCCGGCTTCACGTCGCGCGCGCTCGAGCTCCACGGGGTCGATATGGCGCTGCAGACCAGTGGCGATGCCCCCGGGCATGACCGCGTTGACCGTGATCCCGTCTCGTTGCCAGCGACGGTTCGCCTCGACCGCGAACAGGACGTTCGCCGTCTTGGACTGGCCGTAGCCGACGAACGGGCTGTAAGGGACAAACGCAAACGCCGGATCGTCGAACAACACCGGGCAGTACAGGTGCGCGCTCGACGACAGCGAGACCACACGCGCGACACCGGACGAGCGGAGCGCGTCGTACAGACCGGTCGCGAGCGCGAAATGCCCTAGGTGGTTGGTCGCGAAGTGCAGCTCCATTCCCTCGGGCGTCAGCGTGCGCTCTGGTATCGCCATGACGCCGGCGTTGTTGATCAGGATGTCGAGCGGACCATCCCAGTCGTCGATGAACGCCGCGATCGAGTCGGGCTCGGCGAGCTCCAGGCGTCGCACATCGACAGCATCGTTGCCTGTCGACCCACGGACGCCGGCAGCGACTGAGGCGCCGGCGTCGGTATCGCGGACCGCCAGCGTGACCGCAGCCCCCCGGTCAGCCAGGACGCGCGCGGTTTCGATTCCGATGCCCGAAGATGCGCCGGTCACGATTGCGCGCCTGCCCGCCAGATCGATTCCCGCCGCGACCTCCTCGGCCGTGGAACGCTCACCGAACGGGCTTTCAATCGGCGTCTTCGTGGTCATCCGGGCTCCCAACGGCTAGTAAGCGGACTCTGTTCACACATATTCCGTCAACCGTGCCGCGGAGCTCGGCGAGCCGGCCGACGGTCGGGCTCGCGGCGTTCAATAGGAGATCGGCGGGGAGGCCGGGGAGCCGCCGTTGACGGTGATCGCGGACCCGGAGGGAGAGACCAGCCACCACCGGGCACCGAAGCTATCGCTGCCTTGACCCTTGGTCGTCCCAGGCCCGGAGTCGACGACGAAGTGGTAGAGCGGGTGGCCCTTGTAGGTGACCTGCTTGCTGCCGTCCGCGCGGTTGATCGTCCCGACGGCCGCGGCCGACGCCTCGCCGGTGACCTTCGGTGTCGCACTCGTGATCAGAGGCGGCCACGACAAAGGGCAGTTTTCCGAGCAGTTCGACTTCCCCGGGTCGTCCCCCAGCCACAAGTACACCGCTCGACCCGTGCCGTCGGTCAGATACGTCCCATCCCGTCCTTTGACGGTGCTGATCGTGACCGGGCCAGCCGAGCCGCCGGAGGCTCCCGTGGTGGCACCTGACCTTCCGCTAGACGTCGAGCTGCTCGCGCCGCACGAGGCGAGCAGCAACCCGATGCCGATGAGCGCGGCTACCAGGGGGAGTGGAAGCCTTGCCATCCTGCGGCCAGACGCCCGTTGGTTCGGTCTCGGCACAGCAGCCATTCGGTCGACTCAGGGGTCATCCAGTATGACCCCGGCTTCCGTGCCATCCTTCCCGAGTCTCGGAACACGCGCAAATCCCCGTAAACACTGGAGATCTGCGCGCATGGGCCCCGCTCCTTTGCGGGCACTAACGGGGCCAAGATCGGGGAGACAGGATTTGAACCTGCGACCGCCCGGCCCCCAGCCGGAACTCGCCGGTCTTGATGGGTCTGATTCGGCCGGATTTGCTGGGCTTTTCTGTCCGGTAGATCGGATACGATCAGGTCAAAATGGAACATGAACGGTACACGGAGAACCTCCCGGCCCGGGTGTGGGCGGTCGCCTGATGGCTCGCCGAGCGCTACGGCACCGGCACGCTGCGGGTGGTCGGGCCGCTCGTGGATCGGCTCGTGGTACGGGCCCGACGGCCGGCGCGTGCAGCGAAAGGTCGGCGACGTTCGGACCGAGGGGCGTGCCGACGGGCTGACGAAGGCCCAGGCCGAGAAGGTGCTGCGCCGGATGCGCGAAGCTCGACGCGCCGCGCGCGACGCCGAGCGCCGAGCGCGTCACGATGGAGCGAGGCCGGCGACGAGTTCTGCCGGCGGCTCGAGCTGCAAGGGCCGGCGCGAAGTCGCACCGGCTGACCGTCGCATCGGATCTGCGGAACCACATCGCGCCGTTCTTCGCTGGCAAGACGCTCGACCGCATCGCGGCCCGAGGACATCGAGCGCTACGTCGCCGGCGAAGCGGCAAGACGCTCGCGATCAAGACGATCCGCAACCACGTCAACACGATGCACTCGATCTTCGACCTCGGGCTGCGGAAGGGCTGGTGCCAGTCGAATCCGGTCAAGCTCGCCGATCGGCCGACGTTGAAGAAGACCGAGACGCGGATCCAGTTCCTCGACCAGTCGGAGCTCGAGCAGCTGCTCGCCGCGCCCTACCCCGACGACGCGTTCGGCCGGATCGAGCCGACGCTGTACCTGACGGCGGCGATGACCGGGCTGCGCCAGGGCGAGCTGCTCGGGCTGCGCTGGCGCGACGTCGACTTCGACGCGCGCAAGGTCCGCGTTGTCTCGCCCTACGTCCGCGGCGAGTTCGGCGATCCGAAGTCGGCTGGCTCCGGCCGCTCGGTCCCGATGGCCGAGCGGGTCGCCGATGCGCTCCGCTGACGCTGCGCGGAGCGCTCGCGTGTATCCGCGCGACCGCGACCTCGTCTTCTGCCACCCCGAGACCGGCAAGCCGCTCGACCGCTCGAAGCTCGTCCGCCGCTTCAAGCAGGCGCTCGAGCGCGCCGACGTCCACCGGATCACCTTCCACGAGCTGCGCCACACGTTCGGCACACGGATGGCGGCCGCCGGCACGCCGATGCGAACGCTCCAGCACTGGATGGGCCACGCTGACTCGAAGACGACGCAGATCTACGCGCACTACCAGCCGAGCGACCAGGAGGCCGACGCCGTCGATCGGGCGTTCGCGTGACGCCGGGCTCCTCGCGCCCGGTCAGCGCTCCGGTTCTGCGAGGTACGGCTCGATCCAGTCCCGGTAGGAGCCGATGAAGTCGCGAGCCGTGTCCCGCACGAGGATCGCGGCGCGATGCGCGTCACCGGCCGGCGTCTGCACATAGCTGTGCTCGATCCGAGTCCTGGCGTTCTGGGCCTGGGCCAGGCGCCGGCAGAGGCTCGTGCTGATGACCTTGGCGTCGCGCATCGCTTCGAACGCGATCTCCGTCGGCGATCGATGGGTGTCCGCTGGTCTCGGCAGCCCCGCGAGCTTGACGCCGGCTTCGGCGAGCTCGCCCACGTAGTTCTGGACGCGCCCGAGAGCTCGCTCGACCGCCTGCACGCGGTTGTAGGCGTCCATGTCCTCGGCGGTGTTGTAGGCCGCCTTGAACTGCTGGAGGTCGAAGTCCTCGCCGAAGCTCGCCATCGCGTGCTCCAGGGCTGCGTACTGGCGCGGGAGATCCTCCAGGTGGCGGACGATCGCAAGACGCCAGCGCTTCGTGTCCACCGGCCTGGCGTCGGAATCCGGCATCGTCACCGCGCCAGCATGCGGTCAAGGCCGGCGAGCGCGGCGTCGGTGCGCTTCGCGTTTCTCTGCCGACCCGCTCGCCGCAGGCTCGGCTCCCGGCCGCGAAGTTGTGGCCAGAGCCCCTCGCGGTCGACGAGCACCCGCCCGTCGGCGATCACGTCGGCGAGGAACGACGATTCGCCCTCTGCATCCTGGAGCCGGACGACATCCACTCGCCGTCCTGTCGCGGCGGTGAGTTTGGCGCTCAGTTCGACGACCCGCTCTAGGTCTGGATCACGCAGAGCCACGAGCACGTCGACGTCGCTGCCGGGGGCCGCGGTACCTCTGGCCACCGACCCGAACAGCAGGGCGAAGCGAACGTTGTGCTCAGTACGGAGCGCTGACCTCAGCGCCGAGAGCAGCTTCCACGAGCGCCGCACGTACTCCCGCTCGGACAACGAGATGTCCAGCGTCCGCGGCGATGGCCGAGCCGCACGAAGGCTGCCTTCCGCTACCGCACGGCGGAGCGTGCGTTCATGCACGCCTACCTCACGAGCCAAGAGGGCCAAGTCCGTCATGAGTCCATTGTAGACCAGGCATGTGTCCGTTCCAGCCCAGTCATATGTCCGATCAGACTGCTCGCGTCGTGGCGCTGCCGACTACTCGTCTTCCAGCGGCGGGTATTGAGGCGGCGCCGTTCCTCGTCGCTGGCTCACTCGCGGGATCGCGTCGGAGCGGTGGATTCGTTCGCGCAGCGTGAGCAGCACGCGCCATTCGTCGCCGTAGTCGAAGATGTACGCGAGCCTGGCTCCGATCTTGAGGCGGAGTTCGTCGACAGGCACGTCCGCGGTCTTGCTGTCGGTATCCGGAGCGCCCGGGATGACGCGCTCAGCGGCCGCGTCGCCCCAGAACTGGCCGTCGAGCCAGAACGAGTAGAGGTGATCGTTCTCCCAGTTGAACGCCTGCTGGATCGCGTCGTGCAGCGCCGTGAGGTGTTCGTGCCCGCCGATCGCGACCCTGGCGCTGACGCCGTCGACGTTGAGCAATTCCGCGTCGAACACGAACACGTCGCGGCCGGTTACATCGGTCCGGTGTCGCCCGAGCACCATCCTGCCGGCCGGACTGAGCGAGATCAACGTACGCCAGCTCCTTGGCTCGGCAGGGTCGGGCTGGTGGTCGACCAGCCCGTACGCCTCGCCTCGGCAGAGGACGTCCCCTACGACCCAGGAGACTCCCTGCTCGCTCGGTGGCCCCCCGTCGGGCCCACGCCAGCCCCACTGCGCCGCCTCGTGCGCCGGCCTGACGAGCTGCTCACGGGTGCACGGTGCGTTCTCCTCGAGCTCCTCGACGACTACATTGGCGACCATCGCCGTAAAAGGGTCACCGCCGCCGAGGTCCAACCCAAGGTCGTAGAGCAGCGCGATCGGGTCCGCCGCGAGCTTCCGTCCTCGGGCAGTGATGAGGAGCTTGCGCGCGCGCCGGCGAACGAGCCCGCGGCGCTTGAGCCCTTCGTGAAGCGCTCCGATCAGCGGCATGTCCCACTCCCGGTGCGGCGGTCCGAACAGCTCGGCGTTCCACCAGTCGGGCCAGCGCCCGGCCATCTCGCGCACGATCGATCTGGCGAGCGCGTTCGTCTGGGTCAGCGGGACACCGTCGGCGCTCGCCATCTCCAGCAGCCAGCGGGCGGGAGCCGTGGCGGCGGCTGCCAGCTCCTCCGGGGCTCCGGTGCGCGGTTCGCCGACGTCGATGACGGTCATCGTCGCCAGAGTCGCACAGCGATCGGCGGCGCGGCGTATTCGCGTGCGCAAATTGCGAGAACCCGGCGACGTTCCGCCGCTCCGTGCGGTATTTCAGTCGGCATGACCTTCGAGCAGGCTTTGAAGGACGGCGACCTCGACGTGGCACGGGCGATCCTCGCCGAGCTGGTCGATCTCCCGGACACGGGCGGGCTCTGGATGCCTGAGTGCTACGCCGATCTCGCTCGCGAGTACGACCGGCAGGGTCGCCACGACGACGCCATCGCGTTGCTTGAACGCGCGATTGAGCTCGGTTGGGGTGGGAAGCCGCACCCGCGATCCGATATCGCCGACTTCCACCTCCGGGCCGGGCGACACGAGGAGGCCGCTGCGATCTGGGCCGAGTTGAAGGCCTCGGATCCGGACGACGTCTGGCTCTACAACGCAGCGGGCCTGTCGTACAACGAGATCGGAGAGCACGAGCTCGCCGTCGCCTGGCTGGGTGAGGGCATCGAGCTCGCGATGCGGATCGACGATCCCGAGGGGATCATCGACCAGCTCTCCCGCTTCCGCCGCAAGAGTCTCGAGGCTCTCGGTCGCGACCTCGATGAGCTCGAACAGCGCGTCGATCCGTTCCTGGAAGAGTGGCGATCGGAGGAGAGCGCGGAGAGGCGGCGACAGGCGCAGCTGACCAAGTTCATGAACTCGGTCCCGGTGCTTCGAGACCCGCCGCGGGTGGACGAACCCCTGCGTGAGGACATCGCCGTGTCGCTCGCCTGGTTTCCGTCGGGAGAGTACGAGCAGGCGATCCGCCGCTGGCCCAGCCTCGCCGAGGACTGGGCGGACGCGCCCCACAGCGACTACTGCTCGCGTCTCGACGGCAACATCAAATGGATGCGCGGCCAGGGCGTACCGATTCGCGCAATCGCCCCGATCATCGTCGGCGACTTCGTGACGTGGTGCTCCGAGCATGACGAGGACCCCGAGGAAGCACGCGCCGCCTACGCGATGCATCTCACCGCCGATGGCGAAGTGATCCCGTGGCCGCCCGGGCGCAACGAGCGGTGCTGGTGCGGCTCAGGACGCAAGTACAAGAAGTGCTGCGGCCCTGCATTGGCCCGTCCGATGCATGATCCGGAGACGTAATCCAGACGCCCAGAATCCGATGGTCCGCGCCAGCGGACCGATCATTGCCAAATAGCCGGAGCGGACGGGCAGTCAAGGGCGGCCCGACAGGGCCGAGCGAAGCGAGCCGCGAAGCGGCGCCCTTGACGGCCGGGCCGCGGAGGCTACCCCGCGGCCTCAGGCCCGAGCCGCCATATGGGCGCGGCAGCTCGGTTCTGACCGGGAAGAGGATCCGGCCGTCCTGCGTGGGCAAGATGCCAAGGAACTCCTTGCTGGGAAAGAACGTCCGAAACAGCTCCTGCAGGGTTGTGAGCAGATCGTCGCCCTCCGCTGCGAGGCCGGGATCCAATCCGGCCTCGCGCGCAAGAAGCTGACGAACGAACGCAGACGCCATCTCGCTCTTGAGATTCTGGTACTTGTTGCCGGGGTCGTAGAGGGGCGCTCTGGCGCTGCTGTTGCTCGGCTGCCTCTACGTTGAGATTGATGCCGCCGAGCTGCTCTCGCGTGTACGTGCGATGAGGGCCGTGGTAATCGACAATGCCTAGATCGTGCGGCCGGTACACACTGAAGATGAGCTCTAGTACGCGGCTGTCCTGCGTAAGGAATCGACCCGCAGGGTCAACGATGACCTCGCCAACGTGAGACGCCATCTCGAGGTCTCGGAGCAACCGAGGAAGATCTCCAGTGATGCGAGCGTCGACTTCTGGTTGATGCTGTCGGCGTTGCGAGGCGATTGAGGCAGCTCCGAAGAATTGCCAGGACGCGAATTCCGGCACCATCGCTCGCCACGTTGCGTCACGTAGCAGGTCCTCTGCGTGAGCACGGAGGAACGCTCGCTCGGATTCGGCAAGAGTCACCTCAGCGCGAATGTGCAGCTCGCGATCGCGATCCTGCAGCAGGCTCTTCAGGTCTTCTGCGCTCTGAACGTTGATCTGGAATTCGCCGAACCAGCTCTGCCACTCGTTCGGCTGCTGATAGCCGCCGTATACCGACTTAAGTAGTCGGATCGCGTCGAGGACGCAAGACTTCCCGCACCCGTTGGGACCAGCGATGACCACGACGTCTTCGAGGCCAGTGATCTCGACGTTTGAGATCGCGCGGAAGTTCTGGATGCTTACCGAGGCGAAGTGCACGACCCACGATCGTGGCACACCGGTCGGCGGCCGCCGGGGCGCCGACAGCCCGACGAGGCGAGGATCGCATGCGGCCGTAGACGCTCTCCGAGGGCAGGTCCGGACGGGGGCGAGCGTCGGGCGGGCGGTCCTGGACAACACGCTCGGGTACGAGTCCCCGGGAACAGTACACAAACAGTACAGCGATGAATCTAATGGCCAGACCACGGGTGAAAAAACCCCGCCTGAGCGGGGCTTTCCTCCAATCGGGGAGACAGGATTTGAACCTGCGACCGCCCGGCCCCCAGCCGGGTGCGCTACCAGACTGCGCTACTCCCCGTGGTCGCCCGATTCTACGCTGAACCAGAGCGGGCGACGGGACTCGAACCCGTTCCTAGAGCTTGGAAGGCTCCCGTGCAGCCGATAACACCTCGCCCGCGACTGAGGGGAGATGGTAGCCGGGACCCCGGGTCACGCGGCCGGCCGGCGCGCTTCGGTCGGCACGTCGCCGCCCCTGGTCAGGTCTGCGGGCGGCCAGGGACCGGTCCAGTTGTCGAGTGCCCCGTCGAGGGTGACGACCGAGCCGGAGAGCGACGCGCCGAGGGGAGTGGCCAGAAGCGCGATCAGCCAGCCGTACTCCTCTACGCTCCCGAGCCGCTGTGCGGGGACGGTGGCGGCGGCGGTTCGCCACAGCTCGGCCGGGTACTTGCGCAGCGACTCCGTGTCGAACCGCCCGAGCGCAACCGCTATGACCGCGATCCCGTGGGCGCCGTACGTGGGCGCGAGCTCGCGGGTGATCTCCTCGACTGCGGCCCGGGCCGCGCCCGTGTGGGCCATCGCGGGCATCCCGTGATGCGGCGAGACGGTCACGTTGATGATCGTGCCGGCGCCGGCGTCGCGCATGGCGAGCTCATACGCCGCCGCGCACATCGCGAGGGTGCCGTCCACGTTGAGGCGCTGGACGGCGCGCCAGCCCTTGGTCGCGATGCCCTCGGCCGGAACCATGTACTGGCCGCCGGCGTTGTTCAGCACGAGATCGACCCGCCCGAGTCGCTCGAGTGCGGTCGTGACGATCAGATCGGCGCCGGCGCGCTCCCGGATGTCCCCCGCCACCCAGGAGCAGCGGTCGCCGACCTCCGCCGCCGCCGCCTCGAGCACCTCGGCGCGCCTGCCGGCGATCACGACCGAGGCGCCGCAGCGCGCGAGCTCGGCCGCGGCCGCCTTGCCGAGATTGGTCCCGCCGCCGGTGACAATCGCGACGTGTCCATCGACCGCCCCGTCGACGAACACGCGCGAGGGCGCCAGCGTCACTCCCCGAGCACCTTGATCACGAGCCGCTTCGGCCGCCGGCCGTCGAACTCGCAGTAGAAGATCTGCTGCCACGGCCCGAGGTCGAGCTCACCATCGGTTACCGGGACGATCACCTGGTGGTGGACGAGCAAGTTCTTCAGGTGGGCGTCTCCGTTGTCCTCCCCACCCCGATGGTGCCTGTAGTCGCCGGGATCCGGCAGCAGCTCCGTCGCGACCTCGCCATCCGGCTCCTTCCAGCTCGGCGGCGCTACCTTGTCGAGCCACTCGAGCACGTCCGCCTGTAGTCCCGGCTCGTCGTCGTTGATCCACACCCCCGCCGTGATGTGCATCGCGCACACCAGCGCCATCCCCTCGCTGATGCCGGCGTCGCGGACCGCCTCCGCTACATCCTCGGTGATCCGCACGAATTCGCGGCGCTCTCGAGTGTTAAAGGTCCGGTAGACCGTCTGGGACTTCAAGCAGGGGAGCCGGGATTCGAACCCGGATTCACGGTTTTGGAGACCGCGCGCATAACCATTAACTCACTCCCCTGGGGAGCCGCGATGGTACCGGCTGGGCTCCTGGTCCGTTCGATCTACAAGCGAACACATGTTCTCGCACTGTGAGGACAGAAAAAGGGAATGCGGGCGGAGGGACTCGAACCCCCATGGGCTAAGCCCACCGGCACCTAAAGCCGGCGCGTCTGACCAAATTTCGCCACGCCCGCGATCCGGGCCACATTCTAGGGTTGTCGACCCTGAACATTCTGTCTGTGTGACGTGAGAGAATACGAACATATGTTCCCTTCATACTGGCTATGCGTTCTCAGCACGAAGTGGCGCGGGTTCTAGAGCTGGCTGCAAGTGGGCTGAACGACTGCGAGATCGCTCGGCTCACCCGAATACCTCGCTCGACAGTTCGAGATTGGCGTAGCGGCAGATGTCCCAACCGCCCTGGTACTTCGGACTGGTCGCCGGAGGCTCACTTTCCACTTCCGCCCGCGGACTACGCCTATCTCCTCGGACTCTATCTGGGAGACGGATGCCTCTCGGCCACTCATCGCCCGAGTGTGTGGCGCCTCCGAATTTCAATGGACGCTCGGTACCCCGGCATCATCGGAGAGTGTTGTCGCGCCATGGAGGCGATCTTCCCGACAAAGCGGGCACACCAGGCTCAGGTGGGACATTCGCGCTGCGTCGTGGTCTCGATGTATTCAACGCATTGGCTCTGTCTCTTCCCACAACACGGGCCGGGACGGAAGCACCACCGCTCGATCATGCTTGCCGACTGGCAGCAGGCCATCGTTGACGAACAACACGGTCGCTTCCTGCGCGGGTTGATTCACAGCGACGGCTGCCGGGTCATCGCCCGGGAGCGCCAATCGAACCGCATCAGGGAGGCGCCGAGGTACGTCTTTAGCAACAGGTCGGACGACATCAAGACCCTCTTCTGCGCGAGCTGTGACGCCCTCGGCATACGGTGGACCCTCCCGAGCCACAAAGAGGTTGCGATCTATCGACTGGCCTCGGTGTATCGCATGGACCAGTTCGTGGGACCGAAGACGTAGCGCGCCGTGCTGCAACTGGACATCTGAACCGTCGCATGGGCAAACCACAGTTTGTAAGGTGCCGCCATGGCCCAGCAGCGGATCCTGACTCCCGGTTATGCGGTCGTGTACCCGAATCGGGAGAAGGCCTCGAGCAAGCTGATGAAGGCGTTCGTGGCGTTGGTCTTGCTCGCGTCGGTAGGGCTGATCCTGATCGTGACGATCGGGGGCTGGTCGCAGCTCGAGGGCATGAAGCTCCTCAACTTCTTCTGGTGCGTCGCATACGTCATCATCGCGTTCTGCGTCTGGGCGCGGTGGGCGCGGGGCATGCTGCCGATCGCGGCAGGGCTGGCGATCCTGATGCTGATGATCGCGATCGTGGCCGGCCTCGGCCTGTCCGGGACGAGCTGGTTTGACCGCGATCACGCGGGGTTTGCGCAAGCGCAGTCGCTGTTCGGCGGGAACGGGTTGAGCGCCGATACGCTCGGGACGATCACGCTGCTGCTGATCCCCGTTCAGGTGCTCCTGATCGTGGTCGCGATGCGGGCGTTCGCGCAGGGCTGGAACGTGGAGCAGGAAGTTCCGGTCGATGAGGCGCGCAGGCGAGGGTACAGCCCGCCTGACTCGGCCCCTCCGCGCGAGCCCGCGACCGCCTGAGCAGGCCGGCCAAAGAAGTGCGGCGGGTGGGACTCGAACCCACACGTCCCGAAGGACAGTGCCTTTTGAGGGCACCGCGTCAGCCGATTGCGCCACCGCCGCGCTGGCGGGAGTTTAGTCGCGGACTGGCGGGCGCCGGCGCGGGCCCTATCCGACGATCAGGCCGACCAGCTCGTCGATTAACGCCGGCGGCGCCGCCACCGTCCCCGCAGGCTCGGCGTCTCCGGCCGCCAGATCGCGGACGTCCAACCCGGAGCGCGAGGCGATCAGACCGCCGGCGGCGACGTCCCAGGCGTTCAGCCCGCGCTCGTAGTAGGCGTCGAACCGGCCGCACGCGCACCAGCAGAGATCGAGGGCGGCGGCGCCGACGCGGCGGATGTCGCGCACGTACGGAAGGACGCGCAACAAGACCTGGGCTTGACGCGCTCGGACCGCAGGGTCGTAGCCGAACCCGGTGGCGACCATCGCCACGGCGAGTGATTCGGCTCGTCCGTCTGGAAGGATCGGTGCGCCGTTGAGCGTCGCCACGCCCGACCGGGTGGCCTCGAAGCGCTCCTCGCGAATCGGGTCGAGGACCACGCCGGCGAGAACGCCATCGACCGACTCACAGGCGACGCTGACCGCGAACGCGGGAATCCCGTACAGGTAGTTGATCGTTCCGTCGAGCGGATCGACGACCCAGCGGAGATCGCCCTCCCCCGTCTCGCCGCCTTCCTCCCCGAGGATGGCGTCGCCCGGTCGCCGGTCGGCGAGCACGGCACGGATCGCCGACTCGGCTGCCAGGTCGGCGTCCGAGACCAGGTCGGTCGGGGTGCTCTTCGACCGCACCCCGCGAGCGCGCTCGCCGAAACGCGGACGCAGCTCGCCGGCGGCCGCGTCGGCTGCTTCCCGCGCGATCGCCAGCAGCTCGCGCTCGTCGTTCGCGGTCATCGAACCGGGTTCTATCGGATTCCCAGCTGGGATCATCGGCCCCGATGCAACCGATCGAGACCGCCGCCGGCCTCACGGCGTTCGAGAATCGAGGTCCGGGGACCGATGCGGAGCGACGGGCCGCGCGGTGGCTGGCCGGGGAGCTCGTCGCGAACCGCCACCGCGTCCGGATCGAGACGTTCTGGTGCCGCCCAAACTGGGCGCTCGCGCACGCCTGGCACGTAGCGCTCGCGGTGGCCGGAAGCCTCCTCGCCGTCAGCCACCCGACGATCGGCGTCACCCTGCTGGCGATAGCCCTGGTCTCGACGCTCGCCGACGCGACCCTCGGAGTCTCTCCCGGACGTCGCCTCACCCCGGAGCGCGCGAGCCAGAACGTCATCGCGTCCACCGCGCGAACCGGCCTGGACGAGCCCAGAATCAGGCTGATCATCACGGCCAACTACGACGCCGCCCGGACCGGGCTGATCTATCGCGATGCGCTCCGCAGAGCCGTGGCGCGCCTCCGCCGCGCCACGAACAACTTTGCTCCCGGATGGCTCGCCTGGCTGGCGATCGCGATCACGTACGAGCTCGCAGTCGCGATCGTGCGCATGACGACGCACCACCCGCCCGGCGCCCTCGGGGCCATCCAGCTCCCGCCCACG
Organism: uncultured Solirubrobacterales bacterium; assembly: GCA_963709205.1. Lineage (GTDB taxonomy): Bacteria > Actinomycetota > Thermoleophilia > Solirubrobacterales > Solirubrobacteraceae > Palsa-465. The sequence continues at coordinate 80,662 of CAVPVP010000012.1, forward strand.
GTGGCGCTGGTCCTCGCGCTCGCGCTCCTGATCGAGGCCGCCGCCGCGAACTACGGACCCGCCGCCGGCGACAACGCCGCCGGCACGGCAGTCGCGATCGCGCTCACCCGCGCGCTCGCCATCGACCCGCCCCGCAACCTGACCGTCGACCCGCCTCGCAACCTGGCCGTCGACCCGCCCCGCGACCTGACCGTCGACGCACCCCACGACCTGGCCGTCGAGCTCGTGCTCCAGGGCGCCGGCGCAGACGAGCAGATCGGCCTGCGCAAATACCTCAACGCCCGCAGGCACGAGCTCGGGCAGGCGAACGCGATCGTGCTCGGGATCGCCGCCTGCGGGGACGGAGCGCCCACCTGGTGGGTGAGCGATGGCCGCCTGGTGCCGCTGCGCTACGCGTCAAGCCTGAGACGCCTCGCCGCCCAGACCGGCGCCATAGGACACCGCGGCCGGGGCGCCACACCCGCCCTGCCTGCTCGCGCGTCCGGCCTGCCGGCAATCGCGATCGGTTGCCTGGACGACCTCGGGCTCGCGCCGCGCTCGCACCAGCAAGCCGACACGCCCGACACGATCCACGAGGCCGCTCTCGAAGACGCGCTCGAGCTTGGCCTGGCGCTCGCGCACGCCATCGATGCCTCCCTCGAGACGCCCGAGGAGGCGGCTACACCGGCGTGACCGGATTGCGCTTCTCCGGCCATTCCCGATGCTTGCCGGCGATCAGGGCGAACCGCCGGATGAGCTCTGAACGCAGATCCTCGGGCTGGATCACGGCATCGATCACGAGCTCGGAGGCGAGATGCAGGATGTCGATGTCCTCGGCGTACTCTCGCCGCAGTTCTTCGGTGCGCGCGGCCCGTTCGGCCTCATCGGAGATCCCCTGGAGCTGGTTGTAGTACACGGCGTTGATCGCGGCCGATGGGCCCATCACCGCGATCGACGCCGTCGGCAGCGCGATGCAGCAGTCGGGGTCGAACGCCGGGCCGGCCATCGCGTACAGACCGGCGCCGTAGGCCTTGCGGACGATCACCGAGATCTTCGGGACGTTGGCCTCGGACACGGCGCTGATCATCTTGGCCCCGTGGCGGATGATGCCCTCGCGCTCGACCTGGGTGCCGATCATGAACCCGGGGACGTCCGCCAAAAAAAGCAGCGGGATGTTGAATGCATTGCACGTCCAGATGAACCGGGCCGCCTTGTCGGAGGAGTCGACGAACAGGACGCCGCCCTTGACCTTCGGCTGGTTCGCGACGATCCCGACGGCGCGCCCGTCGAGCCGCGCGTAGCCCACGATCACCTCGCGCGCCCAGCGCGCGTGGATCTCGAGAAACGAGTCGGCGTCGATCAGGCAATCGATCAGCGCCCGCATATCGAATGGCTTGTTCTCATCGGCCGGGATGAGCTCGCGGATCGAACTGCCCGACGACGACGGCGCGGGCTCGGCCGGCGGCGCGCTTGGCGGCTCACCGACGAAGGACGACGGGAAGTAGCTCAGATACCTGCGGGCGAAGTCGATCCCCTCTTCATCCCTGTCGACCAACACGTGGCCGACGCCGGACCGAGACGTGTGCATACGCGCGCCGCCCATCTCCTCGAGTGACACCTTCTCGCCGATCACCATCTCGGCCATCCGTGGCGAACCGAGGTACATCGAGGCGTTGCCGTCGCGCATGATCACGATGTCGCAGAACGCGGGGATGTACGCGCCGCCGGCGGCCGAAGGCCCGAACAACACGCACACCTGCGGGACGACGCCCGACAGCCGCACCTGGTTGAAGAAGATCCGTCCGGCGTGTCGGCGGCCCGGGAACATCTGGACCTGCTCGTTGATCCGCGCTCCGGCGGAGTCGACCAAGTACACGAGCGGGATCCGCAGCGACAGGGCGCGTTCCTGGATGCGCACGATCTTCTCGACCGTCTTCGGCGCCCACGACCCGGCCTTGACGGTCGGGTCGTTGGCCATCACCGCCACCGGGGAGCCGCCCACGGTTCCGACGCCGGTGACCACTCCCTCGGCGCCCAGACCGTCCTCCTGCCAGCCGGCGAGCAATCCCTCCTCGGCGAACGAGCCCGGATCGAGCAGCCGGGCGACGCGCTCGCGCACCGGAAGCTTGCCCTGTGACAGAGCCTTCTCGCGGTGGCGCTCCGGGCCGCCTGCGCGCGCCCGCGAAACGGCGACATCGAGCGGGTCCGTGCGATCGACGTCGGGGTCCGTGCGATCGACGTCGGTCATCGGTCAGCCACCGCCCACTCCACCGGGCCGGCGAGCAGCACGTGACTCCCGAGCGGCCGCCCAAGCACCTCTTGCGCCGCCCGCGACGCCTCGATCAGCTTCCGGAGGTCAATGCCGGTGGAAATTCCCATCTCGTGCAGCATGGACACGAGGTCCTCGGTCGCGATGTTGCCGGTCGCCCCGGCCGGAACCGGACAGCCCCCGAGCTCGCCGAAGCTCGACTCGAAGCTGTCGACTCCCGACTCGAGCGCCGCCAGCACGTTGGCCAGGCCCTGTCCGCGGGTGTTGTGGAAGTGGGCGGTCAGCTCGACGCCGGGGAGCCGCTCGAACGCGGCCTCGAAAAAAGAACGAACCTGCACCGGGTTGGCCATCCCGGTTGTGTCGCCGAACCCGACTTCGACCGCGCCTGCCTCCGCCAGGGCCAATGCGATCTCAAGCACGCGATCCACCGGAACGTGACCTTCGTACGGGCACCCGAACGAGGTCGAGATAACGCCCTCGCAGCGCAGTCCCTCAGACCGTGCCCGGGCGAACACGCGCGACAGACCCTCCAGCGACTCCGCCACCGAACGGCGGACGTTCTTCTCGTTGTGCGTCTCGGACGCCGACAGGAAGCCGTTGATCTCCTGGAAACGGTCCCGCCACCCCAGCGCTCGCTCCAGCCCCCGCACGTTCGGGATCAACACGCTCACGGAAACCAGGTCGGGGAGCGACAGCTGAGAAAGTACCTCCGAAGCGTCGGCCAGCTGCGGGATCACGTCCGGCCTGACGAAGCTCGTGACCTCGATCCGCTGTAGACCGGTCGCCCCGAGGAGCTCGATCAGCCGTATTTTCTCGGCGGTTGGGATCACCTCGGGCTCGTTCTGGAAGCCGTCGCGGGGACCGACCTCGCGGATCCGGACGCGATCAGGGAAGTTGCTCACGCCGCCGATTCTAGGAACGCGTGCCGTAGCCGGCTCAGCGATACACCAGCTTGTAGCCGAGCATCTGCGTGAGCGTCACGAGCTGATACCCGCGCTTGCGCAACCCGGCGACCTCCTCGGGCAGCGCGTCGAGCGTCTCGTAGCGTGGACCTCCGCCGAAATGCTCCTCGATGATCCCACCGTCGTGGGCATTCTCGACCACGTCCTCGATGATCTCGTTCTCTCCGGGAAGAGCCCAGTCGCGCGGATCGATGTCCCACTGGATCGTCGCGAACCCCATCGACCGCGCCAGCGTAAGTAATGAACGATCGACGGCGCCGTCCGGGGCCCGGAACAGGCATGGCTCGAACCCGCCGGTGACCTTACGGATCTCCTCTGCAGCCAGCGAGATCTGCTGCCGCTGCTCGGCCGCAGACAGCCCGAGCATGTCGAGATGGCTCCAGGTGTGGTCGCCGATCATGTCCCCGTCGGCGAGCATCTGCCGTTCGATCGTGCCGTGCGGATCGTAGGTCGGGATGTGCTCGCCGATTTCGAAGAACGTCCCGGGGACGCGCAGGCGAGCGAGTTCGCGGACGAAGTCCACTGTCGGCGGCTCCCACCATGGCCCGTCGTCGAAGGTGAGCGCGATCTCGCGGACGTGCGGAGGACCATGGAAGACCCAATCCGGGCCGCTGGCGACGCAGCCGACGAGAATAGGCGTATGCAGCCGGAGAGGCGCCGGGGTAACCGGAAACCGCGCCGCGCAGCCGGCCCCGGGCACGACAGGCGCCCCCCGCACGACAGGCGCCCCCCGCACGACAGGCGCCCCCCGCACGACGGGCGTCCGCGGCACGACAGGCGTGCACCCGGACGCAACGACCGAGCTGACCACCTGCCAGCGCACCGCCCTATAGCCGAGGCCGATGCTGGAAGGTAGGAAGCTCGCGGTGAGCTCCCGGTCGCTCGAGCGCGTAATCGTGGCAGCGATCACCTGGCCTGCCCGACCACCTGCCGACACCTCGACGAGCGAGGGCGTGTTCTGCCCCCGCCCCGGGCCGGCGACACACACCTCCGAGCTCGACCCCTGATCGATCAACAGACAGAGCGACCGCTGTTCGCGGGACAGAGCCCTGGGGGAGAAGGACTGCGCGAGCTCCACCTGCCAGACCAGATCCTGCCCGTCCTGAGCGAGCGACGCAGCGGATACCTGCAGCGGCTGTGGAGCGGTACTCGCGGCGCCGGCCGTGCCCACCAGGACCGCCACTGCCACGGCTCCTACCACCGCCAGAATCGGGAGCAAACCCCGGACGATCCTCACGCCACACCCTCCCCCATCGCCACACAACCGTAGCCCATACACTCCCGCGCCTTGCCTGCGAACCCCGTCTGCATCGTCGGTGGCACCGGCGCGCTTGGCTTCGGCCTGGCGCTCCGATTCGGCCTCGCCGGGATCCCGATCGTGATCGGTTCCCGCGACGCCGACCGCGCCCGGGAGGCGGCCGAGCGCGCCTCGAGGCAAGTCCCAGACGCCACCTTCACCGGGCTCGAGAACCACGAGGCGGTCAAGCACGCCGAGATCGTCATTGTGAGCGTGCCGTTCCGCAACCAGTCCGAGACGATGACGAACCTCAAGGGGGCGCTCACCGGGGACCACCTGCTCATCGACGCCACCGTCCCGCTCGCGGCCGCGGTGAGCGGCAAGGCGACGCGCACGCTCGGCGTGTGGCAGGGCTCCGCGGCGCAGCAGGCACAGGAGATGGCGCCCGACGGATTGCACGTGGTCTCGGCCTTCCACACCGTCAGCGCGGCGCACCTGTCGAACCTCGACTATCACCTCGACGAGGACGTCCTCATGTGCGGCGACCGGCGCGAGGACAAGATTACGCTCGCCGACCTCATAAGCGCGATCCCGGGGCTGCGGGCGGTCGACTGCGGGCCGCTCGAGATGGCACGGATCGTCGAGCAACTCACCGCGCTCATCATCTCGATCAACGTGCGCAACAAGGTCCAGGCCGGAATCAAGATCACCGGCCTGAGCGCGCGTTGAGCGGGGTTTGTGGTGGCGGGGGCCGCGAGCCCGGGGATGCCCGGGCCGCCCCTGGCGGTGGCGCGCGCGAGGAGGCCGAGAACGTGATGAGGAGAACGCGATGAGCGCCAGCGTCGTAGTTCTCGCCGGCGGGACCGGCGGCGCGAAGCTCGCCCGCGGGATGCTCGACGTCGTCGGTGGCGACTCGCTGACCGTGATCGCGAACACGGGCGACGACATCGAGATCTACGGCGCGTACGTGTCGCCTGACCCCGACCTGCTCACGTTCTGGCTGGCGGACCGGATCGACGAACGCGGCTGGGGGCTCGCCGGTGACACCTTCAACGTGATGGAGGGACTGAAAAGCCTCTCGGTCGACGTGTGGTTCAACCTCGGGGACGAGGATTTGGCGATCGGGATCGAACGCGCCCGCCGGCTCGACCAGGGCGAGCGACTCACGGAAGCCCAGGCCGCGATCGCATCAGCCCTGCGGGCGCCCGGCCGGGTCCTCCCGATGAGCGACGTCCCGGTGCGCACCCGCGTCATGGCCCACGATCACTGGTGGCCATTCCAGGAGTACATGATCAGGTCCGGAGGGGAAGGCCCGGTGCAGGACGTCGACTTCCGCGGCGCAAACAACGCGCAACCGACGCCCGAAATCCGAGACGCCCTGGCCGCCGCAGACGCAATCGTGATCGGCCCGTCGAACCCGATCATCTCGATCGCCCCGATCCTCGCGGTGCCTGGGATCCGCGAGGCGCTCACCGACAGCAAGGCGCCGGTGGTGGCGGTGAGCCCATTCGTCGGCGGACGGGTGATAAAAGGCCCGACCGAGGCGTTCATGGAATGGGCGGGCCGGCCGCTCACCAGCGATGGCCTAGCCGCCCACTATGAAGACCTGATCGACGGCGTCGTCGCCGACCACCGAGCGACCGCTCTACCGACGCTCGAGACGGATGTCCTGATGGACTCGGAGAACGCGCGCCGGCGGGTGGCCGAGGACACGCTCCGTTTCGCGCTCGCGCTCGGGTAGCGTTCCCGCGCCATGCGGACCATCGCGATCCTGCCCATGAAGAGCTTCTCGCAAGCCAAGCAGCGGCTTCGCGTCGAGCTGAGCGACGCCGACCGACGCGCGCTCGTGGACGCGATGTTCTCCGACGTGCTCGTCGCGCTTCGCCGCGTCCCCGCGCTCGAGCGTGTCATCGTCGTCAGCGGCGACCGCGTCGCCCAGCGAATCGGCGCGGGCTACGGCGCGACGGTCGTCGAAGACGACGAGCGCGGCCACAACACGGCGGCCAAGAAGGGCATAGACGCCGCCCTCGAGGACGGCATCGAGCGAGCGCTGCTGGTCCCCGGGGACTGCCCGCTGCTCGACCCCAGGGAGCTCGAGGAGCTGCTCGTCCACCCCGCCGGCGAGCGCTCGGCTCTGATCGTCCCCGACCGGCACGGGACCGGGACGAACGCGCTGCTGCTGGCCCCGCCGGACGTGCTCGCCCCGAGCTTCGGCCCGGACAGCCGGCGTCGCCACATGGCCGAGGCCGAGTCGGCCGGGGTGTCCGCCGAGGTGGTCGAGGTGTCCTCCCTCGCGCTCGACGTCGACACGCCCGACGATCTCGAGGCACTGCAGCGACGGCTGGCCGGCAGCCACGGAGGAGCGGCCCACACGCGCGGCATGCTCAACCAGCTGATGCGGGCCAGCTCCTAGTGGGCCACTCGTGCCGCTAACCGTCACTGCGCTCGAGGGGATCCCTGAGATCACCCCCGGCGACGACCTCGCAACCCTGATCGCCGCCACTTCGCAGGCACAGGGCATATCCATCGCCAGCCACGACGTGGTCGTCATCGCGCACAAGGTGGTGTCCAAGGCCGAGGGCCGGATCCGTCACCTCGGCGACGTCGAACCGACGCCGCGAGCGATCGAGCTCGCGAACGATCTCAATAAGAACCCCAGACTCGTCCAGGTAGTCCTCGACGAGTCGCGCGAGCTCCTCCGCGCATCCCATGGCGTGCTGATAACCGTCACCCACCACGGCTTCGTCTGCGCCAACGCGGGCGTGGACGCGTCGAACGTTCCCGGCGACGACGCCCTGGTGCTGCTGCCACAAAACCCGGACGAGTCCGCACGAAGCGTCCGCGCCCGCCTCGAAAAGCTGCTGAACGCAGCCCCCGCAGTCCTGATCACCGACTCGTTCGGACGAGCGTGGCGCCACGGTCAGGTCGACATCGCGATCGGATGCGCCGGCCTGGCCCCGCTCGAGGACTGGCGCGGCCGCACCGACGCCGTCGGCCGCGAGCTCAAGGCCACCTTGATCGCCGTCGCGGACGAGCTTGCCGCGGCAGCGGACCTGGCGCGGACCAAGGACGGCGCGCTACCCGTGGTCGTCGTGCGCGGCGCCGACCGGCACGTCAGTGCCGATGACGGCCCGGGCGCGGCGGCGATCATCCGCCCGGAGTCTCAGGACCTGTTTCGGTAGTGCGCGCACGCCGGGCGCCGTCGCGGTGATCACAGCGGCCAGCACGATCGCGACGCCGAGGAGCTGAAGCCCCGTCGGCGCCTCGCTGAGGATCAGCACCGCGAGCACCACGGAGCCGACCGGCTGGACGGTCAGCGTCAGTGACGTGATCGCCGCCGGCAGCCGCGGGAGCGATGTCGTGATCAGCAGCCAGCCGATCACCTGCGAGGTCAGCGCGAGCACGATCAGCCATCCCACGCCCGGCCAGCCCGGAGTCAGGTCGGCGTCTCCCACGATCAGCCCCGCGATCACCGACACGACCGCGGCAACGGCGGTCGCCTCGAACAGCGGCCCCGCAACGCGACGCAGGTCCGTGTTGCTCCGCCGCAGCAACAGCAGGAAGCCGACGTAGGCGAGTCCCGCTCCGAGCCCGAACGCGGCACCGCGACCCGGGGCCCGGCCGTAGGCGCCGTGCTCGAGCACACCCGAGATCAGCAGCACGCCGAGCAGCGCAATCGGGAGCGCCGCGAGTACGCGGCGGCTGGGCCGCTCGGCCAGGATCGCCCAGGCCACCAGCGGCACGATTGCCACCTGGATGTTTGCGAGCACGGTGGCGAGCCCGGCGCCGACGTCGTCGATCGAGTGGTGCCAGAGGATCAGATCGGCAGCGAAGAACACCCCCGCTGCGATCGCGATGCGGCGATCCGCCCAGGAGCGGCCGCCCAACCGCCTGTCCTCGAGCCAGGCCAGCAGGCCGAGGATCGGTAGCGCGAAGGCGCAGCGGAAGATCGCGGCCGTCGACGGCGAGGCGTGGCTCAGCCTGACGAGGATGCTCGAGAACGCGATCGCGAGCGCTCCGAGCAGCGCCGAGATGCGCACGAAACGCTCGTTGGCCAGCAGGCGGTCCACCAGCACCAGGCTAGACCCCGCCCGGCCGCCGAACGTCCAATCAGCCCTGGGTCGGAGCGCCGACCGCGTGGAAGCCGCCGTCGACGTGAACTATCTCGCCACTGATCGCGCGGGCGAAGTCCGACAACAGAAAGCAGATCGTGTCGGCGACCGGCGCCGGATCCTCGGCATCCCAGCCGAGCGGCGCCTGCTCCCGCCACAGGTCCGCCAACTGCTCGAACCCGGGGATCCCGCGGGCGGCGACCGTCCCCAGCGGCCCGGCGGACACCAGGTTGACGCGGATCCCGCGAGGTCCGAGGTCCCGCGCCAGGTAGCGGGAGACCGACTCCAGGGCGGCCTTCGCGACGCCCATCCAGTCGTAGATCGGCCACGCGACGGTGGCGTCGAAGTCGAGCCCGACGATGCTCGACCCCGCCCCCATCAGCGGCTCCAAAGCAGCCCCGAGCGCCTTGAAGGAGAACGCGCTGGTCTGGAAGGCGGCGCCGGCGCTCTCAGGCGGGGTTGTCATGAACCGGCCGCCCAGAGCGTCCTCGGGCGCGAACGCGATCGCGTGCAACGCTCCATCCACAGCCCCCCAACGCGAGCGGAGCGACTCCGTCAAAGCAGCGAGATCCGCGGGGTTGTTGACGTCGAGCTCGAGCACGTCGACCTCGGAAGGCAGCCGCGCCGCCGCCCGCTCGGTCATCCGCCGCGCCCGCCCGAAGCTAGTCAGAACCACCGACGCCCCCTCGTCCAGGGCCCGTGAAGCGGCGTGGAACGCGATCGAGTCCTTGGTGATCACGCCCGTGATCACGAGCTTCTTGCCCTCGAGGATCACGACACGGTCATTGGCGATGCCCGGCGAGCGTCCACAGCGCGGAGGCGAGCCGCTCGCGCGTGTGCGCGGGCTCGACCAGCTCGTCGACGAACCCGGAAGCGGCAGCCGCCTCGGCGCGCAGATGCTCCTCCGCGTACTCGTCTGCCAGACGGGCGCGCGCGGCCTCGACGTCCTCGGCCGCGCGCAGCTCGCGACGATGAACGACGCCCACGGCCGCCCGGGCGGCCATGATCCCGAGCTCGGCCTCGGGCCACGCCAGGACCAGGTCGGCGCCGAGGTCTCGCGAGTTCATCGTGATGTAGGCGCCGCCGTAGGACTTGCGCAGGACGACCGTGAGCTTCGGCACGCGCGCCGCGGCGAACGCCCTCACCAGAGACGCCCCGTGCCGGATCACGCCCGCCCGCTCCTGCTTGGAGCCGGGCATGAAGCCGGGGGTGTCGACCACCGCGATCAGCGGCAGGCCGAACGAGTCGCAGAAAGAGACGAAGCGCGCCGCCTTCTCCGAGCTCTCGGCGTCGAGCACGCCGGCCAGGTAGTGGGGCTGGTTGGCCACGATCCCCACCGGGCGCCCCTCGATCCGTGCGAACGTGGTGACGACGTTGCGAGCCCAGCGCGGGCACAGCTCGAGCAGCGATCCGGAATCGACGATCCCGCGGAGCGCATCGCGGACGTCGTAGGCCCGCCGCGGCTCGGACGGAACAACCGTCCCCGGATCCTCAATCTCCGGACCGACCGCATCGGCGACCGGCAACAAACCGCCCGCGCAAGACGGCAGGTACGAGAGCAGGTCCCGTACTCGCAAAGCCGCGCTCAGCTCGTCGTGCTCGACCAGGTGGCAGACGCCGTTGTGGTCATGCACGCGATGACCACCGAGGTCGGCCGCCGAGATCTCCTCGCCGAGCGCCTCGCGCACGACGCCAGGCCCGGTCAGGAACATTGCGGCGTCCTCGGTCATGAGCACGAGGTCGGTCAGCGCCGGCGAGTAGGCGCCACCGCCGGCCGATGCGCCCGACACGACCGAGATCTGCGGGACCACGCCGGTCAGCCCGACCGTGTGGCGGAAGATGCGCCCGTACCCGGCCAATGCCGCGGTGCCCTCCTGCATGCGCGCGCCGCCCGACTCGACGAACGCGACCACCGGAATCCTGGCCCGCTCCGCGGTCTTCAGCACGCGGACGATCGTGTCGGCGTGGCGCTCCCCGAGCGAGCCGCCCAGATACGAGCCGTCCTGCGCGTAGCAGGCGATCGGCCGCCCGTCGACGCTGCCCGTGGCCCCCAACACACCGTCGCCCGCGACGGCGCGGGCGCCGAGTCGCGGCTGGACCACCCGCGAGCGCAGCGGCTGGACGCTACCGGGGTCGCACAGTGCCTCGAGCCGCTCGAACGGATCGAGGCGGCGGACGCGCTCGGGCGCAAAGGTCGCGCTCACGACTGCGCCCCCCGGAACACGAGCGTCACGTTGTGGCCGCCGAACGCGAACGAGTTTGAGATCGCGACCGGCGGATGCCCGTTGGACATCACCAGCGGCCGCGACTCGCCGGGGACGTAGTCGAGGTCGCAGTCGGGGTCGGGAATCTCGTAGCCAACCGTAGGTGGGATCACGCGCGTGGCCAGCGTCTTGACGGTCGCAACGGCCTCGATGGCGCCGGCCGCGCCGAGCAGATGCCCGACTGCGGACTTGGTCGAGGAGATCGGGATCTTGTGCGCCCGCTCCTCGCCAAGGGCGCGCTTGAGCGCGGCGGTCTCGGCCGCGTCGTTGAGCTGCGTGGAAGTGCCGTGCGCGTTGATGTAGTCGACGTCGTCCGGACCGATTCCCGCGTCGGACAACGCCAGCTCGATCGCGCGCGTGGCGGCTTCGCCGCTCGGCTCGGGAGCGGTCAGATGGAAGGCGTCGGAGGTCGAGCCGTAACCCATCACCTCGCCGAGAACCGTCGCGCCACGCTCGGCCGCCGCCGAGGCCTCCTCGAACACGAGCACGCCGGCGCCCTCGCCCATCACGAACCCGTCCCGGCGCGCATCGAACGGCCGCGAGATTCCCGTCGGCGACAGCGCCTGCATCGAGTTAAGCTGCCGAACCCGAACGGGGTGAGCGTCGCCTCGGCGCCGCCGACGACGACCGCGTCGGCATCGTCGTACTGGATCATCCGCAGGGCGCACCCGATCGCGTGCGCTCCACTCGAGCAGGCGGACACGACGCTGTACATCTGGCCCTTGAGACCGAACTTCATCGACACCGCCGCGGCGGCCGCGTTCGGCATCTGGCGCGGGGATCCCGAGCGGGGACATCCGGGCCGGACCGCGGTCGCGGAGCACGTCGTGCTGGAGCTCGATCGTCTGGATCCCGCCAATCCCGGTGGCGAGAATGCAGCCGACCCGCATGGCGTCGTACGGGAGGCCGGCGTCCCAGCCCGCGTCCTGGATCGCCTCGCCGGCCGCGACCAGCGCGAGCTGCGAGAACCGGTCGAGCCGGCGGATCTCCTTGACCGTCAGCAGCTCGCTCGGCTCGAAGTCGGTGCACGCCCCGGCGCCGTCGAAGATCCCGCATTCGCCCGCGGCCCAGCGCGAATACAGGGCCTCGGCGCCGACGCCGAGCGGCGTCACGGCGCCCAGACCGGTGATCACGACCTTACGTCGCACGGGACGGTCCGTTGAATTCGAGTCGCTCACGCAGCCCAGCTTCAGTCCGCCCGGCTGACGATCAGGTCGATCGCATCCCCGACGGTCTTGAGCTCCTTCATGTCGTCGCCCTTGAGCACGACGCCGTAGTCGTCCTCGACGACCTGCGCGAGCTCGACCAGGTCGAGCGAATCGATGTCGAGCTCCTCGAACGTCGATCTTCGGCTGATCTGGTCGGCGTCGGGGCCGAAGCTCGCCAGCGTCTCGACGACGCGAGTCTCGACCTGTTCTGCGGTAACGGTTGCCATTTCCATGTCTCCTTTCAGTCGTGAGTGGTTGTCATGCCGCCAGCCCACCGTCGACGGTGAGCACCGCACCGGTGACGTAGCTGGCCCTGCATCGAAGTCAGGAAGCGCACGCACGCGGCAACCTCCTCAGGTGTGCCGATGCGGCGCGCGGGAATCGCCTGGACGATCTCCTTCGACGCCCCGCCGATGAAATCGGTTTCGATCAACCCCGGGGCGACCGCGTTCACGGTCACTCCGCGCCTCGCCACCTCGACCGCCGCGGTCTTGGTGAGCGCGATCAGCCCGGCCTTGGCGGCGGCGTAGTTCGCCTGGCCCGGGTTGGCCCGCAAGGCCACGACGGAGGAAACGTTGACGATCCGGCCCGCGCGCGCACGGAGCATCGCCTTCAGCGCACGCCGGGTGAGCCGGAAGGCCGCGGTCAGATTGGTCTCGAGCACCGCGTTCCATTCCTCGTCGCCGAGCGACGGGGTGAGATCGTCGCGGCTGATGCCGGCATTGTTGACCAGCACGAGGACGGGACCGTCGAAGCGCGACTCGAGCGCACCGAACAACTCGTCGGGCGCACCCGGGTCGGCCACGTCCGCGCCGAGCGCGACGGCTTCGCCACCCTCGCTCTCGATCTCGCTCACGACGGCCTCGGCCCCGGAACGGTCGTTCCGGTAGTTGACCCCGACCCGCCATCCGTCTCGGGCCAGCGCCCGCGCCACCGCGGCGCCGATGCCGCGCGAGGCGCCAGTGACGAGCGCCGACCCGTCTCGCGGCTGGGCGGCCTCAACCATTGTCCGGGCCTCCCCACTCGATCACGCCGGCGCCCCAGGTGAAACCGGCGCCGAAGGCGCTCAACAGGACGCGAGCTCCCGGGTTGAGCAGGCCATCGTGTTCGGCCGCGACAAGGCCCAGCGGGAGCGTCGCCGCCGACGAATTGCCCAGGTTCTCGATGCAGTCCACGACGCGCTCGGACGGAAGGTGAAGCTTTTCCGCGAGCGCCCGCAGAATCCTGCCGTTGGCCTGGTGATAGACGAACAGGTCGATGTCCTCGAGCGCGAGCCCAGCCCCCTCGATCGCTGCCAGCGTCGCCTCGCCCATCCGCGCCACCGCGTGGCGGTAGACCTCGGGCCCGTCCATCCGCAGCTTGCGGTCCGTATGCGGGATCTGGATCGCCGGCGCGCCGGATCCGTCGGCGCCAAGCACGATCGGGCCGATCGCGCCGAACTCGCCGGTGACGGGCCCGAGCACCACCGCGCCCGCGCCGTCGCCGAACAGCGGCGCGGTCCGCTTGTCGTCCCAGTCGACGATCCGCGTGGTGAAGTCTGCGCCGATGAGCAGGACGCATTCGGCGCGGCCGGTCTCGACCTGAGCGGCGCCGAGGGACAAGCCGGACAGGAACCCCGTGCAGGCGGCGCCGAGGTCGATCGCGCCGGCCCGATGGGCGCCGACCTCATGAGCCACGAGCGGTGCCGCGTTCGGCATGAGCTCGTCCTGCGTCAGCGTCGCCACCAGCACGAGGTCGACTTCGGACGGCTCGACGCCGGCACGCCCGAGCGCCTTCAGGCCGGCGCGCGCGGCGAAGTCCGAGAGCCGTTCGTCGGGAGCGGCGACGGGGCGGACGCGAATGCCGGTGCGCGACACGATCCAGTCCTCGCTCACCCCGAGGCGCTCGGCCAGATCGGCGGTGGTCACGACCGCCGTGGGAACCTCGGAAGCGACTGACAGGACCGCCGGGCGCGCCAGCTCATACGCCGCCGCGGCGTGCTCGCCGGCGGCGTGTATCCGCGAGCCGATCCAGTTCGTCTCAAGCATGGGCGAGCTCCACGTCCTTCAGCGTGCGCTTCACGAGTCCGGTCAGGATGCGCCCCGGCCCGACCTCGACGAACTTCTCCGCACCGCGCTCGCGCATCGCGACCAGCGTCTCGCGCCACCGCACCGGCATCGTGAGTGCCTGCGCCAGCTGCGCGCGGACGTCTTCGAACGGCGCGGCCGTCACCGCCGACAGAACCGTGACTCGCGGATCAGAGATCTCGACCCTTGAGAGAGCATCCGAGAACTCGGGAACGGCCCCAGCCATCATCGGCGAGTGGAACGCCCCGGTGACCGGGAGCTCCATCGGCCGCAGCCCGAGGTCCTTGGCGGCGGCGATTGCATCCGGAAAGGCACCGCGATCGCCCGAGAGCACGACCTGTTGTGGCGAGTTGTCGTTGGCCACCGACAGACCGTGCGCGTCCGCGAGCTCGGGGGCGTGCTCGGCGGCGCCTGCGCCCATCAGCGCGATCATGCCGCCATCGCCGGCGCTCTCGCCGGACTCCTGCATCAGCCTGCCGCGTAGCGCCACCAGCTCGAGTCCGTCGCGCTCGCGCAGGCAGCCCGCCGCGACCAGCGCCGCAAGTTCTCCGAGTGAATGGCCCGCCATAAAATCTCCGAAAGGGCGTCCGAGCGTCTCCCAACCCGCCAGACTCGCGCAGAAGATCGCGGGCTGCGCGAACCGCGTTCCCTCCTCGGCGCGAACGAACGGGTCCTCGCCGACGATTTCGTCGGCGAGCGAAAGCAGATCGGGCCGGACCTCGGCCACGGTCTCGCGCATGTCAGGGGTCTGGCTTCCCTGACCGGGAAACAGGATCGCAGACACTGCCATTCTGCTATCACCCTACGCGGCAGCCCTGGTCCGGATACAGGTGCTTAGCGGACTTCCCCCCGTTCGGGGGGAGCCGAACCCACCCGGTCCCGGGCCCTCCCTGACAGCCTTGAGCCTCCCCAAGCCAACACCCTCGTCCGCCGCCCTCGTCACGGGCGCATCCGCCGGAATCGGCAGCGAGATCGCCAAGTTGCTGGCGGCGCGCGGGCACAACCTGGTGATCGTGGCGCGGCGCAAGGCGCGGCTCGTCGCGCTCGCCGACGAGCTCGGCGAAGAGCACGGGGTGAGGGTCGAGACGATCGCCTCCGATCTCGGCAAGCCTGCGTCGCGGGCGCGAATCCCCGGACGCATCGAGGAACTCGGCCTCGACGTCGAGATCCTCGTCAACAACGCCGGCTTCGCCACCGGCGGCCCGTTCTACGAGGCCGACCTGGACCGCGAGCTCGAGCAGGTCCGCGTGCTCGTCGAGGCCGTCGTGTATCTCACGCGCGCGTTCTCGCCGGGGATGGTCGAGCGCGGCCGCGGCGGGATCTTGAACGTGGCCTCGACCGCCGGCATGCAGCCGATGCCGTACTCCGCCGGCTACTCGGCGGCCAAGGCGTATGTCCTGACCCTGTCCGAGGCGCTGCACCAGGAGATGCGCGGCCACGGCGTGACCGTCACGGCGCTCGCCCCGGGTCCGGTGGAGACCGAGTTCTGGGACATCGCCGGCTGGGAGACCTCGGGCGGCAAGTCGTTCGAGCGGGCCGTGCCGGGCGCGCTGATCTCGTCCGAGCACGCCGCCCGCGCCGGGGTCGAGGGACTCGAGTCCGGCGAGCGCGTCGTGGTACCCGGGTTGCCGATCCGCGTCGGCATGCTCGCCAGCCGCTACATCCCCCACGCCCTCAAGCTGCCGGCGCTCGAGCGTTTCATGCGCCCGGGCGGCAAGGACCACTAAGCCCCGTCCCACGGCCATAAGTCCACACTCGGCGGGGTGCGCGGGTCGGTTGTTGAGAACTGGCCGTTATACGCACCCGCATACGCATTCGGCCTGCGCGCAGTGTCGAGTGTGTCGATTGGCCGATGCGCCGTGGGCCTCGCCCGGAATCCGGCCCCGACACAGATCGCGGGCCGAATGGGCGTTGGGCCGGATTCCGCACGCTCGGCGTTCGTGGGACCGCGCGACCCCGTCCGGTCGGGGCTTGAGGCGCCGGGATCCGGGCGCTCGGGATCGTTGCGTAGGTGCGTGTCCCACTCGGGTGACTCGCGCTCGATCCAGCGGTCGACGTCCCCAGTGGCGGCCCACGTCACCCGATTCGGACACGCACCGGAGCGGACCCGAGTGGCTATCCCAACAAGCCGATCCGTTGCGCGCGCTGGACCGCCTCGGCCCGGTTGCGGGCGCGGAGCTTGCGGTACAGGGCGCTCGTGTGCTCCTTGACCGTGTGCGGACTCAGGTAGAGCTGCTCGGCGATCTCGCGGTTGGTCGATCCCACCGCGATCAGATCGAGCACCTCGCGCTCGCGCTCGGTGAGCAGCGGAGCGGGCTGCTCGGCCTTCGTCGGGAAAGTGGTCATGCCGAGCCCCACGCGGCGGACAGCCGCCGCGACCCGGCTTGCCTCCCAGTCCTTGGATACGAACCCAGACGCGCCGGCGGCACGCGCGGCCGCGGGCGACATCCGTCCGGCGCCCGAGATCAGCAGCACGCGCGTCGCCGGCGAGGCCGCGCGGATCGCGGCGCACAGCTCGGCGCCCGACTCCCCCGACAGGAACAGGTCGACGAGCGCGACGTGCGGCTTGTGGGCCCGGGTCAGCGCGATCGCCTCGGCGCCGGTGCGAGCCTGGAAGAAGCGCTCGACCCACGGCTGCTCGCCGAGCAGCACGCGGAAGCCCCAGTGGACGACGTCGTGGTCGTCGACCACGAGCACGCGCAGCCGCCGGTCGTCGATCACTGGACTTCCAGCTGGAGCGGCACGACCAGCCGCACCCGCCACCGATCGCCGTCGAACGGTCCGGACTCGACGATGCCGCCCTGCTGGATTGCCTCGAACGTCGCCAGCCGCAGGCCCATCCCCGGGTCCCGCGCCGGTGGCCGGGCGCCGTCGTTGCGCACCTCGAGCGTGAACGTATCCTGGTCGCGCGACACCGCGACCTCGACCCGCGACGGGTCGGCGTGCTTGGCGATGTTCCGGAGCGCCTCGGCGAGCACCGACTGCGCGAGCGGCTCGACGTCGGGGGGGACGGTCGACTCGCCTCGCCAGTCGACCTCGACGACCACGCCGGGCGACCTCCTGACCCGGTCGAGCTCGGCCGCGAGCGTCGTGCCGGTCTCCGGCGGAAGCGGTGCCAGCGGCCGCTCGAGCGCGCGCCGCAGGTCGGCCAGCGCCTCCTGCATCTCGATCCGGCAGCGCTCGCGCTCCTCGCGGTCGAGCGGCTGCTCGGCGCCGAGCGCCAGCGACACTCCGAACAGGCGCTGGAGCACGCGCTCGTGGATCTCGCGCGCGAGGTCGAGCCGCTCGCCGAGCCGCCGGGTCCGCTCCTGCTGGCGCGTGACGTTGCGGGCGGCGGCCACGAGCGCCGCGGTCTTGCCAAGCGTCCACAGCAAGTGGCGCTCGCCGTCTGAGAGCTCGAACCGCCCGCCGCCGCGGTCGGCGCAGATCACCCCGTAGGCGTAGCCGCCGGCGCTCAACGGCGTGCACACGAGCGTGGTGACTCCCAGCAGCTTCGCGTACTCAGGCGGAACCTCCTCCTCGATCCGCTCGGACACCACGACCACCTTGTCCTCGAGCAGCGCCCGCTGCGCGATCGGCGTGTTGACGAGCGTCGGCCTGATACCCGAGAGCTGATCGAACGGGATCCCGTACGAGCCGATCGCGCGGACGCGCCGGCGCGCGCCGTCGGCCATGAAGATCGCCGCCCGCCGCATCGTCGTCAGCCGGCAGATCGCCTCGCAGATCCGGTCGTAGAACTCGGTCGGCGATGTGTGCATGTCGATCTCGGCGAGGAGCTCGACGAACACCTCGAGCGGCTCGACGCCCGCGAACAGCGACGGCGAGCGGTCCGCGATGGGCTGATCGACGCTCACGCCGTGTGGCCTACCGGCGCTCGCCATCCAGGCTCGCCACGGCCGCCGGCGGCCAGACTCGTCTGGCGCGACAGCGGGTACCGCTGCCGGATCTCGTACAGAGTCGTCCGCTCGGCGGCCGGCCGGCCCGCGCGGTGGGCCGCCGCGATCAGATCGTCGGGATCCAGCTTGACCCCGTGGTAGCTGCCGGCCATCCGCGAGATCGACTCCTCCATCAGCGTGCCGCCGAGATCGTTCACGCCCCAGCGAAGCGACTCCGTGGCGGCGTCGAGCCCCATCTTGACCCAGCTGGCCTGAAGGCTCGGCACGGTCTTCCCGAGCGCCAGCCGGAACGCCGCGGTGTGCTTCAGATTCTCCTCGCGCGAGATCTCCTCGACCCCGTGGGTCCGGCCGAGCAGGGTGTGGAACGGGATGAACGACAGCGGCACGAACTCGGTGAAGCCGCCGGTGCGCTCCTGGAGCTCGCGCACGACGCGCATGTGCTCGGCCAGCTCCCATGGTTCCTCGACGTGGCCGAACATGACGGTCACGGTCGAACGGATCCCCTCGGCGTGGGAGGCCTCGATGATCTCGACCCATCGCGCCACCGGCAGCTTGTTGGGCGAGATCCGCTCGCGAACGCCGTCATGCAACACCTCCGCCGCCGTCCCCGGCGTGGATCCCAACCCCGCCTCGCGCAGGCGCTCGAACACGTGCCGTGGCGACAGCCCGGACACGTCGCACATGTGGGCGACCTCCATCGGCGAGTACGCGTGGAGATGGATTTGCGGCGCCGTCCGCTTGACGACCCGCAGCCACTTCTCGTAATCCGACAAGCCCCAATCGGGATGGATGCCCGACTGCATGCAGATCTCGGTGGCGCCGAACTCGACCGCCTCGTTCACGCGGCGGACGAGCTCCTCCTCGGAGTGCTCGTAGGCGTCCGGCGATCGGCGGGACTGCCCAAACCCGCAGAACGCGCAGCCGACCGTGCAGATGTTTGAGACGTTGATGTTCCGGTTGACGACGAACGTGACCGTGTCCCCCGCGAGCTCGTAGCGGAGCTCGTCGGCCGCGCACCGCATGTCCTCGATGACCGACGGCCGGGTCTCGGCGAACAGCGCCGTCAGCTCCTCGGGCGTCAGCCCGAGGCCGTCGCGGGCGCGCGCCACCGCCCGTGGCGCGGCGTCGTCGGCCACCTGCACCGCGACCCGCCGGCCCGACCCCCGCCGGGGGATGAACGACCAGTACGCGGTCTTGATCACGTCCATCACCGGCAGTGAGAGCCAATCGGGATCGATGTACTCCGGATAAACGCACAGGCGCTCGGACAACGCGACCCCGTCGGCGCGAAGCCGCTTGCGCACCTCGGTCGGCGACGGGAACGGGTGCTCAGGCGAGATGTGATCGCCGTTCGCGCTGAGTCCGCCGAGGTCGGTGGCGCCGGCGCGCACGAGGTCGAGCCACCAGTCCGACAGGTTCGGCGGGACCTGGATGCCGACGTCAGGCATCAGCCGCCGCGTCTCTGAAACCAAACGCTTCATGTCCTCGAGCGTGACCTCGCACGCCCACGCCGGAGCATCCAGGTGCGGCCCGGGGGTGGGCAGGGACTTAATCCCGGTCCGCCAGTACTCGTCGGTGGCGTCGCCGGCGATCTGCGCCGGCTCGCGCCCGTAGTAGCTCTGATGGGGCACGAAGTTCTGGAGGATCACCTCCTGGATGTGCCCGTAGCGCTCGTGCAGCTCGGCCAGCTTCTCGAGCGCCGCGATCCGCTCGTCCTCGGTCTCGCCGATTCCGACCAGGATCCCGCTCGTGAACGGGATCTTCAGCCGCCCCGCGGCCGCGATCGTCTCGATCCGAACCGCGGGATTCTTGGTCGGGGACCCCTGGTGGACGACGAGGTCCGGATTGATCGACTCGAGCATCAATCCCTGGGAGGCCGTGACCTGGCGCAAGCGTGCGAGGTCGTCGGCGGCGAGCACGCCCAGGTTCGTGTGCGGCAGCAAGCCCCGTTCCAGGGCGCGCTCGCACACCCACACCACGTAGGACGTGAAGTCCTCGTGCCCGTACTGCGCCAACCGCGCCGCAACCCCCGCGTTCACATCTGGCTTCTCCCCTGTGAGCACCAGCAGTTCCTTGACGTGGTGGCGCGAAACCGCCCGGTCGAGGATCTCGATCACCTCGTCCGGCGAGTACAGATGGGGCTTGTGCGTCGCGAACGCGCAGTACTTGCAGTAGCAGCGGCATGTCCGCGACAGCGACAGCGTGAGGTTCCGGCTGAACGTGACACGGCGACGCATGCGCCCGGCCCATTCTACGTAGCGCCCATCCCGTCTCCGCGTAGCGCCTATCCTGGCCCCGCTGATGCGAGGAGCGATGCTTCCCCGAGCGGCGTGCGCCTGCGTGTTGGCCGCGGTGGCCGCCGTCGCTGCCGGCTGCGGCTCTGGAATGTCCACTACCGATGCGGCGCAAACCGCTCAGCGACCGCCCGCTCGGAATGCCACGCTGATCCTCGACTTCACCCCGAACGCCGTCCACACCGGCATCTATGCCGCGCTCGCGCGCCACTACGACCGCGACCACGGCGTGCGGCTCCACGTGATCGCGCCGACCGCCACGACCGACTCGATCAAGCTGCTCGAGACCGGCAAGGTCGATTTCGCGATCCTCGACATCCACGATCTCGCGATCGCCGATGAATCGGCCCCCACCCAGCCTGACATCGTCGGGATCATGGCGATCGTGGAGCGTCCCCTCGCGGCCGTGATCGCGGCACCGGGGATCGCGTCTCCGCGCGAGCTGCAGGGCAAGACGGTCGGAATCACCGGCGTCCCGAGCGACACCGCGGTGCTCAGATCGACCGTCGCCGGGTCCGGCGGCGACCCGGCTAAGGTCAAGACGATCACGATCGGCTTCAACGCCGTCGCCGACCTGCTGGCGGCCCGCGTGGCCGGCGCCACCGCGTTCTGGAACGACGAGGGCGTGACGGTCCGCAGCAAACGGCCGGGGTTCCACGTGTTCAGGGTCGACGATTACGGCGCCCCCTCCTACCCCGAGCTCGTCCTGTGCGCGACCGGCCAGACTCTTCGCGACGACCCGGCACTCGCGCGCGGTGTCGTCGACGCGCTCGTCGCGGGGTACGACTTCACCCTTGCCCATCCGCAGCAGGCGGCACTCGACCTCGAGCACCGGGCCGCTGGGCTCGATCCGACGCTCGTGAGCACCCAGCTGAGCGGTCTCCTGCCCGCCTTCCGGGGCCTCGACGGGCACGTCGGCGTGCTCGGTGAGGCGAAGCTCGCGACCTGGGCGAAATGGGAGGCACGCTTCGGGATCGTCAGCCACCCACCGGACGTCGCGAAGACGTTCGATCCGAGCTACGCCGCGAGCGCACCCTCGGGTGCGGACCGATGATCCGGAAGGTGGCGCGGTGAGGACACGGAATCGGCTGGTCGCCGCGGTGCTCGTAGCCGTCGCCGCCGGCGGCGCGGCGGTGGCGCTCGGAGTCGCGCTGCTGCTCGGGAATATCGTTCACCTGCGCGCCACCGCCAATGCGACGCTCCGCACGGGCTCGTACCTCGACGCGACGATCAACGTCGAGCGCGCCGTGGTCGACGCGGAGACCGGACTCCGGGGCTACGTCATCACCAGCAAGCCGCTGTTCCTGGCCCCGACACATACCGCCCAGGCCGAGTTGCCGAGCGCCGCGGCCGCGCTCGAGCGGGCCGCCACACAGGATGGCGCGTACGTGGCCAGGGCGAACGCGCTCGCCGACGCCGCGCGTTCCTATATGACCAGCTACGTCCCGGGCGTGATCGCCGAGGTCACGAGCGATCCGACGGCCGCGCGCTCGGTCCCGACGACGACGCTTGGCAAGGGGCTAGTCGACGGCATCCGACTTCAGACCCGGCAGCTCGAGCAGCGGATATCGGCGCGGCAGGCGGCGCGCCAGCGCGCCGCCCGAAGCTCCGCGAACACCGCTGTGACCGTCGCGGTGGTCGTGCTGATCGTGCTGACCGCGTTGACGCTCGCGCTCGGAGGCTTCCTCGGGTGGCTGCTGCTCGGCCGTGAGCGCGCCCGGGAGCGCGCGTCGTTCCTGGCCGAGGCGGGCACGCTGCTCGACCGCGCCACCACCGCCGAGGAGGTGCTCGACACGTTCACGGCGCTTGCGCTCGAGCGCGGTAACGCCTACTGCCTCGCCGAGGAGCTCGCGGCCGCGGAGCTTGCGATACCCGAGCTCGAGCTCACCCGCGTCAGCGCCGGGGACGCCACCGTCCTCCTCCCGCGCGACCGGCCGGGCGCCGAAGCAGCCTGGGCGCAGGCCCGGCTGACGGCCCACACGCGACACCAGACCGCGACAACCGCCACCGTGCTCGATTCGGCCGCTGGAGGCCATGGGCACGTGCGATCTCAGGGCTCGGGGCACGGCTCGCGGCGCGCCCGATTCGGGCCGCCACCGGGCGACCGCGACCCCTCTTGTCGGCTTGACCGCGAGGTCCACCCGGGCATAGGCTGCGTCTCTGCACTCCGAGGGAGGTAAGGCTGTGAAGGCTCGGCTTGTCAGTGCGTCGGCGGTTCTCGCCGCGCTGGTCGTAATCGTTGGAGTGGGCATCGGGAGCGTCGCGTCGGCGGCGAGCCGGCACACCTCGAGCCAGGCGCCGGTGGTCATCCCGGGCGCCCCGGGGAGCCTGAG
Organism: uncultured Solirubrobacterales bacterium; assembly: GCA_963709205.1. Lineage (GTDB taxonomy): Bacteria > Actinomycetota > Thermoleophilia > Solirubrobacterales > Solirubrobacteraceae > Palsa-465. The sequence continues at coordinate 103,282 of CAVPVP010000012.1, forward strand.
CTACTTCGATCTCGCGCGCAAGGACTGCGTCGGCACGGCTCGTAACACCTCGTCGCGCGTGTGGTTCACGGTCGCCGATGGCGTGCTGTCCGACACCTACTGGCCGAACGTCGATGCCACGAACGTTCACACCTTCCAGTACGTGGTCACCGACGGGAGCACGTTCACCGACCTTCAGACCCGGGACATGACCTACAAGGTTTTGCCTGATCCGACCGGGATGAGCTGCACCGTCGTCGCCTCACCGAAGACCGCGGGCCGCCACTACAAGATCACCACTACCTACATCGCCGACCCCGACCAGAACGCCGTGCTCATGCGGACGACCTTCAAGGGACGACCCGCGGATCGGCTGTACGTCCGCCTCGATCCGCTCGCCGGCGGCACCGGCGGCGGGGGCGCCCAGAACGCCGGCGGCAACACCGCGATGATCGCCCCCGGCAACGTCCCCGTCGACTACAACACCAACACGAAGACGAACGCCGTCAACCGCGACTACGCGGTTCCGACCTACATGGCGCTCGAGTCCTCGAACCCCAACGGCTTCGGCGCCACCAGCGTCGGCTACGCGGACTCGGCCAGCGACGGCCTGACCGCGCTCGACTCAAACCAACCGCTCAACACCACGTACACGAACGCACCCGATGGGCACGTGACCCTCACCGCCGCCGTGCCCCTGCCGCCGCATGGGACCGTGAACCTCGCGCTCGGGTTCGGCAAGACGCAGGGCGCCGCGGTGAACGCCGCACAGGCATCGGCATCGCAGAGCTTCGACCGCGCGTGGTCCGACTACGAGCAGCAGTGGATCCACTACGACTCCGGCCTCCGCCGCCCCTCCTTCCGTCTCGGCGCCGCCGCCGTCCGCGAGTACTACGAGTCGGTCAACGTGGTCAAGGCCAGCGAGGACAAGCAGTTCCCGGGGGCGATCGCCGCCGGTCTCGCCTCACCGTGGGGTCAGTCCGTCCCCGCCGGCAACCTCACGAATGGCGAGCCGACGTACTTCGGCTCCTACCGCGAGGAGTTCTCGCGCGACATGTACGAGGCGTTCACCGGGCTGCTCGTCGCCGGGGACATCCAGACGGCCCGCGACGCGACTTTGTTCCTATTCGACCGCCAGCAGCAGCCCGACGGGTCGATGCCGCGCAACTCGCTCCCGAACGGCAAGCCTGCGCCCGACACCGGCGGCCTGCAACTCGACGAGTGCTCGTACCCGATCCTGATGGATTGGCAGTCCGGGCTGGCCGGCGACAAGCAGCTTTACGTCCAGCACGTGATCCCCGCCGCCGATTTCGTGGTCGCGCATGGTCCGTCCGACGGATCCGAGCGCTGGGAGGAACAGAGCGGCTACTCGCCCTCGACGATCGCGGCCGAGATCGCGGGTCTGACCGCGGCCGCCGCGATCGCACGAGTCCAGGGCGACATCGCCCACGCCCGGCTCTACCAGGCGACCGCGGACGACTTCGCGCGCAACATCAAGGCGTGGACCGTCACCACAAACGGCCCGTACATCAACCCTCCGAGCGTCCCGAGCTACTTCATCCGGATCGCGAAGGCGGCCGACCCCAACTCGGGCGATCCGGTCAACCTCGGCAATGGGAGCGGCACCGTCGATCAGCGCTCGCTCATCGACGCCGGGTTCCTCGAGCTGGTCCGCCTCGGCGTGCTGCCGGCGAGCGATCCGGTCATCAACTCGTCGCTCACGGTCGTCGACGACACGATCGAGCGCCAGACCTTGAACGGGCCGGGCTTCTACCGGTACGGGACCAATTCGGGCGTGAGCGAGGACGGCTACGGCGACTGCTTCCAGCCGAGCGGGTCGAGCTGCAGCGTGCCCGGCGCTCCGTGGCCGCCGACCGACACCGGAACGGGCCACCTGTGGCCGGTGCTGTCGGCCGAACGCGGCGAGTACGACATCGCGAACAGCGACAGCGGCGACGCCGGGTCACTGCTGACAGCGATGCGGAAGATGACCTCGGGCCAGGGCCTCGAGCCCGAGCAGGTCTGGGAGGACGCGGACCTGGCGCCGTCCGCGTTCGGGACCGATCCCGCGACGGCGTCGATCGGGTTCGTCGACGGTCAGCCCGCCGGCTCGGCCAGCCCGCTGACCTGGGCGCAGGCCTCGTACGCGCGGCTCGCGCTCGACCTCAGCGCGGGCCGAAACCTCGAGACGCCGGACATCGTCACCGACCGCTACGTGGCGCGCGGAATGCCGGGGCAGCTCCCGCTGACCGTGACCTCGCCGACCAACGACGAGAGCATCGACTCCTCGACCGTCACCGTCACCGGGACCACGACGCCCGGCGCGCACGTCGTCGCCGAAGGCGTCGGCGCCAGCGGTGGCACTGCCGCGATCGCCGCCACGACGGCGGATCCGAAGACAGGCGACTGGACGGTCACGCTGCCGACCGGGTTCGGGAGCACGACGATCACGGTGACGGCCACACTCCACCGCAGCACCGCCTACAGCCAGCTCGCTGTCATCAACGTGAAGCTGCCGGGGACGACGGTCCTCGATGTCTCAGACCCGACCGCTGACGACAACGGACCGGGCACCTACCAGTACCCGACCTCGAACAACTTCACGGCCGGCTCGTTCGATCTCACGAACTTTGCGGTCAGCCAGGACGGGACGAACGTATACCTGCAGGCCACCCTCCGCACGCTCGTTCCCACGTTCGGGTCGCTGTTCGGGGCACAGCTGCTCGACATCTACGTGCGCAACCCGACGGCAACCAGCACATCCACCGCCCCGCCAGATCCGGCCTTCAACTACACGATCGCGCCGGCGGACGCCTGGAGCGAGCGGCTCGAGGCCCAGGGATTCGCGTCGCCGGTCTGGGTCACGGCCCCGAACACTCCAGTGACGACGACGCCCCAGTTCGTGACCGATGGGCCGAGCAGGACCGCAACCCTGATCGTGCCGGAGTCTGTGTTCGGCGCGGTCGGCTCAGGCTGGGCGTTCACGGTCGCGCTGACCGGGCAGGACGGATTCAGCCCGGGCCAGGCCCGCCAGTTCACACAGCCTGCCGGCGAGTTCACGTTCGGCGTCTGTCCCACGACCGACACCACTGACAAGTACTGCAACAGCCCGAGCACGGTGCCGAAAGTGATGGACACCATCGCGCCGTCGGACCAGTCGTCCTCGGGGATCACGCAACAGGAGGAGCTCAACCCGGATCTCAACCCGGCCGGAGTCCAGCTCCAGGGCGTGACCGTGCCCTAGCCGCTCGTGCCGCTCTCGAGCAGGCGCGCCACCAGGCTCGGGCCCTCACGGGCCATGCGGGACCGTGGGACGACGACGTCGAACCCGGCCTGTTCGGCCCGCGCGCGGACGTCCGCCTCGACGTGGGAGTAGAACGCGAGCGTCTTCACGCCGGCGCCGAGAGCGATCGCGCCCACCAACTCGATCCGCTCGCCGGGGTCGGCCGTCAGATCGACGACCAGCGCGTCCGCGCCGGGGAGCTCGCTCCTCAGCGACTCCGGATCTCCGACCAGCACCGGGTCGTGGCCGGCCGCGCGGAGCGCCCCGAGGACGTTCGAGCCGAACAGGAGATCCGGGATGAACGCGACGACGCGCGCCATGGTCGCCGGCGGTCGTGCCCTACTGGGCGCGGATTCGCCGGAACTCCTCGCGCACGGACTCGGTCCGACCCCACATCTGGTTGACCTCCATCCGCCCGGTGCGGGCCTCGCGGACGGCGAGCTCGCCATCGATCTCGGCTTCGTCGAGCAGACGGAGCGCCGCGTGGACCGCCGGCGCGGCCGCGGCATGGCCGAAACGGTGCGCGATGAGCAGACGCCAGTGCCAATCGTGCTTGGAGTAGGGCTGGGCGTTGCAGGTGACGAGCAGGACCGCGGCGTCGACGTAGCGTCGCTCGTCGAAGATGCGCAGGTCGAGCTCGAGGTCGGTCCAGTCGTCGGGGAGCGAGTCGACGATCTGCTGGAAGGTGTCCGCTAGGCCCATCGGTGGCGAAGCGTACCGGTCCTTGGGTTCACGACCCCTGACCGGACGGGCCCTCGTGGACCCACGGACGCCGCCGAAGGCGGCCCCTACCCCATGAAGAGCTGCTGGTAGAGCAGGAACAGGTTGAGCCCTGTGATCAGGAACGCGCAGCTCCACGCGAGGACGGTGGTGAGCGGGCGGTTCACGTGAACGCCCATCACGCTTCGCCGGCAGGTGAGGATCACGAGCGGGACCAGCGCGAGCGGGATTCCGAACGACAACACGACCTGGCTGAGGACGAGCGCGTCGGTCGGGTTCATGCCCACCGCGAGCACGATCAGGGCCGGAATCATGGTGAGCGCGCGCCTCGCCATCACCGGGATGCGCACGTTGATGAAGCCGGCCATGACGATCTGCCCGGCATACGTGCCCACGCTCGAAGACGACGCTCCCGACGCCAGCAGCGCCACCGCAAACGCCAGCGCCGCTCCGCCTCCGACGAGCCGCCCAAACTCGGCGTGCGCCGCCGGGATGGTGCTCAACCCGGACAGGCCCGGAGTGTGGAACAGCTTCGCCGCCACCGCGAGCATCGCCATGTTCACGACGCCCGCCAGGGCGAGCGCGATGATCACGTCGAGGCGCTCGAACTTCAGAACCCGGCTTCGCTCCTGTTCGTTGCGGACCGGCATCCGCCCCTGCGTGAGGGCGGAATGGAGGTAGATCACGTGCGGCATCACCGTCGCGCCGATGATCCCGACCGCGAGGTAGAGCGATCCGGAGCCGTCGAGGCCGGGGACCAGGCCGCGCAGCGCCTCGTGTGAGGAGGGGCCGATGCGAAGGGTCTCGTACAGGAAGCCGAGGAAGATGATCGCCAGAAGCGCGGTGATTGCGAGCTCGAAGCGCCGGAAACCCCGGTTCTGCAGGTGGAGAATCGCGAACGCGATCACGCCGGTGATCAGCCCCGCGACGAGCATCGGTACCCCGAAAAGCAGGTTCAGGCCGAGCGCGGCTCCGAGGAACTCGGCGATGTCGGTGGACATCGCCATGATCTCGGCCTGGATCCACATCCCCCAGCTGACCGCTCGCGGCCAGTGTCCCCGGATGTTCTCGGGGAGGCTGTGACCGGTGACGACCCCGAGCTTCGCCGACAGGTACTGGATCAGCATCGCGATCAGGTTCGCGAGCAGGACGACCCACAACAGGAGGTAGCCGTACTTCGCACCCCCCTGGAGGTTGGTCGCGAAGTTGCCCGGATCGACGTAGGCGATCGACGCCACGAACGCGGGCCCGAGCATCGCCAGCGTGGCGCGGAGACGGCCCTTGGCGAGCAACTGCTCGAGCGGGCTCGGGATGGCGACGCCGTCGCGCAGCGCGACCGCGCCGCCGTCGGCGGCCGCCTCGAACGCGGGCTCAGGCAGGCGCCGGAGCAGCGTCATGCCCCGAGCTCGACTCGCATCGCGCGCGCCAGCGACCCGCCGAGCACGTGGACGTGCTCGCCGAACCGCACGAACAGCGGCCCCTCGAACGGCTGCTTGTCGACGACTTCGAGCCGGTCGCCGGGGGCGATCCCGCGCTCCGCCAGGAACCTGAGCATGTCCGGGTCGGAGTCGGAGACCCGCGCGAACGTTCCGCGCGCGCCGACCTCGAGTGCCTGGAGACTGACGGTGGAGCCTTCTTCGATCCTTAGGTCGCGGGTCGGGATCGGGTCGCCGTGAGGATCGTGCGTCGGGTCGCCGAGCTTGGCTGCGATCAGCTCCTCGAGCTCTTCGGACAGCACGTGCTCGAGCACCTCGGCCTCCTCGTGGACCCGGTCCCATGGCACGCCCAGCGACTTGACCAGGTACAGCTCGAGCAGCCGGTGGTGACGCATGACCTCGAGCGCTACCCGCCGCCCGTCCTCGGTGAGCGACACCCCTCGGTAGGGCTGGTGCTCGACCAGGCCGAGCTCGTCCAGACGCTTGACCATGCCTGAGGCCGATGCCGGGGTCACCCCCAGTCGGTCTGCCAGAGCATTCGTGCTTACGGCGTCGCCGACGCGTAACTCCAGGGCGTAGATCGCCTTGGCGTAGTCCTGTACTGCCTGGGAGCGAATCGATGTCGAGTCCTGGCTTGCCATTACGAAGATTATGGTAGGCCTAAATTTGGATTTCGCAAGGAATATCGGGATCCGGGTGTGCCTATCCTGTTCTCAGATGGCTTCGCTCGACACATTGGCGACCGATTACCGCACGATCACCGAGTCGTGCGGGCTGCTCGACCGGTCAGACCGCGGCAAGCTCGCCCTCACCGGCACCGACGCTCGCAGCTTCCTGCAGGGCCAGGTGACGAACGACGTCGAGGGGCTGTCCCCCGGTCAGGGCTGCTATGCGGCGTTCCTGACGCCGAAGGGCAAGATGCTTGGCGATCTGCGGATCCTCGACGTCGGCCACGAGGTGTTGCTGGATACCGAGCGAGTCGCCCTGCAGGGGCTGTTCAACATGATTCGCCGTTTCAGCATCGGCTATGACGTCGGGCTCCACAAGCGGACGCTCGAGCGTGGGCTGCTGTCGCTGATCGGGCCTGAGGCGGCCGGGATCGCCGGGGCGGCCGATTTGGGCGTCGACGAACATGCGCACGTTTTGGTCGAGGTTCCGAGGTCTGGGATCACCGCGCGGGCGATTCGGACCGACGTGGGGGTCGATCTGCTGTGCGACGCCGAGGAGGTTGAGGCGTTGCGGACGGCTTTGGAGGACGCGGGTAGCGTGGCTGTGGCGGAGGCGGCCGTAGAGGCTCTGCGGGTCGAGCGCGGAAGGCCCCGGTACGGGATTGATCTCGACGACTCAGTGATCCCGCAGGAGGCCGGACTGAACGAGCGAGCGGTGTCGTTCACCAAGGGCTGCTACGTCGGGCAGGAGACGGTCGCCCGGCTGTACTACCGCGGCAAGCCGAACCGACAGCTGCGGGGCGTGCGGCTGACGGGGCCAGCGGCGCCGGGCGATGAGCTGACATTCGAGGGACGGGTCGTCGGGCGGCTCGCGAGCGTCGCCGACTCGCCCCGGCTCGGGCCGATCGGGCTGGCGCTGGTTCGCCGAGAGGCCCCGCCCGGTACGCATGTCACGGTGGGGGCCGCGCCGGGGACGCATGTCACGGTGGGCGGGGGCAGCGAGACCACCGCTGAGGTCACCGAGCTCCCGTTCTAGAGCACGAGCTGCGTCGTCTCGGGGTGCGAGGCGAGGTAGTTGGACACGATCCGCAGCTCGTCGATCTCGGTCGGCGGAACGTGCGCGCCGAGCTCGGAGCGTCCGCCGCGCTTGAGCGCGGCTTCGCTCCGTCGCTCCAGCTCCCCGGTGTCCGCCGGCGCCTCGCCCCAGTCGACGAGCCTGCCGCCGACCAGCCAGAACGCGTCCCTTCGGTCGCGGTCGACCGGATGCGGCGCGAGCAGAAGCCGCGCGCGGGCGTGGGTCGCCTCGAGCCCGCCGCCGAGGCGTTCGAGGATCACGCCCAGCCGGCGCAGGCGCCGGCGCAGCCACGCCGCGCGCTCGTACAGCTGCTGTTCGGAGGCTGCCTGCATCTGCGTTCTCACGTGGGCCAGCAGCCGTTCCCGGCCGTCGGCGGCGCCCACGAACAGGCTGAGCGCCTCGTCGAGCCGGCGCCGGTACAGGTTCGGATCGAGATCGCCGAGGCACGGCGACAGGCAGCGGCCCATCTGCCCGTATGCGGACGGATGCTCGCGCAGCACCAGCTTGCGGCCACAGTGGCGCAGCCCGAACAGCGAGTCGAGCTGCTCGACCAGTTCGTGCGCGAGCTTGCGGCCGCGCAGCGGACCGATCGTGACGGCGTGGCCGGATGCCGGGTCGGGCGCCACTTCGAGGATCGGGAACGGGATGTCGAGCCGGCAGCGGATGTAGCAGAGCCGCTCGTCCCGCCTTGCCAGGCGGATGTTGCCCGGAGGACGGTGCTGCTTGATCAGGCGGTTCTCGAGCACAAGCGCGCCAAGTTCCGAGTTCGTGCTCTGGTAGTCGACCACGGTCGCCTGCACGGTCCAGTCGGCCGGCCCGGTCGATGGGGCGAAGTGTGCGCGCGCGCGGCTGCGGATCGAGACCGACTTGCCCACGTACAGCACTCGGCCGGCGTCGTCGCGAAACAGGTAAACGCCTGGGTCCTTCGGAAGCTCGGCGAAGTCGATCTGGGGCGGGGGCGTCATCGACAGCGTTCTCCGTTTGCGGCCGGCGGTGCGCCGGCGGCGCGGGTTCGCGAGCGCCACCGCGTCCGCGATCGTCACTGCATTGGCGCACAGCCGGGGGAACAGGGCACACAGGACGCGGGCGCAGGTCTCGGCGTCGGCCAGCGCCCGGTGGGCGAGCTCGACGTCGATCCCGAGCGCGTCAGCCAGGACGGTTAAGCCTCGCCGGCGCTGAAGCGGGAGCAGCTTGCGAGCGAGCGCGGCCGTGCACAGCACGGGCGGATTCGGCCAGTCGAGGCCGATGAGCCCGAACGCTTGGCGCAGAACGCGCCGATCGAACGGCGCGTTGTGCGCGACCAGCACCCGGCCTCTCAGCAGCTCCTCGAGCGGCGGCAGGACGGCCTCGAGGCCGGGGGCATCGGCCAGCATCTCCTGCGTGATCCCGGTGAACCGCTGGATCCCGCGCCCGAGCGGCCGGTTGCAGCGCACCAGCGAGGACCAGCGGTCGTGGAGCTCGCCCCCGCCGACGAGCACCGCGCCGACCTCGGTCATCTCGCACGCATCGCCGCCCAGGCCGTTCGTCTCGGTGTCCACAACCAGGAACTCGGCAGAGGCAATCGGCTGATCGAGCAACGACACACACGCGTGATACGCGTCGCGTCGGACGGCAAGCAAGCAGGATTGCAGCGCTTTCCGTCGCATCAGTCTCGTTGACCGGAACCCCAGGTAGCATCGGCAGCACCAATCCTCGGGAAGGAGGTGACGTGACCACTACCGCCCCTGATCTCGAAAAGCTCCGCGAGCTTGACGACGGGACACGTCGCGCATGGATGGAATACACCGAACGGCTTCGTGATCTCGCCGGCGAGGAGTACGAACTGGCCGAGACCGATTCGTGGAGCGAGCTTCAGCTCGAGCTCGAGCGTCTCGAGCGCCGGCGTGCCTCGCTGATGCAGAACTCCACCATCTGAGACTGCGCCGCGAGCCCCCGCCGGCTTGAACCCGCCGGTTGCGCCACAAGCCCTCGCCGGCTTGGACCCACCGGCGAATTCGACATCGATTGGTGTTACGTTCCGTCGTGCGGGTATACCGTCGCTAGGGTTCCGCGCCCCGGCCGGGATTCGTGACGACTCCCGCCCCTTCCGGACGGCCCCGCAGAGGAGAACTAACGTCGAGATGCGCAGGTGGACGATCGCGATCCTGGCCGGCTCTGCATTGGCCGTATCCGCATGTGGATCCACCGCCCGCGGCGTCACCACCCCGCGGCCGCCGGCGCCGGTCAACCTGACCGTGTACATCGACAACAGAGGCGTGTCCGTTTCGCCGAGCACCGCAGGCGCCGGCCCGGTGGCGTTCGTGATCACCAACCAGGCCAGTCAGGCGGAGTCGCTCACGATCCTGCGGTCCGGCTCGTCCGCCCAGCCGCTCGCCGACACGGGTCCCATCAATCCCCAGGGGACCGCGCAGGTGACCGTCAACTTCTCCTCGCCCGGTGCCTACTCGCTCGCCACCGGCAGCGGCGACCCGGCCTCGGGGGCGATCCGGGCGGCACGGATCCACATCGGCGCCAAGCGCAGCAGCAGCGACAACCAGCTTCTCCAGCCGTAGCCTTCGGTTGCCGGAGCCGAGAGCGCCCCGGCCACAGGGACGCATCCGGCGCGTGAGAGCACCCCGGTCTAAGGGACGCGCCGGGTTCGGGCGCGCGAGCACGCCGACCACGCGCCCGACAGGTGCAAAACGCGACAAAGCGCCCGCCGCGCTGGCACCATGGAGAGATAAGCGCCTCAGAGGCGCTTATCTGCACCCGGTGTCGCTAAGGGAGCCGCATTGGCGCGTTGTGCACCACGGGCGCCGGGCGGATGCGCACCACAGCTCCGCACTGGCATCGCCGCCCCAGTCACCCTTTGCTTCTTTGCAATACTTGCATGCGTGCAAGCAACTCACGTGAGCGCGGACGTGGACGAGGCCCCTGAGGCCATCCAGGCGCCGCACGACACAGACCTGGCCACCGATCTCTACGCCCTCATCGTGTTCGTGCACAAGAACTGCAACGCCGACCTGTTCGAGGCGGTGGGCACGCTCGATCTGTCGCTCAGCCAGATCAAGCTGTTGCACCACCTCGAGGACCAGCCGCGCGAGCTCAGCCTGAAGGAGGCCGCGGAGGTCGTCCACGTGTCGATGCCCGCCGCCAGCCGCATGGTCGACGATCTCGTACGGCGCGGTTTTGCCCAGCGCCGAGAGGATGAGGACGATCGCCGGATGAAGCGGGTCTGCCTTACCGACGGCGGGCGCACCGCGATCCGCCGCCTCAACGCCGCCCGTCTCCACGGCCTCGAGCAGTTCACACACACCTTGACCGCCTCCGAACGGCGTTCGCTGGCAAACGCGCTCTCAAAGCTGCTCGATCGCGACGACATCGCCGCCTGCCGCCCGGAGACCCTCAGCGCGTGACCGACCTAACACCCACCCCGTAACCGACCGCAAACCCACCCCGTGATCGACCGCACAGCCACCTCATGACGGACCGGATCCTCGCCCACCGCCACCGCCTCGTGAACGAGGAGAACAGCAAGTGGTGGACGCTGGGCGCGATGTGCTTCGCGCTGTTCATGCTGATGCTGGACAACACGGTCGTGAACGTCGCGCTGCCGTCGATCCAGCGCGATCTGCACGCGTCGCTCGCCTCGCTCGAGTGGACCGTCAACGCGTACACGCTGACGTTGGCCGTGCTCCTGGTCACGGGTGGCCGACTCGGCGACATCTTCGGCCGGCGCCGGATGTTCCTGTTCGGCGTAGTCGTGTTCGCGTTGTCGAGCCTGGCCATCGGGTTCGCGCCGAGCGACACCGTCCTCGTCGCCTTCCGCGCGGTTCAGGGCATAGGCGCGGCGTTCATGATGCCGGCGACCCTCTCGATCATCACGCAGGCGTTCCCGCCCGAGCAGCGCGGAACCGCGATCGGGACGTGGGCCGGGGTCAGCGCGTTGGCGCTCGCCATCGGCCCCGTGGTCGGCGGATTCCTCACCGAGTACGTGAGCTGGCGGGCCATCTTCTTCATCAATCCGCCGATCGCCGTGATCGCGGTGGCGGTGACGCTGTTCGCGGCGCACGAGTCCCGCGACGAGACGGTCGACCGGACCGTCGACTACGCCGGCATCGTGACGATCACGATCGGCTTGACCGCGTTGGTGCTCGCCCTGGTCGAGGGCAACAGCTGGCACTGGGGATCGGCCCGCGTGATCTCACTCCTGGTCGTGGCTGCGATCGCGCTACCCGCCTTCGCGCTGATCGAGCGCCGGGTGAAGGCCCCGATCGTCAACTTCGCGTTCTTCAAGTCGCAGACCTTCCTCGGGGCAAACCTCGTCGCCTTCCTGATCTCGTTTGCGATGTTCGCGCAGTTCTTCTTCCTGACGCTCTACCTGCAGAACATCCTCCATTACTCGCCACTCGAGACGGGCGTCCGTTTCCTGCCCTCGACGATCGTGATCATCGTCATGGCGCCGCTCGCAGGGCGCTTGACCGACCGGGTGGGGTCGCGTCCGCTGATGACGCTCGGCCTGGTGATCGTCGCCTGCGCGCTGGGGATTCAGTCCCGATTGACCGTTCACAGCGGCTACGGCCTGCTGCTGCCCGGGTTCGTCCTGATGGGCCTCGGCATGGGCTTGGTCATGTCGCCGATGAGCACGGCGGCGATGAACTCGGTCGATCGCACGAAGGCCGGCGCCGCGTCCGGGCTCCTGTCGATGGTGCGCATGGTCGGGAGCACGTTCGGCGTCGCCGTCATGGGCGCACTCGTCGCGACAATCGGTCGCTCGCAGATCGACTCGGGCCTCCCCCATGTCGCCGCCTCCACGCGCGCCGCGATCGCAAACGCCCTCGGAAGCGGCGGCACCCTCGGCGGGAGTCACGTGCCGGCGCAGGTCGCCTCGGTGGCGCGTGAGGCCTTCGTCTCCGCGCTCGGCACCGGGCTACTCGTCAGCGCCTCCGCGACGCTGCTGGGCGCGGCACTTGCCTGGAAGCTGATCGCTCCGAGGGTCCAGCAGCCGGCGCCCGCCTCCGCCGAGGCACGCGAGGTCGAGGGCGAAGGCGAGCGCAAGCCCACCGAGGTCAGCCTCGTCTGAACCGCCTGGCGCTCTTGCGACCTACACCGCAGTAGCATCCGGCGCCGACCCCGCCGACCCGAGGAAGGTGCATCACGAGTGGCAGTTGACTTGAGGCAAGTCGCACACGTCGAGACCGAGCCCGGCGTGCTCCCCCGCACGATGGCCGCGTGGGTGATCCGCGAGGAGCGCGAGGGCGAGCCGACCGACGCGTTCCAGATCGAGGAGATCGAGGTCCCCCAGCCGGAGGCGTTTGAGGTGATCGTCCGGGTGATGGCGGCGGGTGTCAACTTCAACAACGTGTGGGCGGCGCTCGGGGAGCCGATCGGCGTATGGCGTTACGGCGATCATCCGCGCTGGGGCCATCACATCGGCGGGTCCGACGCCTCGGGCGTGGTGTGGAAGGTCGGCCCAGGTGTGACGCGCTGGAAGCCCGGCGACGAGGTGGTCATCCACTGTAACCAGGCCTCCTACGAGGACCCCGAGGTCCACGGGTTTGATCCGCTGGCAGCTCCGAGTCAGCAGATCTGGGGGTACGAGACGACGTGGGGATCGTTCGCCCAGTTCTGCAAGGTCCAAGCCCAGCAGCTGCTGCCCAAGCCGGCCCACCTGGCCTGGGAGGAGGCGGCCGCGTACGGGCTCACGTACTTCACCGCCTATCGCATGCTGATCGACCGCTGCCACCTACAGGCCGGGCACCGCGTGCTGATCTGGGGGGCGGCCGGCGGCCTCGGGGTGTTCGCCACTCAGCTGTGCGCACTAACGGGGGCGGACGCAGTCGGGGTCGTCTCGAGCGAGGAGAAGGGCCGGCTGATCGAGCAGCTCGGCGCGATCGGCTACATCAATCGCTCCGAGTTCGCCGGGATGATGCGCCGTGGCGGTGAGACCGTGGACGAGGAGCGCACCCGCTTCAAGGAGTCCCGGCGTTTCTGCAAGGCGGTCGAGGCGGTCCTGGGCGAGCCGCCGGACATCGTCTTCGAGCACGTCGGCAAGGCGACGTTCCCGACCTCGGTGCTCGCGGTGCGCCCGTTCGGCAAGGTCGTCATCTGCGGCGCGACCTCGGGCTATCAGCTCGACTTCGACGTACGCTACCTGTGGATGCGCCAGAAGGAGATCGTCGGATCGCACTTCGCCAACGCCTGGGAGGCGACCAAGGCGAACCAGCTGATCGAGGAGTCCAAGGTGCGGCCCGTGCTGTGGCAGACCATGGGCTTCGAGAAGGTCGGCGAGGCGCACCAGCTCTTGCGCGACAACAAGCATCTCGGCAAGATCGCGATCCTCGTCGGCGCCACCGAGGAGGGCCAGGGCAAGACAGCCGAGGGTCCCGGAGCAATTCGAGCGGAGGTGGGTGCCTGATGGCCGGCGTCATGCATGTCGATTGGTACGCGACCGTGCTCCGGCAAGAGCAGTTCGCGCTCGATGTCGCGAAGGTGGCCCCGCTCGCGCTCCGCTACGGCGCCACCCAGTACTCGGTCCAGCGCTCGCGCGACGACGCCTACAAGATCACGCAGATGGCCTGGTTCGAATCCCACGCGGCCTGGTACCGCTACTGGGAGGGACCGGAGATGATCGAGTTCCGCCGTCGCCACTCGGGCAAGTACCAGATCCCGATCACCTACGCGTGGTACGACGAGCTGGTCGCCGGCGCGCTGGGCCCGGAGGTGGGATTCGAGCCCGAGCCGACGCCGCCGCCCGCCGCGGTGCCCCCGGCATTCGCCTGAGACTCGAGCCCGGGCCTGCGCCGCCGCCCGCCGCGGTGCCCCCCGCATTCGCCTGAAACGAACCACCGTCGCCGAAGCCGGACGATTAAGACCCGGTAAGCCCGCCCACAAACCGCCGGCGCCGCGTCCGAAGCCGGACTCAGGTCCTATCCTTCGGGTGTGACCCGGACCCATAAGATCGCCAACCTGATCGGCGTGCCGCTTCCGCTGGTCGGGCTCGTCGCCGCGATCGTGCTCCTGTGGAACCAGGCGGTCGGCCCGCTCGAACTCGGCCTCCTGATCGGCCTGTACGTCCTGACCGCGCTCGGCGTGACGCTCGGCTACCACCGGATGTTCACCCACCGGGCGTTCGAGTCGAGCCGCGTGTTCCGTGCGATCGTCGGCGTGCTCGGCTCGATGGCGGTACAGGGGTCGGTCATCACGTGGGTCGCCGACCACCGCAAGCACCACACGTTCACCGACCAGGAGGGCGACCCGCACTCGCCCCACCTCAGCGGCCCGGGCTTCTGGGGCGGCATCAAGGGGCTGTGGCACGCGCATGTCGGCTGGCTGTTCGAGAGCGTCGGCACGGCCGAGCGCGAGCGGTTCGCGGCCGACCTGCTCAGGGACGGGGTGCTCCGCGTGGTCGACAAGCTGTTCTTCGTGTGGGTCGCCATGGGGTTGGCGATCCCGTTCGCACTCGGATGGATCGTCGGCGGTGGCGTCGGCGCCGCGCTGACCGCACTTCTTTGGGGCGGGTTCGTGCGCGTGTTCCTGCTCCACCACGTGACGTGGTCGATCAACTCCGTTTGCCACTTCTTCGGTCGCCGGCGATTCGACGTCGAGGACGAGTCCCGCAACGTGTTCTGGCTGGCGCCCCTCTCGATGGGCGAGTCGTGGCACCACAATCACCATGCCTTCCCGACCTCCGCTTTCCACGGGCTCAGCCTGTGGGAGCGCGTCGCCGACCCCACGGGACTGCTGATCTCGGTGCTCGAAAAACTGGGGATCGTGTGGAACGTCGTGCGCGTCAGCCCCGAGCGCCAGCGCGCGAAGGCGCTCGCCGGCCCGGGCTAAGCCGACTCGAGCGGAGCCATCGTGAGACCGGCCCCGTTCAGCTGCTCCCAGTAACCCTCGGCCTCGTCGCGCGGGCCGCTCCATACGATCGCGCAGCCGCTCTTGTGGATGCGATCGGCGAGGCGGTATCCCTGCGCGAGCGTCACGCCCGGAACCACCCGTGAGAGCGTCTCCGCGACGTGGTCGAACGTGTTGAAGTCGTCGTTGAGCACGACCACTCGCCACAGCCCGCCGACGTCGCTGCCGGGTCCGCCTACGCGCGGCAGCTCAACCGTCTGTGACATCCCGCCCAGGATAGCTCGCGCGACCCCTCATTCCGCACCCACCGCGTCGGCGCGCTTGCGCCAGTACCGGTCGAGTCCGGCGTAGAGCTGATCGGGGGGCGCGGCCTGTTCATAGGCTTCGAGCAGCTCCTCCTCGGCGTTCTCGGATATCTCCTCGCGGACGTCGGCGACGAACCGATCCAGATCCTGCTCGCGGACCCGCGACGCCCAGTCGTCGAGGCGCGCGGAGAGCTCCGCGAGCTGCGCTTCCGGGTCCTCGCTGGCACCGAAGTGCGTCTGAACGAGCCGCTCGGGCTTCCACGCCGCGATCCGCTCGATCGAGGCGTGCCACTTCTCGACGTCGATGTCGGGCGGCGGGCTGGGCGGAATCGTGAGCGACGAGCCCGCGATCCGCACGCCGCCGGTGTCGCCGACGAACGCGGTTCCGTCGTGGAGGTAGGAGACGTGGTGGGACGCGTGCCCGGGCGTGTAGGCGACCTCGAATGCCCCGTCGAACAGGCTTTCGGAGCCGTGCAGGACGCGCAGGTTGTCCTCGGGAACGGGGACCATCTCGCCCCACCGGCGGTCCATGTCATCGCCGTACAGCATCCGCGCGCTCTTCAGCAGCCGCTCCGGGTCCGCGAGGTGGCGCGCGCCGCGCTCGTGCACGTACACCTCGAGGTCGGGCCATCGCTGGACCAAGGAGCCACTGGCACCGGCATGGTCTAGATGAATGTGTGTCAGGAGCAGCGCCCGGGGGCGGTCGCCATCGAGCCCTTCGAGCAGCGCGTCGAGGGTCGACGTTGGACCCGGGTCGATCACAACGCCGTCCACGAACCATGCCCCGATGACCCGCGGGACGCCGAGGTGCTTGACGTCGATCAGCCGCATCGCCGCGATGTCGCGCGCGGCCTAGTGGCCGTCAGACTCGGTCTCAGTTCCGGTCTCGTCGTCGGTCTTCTCGACCACCGGCAGGACCGCGGTCGACTCGACGTCCGGATCGTGTTCGTCGGGGAAGATGTCGTCGGCTTCGACGTCCTCCTCTGCCGAGTCGACCTCAGCGTCTTCGACGACGCCCGGCTCGGCCTGATCGACCGCTCCGTGGCCGGCTTCCTCGAGCGGGACTGCCTCCGCGGGAAAACGTCCGGCAGCCGAGTCGGTGATCGCCAGGAGTTCCCGCGCCAGCTCGCGCGTGTCCTCGACGATCCGGTGACGCTCGGCCCAGATCCGGTCGGTCTCGGCGTCGAGGTCGCGGACGCGCTGCTCCGCCCCGGTGACGATCTGGGCCGCCTCCTGACGCGCCGCCTCGAGCCGATCCTCGGCCTCGCTACGCGACTGGGCGGTGACCTGCGACGCCGTGTCGTGCGCGCGCTGGAGGATTCCCGCCACCTCCTCCCCCACGCGCTCGAGCGCTCGGCGAATGGCCGCGTCGGGTGAGCGCGTGGCCTGCAGTTCGGCGACGAGCTGGCTGGTCTTCTGCACGTACGCGTCGACGGCGAAGCGGTCGTAGCCCCGCAGCGCGGTCGGGAACTCGACGTCGGCCACGACCGGCATCGGGTTGTCGGGCAGCGTCGCCAGCGGCGCCGTGATCTCCTGCATCAGCGCGTGTTCGGATGAGGCGGAACTCTGATCGGGCATGGTCCTGACCATACCGAGTGAACCCGCGCGCGAGGGGAACTGCCGGGGTGGGTGGGCACCTAATCAAAGGATTCATACAATCCGGCCCCATGCCGGAGCCGCCTTCGCACCGCCTACCCGAGCCCGACCGGCCGTGGATGATGCGCACGTACGCCGGGCACTCGGACGCCCGTCGCTCCAACGAGCTGTACCGCAAGAACCTCGAGAAAGGCCAGACGGGGCTGTCGATCGCGTTCGACCTGCCCACGCAAACCGGGTACGACCCTGATCACGAGCTGGCCCGCGGCGAGGTCGGCAAGGTCGGCGTCTCGATCGCCCACAAGGGCGACATGGAGACGCTCCTGGACGGCATCCCGCTCGACCAGATGAACACTTCGATGACGATCAACGCCACCGCGGCCTGGCTGCTGGCGCTGTACATCGTCGCGGCCCAGAATCAGGACCCGCCCGCCCCCGAGGACCAGCTCCAGGGCACGACCCAGAACGACATCCTCAAGGAGTACCTGAGCCGCGGCACATACGCGTTTCCGCCAGGCCCGAGCATGCGGCTGATCGCCGACACGATCGCCTACACGGTCGAGCACGTCCCCAAGTGGAACCCGATTAACATCTGCTCCTACCACCTTCAGGAGGCCGGCGCGACGCCCGTTCAGGAGATCGCGTTCACGATGAGCAACGCGATCGCGGTCCTCGACGCCGTACGAGAGCGGGTCCCGAACGAGCTGATGGGGAGCGTGTTCGGGCGCATCTCGTTCTTCGTCAACGCGGGCGTGCGGTTCATCGAGGAGCACGCCAAGCTCCGCGCGATGGCGACGCTGTGGGACGAGCTCGGGCGCGAGCGCTACGGGGTCGAGGACGAGAAGCACCGCCGACTGCGCTACGGCGTCCAGGTCAACTCGCTCGGCCTGACCGAGGCCCAGCCCGAGAACAACGTCTACCGGATCGCGCTCGAGGCGCTCGCGGTGACCCTCGGCCGGAACGCTCGGGCCCGTGCGATCCAGCTGCCGGCCTGGAACGAGGCGCTCGGGCTGCCGCGGCCGTGGGACCAGCAGTGGTCGCTCCGTCTCCAGCAGATCCTGGCCTACGAGACCGACCTGCTCGAGTATCCGGACATCTTCGAGGGCTCCAAGGTGATGGACGGGCTCGTGGCCGAGCTGCTGGAGGGCTCCCGTGAGGAGATGCACCGCGTGGCCGAGCTCGGGGGTGCGGTCGAGGCGGTCGACTACATGAAGGCCGCGCTCGTCGAGTCGCACCGCAAGCGCTGGCAGCGGATCGAATCCGGCGAGCAGATCGCGGTCGGCATGAATAAGTTCACCTCGACCGAGCCCTCACCGCTTACCGCGGGCGCCGACGGCGGGATCCTCGTCGTCGACCCGGAGGTCGAGGCCGAGCGCAGAGCCGCGGTAGACAGCTGGCGCGCGGACCGCGACCAGAACGCCGTCGACGAGGCTCTCCGGGCGCTGGCCGAGATCGCGAGACAGGACCACGAGAACATCATGCCCGCGACCATCGCCGCCGCCCGCGCCGGCGCCACCACCGGCGAGTGGGCGCAGACGCTCCGCGAAGCGTTCGGCGAGTACCGCGCGCCGACCGGCGTCGGCGAGGCCGTGGCCGCCGGCAGCGAGGATCTCGCCGAGGTCCGCGAGGAGGTGGAGCGCATCAGCGAGGCGCTCGGCCGAAGGCTCAAGTTCCTCGTGGGCAAGCCCGGCCTCGACGGACACTCGAACGGCGCCGAGCAGATCGCGGTCCGGGCCCGTGACGCCGGCATGGACGTCGTCTACGAGGGCATCCGGCTGACGCCGTCGCAGATCGCCACCTCGGCCGCCCAGGAGGGGGTGCACGTGATCGGGCTGTCGATCCTGTCGGGCTCCCATCGCGAGCTGATCCCGGCGGTGCTGGAGGCGCTTCGCGAGGCGGGCGCCGAGGACGTGCCCGTGGTGGTCGGCGGGATCATTCCGGAGGCGGACGCCGCGTCGTTGCGCGAGGCGGGCATAGCGGCCGTGTACACGCCCAAGGACTGGAACCTGAACGCAATGATGCGAGACATCATTTCGCTGGTCGCCGAGCGCCACGGCCTTCAGAGCGCCGTCGGCGCTTGATCCGGGCGCGTGCGGTGGCAGACGGCCGCGAGATCGGCAGGCGCCTGCGCGACCGTGATCTGACCGCGGCATCCGCCGCGCTCAACCTGATCGAGAGTCGCGCCCCGGACGCGCGCGACCAGGCGCAGGCGCTGCTCGCCGAGGTCTCACCGGCGAGCCTCGGCGGCGAGGCGCCGGCACACATCGTCGGCCTGACCGGACCCCCCGGAGTCGGCAAGTCGTCACTGCTCTCGCGGCTCGTCGCACATTGGCGCTCCCAGGAGCGGTCTGTCGCGGTGCTGGCCGTCGATCCGAGCTCGCGGCGGTCCGGGGGGTCGCTCCTCGGCGACCGGGCGCGGATCGAGACCGATCCCAAGGACCGCGAGGTATTCATTCGCTCGACGGCGGCCGGGCCGCGCCTGGGTGGTCTTGCTCCGGCCACGCGAGCGGCCGCCGAGGCGCTCGCCGCCGCGTTTGACGTGGTCGTGATCGAGACTGTCGGCGTCGGCCAGTCGGAGACCGAGATCGCCGACGCCGCCGACACCGTCGCCGTCGTCCTCCAGCCCGCCTCCGGCGATGTCCTCCAGTTCCTGAAGGCTGGGATCATGGAGATCCCTGACGTGCTGGTCCTGACCAAGACCGATCTCGGCGCCGTCGCCACCCGGGCCATGGCCGACCTCCGGGCGGCGCTGCTCGCGCTCGGCGCTTCTAGCACCGAGGTGTGCGCGGTCTCGTCCGTCCCGCCGGCCACCGGTATCCGCGAGTTCGCCGACGCGCTGGAGTCGCATAGACAGCGCCTGGATCTGCCAGAGCGCCGGCGGCATGCGCGCCGGCGGCACGCGCTCGAGAATTTCGCGGTCGAGCACGGTGAGTGGGGGCTCCGCGCGCTCGGTGGGCGAGTCCAGGCCGAACGCTGGCTGAACGATCAGGACCCCGATCTCGCCGTCCCGGAACTCGAGCGGGCGCTGGTCGACCGCGCGGGGAGCCGCGGGTGAGGGGCGTCCGCCGACGCCAAGCCATACCCCGGCGGATCGTCCTACCGGGTGAACCGCTGATCGAGGGCGCGACCGCGCTCCGCGCCTGGCGGGACAGCGACCTCAACCCGCTGGTGGCCGCCTGCCAGGACCGCGAGATCTCGCGCTGGACGCGGGTGCCCTACCCCTACGGACCGTCCGACGCCCGCAACTACCTGCTTCAGCGCCACGACGCCCTCCACGCCGGGGCGTCAGCGCCGTTCGCGGTCGTGGCCGCCGAGGACCGCGACCGGCTGCTCGGATCGATCTCGCTGATGCGCTTCTCGTGGAAGAACGCCAGGGCCGAGGTGGGCTACTGGCTCGCGGCGGACGCGCGCGGCCAGGGGCACATGACCCGAGCCGTCCGGCTGATCACCGACTGGGGGTTCGTCCATCTCGGCCTGCACCGGATCGAGCTGATGGCTGCGACCGGGAACCCCGCCTCTCAGCAGGTGGCCGAGCGCTCCGGGTTCAGACGGGAGGCGGTTCTCCGCTCCTACATGGTCGGGAACCAGGGCCGCGACGACATGGTCGCCTTCGGCCTGCTCGCCACGGACCCCCGGGACTGACCCGCTCCCTCGCCACCGACCCCAGGACTGACCCGTCCGGCCACGCGCCCCAAGGCTGACCGGCCCGCTCGGCTAGGCTTCACTTAATGAAGCTCGAGCCACTCCGCGACGGGCACGGCCGGCTGATCGGCGATCTGCGGGTCTCGGTGACCGACCGCTGCAACTTCCGCTGCCAGTACTGCATGCCGGCCGAGGGGCTCCCGTGGCTCGAGCGCGCCGAAATTCTGCGCTTCGAGGAGATCGAGCGCCTGGTGCGGCTGTTCGGCGAGATGGGCGTGCACGATGTCCGCCTCACCGGCGGCGAGCCGCTCGTCCGCAGGGAATTCCCCCGGCTCGCCCGGATGCTCGCCGACATCGACGCCGTCCACGACCTGTCGGTAACCACCAACGGGTTCCTGCTCGAGCGCGACGCCGAAGCTCTCGTCCGCGCCGGGATCAACCGCTTCAACGTCTCCGTGGACTCGCTCCAGCGCGACCGCTTCTTCGAGTTGACCCGCCGAGACGTGCTCCCCCAGGTCCTGCGCGGACTCGAGCATCTCGCGGGCTTCCCGGAGGCCCACCCGATCAAGATCAACGCGGTCGCGATACGCGGGTTCACCGAGGACGAGGTGATCCCGCTCGCCGAGTTCGCGCGGTGCACACCGTACGAGGTGCGCTTCATCGAGTTCATGCCGCTCGACGCGGACCACGCTTGGACCGAGGATCAGGTGCTGACCGGGGCCGAGATCCGCGACGCAATCGACGCCGTCTACCCACTCGAACCCGAGCTCCGCGAGCCCCACGCCACCGCGCGCGTCTACCGGTTCGCGGACGGCAACGGCCACATCGGCTTCATCAACCCGGTGTCCGAGCCGTTCTGCGGCGACTGCAACCGCATCCGGCTGACCGCCGACGGCCGTCTGCGCACCTGCCTGTTCTCCCTGAACGAGACCGACCTTCGCGGTGCGATGCGCGAGGGCGTCGACGACCGACAGCTCGAGCAGATCATCCGCGACGCCGTCTGGCGCAAGGAGCTCAAGCATCACGTCGGCGAGCCCGGCTTCATCCAGCCGGCGCGCAGCATGTCGGCGATCGGCGGCTGACTCCGCGGTCCGGCCGCCATCTGCCCGCCGAAGAGCTTCATAAGAAGCGGGCCTCGACGGGCCTCGATTAACGATTTCGCAAGGATTTAGGCAGCATCATCCAGGGCGCAGATGCTGCTGCTGATGCTGTTTGCCCTGATCGCCGGCGCGGGGACCGCGATCACGCCGTGCGTCCTGCCCGTCGTGCCGGCGCTGCTGGCCTCGAGCGCCACCGGGGGCCGCCGCCGCCCGATCGGGATCGTCGTCGGCCTCGCTGTCACGTTCACGATCGCGATCGTGCTGCTGGCGCAGCTGGTGAAGGGCGTAGGGCTCGCGAGCGGGGCGGCGCGGACGCTCGCGATCGTGGTTCTGATCGCGTTCGGCGGCGCGCTGCTCGTCCCGGGCCTGACCGCGCGCGTCGAGGCGCCGCTGTCGCGGCTCGGCCGCTTCGGCCCCAAGAGCCGGGGAACGGGCTTCTGGTCGGGGCTCGGCGTCGGCGCCGCGCTCGGGTTCGTGTGCGCCCCGTGCGCCGGGCCGATCCTGGCCGCTGTGACGTCGGTCAGCGCCTCGAGCGGCGCGAACGCCCGCGTCGTGCTCGTCGCGATCTCTTACGTGGTCGGCCTGTCCGCCGTGCTGCTCGTCTACGCGTTCGCCGGCCGCGCGGCGATCGACCGGGTCCGCCGCGTCGGACGAGGAAACACAGTCAACCGAGCCCTCGGCGTCGTGCTGCTGGCAACCGGGGTCCTGATGGTGTTCAACGTCGACGTCCGGTTCGAGGAGGCGCTCGCCAAGGACGCGAGCCTCCCGGCAATCCTGGTCGATCCAACGAGGTCGCTCGAGAACTCGAGCGCCGTCCAGAATCGCCTCGCGTCGCTGCGACCGACGTCCCGGTTCGTGACCGCTCAGAAGGAGGCCTCCGCCCGACCGGTGTCCACCGCGGCCGAGCGCGAGGTGGCGATCCCGGGAGTGAAGACGCCCTCGCTCACCGACCTTGGAACCGCTCCCGACTTCACCGACACACAGGACTGGTTCAACACTCCGGGAGACCGCCCGCTCTCGCTGGCCCAGTTGCGCGGCCACGTCGTGCTCGTCGACTTCTGGACGTACACCTGCATCAACTGCCTGCGCACGCTGCCGTTCCTGAAGGGCCTCTACGCCCAGTACCACAAGTACGGCCTCGACATCGTCGGTGTCGAGACCCCCGAGTTCACCTTCGAGCAGGAGGCGGGCAACGTCCGGCAGGCGATCAGCTCCGATGGCATCACCTACCCCGTGGTCCAGGACAACCGGTACGGGACCTGGAACGCCTGGAACAACGAGTACTGGCCGGCCGAGTACCTGATCGACGCCAAGGGGCAGGTCCGCCACTACCAGTTCGGCGAGGGCAACTACAAGCAGGACGAGGCGGCGGTCCGGGCGCTGCTGGCCGACGCCGGCGCCGCCAGCCTGCCCCCGCCCATGACCGCGTCCGCGATCATGGCCTCGGCCGGGCTGGGGACGCCGGAGACGTACCTAGATACGCAACCCCGGCAGCAGGATTTTGTGACCAAGCTGTTCGCCGGCAGCCGCGAGTACCCGGGGGCGCCCGGCGGTCTGTCGCTGAACCAGTTCGCGCTCAAGGGCCCGTGGGACGCGTCGTCGGAGTCGATCACCGCCGTCGGGTCAGGCGCCTCGATCAGCGGGGCGGTCCAGGCGGCCAAGGTATACCTGGTGCTCACCTCGTCCGGGAACGTCCCGCGCCAGGGTCGGGTCTTGCTCGACGGCCAGCCGATTCCGAACGCTCACGCCGGTGCCGATGTGCACAACGGCATCGTGACCGTCACCGGCCAGCGGCTGTACTCGCTCGTGTCGTTCCCGGCCGCGCAGCAGTTCTCGTTCACGGTGCAGCTGCCGCCGGGCGTGAGCGCCTACGACTTCACGTTCGGCTAGTAGGCCCGTCCGCAAGTCCCGCGGCTTGCGGACGAGCCCACTAGGCACATCTACGAGGCCTGGTTCAGGGCGGTGTCGTCGAGCACGAAGTCCGTGGTCCCGCCGCCCGTGTCCGTCTCCTTGCCCGTGAACTTGACCGTGATCTTCTGACCGGCGTACGCCGAGACGTTGAAACTCTTCTCGACGTACTGGTTGGTCGCGTTCAGGTTGCTGTAGGTCGCGAGCGTCGCGAGCACCGTTCCGGAGCTGTTCAGCACCTGCACCTTCAGGGTGTCGATCCCCGATGAGCTGAACTCACTCGTGTCGATCCAGAGCCAGAAGCTGAACGTGTCGGTGTGGCAGGCGCTCCCGATCGTCACCGTCTGCGCGAGGGTGTCGGTGTGCGGGGTCCCGTACCCATCGAGCCATGCGTACCAGCTGCCCGAGTGGGCCCTCTCGCCCGCGCCATTCGGGTTGATCACGCCGGCGGTCGACGTCCACGGCGCCGCCTTCCCGGTCTCGAACCCGGGATTGCCGAGCAGTTGCGTGGCCGTGCAACCACCCGAAGCGGACGACAGCGTCCATGTGAACGAGGCGCTCCCCGAAGCGCCGGTCGTGTCGGTCGCCTTGACCGTGACCGACGAGGTGCCGGCGGTGGTCGGCGTGCCGCTGATCAGCCCACTCGAGCTGTTGATCGACAGCCCCGCCGGCAGACCAGACGCCGAGTAACTCAGCGTCTGCCCCGACGCGGAGTCGCTCGCCTGGATCTGGAGACCGACCGCCGTGCCGACCGTGCTCGTCTGGTTGCCCGGGTTGGTCACGGTCACCGTGTTTCCGCTCGGATTCGTCACGATCGAATGGGACACCTCGCATCCGCCGGCCCCGCTGTTGAAGTCGTTCGCCCAGGTCGACTGGACGGCGAACGAGCCCGTGGTCAGCGAGATGTTCTGCGATGCACCCTGGCCCGAGGAGATCCAGGCGCACTTGTCGCCGTCCTCGGCGCCGGTCGAGTCGGTCCACCCGCCGGCGGGGAACTGGTCGGTGATCGTCTCGGCGTACTCGTGGCCCTCGACGATCGTCACGCCGTCGAGCGTTCCCGGACTCGTTGACGAAGCCCTGCCCGCACGACGCGCCGGCGTCGGGAATGTACGGCAGGTTGGTGAACGCGAGCAGACGATCCGCTCACCGCACCGCCGCCGTCCATCGTCGAGTCGCCGCTGTAGTCGTGCCATGCGCAGAAACCCTGCGTCTCGTAGCTGTCGGGGTCGGTGCCGGTCGGTGAGACGATCACGTACTGGTCGTTCCGGTTGGACGACGTGGTCGTGTTGCCAAAGTGCGTCGCGGCGTTCTCCGCCTCCTGGGCGAGCTGGTGGGCGCTGGACGCCGACGGCGCTGCCGAGGAGGTGTCCTCCCACACTCCCGCGAGCGCGCCACCGGTCGGGTAGGCGACGTGCGAGGTGTTGGTGGTCGGGCAGGTCTGCGCGCCCGTGCCGACGCCCTGGCAGTACTGCGTCATCACGCCCGACCACGTCTCGCCGCCGGTTCCGAGCCCTTTGAAGAACGCCTGGAGGTCGGGCGCGACGCCCTTCGAGTCGCCCGAGAAGGTGGCGTTTCCGGAGGAGTTGGTCGACTGCGACCCCCACTGTGAGCCCCAGAACACCAGATACACCCGCTCCGCGCCGGTCGTGACGCCGACGCCGCTGATCGCGCCGCCGAAGTTCAGGTTGTTGGCACTCGCCGCGCCCGTGCCACCGGCGTTGAATGGAACGGTGTGCTGGTGCCCGAGGAACGGGACCGCGCCGTGGCGGTAGGCGTGGCCGTTCGAGTAAGCCGGCGTGGCCGCACCGGCGGCGACCGCCGGTGCCGCCATGACGGCGCCGGCGGCACCTACGGCGCCATTACGCAAACCAACGCGCACAGCCTGGCCGCAGCGGCCCTAGTCCGCCCAGCGGCGAACGCTCCCTGCAACATCGACTCCCCCTTCGAGGTGATGGACCGGCCCGGCCGGGATGAATATCAGCCGGGGACAACGCGGGCAAGCTCATCTTTGAGCCTCGTTCGGTCGCTTTGATCAGCCTCACACAGAAAGAGGCGGGCCCGATCTTCACTCGGCGACGGTGCCGACGCAGCGCGGCCGGTCGTCAGTACGGAGGCAGTTCCGTGGCCGCGCGGCGGTCCATCATCGCCGCGGCCAGGAGCAGGTCGTCGGGCGAGTCGACGTCGAACAGCTCCTCGGGGTCGTCGACCTCGAGAAGGAACGGGTCGAGCGCCTCGATGCGGTCGCGTACCCGGCCGCTGATGTCGTCCGCCCCTCGCCTCAACAACTCGAGCGCCCGCCGCTGGTAGCACCCCAGCAGCGGCTGCATCACTCCCTGCGCGCACGCGACCACCGCCGGCGCCCGGCCGGGATTCGTCTTCGCCAGCCGCCGCACGAGCTTCGCGGTCACGAACGGCAAATCGGCGCCGCACACAACCACCGGGCGGCCGTCGGCGAGCGCGAGCGCCTGGGTGATGCCGACGAGCGGGTGGCGGCGGGACTCGGGTTCGATCCACACCGTCACGCCCGACACGTAGGGAAGCTTCGTGTCCGCCTTGGCCAGGATCGCGACCTGCCCGAGCGCCTGGCGGACGGCCTCGAGCGGGTACGAGATCAGCGGCCGCCCGTTCAGCTCCACGATCGCCTTGTCCCCGCCGATCCGGCGACCCGTTCCGCCGGCAAGGATGGCCCCGACTGGCCTAGTGCGAAACCGCATCAGCCCCCCTCGCGGTGGTCGTTCACAGCGCCATCGTAGAATCAAGGCGATGGAGGGCTCAACGTCTGTACGTAGTTGGCTCCGCTGTTACCGCTGTTGGTCGCAGAATCTCGAGGTGCAGGTGCACTACGAGGGCATCCACCGGATCGATCCCGAGACCGGCGAGCGCGGCGAAGTCGTCGATGAGATGCAGGAGGCTGTGGTCCAGTGCCTCGAGTGCATGCACGACCAGCCCCACCTCGGCTTCCACAACGGCCGCGTCGAGCCGATCGAGGACCGCTGGGAGCGGATGATCGCCGGGACCCCCTGGGTCGCCTCATGCACGGTCACCGTCGACGCCG
Source organism: uncultured Solirubrobacterales bacterium (assembly GCA_963709205.1). GTDB lineage: Bacteria > Actinomycetota > Thermoleophilia > Solirubrobacterales > Solirubrobacteraceae > Palsa-465. The sequence continues at coordinate 129,885 of CAVPVP010000012.1, forward strand.
ACGACGTCGAGACGTGCTCGGGGCCCGAGGCCGGCGACGCGCTCTCATACGCGGCGTTCGGCGATCACGGCACCCGCGAGTTCTTCACCCACGTGCGCTTCCACAAGCACGACGACGACCGGATCGTCGTACACCTGCTGGTCGAGCTCTACGCCCGGTCGGCCGAGGAGGCGACCGAGGTGCTGGAGGAGGCGGCCCGCGGCACGCTCGCGATCACCTCGCTTGCCGAGGAATCGCGTCCGCCCGCATCGACGGGCGGAGAAGGGCAACACTGACCCGGCGCTGGCGCCACTGCCAGCCCTCGGTCACGAGCAGCGCGAGCGCCACCGGAACCGTGGCCGGGAGCTCGCTGATGAAGAAGAACAGAAGGTCGAACGCGGCGGCGGTCACCAGGGTGAGCACCGCGGCCTGCCATTGCCGGCGCCACTGTGACGCCAGCACCGCCCCGAGCAGTGCGGCGACGAACAGATCGCCGTAGCCCATCGAAACCGTCCCGAAGATCTCCGCCTGGAGCTGCGGCAGTCCCGCCGGCGGCTGGGCGGCGACGAGCACCGAGTTCGGCGACTGCAGCAGGTCCGTGATCACGAGCCACACGTCCGCTGCCGCCATCAACACGATCCCGGCCTTCAGCCAGCGCGCCGGGGTCACCGCCGACAGCAGCACTCCGAGCGTCACGCAGCTTAGCGCCGACAGGACCGCCCCGGCGGCCTCGCCGGCCAGCGTGTTCTTGCTCGCCCACGCGATCACGAACAGCGGTATCGCCGCGAGCGCGGCAAGCGGCCTGGCCCCCCGCATCGCCCAGCCGAGCGCCACCGCCGCCAGGATGGGGACGGCGACGAGCGACAGGTCGGTCAGGCCGGTCGCGGTGTCCGAGACATAGCGGATCGCGAACACGACGACGACGATCGAGCCGATCGGGACGAGCGCCCACCCGCGGCCGCGGAACCGCTCCAGCCAGGCGACCCTGGCCACGGGGCGCGGCGCCGCGACCACGGCGGCCTGAAGCGCGAGCAGGCCGGCGTCAGACGGTATGAACGGCAGCGCCACGTCCCTGAGAGTACGTGGCGTTTTCAAGAAGGTCTCTTACGAGCCGGCGTTCAGGTTCCGCTCGAGCGCCTCGAGCTGACCGCGGAGCTCGTCAGGCAGCCTGTCGCCGAACTTCCCGTAGTGCTCGTGCATCTGCGGGAGCTGCTCGATCCAGGCGTCGTGGTCGACCTCGAGCAGCTTCTCGACCGACTCGCGATCGATGTCGAGCCCGGACGTGTCGATGCCGCCCTCGCCGACCGGCGGGACCAACCCGATCGCAGTCTCGTTCGCCTCCGCCTTGCCTTCGAGGCGGCGGAAGATCCACGCCAGCGGGCGACAGTTCTCTCCGAATCCCGGCCACAGGAACTTGCCGTCGTCGTCCTTGCGGAACCAGTTGACGTAGAAGATCCGCGGGAGTTCGGCGCCCTCACTCCGGCCGACCTCGAGCCAGTGGGCAAAGTAGTCGGCCATGTTGTAGCCGCAGAAGGGCAGCATGGCCATCGGGTCGAAGCGCAGCTCGCCGACGTTCCCGGTGGCCGCCGCCGTCTTCTCCGAGGACATGGTCGAGCCGAGGAACACGCCGTGCTCCCAGTCGCGGGCCTCGTAGACGAGCGGCACGACCGTGGCGCGCCGGCCGCCGAACAGCATCGCGTCGATCGGCACTCCCGCGGGGTCGTCCCACTGCGGGTCGATCGCCGGGCACTGGGCGATGCGGACCGTGAATCGGGCGTTCGGATGGGCCGCGGTCTTGTCCGACTCCGGCGTCCAGTCGTCGCCGCGCCAATCGGTGAGGCGCGCCGGCGCCTCGCCCATGCCCTCCCACCAGATGTCGCCGTCGTCGGTCTTGGCGCAGTTGGTGAACACCACGTCGCGCTCGAGCATCGTGAGCGCGTTCGGGTTCGTCTTCTTGCTCGTCCCCGGCGCGACCCCGAAGAAGCCAGCCTCGGGATTGACCGCGTACAGCTTGCCGTCCTTGCCGAACTTCATCCACGCGATGTCGTCGCCGATCGTCTCGACCTTCCACCCGGGAAGCGTCGGGATCATCATCGACAGGTTGGTCTTGCCGCAAGCGCTCGGGAACGCGCCGGCGATGTACTTGCTCTCGCCCTCAGGCGAGGTGAGCTTGAGTATCAACATGTGCTCGGCGAGCCAGCCCGCGTCGCGTGCCATCACCGAGGCGATCCGCAGCGCGAAGCACTTCTTGCCGAGCAACGCGTTACCGCCGTAGCCCGAGCCGAACGACCAGATCTCGCGCGTCTCGGGGAAGTGCACGATGTACTTGTTGTCGGCGTTGCACGGCCAGGGCACGTCCTGGGCGCCGTCGACGAGCGGCGCGCCGACCGAGTGCAGGCAGGGCACGAACTCACCGTCCTCGCCGAGCTCGTCGAGCGCGTCCTGGCCCATCCGGGTCATGATCCGCATCGACGCGGCGACGTACGCCGAGTCGGTCAGCTGGACGCCGATGTAGGAGATCGGCGAGCCGATCGGCCCCATGGAGAACGGCACGACGTACATCGTCCGGCCGCGCATCGAGCCTCGGAACAACTCGGTGAGCGCCTGGCGCATCTCGCCGGGATCGGTCCAGTTGTTGGTCGGCCCGGCGTCCTCCGCCTTCTCGGAGCAGATGAACGTGCGATCCTCGACCCGCGCCACATCAGCGGGATCCGACAGCGCGAGGTACGAACCCGGCCGCTTGTCGTCGGAGAGCTTCTCGAACGTCCCGGCGTCGATCAGCGTCCGCGCGAACTGTTCGAACTCCCCATCCGAGCCGTCGCACCAGTAGACGTCGTCGGGCTGAGTCAGCGCCGCGACCTCGTCTACCCACCCCTGCAAGCGGGAGTGGTTGGACCTGGCTTGGTGCGTCGGTGCGGTATGGGCCATGAGGTTTCAGCAACTCCTAGCGTCTCGGTGGACTCCCGATCCTATCCGGGAGATGGCGAATATGACCGGCTAGTGGCCTATTCCACGTTGGTCCCGGCCGAGTGACTGCCGCCGTCCTGAGGGTGGCCGGGGATCGGGTGGGCGGGGATCTCATCTCTGCGGGGAACGAGAACGAGGCGCTTGAACTCGGCCACGAGCACCCCATTCTGGTTGAGCACGCGTGTATGCACTCGGACAGTCCCGCGGTCGGGCTTTGACTGCGAGGGGCGCACCTCGAGCACCTCTGACTCGCAGAACAGCGTGTCGCCGTGGAACACCGGAGCGGGGTGCTTGAGCTCCTCGGTGGCCAGGTTGGCGATCGCCTTGCCGCTCACGTCCGAGACGCTCATCCCGAGCGCCAGCGAGTAGACGAGCGATCCGACGACGACGTTCCGGCCCTGCTGGGACTGGCGGGCGTACACGTCGTTGATGTGGAGCGGGTGGTGGTTCATGGTGATCAGGCAGAACAGGTGGTCGTCGGCCTCGGTGACGGTCTTGGCGGGCCAGTGCTTGTAGACCGCCCCGACCTCGAACTCCTCCAGGTAGCGACCGTAGGGGTGAGCGCCCGAGGCCTCACGAACGGTCTGATCGGTGTCGACTTGGTTCATGCCGGGAGAATGTCAGGAAGGTCATGCCGCATGCGGCATGACCGGATCGGCGCATGCGCCGATCCGCCTCGGATGAAACGGGCGCCGCGCATAGGGCGAGGCCGGACGCCGAGCGCGCGGTAAGCCCGTGGGGCGCATGCGCCGCCCCGAAAACCCAACCCAACTAACGTTGTGCCCATGCGAAACCCCCGTGACTTCGGAAAGCCCCTGGCCATCGGCGCCCCCACGCCGGTGCTCGAAATCCCATTCAGGCCGTCCCGGATGATCCACTTCCTCGACTTCTCCAACGAGAAGATGGTCGCCAAGGTTCCCGACATCGCGCCGACCGTGGACATCCTGCTCGGCAACCTCGAGGACGCGGTGCCGGTCGACCGCAAGGAGGCGGCCCGCGCCGGTCTCGTCCGCGTCGGGCGGGAGATGGAGCTCGGCGAGACCCAGCTGTGGACGCGCGTCAACAGCCTCGAGTCGCCGTGGGTGCTCGACGACATCACCACGGTCGTGAGTGAGATCGGTCACAAGCTCGACGTGATGATGATCCCCAAGGTCGAGGGCCCGTGGGATATCCACTACGTCGACCGGCTGCTCGCCCAGCTCGAGGCGCGAGCCGGGCTCGAGCGCCCGATCCTGATCCACGCCATCCTCGAGACCGGGCTTGGCGTGGTCAACCTCGAGGAGATCGCGACGGCCAGCCCGAGGATGCAGGGGATGAGCTTCGGCCCCGCCGATCTCGCCGCGTCGCGGCGGATGAAGACGACGAGGGTGGGCGGCGGCCATCCCGGCTACCGGGTGATCGAGGACCCCGACCCGTCACATCTTGAGGCTCCGCGCGCCACCGCTCAGCAAGACCCGTGGCATTACTCGATCGCGCGCATGGTCGACGCCTGCACGTCGGCAGGGATTCTCCCTTTCTACGGCCCATACGGCGACATCCGCGACGTGCAGGGGTGCGAGACGCAGTTCCGCGCCGCGTTCCTGCTCGGGTGCGTGGGCGCCTGGTCGCTTCACCCGGTGCAGATCGAGATCGCCAGGAAGGTCTTCAGCCCGGACCCCGACGAGGTGCTGTTCGCCAAGAAGGTGCTCGAGGCGATCCCGGACGGGCGCGGGGTCCACATGATCGACGGCAAGATGCAGGACGACGCGACCTGGAAGCAGTGCAAGGTGATGGTCACGCTGGCCGAGATGCTCGCCCACAAGGACCCCGACCTCGCCGAGGCCTACGGCTTCGAGCCCGCCGCGGTATAAGGCGACATGCGCATTTCGGCCAAGGCTGACTACGCGGTTCGGGCGGCGGTCGAGCTGGCCGCCGCGACTGACGACAAGCCGGTGAAGGCCGAACGCATCGCCACCGCCCAGGACATTCCGCTCAACTTCCTCGAGAACATCCTTGGCGAGCTTCGCCACGCCGGGATCGTCCGCAGCCACCGCGGCGCCGATGGCGGTTTTCGGCTGGCCAAGCCGGCCGATCAGCTGACGATCGCCGACGTGATCCGCGCGGTCGAGGGGCCCCTCGCGAGCGTCCGCGGCGGGCCGCCGGAGGACTCAGCGTATCCCGGCGCCGCGACCGCGCTCCCGCGGGTATGGATCGCCGTGCGCGCGAGCCTCCGGAACGTGGTCGAACACGTTTCGCTGGCGGACGTCGCCGCCGGAAGGCTTCCTTCCAAGATCGACCGGCTAGCCGAGGACCCGGAGGCCTGGGTCACGCGCTGATTTCGTCGCAATGCGCGGGGCCTGGTTCAGGCGCTCAGAGCGGTTTCCTCGCCGGCGATGTCAGCCTCCGCAGGGTCGCCGGACACGGCGGCGCGCATCGGCGGGCGGACGTAGATGATGTCTCCGTCATTGATCTCGAGCTGCTCGGCCTCAGCCCGGGTCAGTTGCACCCGGGCTGGCTCGCCGCCCTTGAGCTCGAGCTCCACCCTGACCTCGAAGCCGAGGTGCACCACCCGCTTCACCATCGCTTCAATCAGGCCCGGCTCCGCGCTCAGCGAGATGCTCACGTCGTGTGGGCGGACGAGCTTGCCGTCGATGTTGCTCACAGGCCCGAGGAACCCCATCACGAACGGGCTGGCCGGCTTGTCGTAGACCTCGCGGGGCGCGCCGACCTGCTCGATCGCGCCCTTGTTCATGACCGCGATCGTGTCGGCGACCTCCATCGCCTCCTCCTGGTCGTGGGTCACGAGCACGGTCGTCACGCCCTGCTCGTCGTGAAGCCGGCGAAGCCAGCGCCGGAGCTCGGCGCGAACGTTGGCGTCGAGCGCGCCGAACGGCTCGTCGAGCAGCAGCACCTGCGGCTCCACGGCGAGCGCACGGGCAAGCGCCATGCGCTGGCGCTGGCCGCCCGAGAGCTGATGCGGTCGCTGCCCCGCCCACTGCGTGAGCCCGACGAGCGCCAGCAACTCCTCGACGCGGACGCGAACGTCGGCCGGCTTGCGCTTACGGATCTTCAGGCCGAAGGCGACGTTCTCGAACACGCTCATGTGGGCAAACGCGGCGTAGTGCTGGAACACGAAGCCGATGCCCCGGTCCTGGGGGCGGGCGGTGGTGACGTCCTGCCCGGCGATCCGGACCACGCCCTGATCGGGTTCCTCGAGGCCCGCGATGATCCGCAGCAGTGTCGACTTGCCCGACCCGCTCGGCCCGAGCAACGCGGTCAGCCCTCCTTCGGGGACCTCGAGCGAGACGTCATCGAGCGCCGTGAAATCGCCGAACCGCTTGGAGATCTGAGCTACCTCGATTCTCATCGCGTGGTCTCCCTTCTGGAACCAAACATCGTCATCAGCAGGAGGACCGCCACCGACAGCACGGCCAGCTCCGTCGCCAGCGCGTAGACGCTCGTGGTCACCTGGCTTCCGATCTGCTCGTCGCGCTGGAACAGGAGCAGCGGCAGCGTCAAGGTCGACCCGGCAACGTTCGAGGAGACGACGAGCACCGCGCCGATCTCGCCGAGCGCCCGCGCCGTCGTCAGCACCACACCGTAGGCCACGCCCCAGCGAATCGTCGGCAGCGTGACCCGCCAGAAGGTCTGCCACGAGGACGCGCCCAACGTCGCCGCCGCCTGCTCCTGCTCGTCGCCGACCTCGCGCAGCACCGGCGTGACCTCGCGCACGACGAACGGGAGCGACACGAACACGGTCGCGATCACCATCCCCGGGACCGCGTACATGATCCGGATCCCGTTGTTCAGGAAGACGTCGCCGAACCAGCCGCCCTGTCCGTACACGAGGATCAGCGCGAGGCCGACGATCACCGGGGAGACGACGAACGGCAGATCGATCAGGGCGTCGAGCACCCCTCTTCCGCGCGCCTTGGTCCGCGCGAGGACCATCGCCGCCCCCACGCCGAAGATCGTGTTGAGCGGCACCGCTATGACCGCAATCAGCAGCGTCAACCAGAACGCGCTGATCGCCGCCGGCGTCGTCATGTACGACCACGCAGTCGCGATTCCGTGCTCGAACGTGCGCCAGAACACGACTGCGACCGGCAGCAACAGGAGCAGCGCGAGGTAGGCCAACGCGACCAGCCGCAGCGACAGCGTGGTGCGGCGGCTAACGCTCAATCCGCGCTCCGATCCGCCGCAGGATGAACAGCACGGCGAGCGCCACCGCCATGAGCACCACCGACAGCGCCGCGGCCGACTGCTCGGAGCCGCTCTCGATGTCGGCGTAGATCACGATCGAGGCGATCTGCACCTTGCCGGCGATCAGCGCCAGCGAGCCGAACTCGCCGATCGAGCGCGCGAACGCGAGCGCCGCGCCCGAGAAGATCGCGGGCCGGAGCGCCGGCAGGACGATCCGCCGGAACGTGGTCGCATTCGAGGCGCCGAGCGACGCGGCCGCCTCCTCGACCTCCTGGTCGAGCTCGATCAGGACTGGTTGTACCGAGCGGACCACGAACGGCAGCGTCACGAACAGCAACGCCACGATCACCGCGCCCCGGGTGTAGGCGAGATGGACGCCTACCGGGCTGTCGGGTCCATACAGGGCGATCAGGGTCAGACCGGCGACGATCGTCGGGAGCGCGAACGGCAGATCGATCAGCGCGTTGACGAAGCGCTTGCCGGGGAACGCGTCGCGGACAAGCACCCACGCCACGAGCGTGCCCATGACGGCGCCGATCGCGGCGACGATCAGCGACGCCGTCAAGGTCACCAAGAGCGCACGCACCGCCAGGGTGTTGTCGATGGAGCTCCACAGCGTGCCGACGCCCGACGAGAACGCCTTGACCACCACCGCGGCGAGTGGGATCAGCACGAACACGCTCATGTAGAGCATGCACAGACCGAGCCCGAGCTCGCCCGACCTGACAGCGGCGTACCGCGCCCCCCCGCGAGGGCGGGGGCGCGGTGGGACTGGCGCCGGGAGCGGCGCCGCCTGGATCTCAGCTGGCAGTGGGCACCCCCGCCGCCTGCTCGATCTTGGTGATCGATCCAGTCGACGGCGCGAAGAAGTCCTTCGAGACCTTCGTCCAGCCGCCGAGGTAGTCGATCGTGAATAGATCGGGCGGGGTCGGGAACTTACTCGCGAACTGGCTCGCGACCGACGACAGGACCGGTCGGTAGCCCTTCTGGGCCCAGATCGTCTGTCCGGCGGTCGACCACTGCCAGTTCACGAACTCCTGCGCCTGCTGGGCGTGCGAGCTCTTCGAGGTGACCGCGATCGGCGTCTGGATCAGGATCGTCTGCTGCGGATACACGATCTGGACCGCGTCGCCGGCCTTCTCGGCCGCCAGCGCGTCCGACTCGTAGTCGAGCAGCACGTCGCCCTTGCCGCCGGTGAACGTCTGGAGCGCCGCGCTCGCGCTCGAGTCCTGCACGCTCACGTTCTTGGTCAGCAGCGTGTTGATGTAGGCGAGCGCCTGCGCCGACGTCTTGCCGTCCTTGAGCTGGGCGCCATAGCCGGCGAGGATGTTCCAGCGTGCGCTGCCGGAGGTCGACGGGTTCGGCGTGATCACGTCCACGCCGGGTTTGATCAAGTCGTCCCAGCCCGTGATGTGCTTGGGGTTGCCCTTGCGGACGACGAGCACCACGACGGAGTCGCTCGAGAAGCCGTGTTCGGGATTCGCGTCCCAATCCTTCGACACGATGCCGTCCTTGACCAGGCGGGTCATGTCGGGCGTGGTCGAGAACGCGACCACGTCGGCGGGCTGGCCCGAGTCGACCGCTCGGCTCTGCGAGCCCGAGGCGCCGAACGATTGGCCGAATGACACGCCCTTGCCCGCGCTCGTCTGCGCGAACGCGGCGATCAGAGCGTCATAGGCCTTCTTCGGCGTCGAGTAGGCGACGAGCTGGAGTTGCGTGCTCCCCGCGCCGCTCGTCGCCGCGGCGTTGCTCGCGGAGCCGCCGCTCGTGGAGCTCGTCGTGGAATCCGAGGAACCGCCGCAAGCGGCGAGCACGGCCGCCAGACCGATCGTGAGGATGGCGGCGGTTAGGACGCGGGCAGCCGGCGTGCGGCGTGTTCTTGCTGTCATCAAGACTCCTGGTGGCGACGTGGTCTCTGGAATCAGGGCCGCCGGCGGGTGATCCCCCTGACGCCGATCGGCTTACTTCAGTTAGTTCATCGACATTACCAGATCGATAGGCATACTCTGCTTAGACGGAAGCGCGGGAAACTACGTGACCGTAGGTACGGCGCCATCTCGGAGCCGGCTCCGCTACCCTCCGGCGCCCGAATGCGCTTCTTCGAGTACGAGTCGCGGGCGATCGTCGCCAAGGCCGGGATTCCCGTCACCAAGTACGGCTTCTCCAACACGGCCGACGAAGCCCGCCGCGTCGCCGAGCAGATCGGCGGCCCGGTGGTAATCAAGTCGCAGGTCCTGAGTGGCGGCCGGATGAAGGCCGGCGGCGTCAAGTTCGCCGACACGCCCGAGGAGGCCGCGCGTCACGCGGACCACATCCTCGACCTCGAGATCGGCGGTCACATGCCACGCGGCGTGCTCGTCGACTCGCGGGCTGCGGTCAAACACGAGTACTACGCCGGCGTGGTCTGGGACGGCATCCGCAAGCGCCCGGTGATGCTGTTCTCGGACATGGGCGGGATCGACATCGAGCAGGTCGCCGACGAGCACCCCGATCACGTCGCCCGTCGGCATTTCTCGACCCGCGTGCCGTTCTCCGAATGGGAGGCTAAGCAGCTGATCGCGTCGCTGGGCATCAGCGGCAGCGCGTTGAATCGCCTCACGCCGATCGTGGCGCGGCTCGCCCGCCTGTTCCTCACCTACGACATGACTCTGGCGGAGATCAACCCGCTCGGCGAGCTCGAGGACGGCTCGTTCGTCGCGCTCGACGCGCACATGGACATGGAAAACGAGGCGCGACCTCGGCAGCAGGCACTGCTGCACGAGCTCGGCGTCGGCGACGAGGAGACGCGGCTGGCGCGCGACCCGACGCCGTTCGAGCTCGCGGGCGAGCACGTCGACTCCCAGGATCACCGCGGCGTGGCCGGGAACGTGACCGAGTTCGACGGCAACCTCGGCCTCGTGATCGGCGCCGGCGGTGGCTCCCTGACATTATTCGACGCGGTTCGCGCACACGGCGGCGACCCGGCCAACTACTGCGAGATCGGCGGCAACCCCTCGGTGCGCAAGGCCTGTGGACTGGCCAAGCTCGTGCTCCAGAAGCCCGGCGTCGACAAGATCGCGGTGATGATGTCGATCGTCTCCAACACCCGGGTGGACATCGTCGCCCGCGGGGTGATCAAGGCGTGCGTGGAACTTGGCTATGACCCGTCCGAGAAAATTGCCATCTTCCGGATCCCGGGCGCCTGGGAGGAGGAGGGCTTCAAGATCCTCGACAAGTACGGAATCGAGTACGCGGACCGGAGCGTCTCGCTGCACGAGGCCGCGCGTCGCGCCGTCGTGAAGATCCAAGGGACGCCGGCGTGAGCATTTTGATCGACGCGGACACGACGTTCATCGTCCAGGGGATCACCGGCCGCGAGGCCGTGAACCTGACCCGCGAGTGCCTGGACTACGGCGAGGGCGCGAAAATCGTCGGTGGCGTGACCCCGGGCCGCCTCGGCCGCGACGTGCACGGCGTACCCGTGTTCGACACCGTCGCCCAGGCCGTCGAGCACCATGGCGGGCCGATCGACGGCTCGGTCGTGACCGTTCCCCCAGCCTTCACCAAGGACGCGGTGTTCGAGGCGATCGAGAACGGCGTCAAGCTGGTGGTGATCGTGACCGAGCGCATCCCCCGCGGCGACGTGGCCCAGATGGTGGAGCTCGCGTCCGAGCGCGGCGCGCGGATCATCGGACCGAACTGCCTCGGGATCATCGTCCCCAACGTGATCAAGATGGGCGGCATCGGCGGCCCTGCCCGCGACGCGGCCAAGTCGTACTCGCCCGGACCGGTCGGGGTCATCTCCCGCTCGGGCGGGATGACCACCGAGATGTCCTCGACCCTCACCGCGGCCGGGCTCGGTCAGTCCACGGCGGTCTCGATCGGCGGCGACGCGATCATCGGCTCGACCTACGCCGAGCTGATGCCGCTGTTCGAAGCCGACGCCGATACCGACGCGATCGTGATCTACACCGAGCCCGGTGGGCGGATGGAGGCCGAGCTGGCGCGCTGGGTCACCGACAACGGCTCGCGCCTGCCGATCGTCGCGTTCATGGCGGGTCGATTCATGGACGAGATGCCAGGGATGAGCTTCGGCCACGCCGGCACGATCGTCGAAGGCAAGGAGGACACGGCCGCCGAGAAGATCGCGCGCCTGGCCGAGGCCGGGATCGTCGTCGCCGAGGAGATCTCCGAGATCCCGCGGATCGTCAAGGACCGCATCGGAGCGAAGGTATGAGCCGGCTCTGGTCCGAGGGGTCCGCGGCGTGAGCGAGGCGCTGTTCATCGCGGTCGAGGTCGACGATCCGGTCGCGAGCGACCCCGGAATGGCCGCCACCCTCGAAGAGGTCTGCCCCGTCGACATCTTCCGCGCCGGACCGAACGGCCTCGAGATCGTCGAGGAGAATCTCGACGAGTGCGTGCTGTGCGAGCTCTGCATCAACGCGGCGCCCGCGGGCACCGTGCGCGTCGTCAAGCTCTACTCGGGCGAGACGCTCCCCGCTTCCGCCTAGCCGGCCGCGTCAGGCGCTGCCTCGCTGCCGCGGTCAGCGGCCGGTACGTCTCCCCGGAGGCGTCGAGATACCAGGCCTGTTTGCCTTCCCCGTCCTCTGGAATGCCGGCCACGCGGAGCTCCTGGGCCAGCGGCCGGAACCAGGTCGTCACCGGCATCCGGTCCACGACGTGTACGAGCGCGGGTCGCTGCGGGCGTTCGAGCACGCGCAGCGCGCGGCCGACTTCGCGGGCGGTCAGCTCGCGGCCCGCGCGCACGGTGACCGCCGCCACCGCGATCTCGCGATCATCGTCGTCTCGAACCACGCCGTACGCCAGCGCGAGGTCGACCGCCGGAATCGCGCCGAGGGCGTCCCGGATCGCGGTTGTGAACACCGGCCCCGTCGTCGGTGTGGATGACGTCGCCCGCGCCGTCGACCCGCCAGTAGTCGCCGCCGGCGTCGCGCCGGAACAGGTCGCCGGTGGCAACCCAGGCGTCTCCCCTCGCGAACAGCGAACGCAGCGGCGTCATGCTGAGCGGCTCGTTTGGGCTCACGCGCGCGAGCAGCATCCCGACCTCGTCGACGCCGCACTCCTTGGCGAACCCGTTGGCACCCAGCGCCAACCCCTGCGTCTCGAGGTCGTACTCGGCGATCCGCACCTCGGCGCTGCCCGGCAACGGCCGGCCCATCGAGCCGAGCTTGGCCCCGCGGACGTTGACGAGGATCGCGCCCGCCTCGGTAGACGCGTAGAACTCGACGACGCGCGCCGGTTTGAATCGCTCCTCGACCCGCCGCCACAGCGAGCGCGGCATGCCCGATCCGATGAACAGGCGCAGCGGATGGTGACGCTCGGCCGGCTGTGGCGGGCGCATCGACGAGCTCATCGAGACTCGTCCAGGTGTACGACGCCACGGTCACCCCGTACCGCCTGACCTCTTCCCAGAAGGTGGATACGTCGTAGTGCCGGGCGACAGCCAGACGAGCGCCGCCGGCGATCGCTCCACCGATGCTCATCGATCAGGCCGGACGGGTGATAGACCGGCGTGACGCTGTAGACGGTGTCCGCGGGACCGAGCGCGCCCGCCGAGGCCGTGCCGAACGCTGACTGCGCCCACCGTCGGTTCGTGATCCGGCTCGCCCTCGTGTACTCGCCCTCGCCGCTGAACACGATGAACGCCAGGTCGAGGGCCCGCCCGGGGTTCGGCGCGTACCAGCGGGGCAAGTTCAGCGCGGCCACATCGATCTGCTCCATGTCGGTGGCCCGGGCGATCCCCAGGTCCCGCGGCGCGCCCCCTCCGCCGAGCACGAACGTCTCGACGCCTTCGAGCTCCGCGGCCTGCCCGGCGCGCTCGGGGTCAGCGACGATCCGCTCGATCTGCCCGAGCGTGGCCTCTCGCTCCAGGGCGCCATCGGGGCGCATGAGGACGGCGACCGCGCCAATCCGGCTGATCGCGGCGGCGAGCGCCAGCGCGCTCGGGCGTGCGGTCATGAGAACACCGACGTGCTCGCCCTGGCGGACGCCGATGGACAGCAACCCGCCCACGACGTTGTCGATCCGCTCCCCCACCTCGCCGGCGGTGTATGCGCGGTCCTCGAAGAGGAAGAACACGTCGCCGGGCGCTCGGCGCCGGCGCTCCTCGACCAGCAGCCCGAGCGAGACTCGGGTGTTCGGCTGGATCTGCTCGAGTCGTGCCAGTCGCGGGAGCTGTGCGGCGGCCTCACGCGAGAGCTCGCGCGCGCCGCGCACCGCGCGCTCGGCCAGGCCGAGCGCCGACCGCGCCGTCTCGGCGCCGACCGCCGCAACGAGCTCGACCCCGTAGCCCACGCGGTGGCGAACCTCCGGCACGGGCTCGACAGCGCCGTCCTCGGGGATCCGCGTGACATCCTCCGGCAACTCGCCGTCGCCGGCTCGCCAATGGGCCCAAGCCGCCACGGTCGGCCAGGTCACCGCCGTCGAGATCGACCCGACGACCAGGCCGAAGTGACCGGCGTGAAGGGCGAGCTCGTAGACGTCGGCTCGCGGCGCGGCCTGGCGGATCGCGCGGACGCCGCCGGCGGGCGCAATCTCGTCGACCGTGCCCACCACCGACAGGACCGGGACGGCGATGTCGGCGAGACTGAGCAACCGGTCCTCGATCACGAATCCGCCCTCGAGCATCCGGTTGTGCGCGACGAATTGATTGACGAACTCCGCGAGCGCCGGCCCGGGCCACGCCACCCAGCCCTCAGCCTCGAGGAACCGCCGCTGTCGCTCGCGCGGCAGCAGAGCCTCGCGGTTGTGCAGCTGGAGCAGGAACTCGATCCGGTTGCGCGCGGACTTGACCGGGTCGAGCAGGAGGAAGCCGTTGCGGCTGAACCACGCCGGGACTCCCCCGCCCCGGAACGCCAAAGCCAGCACCTCGGCGACCTCCACGGCGAGTCGACCCGGAATCCCGAACGGAGCGCCCTGCCGCGTGTCGACGGGACTCCCGAACGTGATCAGCGAGGCCAGACCGTCGTTGCGCCGATACGCCGCGGTCTGGTAGACGAACATGCCGCCCTGCGAGTAACCGCCGAGGTGAACGTCGCGGCCGGTCTCGTTCCGCACGCGATCGACCGCCTCGGACACCGCGAGCACGTGGTCGCCGAGCGTGCGCTCGAGCCCGCCCTTCTCTCGCTCGGGCGCCCCGAAGTCGATCACCCAGGGATCGATCTCGTGCTCGTGGAGGATGGTGACGGCGCTGCTGTGCGGGGACACGTCGTAGACCTCGGCCGCCAGCATCAGCGGCGGCACGAGCAGGATCGCCGGCGCGCTCTCGTTCGTCCCTGGGTAGTAGCGGCGGAGCCTGAAAACGCGCTCCTCGGCGACCACCTCGTAGGGCGACGGCTCCTCATCGGTCGCCAGGCCGCCGAATCGCGCGACCTCGAGCGCGTTCTGCGCGGCCGCGCCGACCCGGCTCACGGGTGCAGTGATCGCTTTGGGCACCAGTGACATCGGCGCGCACATCTTCTCGGAACTGCCCGGGGCGCGCCAGCACCGACCCGCGCAGCGGCTATTGTCAGCGCGCCTTGCCCGTCGATCTCAGTATTCGCGATGCCCGGCGCGACGACGTCGACCTGATCTTCGGCTGGATCCTCGAGCTGGCCGAGTACGAGCACGGCCGCGACCAGGTGACGGGAAGCGCCGAGCTGCTCGAGGACGCGCTGTTCGGGCCGACGCCGTCCGCCGAGGCGCTGATCGCCGAGGAGCTGATCGCCCAGGCGCGGTCGGACCCCGGGGCCGACGCCGGCGGCGCTCGCGGGTCCGATACCGACACGTCGACCTGGCAGCCCGCGGGTTTCGCCCTCTTCCACCAGACGTTTTCCACCTGGGAGTGCCGTCCGGGGATCTGGCTCGAGGACCTGTACGTCCCGCCGGCGCACCGCCGCTCCGGCGTCGGCGGCGCGCTCCTCGCCCATCTCGCGAAGATCACCCTGGCGCGAGGGCACACCCGGCTCGAGTGGGCGGCGCTCGACTGGAATGAGCCCGCGTTGAGTTTCTACGCCAAGATCGGCTCCGCGCGCCTGGACGAGTGGGTCATTCACCGGCTCGAAGGCGTCAGCCTCGACCGGGTCGCCGGCGAAGCGAGCCGGGTGGGCTGATGCCGGAGGCCGCCGCGGAGCCCGTTCCGCTGCGGACGATCGCTTTTGATTGGACGCGGATCGGGGTGACCGGCTTCGGTGGACCCCCGACCCACATCGCCCTGCTTCGCCGCCTGGTGGTCGACCGCGAGCACTGGATCGACCAGCGCGAGTTCGAGGATGCGCTCGCGGCCTGCAACCTCCTGCCCGGTCCAGCGTCGACGCAGCTCGCGATCTTTCTCGCCCGCCGCGTCGCCGGGCCGTGGGGCGCGGTCGTCGGCGGGCTTGGGTTCATCGTCCCGGCGGTCGTCCTGATCATCCTGCTGTCGATCGTGTTCCTGGGCGAGTCGCCCCCGGTGTGGATCCGCGGCCTCGGCGCTGGGGCGGGCGCGGCGGTGGCGGCGGTCGCCGTCCGGGCCGGATCCGACCTGGCCCGCCCCAGCCTCGCGCGCGCGGCGCAGCCGGCCCGCTGGTTCGCCTACGCCTTGCTCGGGGCGGCCGCGGCAGCGACGATCGGCCCTTACCTGGTCCTCGTCCTGCTCGGGTGTGGTCTCGTCGAGCTCGGAATCGAGTGCGGCTACGGCGGCCGACCTCGCGCGCACGGCTGGGTGCCGACGATCGCGCCGGCCGCCGCGGCGGTCGGGGGGCGGGCGGGCTCGGCGCGCTCGCCTGGGTGGCGTTCAAGGTCGGCGCGCTGTCCTACGGCGGCGGGTTCGTGATCATCCCGCTGATGCAGGGCGACGCCGTGCATACCTATCACTGGATGACCTCGTCGCAGTTCCTGGATGCGGTCGCGCTCGGCCAGATCACACCGGGTCCGGTCGTCGCCACCGTCGCCGCGGTCGGCTACGCGGCGCATGGGGTCGGCGGTGGCGCGCTGGCCGCGCTGGTCGCGTTCCTGCCCTCGTTCGCGTTCGTGCTGATCGGAGGTCGTCATTTCGAGCGAATCCGTTCGAGCCCACGCGCACGGGCCTTTCTCGGCGGCGCCGGCCCCGCCGCAATCGGCGCGATCCTCGGCGCCTCGATTCCGCTGGCGGCCGCGCTACGCGAGACCTGGCAGTTCGTGGTCCTCGGCATCGCCGCCGTCGTCCTTCTGATCGCGCGGCGGGGCATCGTCCCGACGCTCGTCGGAGCCGGGATCGTCGGCGCGATCGTCGCCCTCGCCGGCGCGCCCGTGGCGCCGTGAACCGCGCGGTCGTCGTGGGCGCCGGCCCGAACGGCCTCGCGGCGGCGATCCGGCTGGCCGAGGCCGGGTACCCAGTGACGGTCCTCGAGGCCGCCGATCATCCGGGCGGAGCGGTGCGGACCGAGCAACTGACGCTGCCCGGCTTCCACCACGACACGTTCTCCTCGGTGTATCCCGCGGGTGCGGCCTCGCCGGTGTTCGCGCGCCTGCCGCTCGAGCGCCACGGCCTGCGGTGGACGCATCCGGAGGCCTGCTATGCCCACCCGCTCCCCGGCGGCCGGGCGGCGGCCCTATACCGGGACCTGGAGCGGACAGAGGAAAGCCTGGAGGCGATGGCGTCCGGCGACGGGCGGCGATGGCGCGCGTTCGTCGCGCCAATGCTCGAGGCGTTCGACGCGATCCGGGCGACGATGCTCAGCGCGTTCCCGCCGATCGCCGGTGCGTTTCGCCTACTCACCGACCTCGGCCCGCTCGGCGCGGCCCGGTTTGGATCGTTGATTGCCGGCTCCGCGGAGGGGCTCGCGCGCCGGCTGTTCGTCGCCGGCGGGTCCCGGGCATGGCTGTACGGCTCAGCCGGCCACGCCGATGTTCCCCCGTGGCGCGCCGGGAGCGCGGCCGCGATCGTGTATCTCAACCTCATGGGCCACGCCGTCGGCTGGCCGAGCCCCACGGGCGGCGCGGAGCGCCTGACTGAGGCGCTCGTCGGCTACGTTCGCGAGCGCGGGGGCGAGGTGCGCACCGATGCGCTCGTCGAGTCGATCGACGCGGTCCACGGCCGGGCCCGCGGGGTGAGAGTCGCGGGTGGCGAGTGGATCGCGGCGGATCTGGTCGTCGCCGACGTGATGCCGCACGCGCTCGCCCGGCTCGCCGGCGACGCGCTCCCTCGGACGTACCGCTCGCTCCTGCGCCGATACCGGTACGGACCGGCGACGGTCAAGGTCGACTGGGCACTCGACGGGCCGATCCCGTGGGAGGCGCCCGAACCGCGCACCGCCGGCACCGTCCACGTTGCGGGTGGCGACGAGGAGCTGATCCAGGCGCTTGCCGACACTGGGCAGCGACTTCCCGATCGGCCGTTCCTGCTGCTCGGACAGCAATCGCTCGCCGATCCGTCACGCGCGCCCGCCGGCAAGCACACCGCCTGGGCGTACACGCGCGCGCCGCAGACCGGCATCGACTGGAGCGTCGAGCTCGACCGGGTGGTCGAGCGCATCGAGGCCCAGGTCGAGCGGTTCGCGCCCGGCTTCCGCGACCTGATCCTCGCGCGCCACGTTATGGGCCCGGCCGACCTTCAGCGTCGCGACCGCAACCTCGTCGGCGGGGATGTCGGCGGCGGCAGCTACCGGCTGCGCCAGGTCATCTTCCGGCCGGTCCCGCGCCTGTCCCCGTACCGCACGCCACTACGCGGCCTCTACCTCGGGAGCGCCGCCGCGTTCCCAGGCGGCGCCGTTCACGGCGTGCCGGGCGACGCGGCCGCGCTCGCGGCCCTGGCCGACACGCGGTCCTAGCGCGCCGGGCCCCGCGACCCCGGCGCCCGCCACCCCGGCGCCGGCCACCAAACCGGTTACCCGCCGCCAACCTCCGACCCCGGCGTCCGCCGCCAACCCGCCACCCGGTCACCCCGCCAACCTCACACCCGGGCGCCCGCCACCAACCCGCCACCCCGGCGCCCGCCACCAACCCCCACCCCGGCACGCCGCCATCCCCCAACCCGCAACGTAGAAAGACCCCGCCTGGGCGGGGTCTTTCCTTAGGAGGCCTGTAAGCCGGATTCTGTCGAGAGCAGTCATCCATCTGCGCGGCCTACCCGGACCTTGGCGGGTCACCTGCAAACGGTCCTGCTTGGCCTAGCATCGAGTGGGGTTTACCTGGCCGCCGCGTCACCGCGACGCCGGTGCGCTCTTACCGCACCATTTCACCCTTACCGGCCTGGGGCTCTGCAGCGGCTCCAGGCTTAGGCGGTGTCATTTCTGTGGCACTTTCCCGCGGGTTTCCCCGGGTCGGCGTTACCAACCACCCTTGCCCTTTGATGTCCGGACTTTCCTCGAAGGCTCATCACCTCCGCGACTGCTCAGCCTCCAACGTCAAGCATAACCCCGTATCCGGGACGACGCCGAAAGGTTTCGCCCGCGCGACCGTACGAGTACGTCGGCCGCGACGGCGTAAATGTCCCGAGCGGCGACGCGACCGGCTAGCGCAGCGTCGACTCGCACGCCGAGCAGCGACCGCCGATCGCCCGCGCGTGCACGCCGTACTGGGGCTTCATCTTCTCGCCGCAAACCGGACACCCGACGGGGCGGCCGACACCCAGCCCCTCCCACGCCCAGGCGATGAGCTCGTCGAGTGTCCCACCGTCATCGAGGGCATCGAACAGCGACGTGGTACCGGGAAGCGTGCAGGTGGTCATGTGATGCTCCGCATCAGTCCCACGACCTTGCCCAGCACGCGCACGTCCCTGCTCCGGATCGGCTCCATCGACTCGTTCTCGGGCTGCAGGCGCACGTGGTCGTCCTCCTGGAAGAAACGCTTGACCGTGGCTTCCTCCCCCACCAGCGCCACCACGATCTCGCCGTCCTGCGCGGTCTCCTGCGGGCGCACCACGACCAGGTCACCCTCAAGGATGCCGGCGTCCTTCATCGACTCCCCGCGCACGCGAAGCACGTACTCACCGTCGGTCCCGCCGGCATAGTCGGGCGTCTGCACGAAGTCCTCGATGTTCTCCTCGGCGAGAATCGGCTGCCCCGCGGCGACGTGGCCCACGAGCGGCAACCCGGGCTTGACCAGGTTCCGCACGCCGGCGGCAGCCCGATCGAGCAGCTCTATCGCCCGCGGCTTCGTCGGGTCGCGCCGCAGCAGCCCGATCTTCTCCAGGTTCGCGAGATGCGCGTGGACCGTCGAGGACGACGCCAATCCCACCGCCTTGCCGATATCACGCACGGTCGGCGGATAGCCGTATTTCGCGGAATACCGCTTGATGAAGTCGAAGATCTCCTGCTGGCGCTTGGTTAGGTCCATCGCTCCGCTCCTTGCTCGATTTGCTCGCTGATCGGCAGTGAGTCGAACATGTGTTCGGCACTGTAGCGCGTCCCCTGGACGGACTCAACTCGGCGGCGTCAGCACGCCGCCCGATCCGGCCAACAAAACCCCTGCAGACGGCCCCATCGCCGGCCCACGCCTGCCGCGAAGATGACCTGGCCCCCACCCCGCAGGGCTATACTGGCCGCCTCCAGCGCCTGTGGCGGAATTGGTAGACGCGCAAGGTTGAGGGCCTTGTGGACTTTATGGTCCGTGGAGGTTCGAGTCCTCTCGGGCGCACTGGGAAAGCCCCGCACAGCGGGGCTTTTTGCTGTTCGTCGGACGCTTCCACAAGCCGTCCGCGGATGTGGGTATTGTTGCCACGTGGCAACAAACAACAGTCGTACCCACGTCCCGGCAACAGCTTGTGGGTACGTGGCAACAGACTGTAGGTACGCGTGAGCGTCAGGCTCCATCGAGGCGGCTGGGAGGTCCGCTGGCGCGATGCCGACAGCCGACAGCGAGCGCGCCGCTTCCAGTCCGAGGAAGCGGCGCGAGCGTTCGACGACGCGCTCACCGAGGTCTCCCCTTCCACTCGCCGTTCGGACACGGCGCGCCACGGCCGCAGCGGCGGCATCTACTCCTACGAGACGGGGAATGGCGTCCGCTGGCGCTTCGTTTACCGGCGGAGCGACGGGACCCAGACGTCCAAGCGCGGCTTCGCGAGCGAGCGAGCCGCGCGTGCCGCGCGGCGTCGTTTGATCGAGCAGGTCGAGCGCGGCGAGGTGCGTCACACGAAGGAGACCTTCGCCGTGTACTGGGATCGGTGGCTCGGGCAGCGGCGCCCGTACCTGGAGCCCGGCACGTGGAGGGGCTACGAGATCGACGGGCGCATGCGACTCCTGCCCGGGTTCGGGGCTCGTTCTCTCGGCGATCTGTCCGTGGACGATGTCCGCGAGTTCGTCGCCGAGTTTGCCGAGGCGGTGGAGGCTGGCGAGTTGGCGGCGAAGACGGTCAACAACACCCTCGGCACCCTTGTCGTGTGTCTCAACTCAGCGGTCCAGGATGGCTTGCTCGCGAGCAACCCGGCGCTGCGCGTGCAGCGGCTTCCGCCGGCGCATATCGAGCGCGACTACCTCCGAATCGACGAGATCCCTCGCTACCTGGACGGCTGCTCAGACACCTACCGTCCTCTAGCCGAGCTTTTGATCGGCAGCGGCCTTCGGATCTCGGAGGCGCTCTGCCTTCATATCGGCGATCTGGAACTCGACGGGTCTGGCGGGACGATCGTCGTCTACCGCTCGCGGAAGAGCGGCGCCGTGGGCTCGACGAAGTCGGACCGCTTCCGCGCGGTCGAGATCGGACCAGGACTCTGCTCGGTGCTGCGCGACCAGGTCGCGCGTCGCGCCGAGCTCGCTGCAGGAGACCGCGGCGTGGCTGCGTTGTTTGTGATGCCGGTCCGTTCGACGAGGCGGAGCAACGGTCGTTGGGAAAGCGCCGGCGTCGGCCTCCCGCTCGACCGAACCACCGTCTCCCGTGATTGGCACAAGCAGGCCCTGGAGGACGCGGCGCTTCGCGACATGCCGCTCCACGGGCTTCGCCACACGGCCGCCGCGGCCTGGCTCGCCACCGGCAACTCGCTGATGTACGTCCAGCGGCAGCTCGGCCACGCCGATATCAGCACAACCGAGCGGTACTACGGCCACCTGGAGCGCCATGTTCTCGCTGCCGGTGCCGTCGCGACCGAGGAAGCGATAGCGAGAGCGGCGCGAGCTGATCGCTAGAGCGGCGCGAGCTGATCGCTAGAGCGGCGCGAGCTGATCGCTAGAGCAACGGTTGCTGTCCGGTCGAGCTCGATCGCACCGTTGACGCTCGGGGTCTGTTGCGCCGTCGCCGCTCCCGCGGGACGCTTTTCTGGCCGACTGATGGCGTAGTGGCCGCCCACGGCGTGCGGCACTCCGTTATCCACCGATCGATCTCCTCCGCAACGAACCTCAGCGGCCCATCCTCTCCGCCGATGCGAACCGACGGAATGCGGCCGGTTCTCGCAGCCTCATAGACCCAAGCGCGCGACACGGAAAGTTGTCTCGCAACATCATTGGGTTTCAAGAGGTTCACGTCCGTTCTTTTCCTGTCAAATCCGATGTGACCGGGGTCGGCGATCGTGGCGCCGGTTGGACGGATGAGGGGCGAGAAGCTCACGAACCGTGCGGGCCACGCGCGGCGAGAAGGGTTTGATCCGGCGGCGCTCGAGGATGCGGTCGGTGAGGTCGTACCCGTCGTCTCGCCCGGGCCACAGGTCCACGACCTCAGCGCCGTCGGCGGTCTCGTCGAGACTCGACGCGATGTCCTTGGCGGCTCGTCGGCCGGGTGCATCGCAATCCATCACGATCGTGACGCGTCTGCCAGCCAGCAGTTGCGCCCACGCCGGTTGCCAGGCGTGCGTTCCTGGGATCGCGACTGCCGGCAGACCGGCCGACCGCGCACACATCATGTCGGGCGGTCCCTCGACGAGGATGATGTGAGCGGAGGCCTCGGCCGAGGGGTGGGGAATGAGCCCGAGTCGCGTCCCGGCGACAGCTCGCATCTTTGGGACACGTCGTCCGAACGCGTCGTAGCGGAGCAGGCCTCGAAGCTGTCCTTGCGCGTTGCGTATCGGGAAGGTGACACGCGCGCCATCGAATCCAACTTGGAGTGCTCGCATGATCCGTGGAGCCCAGGCGCGTTCGAGGATCAATCGTCGAACAAGGCGACTGTCGGCATCGAGCATCTCAGCCCACGACTGAATGTCGGCGTCGGCGAGGGCGAGTCGCGCTCGGCTGGCTCCGGATGGGGTCGCCTTTGCGGCGCTTAGCGTTGGCGGCCGGCGAGAGCGCATTACGGAGTCTCGCCGCGGCTGGGCGAGCCCGTTGGCGATCAGGAGTTCCATCGCGGCTCGTGATGCGAGGCCTGCGGCGAGTGCGGCGTCGTAGGCGCCGCCGTGGGCGCCGCAGCCGTGGCAGTTCCAGGCGCCTGAGGCGAGGTTGACCGAGCAGGAGGGCGAGCGGTCGTTGTGGGTGTGGGCGTCGGGTTGGGCGAAGCAGCGGATGGGCGCTTCGAGCTTGGGCCAGCCCGGGAGTTCAATGCCGAGCGTGGTGTAGAAGGCGCGGACGCCTGGGGTGGTCATTCGCGTGCCTCGGGAGTGAACGCGGCGATGAATTCGAACTCGCCGTGTAGGAGTGGCACTTGCTCTGGGTGGCGGGCGGCCCAGGCACAGCATTGCTCGAGGGTGAGGTCGCCGCGGCGCATGGCGGCGACGCGTTCGTCGGAGGTCATCCGCCAGAGCGCCTCGAGCCGTGCGGCGCGTCGAGCGTTGGCGTGGTCGAGGAGTTGGGAGAAGGTTTGTGAGGTCATCGTCATTGCGCGGTGGTGGGTGGCTCGGTGGTTGCTAGGTCGCTGCGGCGGAGTGGTCTGCCGAGCGCTGTTTGGAGTTCGGTGCGTTGCTGTTCGGCTGCGTGGGAGTCGAGTGGCCCGAGGTCGTTGGTGCCGCACCAGCCGGATCCGCCCCAGCGGTTCCCGAGCACGAACACGGCGGGTCGGCCGCATGTGCAGATCTCGTCGTAATGGGCCGGCCGCCGGCCGTCGTAGAGCGCTCGATGATCAGGCCGTTCGGGCGTGCGGGTGGATTGGGTTGGTTGGTTGTCATGGGCGTGATGGCATGTCGTTATGCGGGACCGCGTTGTGGAGCGCCGGCCGCGGCCGGCGCTCCGGGGGCGCGGTCGGCGTTAGGCGGCGTCCTCCTGGGGCTGGTCGTCGTTGGTGGGCTGGTCGCCGTTGTCGGTGCGGCCGCCGAACTGGACGCGGCCAACGATGTGGTGGCGTGAGCGGCGGGTGCCGTTGTCGTCCCACTCGCGGTAGACGAGCCGGCCGGTGACCGCGACGGCGCGACCCTTGGTCAGGTACTTGGCGCAGGCGTCGGCCTGGGCGCCGAAGGTGGCGACATCGATGAACATCGGCTGGTCCTTGACGTCGTTGACCGCGAGCCGGAGCTGGCAGACCTTCCGGTCCTCATCGAGCTGCTTGAGGACGGGGTCGGCGGTGAGGTTCCCGACGAGGGTGACGGAGTTGACTGCGGGTGCTGAGGCGCTCATCTTTGGTTCCCTCCTTGTGGGGATCCGGTGGTTGACGTAGCCCGAACTGCCGGCCGGCGGCCGGACGCGGAACCGAGACCGCGGGCGAGGGAAAGGGAGACGGTCGTCGACCTTGAAGCCGTCCGGCCGACGGTCGGCGAAACTGGGCGAAGGCAATCCACCGGATCCAGAACGGGCAGGCGGGGATCCAGTGAGCCGTCTCGGTGCCCGCAGCTCTCAGCGGGCCGGACCTGAGCTGCCGTCGGGTCAGGGAAATCCCGCTCGACGGGGTCAGCGTCGGCGGTATCGACAGCTCGAGGCCTCGCGTGTGTCATCGCCGCTCCTTTGTCGCTCTGGTGGTTCCTGCCCGACGTGGGCGACCCGCGCTGCGACGAGGTCCGGCCGTTGTGGGTTGGGCGCGGAGGGTGATCCAGGCGGGCGCGAGGCGGCCGTAACGAGCAGGCCTTGGGAGCGGTCGGCCTGCCGCACCCGGTGCGGGGCGGCGAGTGGGCGGTGTTCGGTGCTGTGGGTGCGTGCGCCGGGTTGTGTGAGGCCGCGTTGTTGGGTGGTGATGCGGGCGATTTCTTCGTCGCCGAGGGTGCCGCGGAGGTAGTCCAGGGTGGCGCGGTCGCCGATGCCCGAGCAGAAGAGACGGGCGCGGTGGTTAGCGATGATCGTCTCGGCGCGGTCGCGGCCCCACCGGTCGTAGCTTTGGGAGATGTTCTGCAGCACGCAGAGGAGGTGGACGCCTTGGCCGGGGCCGGTGGAGGCGATCTCGTCGAGGTTGGGGAGCGGCGCGATGTTGCAGACCTCGTCCAGGGCGAGCAGCAGCGCGGGCTCGATCGGCCGGCCGGTCTTGGCGCTGCGCTCGTAGGCGGCGGCCACGACGTGGGAGACGAGCGCGGTAAAGAGGCCGCTGAGGCGCCGCTGATCGTCAGCGGGCGCAACGACGTAGAGGGTGTTGGTGGCGTCCAGGAGCCAGTCGGCGCTGATCCGCGACTGGCTCATCGTGGCGCCCGCGACCCTGGGTTCTTGCCAGGGGTCGAGCGCGGTCGCGATCGTCTGGAGCAGGCTCGACGCGAAGCGGTGGTCTGAGCCTTTAACTGATTGGATAGCGTCGACCGCCGGCGTCGCGTCCGGGCGATCGGCTTTGTCGAGGAGCTTGATGGGTTCGTCGAACTCGGAGGTGGCGATCCAGTGCAGGACGTCGGACATGGTCAGGTCCGGGGTCTTCGTGGCGGCGTAGAGGAGGGCGGCGAGGTAGCGGGCTCCGGCGGGGCGCCAGAACGCGTCGTCGGCAGAGTGGCCCGCGCGGCGGTCACCGACGCCCAGGAGCGCGGCGGCGGTGCGGCGGGCGCCGGTCCAGGTAGTCGCGGCGGTGAGCGGTGACCAGACCGCGTGGGAGAGCGAGGTCGCTCCGGTCGGGTCGAACACGCGGGTCTCGCCGAGCTCCGAGCGCGCGGCGAGCGTGTGCAACAGGACGTCGGCTTTGGTGG
The DNA here is from genome assembly GCA_963709205.1 of uncultured Solirubrobacterales bacterium. Lineage (GTDB taxonomy): Bacteria > Actinomycetota > Thermoleophilia > Solirubrobacterales > Solirubrobacteraceae > Palsa-465. The sequence goes on from CAVPVP010000012.1 coordinate 154,888, forward strand.
AGGTCGCCAAGACGGGGCCGTGCCATTCGCGCATCGCGGGCACGACCAGGCCGGTGGTCCTGCCCGACTGGGTCGGTCCGACAACCATGACCGAGACGCGCTCCTCAGCCGCGATCAGTGTGCGGCCGTGGTGTCCGAGGGTGATCCGTCCCGGTTCGGGGCGCCGGACGCGGAGCTCGGCGAGGTCGGCGCGGGTCGCCCACCGCGCGGACCGTTTCCGCGGCGCCGACTCGCGCACGCGGGTGGCAAGCGGCCACGCCGCGGCGGCCATTGCGAGGACGGCGATCGCCGAGGTCGCCAGGACGGCGTGTAGCTCGGCTGGTCCGGGGAGGTCGGGGCGGTCGGCGGCTGGCCAGGCGAGCGCCGGCCGGGACAGGTGCGTGAGGAGGCGGGCGAGGAGCGTGCCGGCCGCCGCCGGTCCCACCCAGATGGGCGCTCCGTGCCCGAGCACACCTGCCAGAGCGCTGGCGACGGTGGCGATGAGCAGGAGCGCGGCGAGCGCCGCGCACAGGCCGATGAGCGGCCAGATGCGATCGTCGTCGTGCGGGCTCATGCTGTGTCTCCGGTTCGGGAGTGGTGTCGTGTGCCCATGGCCTGGTCGGTGTCGATCAGTTGCCACTCGAGGTCTGAGAGGAGGTGGCGGATCTCGAACGAGCGACCGCCGGCGCGCCATAGCGCGACTCCCTGCTCGAGGGAGCCGGTTAGGTCCCGCTCGGTTTCGGACAGGCCGAGGGCGTCGGTGGTGAGCGGGATCTCCTGGGCGTGTTGGCGGTAGACGATCGTGGTCGAGGCGTCGGCGAGGAGGCCTTCGGCGAGGCGTTGCTGGCGGGTGCCCTGGTCGCCGGCGGCGCGCAGGTCGGAGATCCGGTGCAGCACGAGCCAGTGCTGCACGCCGGTCTTGCGCGAGAGCTTGAACGCGGCCTGGTAGTAGTCGCCCAGCCCCGCGATTGGGAGCGCCCGCCACGCCTCGTCGTTGATCCGGATCGTCTTCTCAACCTCCCGGCCGGACCGGTTGGCGCGGTCTGAGCGTTCGATTCGCTTGGCATCCAGGAACGCGACCGCGCACACCATCGCGATCGCGATCGGGAGGTTGACCGCGGCGACACCGTCTGCGATCTCGGACAGGTCAAGCGAGATAACCGGCGCGTCGAACACGTCCTCCCCGGCGGTCGTAGGGCCGTCGAACATTCCCCGCAGCGGGCCGTGGCAGAGGCGCTGGAGCGCGAGTGCGACCTCACGCAGCTCAATCCGCGCGTCGTCCGTCCCAACCCCCAGTCGGTCGGCGAGTCCCGCGCTCGGCGTGCGGAGCTCGTCGATCACGTCCGGGATGCAGACCTCCGCGCCGCCGCGGCGGCGGTCCGCATCCTCGAGCGCCGCGGACAGTCCGATCGCCTCGGCCTGGGTGAGCGGCCGACCGAGCATCGCCCGCGCGATCGCCTCCAGCAGCCCTTCGCGCAGCTCTCGCCGGCCGATTCGCGTGAGCGGGTTCAGCCGCGTCCTGCCGCCCGGTGTGAGGCGCAGGATGGTTCCGCCGAGCGCGGTGACGAGCGGTTCGTACTCGCCTTTGAGGTCGACGATCTCGCCTCGGCGCCCGAACACGCGCGAGCGCAGCAGCCACGTCTTGGACAGGCTGGACTTGCCGAAGTCCGGGCGGCCGATCACCAATGTGTTGGCGTCGTTGAGCAGGCCGCGGGCGTAGAGGATCCACGGGTCGTAGACGAAGCTCCCGCCGTGCATATCCCGGCATGGGGGAGGCGCCAGCGCCACCGCGACCAGGACCCGGCCGCCGAGTAGGGCGCCGCACCCACCAGCTCCATGCGGATGTGGGCTTTCGACCCCAGGCGAGGAAATTTAGGGATGGCATCACGAGCACGTCGGGGTCTTCGAAGTGCTTGCGCGCCGCGGCGTCAAGCTCGTCCAGTTCTTGTTCGTCGGCCAGTCCCAGCTCGATGATCTGTGGGCGCATGCTGCGCACGAGGTCAGCGCGGATCGTTCGGCGCGAGTGTCCAGCCGGATACACCCCCGCCCGGACCTCCACAGTTATGTCGCGGAGCCCGGCTTGGCGATAGAGCGCGGCCATCCGGCGGCCGAAGTACGGGTCGGCGCCGTTGCGCGAGAACGCCACGGTGAAGATCTCGCAGAGTCGATCGAATGCGGGATGTGGCGGATAGCAGATCGCTGCCTGCGTGTCAGGCTCAAGGCCAGCCACCCAACCTCCCGGCCGCGCGAGCCGGACCATCTCCCGAAGCACTTCCGCTGGCTGCGGCACTGTGATCAGCAATGTTCGGCCGTGAACCAGATCGAAAGAGCCCGATTCAAGGTCGGTGTGTCGCGCGTCGCCGCGTACGACCTCGACGTCGCTCAAACCCCGGCTCGCGACAAATTCACAGGCCATCGCCACGTGCGCCGGGTCGGCGTCAAGCCCGACGACCCGCCCGCCCGGCGTCACCCGCTCGGCCAGCAGATCGATGACCCCGCGCGGTCCGCACCCGACATCGATGGCGCAGTCCCCGGGGCGCAGACCAACCCGGTCAAGAAGCACCGCGCTATCGGGCAGGAGCTCCTCAGCTTGACGCTGCAAGCGGGCACTCTCGCCACTGCTGCTGCCCAGCGCATAGACGGCGTTCGGGTCATCGATGGCCGAGGCGGCCGATGATGGTTCTACCGAAGGTTCACCGGCCACAGCACCCGATTCAGATTCCGACGTCGGAGACATGACGACGACCTCCTCTTCTTAAGCGTTTTGTTGGTCACCAGTCGTACGGCCGGGATGACCCTGCGGTTCGCCGTCCCTGCGCCCCTCGCTGGCCCTGGCAGCTCGCCGGTCAGGCAAGCTGAGCCTTCGCTCCGGCCGTCGCGTTAGCCGCCCTTGCAGATCATGCGGCTCGGGCCGCAGTCCAAAGCCGTGGCGATAGACGGAGCCGACTCCGCGTCCCGACCCACACCCGTCCGCGCGCGTCGCGAGAGCGAGATGACGCGTCCTGACCCGCTGGTACGCAAGCGACTGCTCGACCGACGGAACGGTCGAAGCGACACCGAGATCACGACCGGAGCACATGCTGCCCTGAGAGCAACTGCGAGTCCTGGAATATGGTAATTGCCCCGCTCGTGCCACTTGGCGGGACTGACGGCGCGCACGAGGCAGCCGAGCACTCGGCACCCGACGCTCGCTCTGCCGGGGGAGGAGCAGCAAATCCTGGTCCGCGTGCTTGCTCACATTCAGCTAGCGCTTGCTCCCGGGTTGGACGACTTCCACCGGTCTCGGGCGAACCGATTCACGGCCAGCGGCACGCTCTTGGAAGTCGTCCATTCCACAAGCCCGGCGCCGACTGGGTGGCGTACCCGCGTTGCTGGCGGAGCAGAAGAACCGCTATTAGCTCGTCGTAGTGATCGAGCAAACGCCGACGTCAGGATGCATATGCAGCTCCACGCCGACGACAGACGCGCGCGCGATCCCGCCGGCTCTTCCTTCGCCTGCGGGAGCGGTTGTGCTCGCCCGCGCGAACGCCGCGCTGTCGGAGCTCGTCCAAGGCGGAAGCGGCCCTCCGTTTGCAGGATCGCCGCAGACCGCCCGGTGAGCTAACGCCGTCGAGTTAGCTGCGGATCACGAGCCCAGCAAACGACTCGGAGTGGTCGCTGCCGCAATCCCGGCGGAGCGGTCGTCTCGCCGAAGCGGTCTCGGGCGCTGTCGAGATTCGTCCATCTCATCAGTCTCGTTGAGCGCCGCCCGCGTGCCTGCTCGTTCGAGAACGCAGAAGTCGAGCTCGTGGGCAACGAGCGCGAGCTGCGCGACCGGATCGCCTGGCAAAGCGGGCGTCCCGCTGGCGGCGCCGCGCGTACTGCTCAGATTCGTCCGCAGCAGCAGAGATTCTTCGTGCGCTCGGAGCTACTGCGTCGCCTCCGAACACAGTAGCCGTCCTAGCAGCGGGCTCGGCGGTACCGCATCGACCGCCAGCGGAAGCCTCGCACGAGACACGTGCGTGTAGCCGGCAGCGGAAGCGCAGCCTTGCAGACCACGACCGACCTAATAGGGTCGCCGTCGTTGGTCAGCCACTGGGAGTCCACCAGATCGGCGCTGAGGGATCGTTGAAGCGTTCGGCATCGTAGCTGCGATCGCGGCCGCCGCTAGACGATTGCGCTGACAGCGCCGGAGTCCATCAGTTCGACGAAACCCCTCAGGTGACCCCCGGAAACCGGCGGGACTCCAGAACCGGGTCGCGGTGCGGAGCAAAGGTCGGCAGCGACTGGCGCTCAGTCTGCCGCGCCGGTCGGCGGCACGATCTCCTCCAGCACGTGAAAGAAGCCTGAGGCGAGAACCTCAGTCTCGAACTCGCTCATCCGCTCCACCCGGCGCAGCTCCGCGGACATCCACTCGGCATCGTCGCGCAGCGCTTCGTACCCAGCCTCGTCGAGCTCGAACAGGCTCCACGTCGCGATCACGTCGGGGTCATCCTCGCTGCGCGCGATCCAAATCTTCGTCATCCCCGCGGGCCAGTGCCCGAGCGAGTCGGGCTCCCATGCGCGGCGAAAGCGCTCGTAAGCGCCAGGCTTCAGCCGGCGCACCACCATCGCGTACATCATGATGTCCAGCCTCCTCGAGTTGGGGGACCGGACAAACATAACTGCCGGCGACCTTCGCGAGAGATCCACACAACCGAGTCGCATGATCCAGCGCCACGCCATTGCCGAGACTCCCGACGACAGCCTTGTGAACGCTGGACAACAACCCTGAGGGGACGCTGCTCTAGCGGCAGGTCGATGACCGCCTGAAACTGTGGGGCTTCGGCGGATCGCCGCGGCCACGCCGTGCCGTTATGAGGGCCCGTGTGATCCTAAGCCGGAGTCCTTACACCAGCCACGCCGAGCTGCTGCATCACCGCCAGCATGTCGACGACTCCCCATTGCTCGGCCACGAGGCCGTCCTCGTCGAACCGCATGATGTCGATCAGCTGCACGTCGACGCTCCTGCCGGTCGCGGGCACGCCCATCAAGTCACCCCTGTGAGTTCCGGTCGCTCGCACGCGGGCGACGACCATGTCAGCGCTGGCCAGAACGTGTTCGGGTTCCATCCGCAGATTGGGAAACGCCGCGCGGCACATGCGAAAGAACTCAAGGACTCCGCCCTTGGTTGGGTCGTGGTGGACGTCACGGGTGAGGTCCGCCAGCGCGGCCGCAAGGACGCCGAGCGGCTCGGGCGTCGTCGTCCTGGCCGCGATCCGTTCGAGGTCGGTAATTGACCGAAGTGCAGCTTCGTATGCGCTGACGGTCGCGCCTGCGATCGCTCGTGGCACCAGGCGAGCGGCGGTGAGCTTATTGGTCATCGGCGCCTCGGATCAGAATCGACTTCAGTTTAGAACGCAAACCTGAGGCCCGCAGATGCTCCGGAACGCACACCTTGGTGGACTCGCCAGTTCAGAGCTTGACGCTCGCTCCAACTGCGATATGATCTGACTTCAGTTCAGTCAATGACTAGCTCGAAAGGCCGAGAGCGAGATGAAGCCGACGATCCAACCGACGACTCCCCATTCCGCGGTCAGGTGTCCGGTGTGCGAAAGCCACTCCCGGCCGCTATACGTGCCGTGGCAGCAGCATGTCGTGGGGTGCGCGGTCCGGGCAGGTGAGCTCAGGCGTGAACGAGAGCTGCGGCCAACGCTGCTCTTGGTCGCGACTGCCGCTTGACGTCTAGCAGCTGGGCCCCGTACCTGGATGCAGCGACTCGCGCAGCGCTTGTCAACAGCGGCGTGCCGACCGCCGGCGCCAGGCTCGCTGTTCGCTAGCGCCGGTCAAGACGTTGCCGGCACGTGCTGGCCGGCCCGGATGAGCCACTCGACCACGCGCTGAGCCTCACCGAAATCCGCAGCCAAACATCGCGCCGCCAGCGCTGGCGTGATCGTCGGTGCCCGCCGGCGGTGTACGGCGCCGATGATCTCCTCGGAGATCCCTTTCAGGTAGGTGCCGGTGGTCGAGAGGTACGCATGCCCGAGCTGGCGCTGGATCAGCGGCAACGGAATCCCCTCGTGCAGCAGCTCGACGGCGTGCGCGTGGCGGAGTCGGTGTGGCGCGAACCGGCGCGTTACCCAGCGTGGAGCGCGAGATGGCGCAATTCTGCGCGCACCGCGGTCGCTGACCGCGCGCGACCGAGGGTCGGCCCGTCGATCACGCAGAACAGCGGTCCCGGCGGCAGCGATATGCGGTCCGTCGTCCAGCCGGCCAAGACGGACCTTGGCCATGGATCCATCCCCACCTCGCGACGCCGGTCACCCTTCCGATGCCGGATTAGCACGCTGCCGTGGCGCTCGTTCAGATCGGTCTCGGCGAGCGCGAGCGCCTCCCGTATTCGAAGGCCCGCGCGCCGCAGCACAACGATCAGCCCCCAATCCGCCGGCCGTGACGACCATCGCCAGCTTGGCGCATGACGACGACGATCTCGTCGACCGTCGGCGGATCGGCCCGATACCGTCAGCGTTTGTTCGGTGGGATCCGGCCGGCGTGATGGCCGGGTACCGTCGCCGGCGAGCTAGGACGACCGGTGGCATCCAAGAACTGATGAGCAGACATGGCTCCCTCCTTTGGAGAGCGGACTGGTTTGCTGCCTGCTCTAGCCGAGGCGGCCGACGAACGCCGGTCCGGAGATCATGGCCGCTGGCGGGCTCGCCCGCAGCTGCGTACCCGGCCGGTTGCGGAAAGCGAGGCGATCAGCGCTCCTCATCGTCCTTGGCAGCACTGACGTCGACGTCGCGCCTGCCTCTGCGAGCGCTACGCGAGCAGCATTCGAGCGGCTGGGCCTTCGGGGCGTCCTGAATCACGTCCTCGCCGGCAGCGCGCGGTGCTGACTTGCCGCGAGAGCCCTGTCGCTTCGTCTGCGAGCCGGGGCGCGCTGGATGTCCGGGCCCACTGCTGGCGGTTCGCAGGACGCGGCCGCCCGGGCGGCGCCGGGAAAGCACCTTCGGTCGGGCCAGGCTCCTGTCCGCGGCTCACATCGGCGGCGAGCGGACCTCCGCCTGCGGATGGAGCGTGTCGCTTTCGCTGCTCGCGGTCCCTTGCCCGTCGGCGCTCCTCCGTTCATGCAGTCATTCGCACCCGCAGAATGCCCACCGGTGTCGCTCCCGCTCGTGCTTGCTTTCGCGCAAGGCGTCGGTCGGCGTCGCCATAGACTGCCGGGCGAAGATGTCACCGGCCGCCAATACTGTCGGAAGGGCCGCTATTCAGGCCCCTCCCCGTGGGGTGGGCGCGTTAGTTCCTCGGCGTGAGCTGTTCGATGTGCTGGGACGCGCCCGTCGAGTGGTCCAGGTGTCGGCGCCTGCTGGAAGTGGGAAGACGTCGCTGCTGCGATCTTGGATTGCTGAGGCGGAGCTTAGGGACAGCGTTGCGTGGGTTTCGGTCGCGGCTAGAGAGGGCGATCCTCAGCGGTTCTGGCTCTCAGTCCTCGACGCAGTCCGGGCGACGAAGGCTGGGTCATCGCTGGTTGGTGAGCTGACGCCGGCGCCTGATCTCGACGGTGGTGCGATCGCAGAGCGGCTGTTGGCGGATCTCAGCCCGCTCGATGAACCGATTTGGCTGGTGATCGACGATCTGCACGAGTTGTGTTCAGACGATGCGTTCCGTCAGCTGGAGCTGGTGTTGATGCGCGCGCCGGCAGTACTCCGCTTCGTACTTTTGAGCCGGGGCGAGTTGCACTTGGGCCTGCACCGCTTGCGTCTTGATGGAGAGCTCACCGACATCCGTGCGGCGGAGCTTCGCTTTTCGCTAGATGAATCGAAGGCGCTGTTTGAGTCGGCCGGCGTGCAGCTCTCAGAGTCGGGGGTCGCCTTGTTAGCAGAGCGGACCGAGGGTTGGGCGGCGGGGCTGCGGCTGGCGGCGCTTTCGTTGACCGGACATCACGATCCGGAGCGATTCGCCGCTACGTTCGCCGGGACCGAGCGAACTGTGGCCGAATACCTGGTTGCCGAGGTGCTGGATCGACAGCCCGAACAGGTCAGACGGCTACTCCTACGCACCTCGGTGCTCGAGATGGTCAGCGGGCCGCTGGCAGATTTGTTGACGGCGGGCTCCGACGGGCAACGGCTCCTGCAGGAGTTGGAGGAGGCGGGCGCGTTTGTGGTCTCGCTGGACCCGCGCCGATCCTGGTTTCGGTATCACCCCCTGTTCGCCGAGTTGCTGCAACTCGAGCTTCGGCGGACCGCAGCGGACGAATTGCCCGCGTTACACCGCGTGGCCGCCAAGTGGTTTTCGGAACGGGGCCACGCGGTTGAGGCGATCCGGCACTTGCAGGCAGCGGAGGAGTGGACCCTCGCTTGTCGACTGCTGTGGGACAACTGGTTTCGCTTCATCCTGAGCGGTCAAAGGGCGACGGCCCATCAGCTCCTTGCCGGCTTCCCGCTGAGCGCTGTAGCTACCGATGCTGAGTTGAGCGCGCTGATGGCGGCGTACGAGCTGGACCGGGGGTCGCCGGATGAGGCGGAGCGTCATCTGGCGATCGCGAGGCGGGCCGCGGAATCGGAGGCGTTGGACCGCCGCGGCCACCTGCAGCTCGTGCTCGCGATCGTGCGGCTCTCGATCGCGCAGTCACCGCGGCGACCTTCAGGCCGTGGTGGAGCAGGCGCATCGGCTGCTCGCTCCCGCGGAGGGGCCGGACGTGGCGCAGCTAGGACTTGGCGATGAGCTGCGTGCCTTAGCGCTGCTGGAGTTCGGCGTCGCCGAGGTGTGGACGGGTCGCTTCGAAGCGGCAGAGCAGACATCTCGAGCAAGCGCTCGCAGATGGCGAAGCGCATCGAGCGGCCGTTTCTCGAGCTCGGCGCTGTCGCCCATCTGGCACAGATCGCGATCTTCGATTCCGTGCCGCGGGGCGCCCAACGCAGCAAGGAGGCGATCGAACTCGCGCAGCGCCACGGCTGGGCGGACGATCCTGTCGCCGGGGTCGCGTACGCAATCCACGGTATCGCGCTCGTCGTTCAGGGACGACTCGCAGAGGCGGAATCGTGGCTCCAGCACGCCGAGGGTACGCGCCTGCCCTGGGTGTCACCCGCAGGCGGGCTGATGCTCTACGTGATGCGCGGGCTGCTTGAGTCGGCGAACGGCGATGATGCGGAGGCCCTGAAGGCCTTTCGCTCCGCCGAGCGCCTAGGTGAGCTCCTCGTCCAACCGCACGTGCTCGCGGCGCGGATCCCCGGCCACCTAGTCCGAACGCTCGTGCGGCTGGCCGAGCTCGAGCGCGCCGAAGGGGTCCTCGCCGAGATCAACGACGCGGAGCGCGCGCTCCCGGAGATGCGGATCGCCAGCGCGACGCTGCGACTCGCCCGCGACGACCCCGAGGGGGCCACACGCGTGCTCGCGCCCCTGGTACAGGAGCGCGCCCTGGCGATGCGTCCCCGGGTCTGGCCGGTCCAGGCCCTTCTCCTGGAAGCGATTGCCCGCGATGCGCTCGGCGACACGCGATCGGGCCGAGGTGCACTGGAGCGCGCGCTCGATCTCGCCGAGCCCGAGGGGCTGCTTATCCCGTTCCTCCTCTACCCAGCCGCCGGACTTCTCGAGCGGCATCGGCGGCGTCGCACCTCGCACGCGGCGCTGATCTCAGAGATCCTCGACCTGCTGGCCGGAAGGACACCGGCGCGGCGACGGGACGCAACGCATCTGCTGAGCGGGCCGCTCACGGAGAGCGAGACGCGCGTGCTGCGCTACCTGCCGACCAATCTGTCGGCGCCCGAGATCGCGGGTGAGCTCTATCTCTCGCTGAACACGATCCGGACCCACATGCGGCATCTCTACTCCAAGCTCGCGAGTACACACGCGCGCCGAGGCGGTTGAACGCGCGCGCGCGCTCGGTCTGCTCGCCCCTTCGTCACGGCCCGGTTGACCCGACGACGCGCGTCGCCAACGGATCGGCGAACGACGTGGCGTCCGAGGCGGGCGCTGAATCACATCGATCATGTGATGACAGGTCGCATCGTCGTGCGCCACCCTCCGCCCTCGTCGCTTGACTGAAGTCACTTCAGTCTCGCTGCACATCGAAAGCTCGTCTAACCCTGGAGGAACGCGATGCTGTCAGAAGAGCAAACCCGGACCCCGCGCGGGGGAACCCGCTTGAGAATGGTGCCCGTTGAGGAGTTCGACCCCGAGCTGCGCGAGCTCGTCGCCGCCGATGATCGGACGCCGCTCGAGCTCGGCCTGCTGCGCGTACACGCCCACCGGCCATCTCACGCCAAGGCGATCGTCGGGCTGCACGCGGCGCTGTGGACCGACCGGCTGCTCCCCGACCGCCTGCTCGAGCTCGTCCGCCTGCGGATTGCGTTCTTCAACCAGTGTCGGACGTGCATGGCGATCCGCTATCCCGGCGCGGTCGCCGACGGGCTCACCGAGGCGCTCGTCTGCTCACTCGAGAAGCCCTACGAGGCGCCGGACCTGAGCGCCGCCGAGCAGGCCGCGATCCGCTACGGCGAGCTACTGGCGACCGATCACCTCGCGATCGACGAGTCCGTCTACGACGACCTCCGCCAGCACTTCACCGAGGAGGAGATCGTGGAGCTCGGCACCTACTGCGCGTTCTGCGTCGGCTTCGGGAGGCTTGGAGCGACCTGGAACATGATCGAGGAGCTCCCGGAGCGCTTCCACGAGGGCCAGATCGCCACCCCTTGGGGCGGCGAGGCAATCACCGTTCGCTGACGCCTCCGACGTCGACGAAGCCAAACCCAGATCCGTGGTCTCCAAGCAGATCGAGTTGCTCGACGCACTGGTCGGCGCCCACGCGGCCGCGTACGTCACCGACCGGCACGGCACCGTGGCCAATCCTGCCGTGCCGTGCCGTCTGCGCGAGCTCATGCACCAGCTCGCCGAGCTCACCTTCGAGCGCGACGGCCGCTACCCGCGCTGGTGGCGCGCCGTTGGCGAGAACCCCTGATGGGTCTGCTGGACGGCAAAGTCGCGGTTGTCAGCGGCGCCGCTCGAGGTCAGGGTCGCGCCCACGCGGTGCGCCTCGCGCGAGAGGGCGCCGACATCATCGCGATGGACATCTGCGCCGATATCGACACGGTCCACTATCCGCTCGCAAGACCCGAGGATCTCGACGAGACCGTCGCGCAGATCGAGCAGCTCGGCCGCCGCGTCGCCGCTACCCAGACCGACGTTCGCGACGCGACGGCGGTCGCGGCGGCAATCGACGGCGGCGTGGCGGAGCTCGGAGGGCTGGACATCGTGGTCGCGAACGCCGGGATCGCGATGTACGACGCGGCCGACACAATGTCTGAGCAGAGCTGGCGTGACATGATCGACACCAACCTCACCGGTGTGTGGACGGTCTGTCGCGGCGCGATTCCACACATGATCGACGGCGGGCGCGGCGGCGCGATGGTCCTCATCAGCTCAGTCGCAGCCCATGTCGGGATGCTTCACCTCAGCCACTACTCCGCCGCGAAGGCAGGCGTAGTTGGGTTCATGCGTACGCTGGCCGTCGAGCTGGCGCCGCACATGATCCGAGTCAACACGATTCATCCGACGAGCGTGAACACAGCGATGATCGTCAACGAGGCGACCTACGATCTGCTCGTCCCGGGCGCCGGGCCGGCCGCCCGTCATGGCGCGGAGAAGGTGCCGGCTCAGGTTGCCGAGGCGTTCAAGGGGATCAACGCCATGCCGATCGCATGGGCGGAGCCGGAGGACATCAGCGAGGCGGTCATCTTCCTGGCCTCCGACAGCGGCCGATCCGTCACCGGTACCCAGCTCAGCGTCGACGCCGGCGCGGCCGCCAAGTAGACGATCTCTGCAGACGGTCTCTTGCGATCGCCCGCTGACGACGGGACGCCCCAGCGTTGTGCTGAGGCGCCCGCACCGCACGCTGCTGCTCAGTTGTGAGGACGCGACACACCGCAAGATCCGAAGGCTCGGCCGCTCCAGTGCTACTCGCGTAGGGGTTGCGGGAACCAGGCGCGACGTCGACGCCACTGTTGCCAAGGACGACTTGCAGAACTGATCGGCCGGCGCCGCGGAGACCCGCCGCCGCGCTTCTCCAAATCGTCCTTCTCACAACTCTGCGCGGCGCCGATGCGCGTGCCTGCTCGCCCACCGAGCACCAGCGTCGTTTGCTTGCTGGGACGCGAGGACCCGGCTAGCAGCAAGCTCAGCGCGGCGCGAGTTGCCCGGGGTGGGTGGCCGGCGTTGAGGTGTCGGGTAGCTCGTTAGCGCGTCGCGTCGTCCCAAGCAACGGCAACGAGTGCCTGGCGAGTTTGTCGATGCTTATCGGTGGTGTTGGTGGCGAGACGCCGTGGGCTGATTGGGGGGCGCCGAAACTGGTTCGGATTGCGGTTTCTCGGCGTGGATAATTTCCTCGAATGGGAGCGCGATTGTTGGATTCGCGGCTGGCCGTGTGCGGTGTGTTCGTCGGCGCCGTTTTCGCTGCGGTGCGGTCGGTGGATGCGGGGGTCGTCTGATGGTTGGACGCATCTCGTCTCCCCGGTTCGTGGGCCGGTTGGCCGAGCTTGAGGCGCTCGAGGAGCTTCTGAGACGCGCGGGGTCCGGGAGTGGCTGTGCAGTGCTGGTGGCTGGGGAGGCGGGGATCGGCAAGAGCCGGCTGGTGGTGGAGCTGGGGACGCGTGCCCGGGCGGCCGGCGCATTGGTGTTGGTGGGGGAGTGCGTGGAGCTGGCGGAGGGGGAGCTCGCGTTCTCGCCGATCATTTCAGCGCTGCGCGGGGTGATGGCGGACCCCGCGGCGTTGGAGGGCCTGGGAGGTCCGCTGCGGTCGGCGCTGGCTGCGCTGTGGCCGGTGGCGGGCGCGGTCGAGGGCGTGGTGGGTGGCCGGGAGCAGTTGTTCGAGGGGGTATACCGGGTTCTTGCTCGTCTGGCCGAGCGTCGGCCGGTGCTGCTGATCGTCGAGGATGTGCACTGGATCGATCAGTCATCGCGTGATCTGCTTGCGTTCTTGGTTCGCAACGCGCGCCGAGACGGGATCGTCTTGGTGGTTACCTATCGCCCCGACGAGCTGCATCGAGGGCATTCGCTGCGGGTCGTTCCTGTTTGAGTTGGAGCGGTCCGGGCGAGGGCAGCGTGTGGAGCTCGAAGCGCTCACGCGGTCCGAGGTTGCCGAGCAGCTGCAGGCTATTGCGGGTCACGTGCCCGACGGCACGGTGATCGAGGGGATCTTCCGCCGCAGCGAAGGCAACCCGTTCTACGCCGAGGAACTGCTTGCGAGTGCCCAGGACGGCGGTGGACAGCTGCCCGCGTCTCTGCGTGACGCGCTGTTGCTGCGCGTCGAGCGGCTGCCGGCGGCGACCCGAGAGGTATTGCAGGCGGCAGCGATCGCGGGGCGGTCGGTCGATCATCGCTTGCTCGCGCACTTGGTCGGCCTCGACGAGCCGACGCTGCTGGCCGCGCTGCGAGAGGCGACCGACAGTCACCTGCTGGTGCCTAGCGCAGACGGGATGACGTGCGCGTTCCGTCACGCGCTGCTACGCGAGGCGGTCTATGACGACGCACTGCCGGCCGAACGGCTGCGGCTGCACCGCACGATCGCGGAGACGCTCGGAACGCATCGTGAATACGCGGGGCCCTCCGCGGCGGCGGAGCTGGCCCACCATTGGCACGCGGCCGGCGAGAGGCGCCCCACGTTGACGGCCTCGGTGCCGGCAGCCGAGGAGGCAGAGCGGATGCACGCCTACGCTGAGGCGCTCCGGCACGTGGACCGTGCGCTGGAGCTGTGGGACCAGGTCGACGCCCCCGAAGAGGCATCCGGAATTGACCGGGTCGACCTGCTGCTGCGCGGGTCGCAGCTCGCCGGCTGGGCAGGCGATGCCAGTCGCGCCGTAACGCTTGCCGAGCAGGCACGCGCGGAAGTGGACGAGGAAGCCGAGCCGCTGCGGGCCGCCGCTGCGGAGATGACGATTGGGCGTGCGATGCACTTTGCCGGACGCGGAGCCGACGCGATCGAGCACCTGGCCACGGCCCGCCGGCTTGTGCCCAGGGATCCGCCCTCGCTGGCGTACGCCGAAGCGCTGGTGGGCGAGGGGCGGGTGCTGATGGTCAACGGTCGCGCGCCTGAGGCCCAGGCGCCGCTGGAGGAAGCGATTCCTTTAGTCGAGCTGCTGGGCGACCGCAAGCTGAAGGCAAGGCTGCTCAGCACTCTGACGCTCGTCTACACGAATCTCGGTGAGTTCGAGCGAGCGGTCGCTGCTGGTCGCGAGGGTCTGCGGATCGCGAAGGAGATCGGCTCGGCCGAGGACATAGCCCGCGGGTACATAAATGGCAGCCAGGCGATCGACGATGTGGGACGGATCGAGGAGGCGCTCGCGCTCGGGATGGAGGGGATCGCCGCGGCCGAGCGGCTGGGGATGGGCCACGCCGCGGGGGATCAGCTGCGGATGCAGGCGGGCTGGCGGTTGTTGCGGATGGGTCGGCTCCAGGACGCCGAGCGGATGATCCAGCCGGCGCTGGATGACGCGACGAGTCCTTTCAACGTGGCCGGCCTGGAGAACCTCGCCGGGCATCTCGCCGCCGAGCGGGGGGACTTCGACGCGGCCGAGCAGCTGCTGGAGCGCGCCTGGGAGCTGATGCAACGGTCGGGCGGGTTCCAGCTCATCGGTCCAGCGAGTGCGTGGCGCGTGATGCTCCATCTGCAGCGCAGCGAATTCGACCTCGCCCGCGAGCGTCTCGCCGACGGGCTCAACCGGGTGCAGGATTCGACGGGCGACTTGATCTACAACGCACCTCTGTTCTGGCTGGCGGCTCGAGTCGCGGCCGATCTCGCCGAGCGGGCAAGCCTGCCCGGCGGGGGCGAGGTGGCAGCGCAGGCGGCCGAGGTCGCGGCGGCTGCGATCGGCGAGTTCGATCGGGTCATCACCCGCGTGCGCGGCGATGGCGCGCCGCCAGAAGCGCTCGCGTTCCGAGCGCTCGCCGCCGCCGAGCTTGCCAGGCTTCGCGGCGAGCACGACCCGGAACCCTGGCGGGTCGCAGCCGACCAATTCAGGACACTGAGCGAAGGCCTGCGGGCCGCTTATGCCGACTTCCGCGCCGCCGAGGCGGCCGCGCTATCCGGTGGCCGCCCGTTGGACATTGCCGAGCCGCTGCGAGCCGCATTCGATGTTGCCAGCAGCGTCGGGGCGAGGCCGTTCCGCCGGGAGGTGGAGGCCTTGGCGCGGCGGGCTGGGATCGCCCTCGAGTCGGCAACTGACTCCGACGCCGGCACCGCCAGCGAATTCGGACTCACCGACCGCGAGCTCGAGGTGCTCCGGCTGATTGCCGAGGGGCGGACCAATCGCCAGATCGGCGAGCAGCTGTTCATTACCACCAAGACCGCGAGCGCCCACGTATCTCACATACTGAGCAAGCTCGGCGTCAGGAACCGCGCCGAGGCGGGCGCCGCAG
This sequence comes from uncultured Solirubrobacterales bacterium, assembly GCA_963709205.1. Taxonomy (GTDB): domain Bacteria; phylum Actinomycetota; class Thermoleophilia; order Solirubrobacterales; family Solirubrobacteraceae; genus Palsa-465. Next base: position 170,233 of record CAVPVP010000012.1, read on the forward strand.
CTCACCGGCTGGGGCTGACCAGCGCTCTTCACGCCGAATAGCTCACTCCGGCTCGAACTTAAGGCGCAGGATTGGGCAGCTGCCCGATGTGGGGGGAGGGGCCTTAAACGTAGCTTGGCGGCAGGTCATCTCAAACGAACTGGAGGAGACCATGACCGCTCCCACGCTGACTTATCTCGTCGCCCGCGAGCGCATAAATGACCTGGTCCGCCAGGCCGAGCGCGGCCGTCGTGCCGCCGACTTGTCAGCTCCGCACCGCGTCAAGCGCTTTGCCTCACAGTTGTTCGCTGGCCGTGTCGCCGTGACCACACCCGCCTGCTTGCCCGCCGACCGGATCTGACCCCCGGGTTGACCTCGTCGCGAGACGAGGAAAGCCGCTTCCAACACTGGATCACCTCACCCACAGGAGGACTCATGAGCACGATCGCCACCTCCGAGCCTGACCGGTCCGAGCGGGCCGCCGAGGCGACGGCAGAGCAGGCATCAATCCCCGGGCTAGCCGACCTGCGGGAGCAGCTAGGCGGAACCTACGTCGGCCGAGACGCGCCCGACTACGACGAGGTGCGGAAGCTGTACAACGGGATGATCGACAAGCGACCAGCCGCGATCGTGAGCTGTGACGACGCCGCGGACGTGATCGCCGCCGTCCGCTACGCCACCGCGCAAGAACTACAGGTAGCGGTTCGCAGCGGTGGGCACAACGGGGCGGGGCTCGGTAGCGTCGACGACGGACTCGTCATCGACCTGTCGCCCATGCACGGCGTGATCGTCGACCCGCAGACCAAGACGGTGCGCGTGCAGGCAGGCGCGACGCTCGGCGCCGTCGATCATGCCACCCACGCGTTCGGGCTGGCAGTCCCCGCCGGCATCATCTCCACCACCGGGATCGGCGGCCTCACCTTAGGCGGAGGCCTCGGGCACCTGACCCGCCGCTGTGGGCTGTCGATCGACAACCTGCTCGCGGCGGATGTCGTGCTCGCCGACGGCACGTTCCTCACCGCCAGCGCCGAGCAGAACGAGGACTTGTTCTGGGCGCTGCGCGGCGGCGGCGGCAACTTCGGAATCGTCACGTCATTCACGTTCCGCTGCCACCAGGTGGCGAACGTGATGGCGGGTCCGGTGTTCTATGACCTCGACGAGGCGGCCGAGCTGCTCACGTGGTGGCGGGACTTCGGCCCGGCGCAGCCGGACGAGCTCAACGGGTTCTTCGCGTTCCTGAGCGTCCCGCCTGGCCCACCGTTCCCCGAGGAGTTGCATCTGCGCAAGGTGTGCGGGGTGCTGTGGTGCTACTGCGGCAGCGAGGAGAATCCGGCGTGTCTGCGGGAGGCGCGCGCGTTCGGGCGGCCGCTGCTCGACGGAGTGCAGCCGATGCCTCTCCCGGCCCTTCAGTCGGCGTTTGACGGCATCTACCCGCCCGGCGATCAGTGGTACTGGCGTGGCGACTTCGTCGGCGAGCTGCCCGACGAGGCGATCCAGCGCCACGTCCACCACGGGTCGGCGATGCCGACCTGGAAGTCGACAATGCACCTGTACCCGATCGACGGCGCCGCGTCCCGGGTCGATACAGACGCAACGCCGTGGGCCTACCGGGACGCGAAATGGGCCCAGGTGATCGTCGGCGTCGATCCCGACCCGGCGAACGCGGCGGCGATCCGCCAATGGTGCATCGACTACTGGGAGGCCACGCACCCGTACTCCATGGGCGGCTCGTACATCAACTTCATGATGGAAGAGGGTCAGCAGCGCGTGCAGGCGACCTATCGCGGCCACTACCAGCGGCTATCGGAGATCAAATCCAAATACGACCCGCAGAACGTCTTCCGGGTCAACCAGAACATCCGCCCCGCCTGACACAAACAGGCGAGAAAGGCAACACGATGAGCACATCCATCACACAGACCTTCGACTTCGCCGAGCTAAAGCGCGCGCTCGAGCAACGCGACGCGACCGCCCAGCTCGCTTTGTACGCCGAAGATGCCGAGGTCAACCTCGTCGATCGCATCAGCACCCCCGGGGCGCCGCGCGTGCTCCGCGGCCGCGAGGAGATCCGCGGCTGGATCGAAGACATCTGCGAGCGTGATATGACCCATCACGTCGACATGCAGGTCGTCGGAGACGGCGGGGCGGCGTTCACCGAAGCCTGCCGGTACCCAGACGGCACCAACGTCCTATGCGCGGCCGTGCTCGAGCTGCGCGATGGACACATCGCGCGCGAGGTCGGCGTACAAGCCTGGGACGCCTAACCGGCCTCACGGTCCTGGGGCCGACCCGGACTGCGAAACGCGCGGGAATGCTCGCCCAAGAACGCAGTCCATCGCGACTGTGTGGTCGGAACAGACCGGCGCCACGCATCCCGTCCCCATCATGCTCGACCGATAAACCCTTACCAAGGAAGCTTTCAATGCCTGCCGTCAACTCTCCCTCACCCTGGCTCCGCCGCGTCGTCCTCGCCGTCGTCGCGACCGGGTTCGCATTCGCGCTTTTGGCTGCCGGGTCGTTAGCCAACCTGCCCATCCCCACGGGTCGGGCGTGGTTGCCCCAGGGAGGATTCAATACAACTGATCCTCTGATCAGCGGCGGGCACGCCGTGAAGCTAGACGGCGTCACCGCACGCTGCGCACCCGGCCAGGAAGTCGGCCTGAAGTACGTGAGGGTGCGACAGGGCAGCATCGACGCGCAGGGGAGCTGGGCCGCGCACGCCTGCACACACACGATCGATAGCGGACCCGCCAAGCATCGGCTGGTGTGGCGTGCAACAGCTTCTGCCGCACAGGGGAACTGCACCAGGGCAGGGCGCTCGCTCAAGGTGAATCCATCATCCTTCGCAACGGCAAGGTTGTCGCCGTCCTCCCGTGGCAGCAACACATCACGCTCACCTGAAGCGACCACAGACATCGAGCGACCGCGTCCTACCGCTCCGCAGGGGGGGCGGTAGCACGCCCGGCTGAACGAGCGACCTGCATCGCGGAAACCGAGACTCTGAAATCCACGCGATACCAACGGCGATGCCGCGAGGCCGCCCCTGTGAGGCGATGCCGCGAGGCCGCCCCTGTGAGCGAACGCGGCGTTCCCGACCGCAGCTCCGATACTTGTGCAACGGGCTAATAGAGACATCCAGCGCACACTGCCGCAACCCCTCGCGGTCTGAGCAATCTTCAGGCGCCGTGTCGCGCTGTCGCTAGGGACGAATCTGAGCAGTACGCGCGGCGCCGCCAGCGAGACGCCCGCTTTGCCAGGCGATCCGGTCGCGCAGCTCGCGCTCGTCGCTCTCGAGCTCGACTTCTGCGTTCTCGAACGAGCAGGCACGGGGGCGGCCCTCAACCAGACTGATGAGATGGACGACGAGGGGCAGCGCTGGCCCGGACTGTCGGATCCACGCAATGCGGAAGTACGCCGCTACCCGTGCTGCCTACCGAAGCTGAGCACAGTCGCGCTCCGGGTCGCCGAGCCAAGCGCCCGCGCGTGCGCGGCTAAGCCGTAAAGCGTCATCCCGCTGCGCGACTTCGGCGACTCGTGCGCCCGCACTCATGCGCGGCCGCTCGGCGACTCTGACGATCCTTTCGTTGTCCGACCTCGCCGAGGCGACGAGCGCTTTGGTGATGCCAGGCCCGCAGGACTGCCGCCACTCCTTCGCTACGGAGGGAGTCGCCCGGCGCGGACCGACCCGGACGACGCAACGGCAACGGGGCAGCTACGCTCCGACGACGTAGTCTCGTGGCTGGAGTTGTCCGACAGCGGTCGCGTTTAGCGGGGCCAGAGGATGCACGTCGTGGCTCGTTTGGTCACAGAGCGGCAGCACGGTCGCGACCTGCTCGCCACGCGCGATCAAGATGCCGAGCCCGACGTCGGCTCTTGTTCAGCCGGGTCGAACCGGAAGCGGCGCGCGCGTCCAGCGGGCGGTTCGTAGCTGTTGCTGGTCGTCCATCTCAGCAGTCTCGTCGACGACGCCGAGGGTGGCTGCTGTGCCAGCGGAGCAGGAGCGGGACTCGAGAGCCACCGGCGCGGGCTCCGCTGTCGGATCGCCTGGCCGAGCGAGAGCCTCGCCGTGCATGTCGCGCTCACTGCTCAGATTCGGCCAGTCCGCATTAATTGCTGGGCGGGACGAACTCTGCTACTTCCCCACGGCCGCGTATATCGTTACCGGGCGCCTGGACCGGCGGATTGGCGAGCGCCTCGCTGCTGCTCGCCCAGGACGAGCTGCCATCTGATCGGCGCAGCCCACGCGACCGCTCCCTTTCGGGGGTCTAAAGCGCTCTGATGGTGGGCGGGCGCTTTGCGGTCCGGGCGACAGTCTGGGATTATCGGGGCGTGGTGGAGCTCGTTCCGGGGGTGTTCGTTGCCCGGGAGGCCGAGCTTGGTGTGCTGGAGCGTGCGGTCGCTGGGTGCCGCGAGGGCGGTGGGTCTGCGCTCGTTGTGGCGGGGGAGGCCGGGGTTGGGAAGTCTCGGTTGTTGGCGGAGGCGTCGTCGCGGGCGCGTGGCGCGGGGATGGTGGTGCTGCGTGGGCGGGCGGCGTCGGGAGCGGGACAGGCGCCGTTTCGCGCAGTGGCGGAGGCGCTGGCGGGTGGGCTGCGTGAGCGGGCGGTGTCGGAGGAGAGCTTGCGGAGCTTCGCGCCGGCGTTGGCGCACATGTTGCCTGGGTGGTTCGAGCGCACGAGTGATCGGGCGCCGGAGCTCGTGTTTCTGGCCGAGGGGGTGTTGCTGCTGCTTCGGCTGCTCGCGGGTGCGCGCGGCGTCTTGGTTGGTTTGGAGGATCTGCAGTGGGCGGATGCCGAGTCGCTTGCGCTGGTGGAGTATCTAGCGGAGAACGTTGGCACGGAGCGACTGCTGCTGGTGGGGACGGTGCGCGATGATGAGCTGTCCGCACCTCTAGTGTCATTGCGGGAGCTTGCGAGGCGGGGGGCGATGCGGTGGCTGGAGCTGAGGCGGCTGGATGAGGATGAGGTGCTCAGATTGGCTGCGGCTCGGCTGGGCGGTGCGGTGCCGGGTTCGGTGTCGCAGTACTTGCGGGCGAGAGCGGAGGGGCTTCCGTTGTTCGTTGAGGAGTTGCTTGGGGGGCTGATCGCGGGCGGTCGGTTGCGCCGAAGGGGCGACGAGTGGGTGGCGGAGGAGCGGGTCGGTCTGGAGTTGCCGTTGAGCTTTGTGGCCAGCGTCGAAGCGAGGCTTGCGGCGCTGAGCGAGCCGGCGCGGGTCGTGTTGGCGGCGGCAGCGGTGCTGGGTCGCAGCTTCGACGCGGCGTTGCTCTCGGCGTGCACGGGCGTATCGGAGGGTGAGCTATCGGCCGCGCTGCGCGCTTGCGTAGACGAACGCCTGGTGGAGGCGGACCGCGAGCTGGGGATGGATCGGATGCGGTTTCGTCACGCGCTGGTGCGCGACGCGGTGCTCGAGCGCACGCCGCCGCCGGAGCGGCGCGCCCTTGCCGGCGCGGCTCTGGGCGCGGTGGAGGCAGCCCATCCGCGGCTGCCTGGTGGGTGGTGTGGCCTGGCCGTGGAGCTGGCGCAGCTTGCGGGGCGAGATGATCGCGCGGTCGCGCTGCTTCGTGTGGCGAGTGGACGTGCGCGTGACGACGGCGCTCTCGGCGCGGCCGTCGAGGCGCTTGAGCGCGCGGTCATGCTTGCGGACGAGAGCGCGGCCAGGGTGGTGGAGCTTGAGCTGCTAGAGGCGCTGGTCGCGGCGGGGCGCTTCGAACGCGCGCGGGAGCTCGGCGAGCGACTGTCTTGTAGCCTCAGCGGCGGGGCGGAGAAGGCGCGGGTTCATGTTGCGCTGGCGCAGACGGCCCTGATCCGCCTGGACTGGGATGAGGCCGAGCGGCGGCTGGAAGCGGCGCGTCCTCATGCTCGCTCGGCGGTGGGCGAGCGGCTGGAGCTGCTACGGGCGAGCATCGGTCTGGGCCGCTTCCGGTTTATGGAGGCCGAGCGGATGGCGTATTCGGTGGCGGTGCGGGCTGCTGCGCGCGGCGATGACGCGACGGCCTGCGAGGCCTGGCTGCTCGCCGGCGAGAGCGCGGCAGCGGCGGACGTGCAGCGGGCCGAGGCGATGTTCTCTGGGGCGTTGGCACTGGCGGAAAGCAGAGGACTGGTGACGTTGCGAGCGCGGGCGCTAGGTGCGCTCGGCGGCCTGGATGTATTGCGTGTCGGCTCGAGCGAGCGTGTAGCGCTCGCGCGTGAGGCTGCGCTCGACGCGGGCATGGCGGCGCTCGCGGCGGCGTCAACGCACGACCTTGCGATGCTCAGCTTGCTGCGGTTCGAGCTGGAGGATGCGCGCACCTGGGCGAGGAAGACGGTTGTGCTGGGACGCCGCTACCGGCTTGGCTGGGTGCTGGCCGCTGGCCTGATCAAGGAAGCATGGGCCGCCGCCCTGACCGGAGACGCCGAGGAGGCGGAGCGGCTGCTGGCCGAGGCGGAGCCAATCGTCGGCGGCAACCCGCGGGGCTGCGCGCTGATCAGCGGTCACGTCCGGGCTGCGGTAGCGCTGGGCGGCGAGAACATGGAGGCCGCGTGGACGGCGGTGCAGGAGGCGGCAGAGCTCTGGTGGCGCCAACGACTTGAGCCACGTCCCTACCTCGGGCTGTGGGCGCTGTTGGCTGTGTTCACGGACCCGAGCGGGTTCGAGCCGGTGCGCGAACGACTCGAGCAACGGCGTGTGCTCTGGCAGCCGACGATCGCCGGCCTGTGCCTCGCCGCCCAGGCCGCGCTAATCGTCACCGCCGATGAAGATCTCGCTCGTGCCGATGAGCTGCTCGCGCGGGCCGATGAGCTGCTCGCGCGGGCCGAGCGGCTGCTGGAGCCGACCCCGTGGTTTCGGGCCGTCGCGTACCGGCACGTGGGCGAGCGGCTCCTGGCGGCCGGGTCGCCGACCGGCGAGCGGCTGCTGCACGCGGCGATCGCGTTCTTCGCCGGCGCTGGCAGCCAGTCTCCCGCCGAGGCCGCACGGGCGCTGCTGCGGGCCGCCGGACGGCCGGTCCCCCGCCGTGGCCGGGGCCAGGCAACGGTCCCGGCACCGCTCGCAACGGCCGGGGTCAGCTCGCGCGAGATGGACGTTCTCCAACTGCTCGCCGAGGGTTTGACCAATCGCCAGATCGCTGCGCGGCTCTACCTCTCTCCGCGGACGGTCGAGAAGCACGTCGAGCGGCTGCTGGCAAAGACCGACAGCCCAAACCGGGTCGCGCTCGCCGCCCGCGCTGCGTCACACACGGCTTCTTAAGTACGTAGCTGGTGGCCGGCTAGATGCCGTGATCCTGCCGATGCGCGCGCTCCAAGCGAGGGCGATACTCGCGCCGTTGACAGCGCACCAAGCAATCGAATGGCCTGGGCACGATGCAGATCGGGTGATCGACGCGCACAAGCCCGGCCGCTGATCGCTGCCGGCTTAATCAACCCGACGACGTGCGCCCGCTCGACGAGGCGTGACCCGACACACAGACAGAGACAACAGACGAAAGGATTGAGCAACATGCAACCTCACACGATCGCGCAGCTGGCACATGTCGAAGTGCTCACGCCGATGCCAGACGAATCGGTCGCGTTCTTCAAGAACCTGCTCGGGATGATCGAGACCCACCGCGAACGAGGATCGGTCTATCTGCGCGGCTACCAGGACACCTACCATCACAGCCTGATCGTCACCGAGTCAGAACAGGCCGGGCTGGGACACGCCGCCTACCGCACCGTCTCGGAGGAGGCGCTCGATCAGGTGGCCCGCGGGATCGAATCCACCGCCCTGGGGCGCGGTTGGATCGATGCCGACATCGGCCATGGTCGCGCCTACCGGTTCGAGACCCCCGACGGGCACATCAGCGAGGTGCTCTGGGACGTCGAACGCTACGTATCTACCGAGCGCGACCGCTCCGCCATGCCCAACGCGCCGCAGAAAAGGCCGTTGCAGGGCGTACCGGTGCGGCGCCTCGACCACATCAACTACCTGTCAGCCGATGTTCCCGCCACCAAGCGCTTCTTCGAGGAGCAGCTCTCGTTCCGCTGTCGGGAGCGGATCGAGCTCGCCGACGGCAGCGAGCTCGGAGCATGGTTGAGCGTCGATGTGCTCGCCCACGAAGTGGCGGTCATGCAGGACATGACCGGCACGCGCGGTCGCCTGCACCACATCGCGTTCTGGTACGGCATCGAGCAGCACCTCAACGACATCGCCGAGGTCCTGCGAGACCGGGACATCACCATCGAGGCGGGCCCCAGCAAGCACGGCATCACGCAGTCGCCGTTCCTCTACGCGATCGAGCCCGGCGGCAACCGGATCGAGCTGTTCGGCGGCTACGGCTACCTAATCCTCGAACCCGACTGGCAGACTCGAACCTGGACCGAGGCCAACCTTCCCGCCGGCGCTTCGATGTACGGGCTCGAGCTTCCCCCCACGTACTTCGCGTACGGGACCCCAGTCATCGAAATCGCCGCCGAAGCAGCGACCGAGTTGCTCAAGCACGCGCCTGCCGCCATTCCGGTCAGCTGATTCCCAGCCGAGTCCCCCCGCCGCTCATGCCAGACGGCGGCCGTGCGGTCGGACCTTCACAAATGCAGTCGCTCAGTAGGACGGGGCGAGGACGCGTCGCCGAACTACATCACGGTTAAGGATCGCCGGTTCGGCCTCGGCGAACCCACCGGGGGAGCCAATCAAACTGAACTGCGAACTGGTCCGACAGCGCCGGGTTTGGATCGATCGCTCCCCATGCGTACCTCGACAATAGTCAAGGAGCGATAAGTCGCAGCGATGGTTTCAACAGGTGGGCGAGCGATAGGGACGTTCGCGGCGCGGTCGCGCGGGCTGGCGCAGATGGCCCTTTCCAGACGCTCAGGCCGCGAAGCCCTCGATCACACCGTACGGGAAGGTCACCGGCTCGATCTTGCCGAGCCTCAGACCGGCGGCTTCAAGAAGCCTGCCGTACTCGGCGTTCGTGCGTTCCTGCCCGCCGGTAATCACGAGCATGTTGATGTCGCTGAGCAGCGTCGGCATTGGGTCGCCGCCGTCTTCGGGGATCAGGCGCTCGACGATCAGCACTCTGCCGCCTGTGGCCATCGATCGGCGGCAGTTGGAGAGGATCTCGATCGACCGCGAATCGTCCCAGTCGTGCAGCACGTTCGCCATCACGTAGCAGTCCGCCGCGTCGGGCACCCGCTCGAAGAAATCACCAGCAACCACTTCGCAGCGATCGCGCGTCGATCGCGTCGAGCACCGCCTTGGCACGGGCTGCCACCGGCGGGATCTCGAGCAGTGCTCCGCGCAGGTGCGGGTGCCGTCGCAGGATCTCGGCCAGCAGGGTCCCCTTGCCGCCACCAACATCGACGAGCGTGCGAACGTCTGAGAAGTCGTAGGTATCGGCAACGCTCGCGGCGAACGCCGCGGTTCGCTCAGACATAGCGGCATCGTGGACCGCGGCGGCCTCCGGGTTCTGCGAGACGAACTCGAAGACGCCCTGCCCGAATTCGATGTCGAATCCAGGTTTGCCCGTCCTGACCGTGTCCAGAATGTGCTCGAACGGGCGAACGCCGCCGAGCACTTCGCGGAAGATGGCCCACGAGCGCATGCCCAGCGGGGCATCGCGGCGCAGGCGCTCCCCGACTACCGTCAAGCCGAACGTGCGCGAGTCGAGCTCCTCAAACACCCCCAGCGCCGCGAGCACGCGAAGCACGCGATAGAGCGACGGCTCGTGAGAGCCCGTGGCCCGCGCCAACTCACTCGAGCTCAACGGACCACCTGCAACGAGATCCGCGATCCCGAGCTCAGCCACGGCGTAAACGCACCGCGAGATGTGGATCCCCCAGATCATTTGCAGCAGCGTCGCCGCTGCCGCCGATCCGCCTCGGTGGGCCGTGCCGTCATCCCATCGACCACGTACGACGGGTCGATTGGCTCGATCGTGCTCACAGCCGGGCCGCGTCAATCAGGCGGTCAAGACTCCGGGCACCGGCCTGCGCAGATCGGCCGCTCACACGCCCGCTGAGGCGCGAACCAACGGGCGAACCCGAACCACCCCACGACACCCGATGACACCGAGCTGCCCCTGCTCTCGCTCCCGACAGGCCGTTGAACCGCGGCACGGGTAGCCCATCCCTGCCGTACGCCAAATTGATTTCTCGGCGGGGCCCGTCGTCATCGACTCCCGTCCAAACCATCGAACCGCCCCCCAAGTGTGGCTGCCGCGCCCCACCCAGTCAACGGTTGCCTTGGCGAGCCACCCCGACGGGATCAGCATCACCCGCGAGCAGACTTCCTGACCACCTCGATGCGGGCTGTCCCTCTCAACAGTCAGCCGCAACGAGCCCTCGCCCCGGCGATCGGCCGCTCGCTCCCGTGCGGAGCGGAGGGGGTGCCGCCACCGGCCTTTCCCTCCGAGACCGTCGCAGGCATCAGCAACGGCGGAGGCGCCTGCGAGACGCCCGCGTCGCCAGAGCGAACAGAAACGCCGACCGCACCGAACATCTCTTCTCCTGCGGACGACCGATGACCGATGAAAATCAAGGGTGGCCTGCCGAGTGTTTGACGGAATTTGCGTCTGATTTCGGGTGAGGTATGTCGCGGGTGAGGTGCTGATTGGGCCTTAGATCGCCCCGTGTGCGCTCGGTGACGCGGTGTGACCCCGGATTTGCGCGTGGAGGGGTGTTCGTCGAGGGGGGTGTCGACGTCTGGTAGGCGCGTTAGGTTGTGTGGTGGGCGCGAGCCCGATGACGTGTCGAAGAGCAGGCGTCCGGGGCTTGACCGTGGCCTGCCGCGCGACGTTGCCCCCGAGAGGGGGGCCTTTGGTTATGCGCGCCCCGCTGTCACGCTCGCGCCCGCCTTGTCTTTCTTGGGTGACGCGGCTTTCCAGTCGGCGACGGAGCGCTTGTAGGAGGCCTCGGCCTGCGCGGCGAGCTGCTTTTCGGCGTGGCGCATCCGCTCGCGGGTGGCCCACACGCCGGTGGGGTGGCCCGGGCGGGTGGGGGCGCCGGCCTTGACCTCGAGTCGGCGGAGCTTCTGGGCGGTCAGCGAGGGCTGCTGGTGGGCGTAGTCCTCCTCGCGGGTGAGCATGCAGTAGAACAGCACCGCGAGCTTGCGCGCGACGGCGACGATCGCCTTGTTGTGGCCTTTGCGGGCGCTGATGCGCTCGTAGACGGCGCGCAGCGGGCCGGGCTGTCCGACGACCGATTGGGCGGCCTCGACGAGCGCCCAGCGCGCCTGCGGTGAGCCCTGCTTTGAGATCCGCCCGGTGCGCGCGGGTGCTGAGCCTGACTGGTAGACGCGCGGGTCAAGGCCCAGGTACGCGACGACGGGGCGCGAGCCGTTGAAGCGGTGGATGTCCCCGACGGCGGCCAGGAACACCGCCGCGCAGATCACGTTGACACCCGGTACGGTCAACAGCCGCCTGACCTGTCGGCTCTTGAGCGCCTCCTGGCAGATCAGACGCTCGACCAGCTCGATCTCGGTGTCCAGGAACTCGATGTGGCGCAGGCCGGCGTGCACGGTCTCCTGTTCCTCGAGCGGGAGCTTCAGTCCCCGCAGCCACTCGCGGCCCTTGACCCCGAACAGGTCAGAGGCGGGCGGCCGGCCCTTCAGGCGGCGCATCAGCACAGCGTGGATCTCGTTCTTGACCCGGGAGCGGGTCCGCACGAGCTGCTGGCGACGGCTCACGCGCCGGCGCATGCGGGCGATCCACTCGGGTGGCACCCACACCGCCTCAAGCTCGCCGGTCCACAACAGCTTCGCGAGCGTGCGCGCGTCGAGCCGGTCTGTCTTCGCGCGCGCCTGCGCGATGCCGGTATCCCCGGGAGAAACGACGACGATCTTCCTCACATGCGGCTCGAGCAGCCGGACGATTTCCCACGAGCTGCCGGTCACCTCCAGCGCGACGCGATCGGTCGGCAAGAGACTGTCGGCCAGCGTCTTGACGCCCTCCGGGGTTGACGGCACCCGGCCGCCCGAGAACACCTTGCCCTCCTCACAGATCGCGATCTCAATGAAGTCCAGATGCACATCCAGCCCAACGCACCGGCCCAACGGCCGCGACAGCAACCGCTTGCTCACCGCTTCACCTCCTATATCTCGCGTAGTACCTCGGTCAGTAGAACGGAGAACGCGTGGGCGAACGACACAGACCGATTCGCGCTCGAAGCGCACCCGGGCAAGTCGCAGGGGCCGCCACCGAATCTCCCGGGCTCGAAGCCCATCGTCCAAACCGGCGTGCCCAACTGCGTTCTCCACACAACAATCCCCTGTGCCCGGTGTCCGCTACTACGCGGACGGGTCGGGAATTCCTGCGGAAACTATTTTCATGCCCCGAATCTGAGCAGTGAGCGCGACATGCGCGGCGAGGCTGTCGCTCGGCTAGGCGATCCGACAGTGGAGCCCGCGGCGGTGGTCCTCGAGCCCCGCCCCTGCTCCGCTGGCAGAGCAGCGACCCTCGGCGTCGTCGACGAGACTGCTGAGATGGACGAAAACGAGGTGTCTCGCGCCGGCCACGGCAGGCCGGCGCTGAGGCTGCTCCCTTTCGTCTCTATGAAGGCCGGCCGCTTGTCAACCCCGATGTCAGACTCCTGACACCAACAGCTGACAACATCGCCAGGTAAGCGCTGCCGTGTCAAGCGCCTGAGCAAGCTCACTTGTGTGTGTGAACGGTTACGGCCCAGGCGCTTGACGCGACAGCGTGAACCTGGCAGGAAGGTGACTGTCACGGCCCGCGCGCGGGTCGGGCCGTTGGAGCGGTGCTCATCTCTCTATCGCCTCATCGCACGTCGAGGATTAGGTGTCATCGGGGCTCACTCCGGTGGCGCAGTTCCAAAATGGGCTGTCAGGCAGCCAGACGATAAATGGCGCCTGCCGGAGTGAAGGGTTGGTTACGAGTAAGCATGTACCAGATCGCCTCGGTGAGCTGGCGGGCGAGGTCGATCTGGGCGACCTTGGGGCCGCGCTGGCGGCCGAGACGGCGCTTGGTGCGCTGGTAGCGCTCGCGGTAGAGCGGGTGCGAGGAGGCGGCGATCGCGGCCTCCATCAGCCCCCAGCGCAGATACTTGGGGCCGTGCTTGGACAGCGGGCCGCGCTGGTCCATCTGCCCGGACTGCTTCACGCGCGGGCACAGCCCGGTGTAGCCGGTCAGCTTGACCGGCGAGGCGAACCGGCTGATCTCGCCGATCTCGCACGCCACCGTGAACGAGGTGATCCACCCGAATCCCGGAGCGCTCATCAGGATCGGGACGTAGCGATGGTCGGCGCCCGAGCGGCGCAGGTCCTTGGCGATCTGAGTGATGCGCGCCTCGAGGTCATCGATCAGCACCAGGCTGGCGTCGAGGTGCGAGCGCCACGGCTCGGGAATCTCGAGCTCCTTCAAGAGCCGGCGGCCGGCCACGCCGAACAGGTCCGACATGCGACGCTGGTGGCCGAAGGTGATCAGCGTCGAGTGCACGCGGTTCTTCAGCGTCGAGCGGTGCTTGACCAGGTGCAGCCGCCAGCGGGAGATCTCCCGCTCTGAGCGCAGCTCGGGCGTGGGCAGCCAGATCGCCGGCACAAGATCCCGGAAGGACAACTCGGCCAGCACCCGCGCGTCGATCTTGTCGGTCTTGCAGGCCAGGGGCGCCAGCCCCTTGACCTTCTGCGCGTCCGCCACGAGCACCTCCCAGCCGTGCGCGGTCAGCTCGTCATGCACGAACCTCGCGCCGTTCATCGACTCAACCACCCCGCGGACCGGCTCCCTATATACCGCCACCTGCCGCGCCAGGCCATGCAGGCCGTCGCGATCCGGGGTCGCCGTGAAGCGGTCGATCAGCTCCCCCTGATCGGAGATCACACACACCTCAACTCGCTTGCGGCCCAGATCCAAACCAACGTGCAGCACGAACTCCTCCTCTCCCCGGCACCATGACAGGCAGGATCGATCCAGCCCACCGCGTACCGTGACCGATGGTCGGTTCTCTGTTTCGAACGGCTCGGCCGCGCGGGTTACAGCCGCGCGCGCCTCACCTATGCTGTTCGCTACGGAGGGCCGACCTCCTCTCGGCGGCTACGCCCCCTCGGGAGCCGGCCTTCATCGCAGTCCAAAGGGGCGGTCGGCGTTAGCTCGAACGCAGCTAGCACCGGCTCCTCCCTCGGCGACATTGCAGAAGCGAGGAGCGGGCACCTCGGGTCCGTCCTCGTGCTCGGATTCACGGGATAGTGAGTGCGCGGGGGAACTGCCCTAGTAATCGATCCGTGCCTAGGCAGGTCGGAGCTCGGTGGAGCGTGTCGCGGAGCCTTGCTTGCCGAGCACAGTAGGTGCGGACTGGCCTGCGGCCAGATGCTCGCGCCGCGCCAAATGCAGGTCTCGGCGCCTGGCTTGCGGGCCGACGGGCGGCACGTCTCAGGAGATGCCCGCGTCTTAGCAACCAACGCTCAGCGAACGTCGAGAACGTCCGGCCGGCGGGGCAGTCAAGTCGTGTCGCGGGTGTAACGCGTAGAGCTCGTCGGCGACATGGGAGGGGTAGCATCAGGCGCGGTGTCGGCGCGCGCCAACCCATTACGGGTGATCGGGCGGTCACCAGTGGGTCGTTCCTCGAGCGAGGTTGGCCGGTGCGCGTGACGTGGCCGTTGGTGGGGCGGCGCGAGGAGTTGACGCTGTTCGCTGAGGCGCTCACAGCGCCGGGTATGTCTGGAGTCGTGTTTGCTGGAACGGCTGGGGTGGGCAAGACGCGGCTGGCCAGGGAGGCGCTTGGGGTTGCGGAGTCGCAGGGTTGGGCGGCGCGCTGGGCGGTCGCTACGCGGGCGGCCGCGTCGATTCCGTTTGGTGCGTTGGCGCATCTGCTTCCGGGCTTGGAGGTGGCTGGTGCGGACCGGTTTGAGCTGTTGCGTGGTGCAGCCGCGGTTCTGGTGGAGGGGATGGGCGCGGCGCGCCTTGCGCTTGGGGTGGACGACGCGCACCTGCTCGATGATGCTTCGGCGGCGCTGGTGCACCAGCTTGCCGCGACGGGGTGCGGGTTCGTCGTCGTGACGGTCCGCAATGGCGTGCAGGTGCCCGACCCGGTGGTCGCGTTGTGGAAGGATGAGCTGGCGGAGCGTGTGGAGGTGCAGGCGCTGGGGCGCAGCGAGGTGGACGAGCTGATCGCCGCTGCGCTGGGGGGGCAAGTCGAGAGCAGCACGCTTCGTGAGTTGTGGCAGCTGACGCGTGGGAATCCGATGTTCCTGCGCGAGCTGATCGTGGGCGGGTTGGACAGCGGCGCGCTCCGCAGCTCGGCTGCCGTGTGGCGCTGGGAAGGACCGATGACGGCCGCGCCACGGCTGGTTGAGTTGGTCGAAGACCGGCTCGGTCGCCTTGCTCCGCAGGAGCGGGATCTGCTGGAGCTGCTGGCCTTCGGCGAGCCACTGGGGGCTGGCTTAGAGAGCATGGTGGGAGCCTCGGTGCTTGCTGCGGCGGAGCGCAAGGACCTTCTGTCTGTTGAGCAGGCCGGGCGGCGTGTCGAGCTGCGGCCGGCCCATCCGCTGTATGGCGAGGTGGTTCGCGAGCGAGCCTCGCCGCTTCGGATACGTCGCGCACGTGTGCGCCTAGCGGATGCCCTGGAGGCGAGCGGCGCGCGGCGAGCCGGCGATCTGCTTCGGATGCTGACCTGGCGCCTTGAAGCGGGGGTGCCGTCGCCGCCCGAGCAACTGACGCTGGCTGCGCGCCATGCGATGGCGCTGTTTGACTATGAGCTAGCTGAGCGGTTGGCCCGCGCCGCGGTTGAAGAGGGTGGCGGGTGGGCGGCGGAGTATCTCCTCGGCGAGGCGCTGGCGGGCTCGGGCCGAGTCGAGGAAGCCGAGCTGGTATTGGAGGGTTTGGCCTCGCGCGCCACATCCGACGCCGAGCGCACTCAGCTTGCAATCACCCGCGCCTCGTCGTTGTATTGGGTGCTCGATCTGCCAGCCAGGGCTGATGCGGTCCTGCGGCGCGCGCGTGCGGCGGTCAGCGACGCGTCCTGCCAAGAGGAGTTGGCGCTGATCGAGGCGAGCTTCCTGCTGTATGGAGGACGTTGCGCCGACGCGCTACGCCAGGTTGCCGGCACGCTGGAGCGACCCAGCGCCAGCGACCGCGCAGTCTTACAGGCGCTGCTCGTGGCCGTCCCCGCGTGGTTTCTGGACGGCCATAGTGATCAGGCGATCGCTGCTGCGCACCGCGGCGTTGAGCTCGCACGCGGACTCGACGAGGCGGCGGCGGCGCCGTGGTCGCAGATGCAGCTGTCCGCCTATTTGGGCAACGCCTATCTAGTCAGCGGGCGTCTGGACGAGGCCCAGGCGTTGGCGGAGGAGGGGTATCAGCGGACGCTTGGGCAGCCATGGCCGGTGGAGAACGCGTTCTGGGGGGGCTGGCGCGGACAGGTTGCCCGGGCCCGGGGGCGGCCGCGAACGGCCCTGCACTGGCTCCGAGAGGGCACCACCACAGCCGAGCGGTGGGATGTTCCCTTGCCTTTCATGCCGGCCGTCCTCGGCGAGCTCGCCCACGCCGCGGCGCTGCTGGGCGACCTCCCGGCGGCCGAGGAAGCGTTGGTTCAGGCCGAGCGATTCACAGCTCGATCCGCTGGCGTCTTCCAGCTGTGGGTCGCATTAGCACGCCCGTGGGTGGCGGCGGCCCGCGGGGAGCTGTCCAGCGCCGTCACGCTTGCGCTCGAGCTCGCCAAACACGCCCGGGATCGCGGACAGCTCACGTTCCAGATTCTCGCGCTCCACGACGTCGCCAGACTGGGCCGGCCACGGCAGGTGGATGCACTGTTACACGCACTGGTCGCCGGTGGAGGGACGACTCGCCCCGCTCTACGCCGCTCATGCCACCGCCTTGGTCGCCGCGGACGCAGCCGTCCTCGACGTAGTGGCAAGCGCGTTCGCGAGCGTCGGGGTCAACCTACTGGCGGCCGAGACGGCCGCCGAGGCAGCACACGCCCATCGCGAGGCCGGGCGGCGTTCCAGCGCTCTCGCGGCGAGTCGGCGGGCCGCCAAGCTGGCGGCAGCGTGCGAAGGTGCCCACACGCCGGCGCTCGACCTGCTCGTCCAGCCACCGGACCTGACCCCGCGCGAACGTGAAATCGCCGGACTCGCCGCCCGAGGGCTATCGAGCCGGGCGATCGCTGAGCGCCTGGTGATATCGGTACGTACCGTCGACAATGCCCTCCAGCATGTCTACGGGAAGCTCGGACTGACAGGCCGAGCGGAACTCCGGGTCGCGCTCGCACTCGACTCCACGCGCGAGCAGTCGCCTGAGTAACCCGTCGGCCTCGCCAGAAATACGAGTAGGTGCCTACTCATGACATCCCTCGAACGCCGGGGCATAGTCGGCGCGCATGAACCGGACCGCGGCCATCGCAGAACTTCCCGATGCATACGCCACCGCCCTGCGCGCACGCGACGAGCATCTCAGCAATGCAGAGATCGCCGCACGGGTCAACATCGACATAGAAGCGGTAGAGCCGCTCCTGCGCATCGCTGCCGCGAAACTCGGCGCCATCCTCGCTGACCATGCACGGTCGCCTCAAACACCCGAAGACAATGGCGACCCTGAGTGAACGCGCAACCTCGAAACGCGCCTGCGTTCCTTGCTGCCCCGCGAGCGATTGGATCCGTCATTCGGCGAGCCCCTCATGGCAGCAGGACGAGTGTCTATCGCCAAGGCGCGTATCGCGAGGCGACGAAGCATGACCGAGCAGCCGGCACTTCCAAATGCCTAACAACGGAGCACGCTCGCTTAGCGGAGGGAGAAAGGAGGCCTCTATGAAGGCCCGCTATCTCGTCGTGGCGCTTACGGCGTCGATAATCGCCGTCTTGCTGCCGGGGTCATTGGGCATAGGGAACCTCGCGTCGGCGAGAGCGAACGCATCGGCGAGCACGCCGGCAACCGTGGCGCTTGATTGGAACGCAAACGCTGTAGCCGCCGTCCGCGCCGCGAAGGTAATCGAGCCACTCGGCACGGCGCCGCGCGCCATTTACCAGACGGAAGGCCTGCTCTACATGTCGTATGTCCAAGCAGCCGTCTACGACGCGGCGACGAAGATCGGGCACCGCTACGCGCCATATCACCACTTCATCGCGCAGGCCGGAAACGCCTCGCTCAAGGCGGCGGTGATCGCGGCTGCCTACAACACACTCGTCTACTACCTCGGTGATCCGAACGGCACTTTGGCCGTCGAATACGCGGCGTCGATCGGAGCCCTGCCCGCGGATAGGACAACCGCGAGAGGCATCGCCGTCGGCCAGGCGGCAGCGGCAGACATCGAAGCGTTGCGGGCGAACGACGGACGAAACGCGCCCGTCTCGACCCCCTACGGCACGGGGCCGCTACAGCCCGGCTTGTGGGTGTTCGCGCCCGCGCCGTCGCTGCAGGTGGCACAGACGCCCTGGATGGCATTCATGCAACCGTTCATGCTCCGGAGCACCTCGCAATTCCGGGCGCCTCCGCCGCCGGCGCTCTCGAGCTCGCAGTATGCGACCGACCTCAACGAGACGGAGGCGTACGGCTCTGCGACTAGCGCCGTGCGCACGGCTAATCAGACGGCGATCGCGTACTTCTGGAATGCGAATGCGATCAGCCAGCCGAACCAGACTCTCCGGGACGTCGCCACCCAGCACAACATGGACCTCGTCGACACAGCGCGTCTGCTCGCAATGGGGAACATGGTGTCGACCGACGCGGGCATGGCCTGCTTCGACTCCAAATACACGTACCAGCGATGGCGTCCAATCACCGCGATTCGCAACGCCGACATCGACGGCAACGCGGGAACGACCGTGGATCCGACCTGGACCCCGCTCGTCACGACGCCGAACCATCCGGAGTACCCCTCACAGCACGGCTGCGTGACGAGCGCACTCGCTCAGGTACTTGCGCACGCGCTCGGTACGAGCAACATCGACGTGACCGTCCTCGGCGCGCAAGGTGGCGCCACCACCCTGACGACCTCGCAAACCTTCTCGACGGTGCAGGACCTCGAGACCCAGCTCGTCGACGCGCGTGTGTGGATCGGATTCCACTTCCGCACCTCGGTGATCGCGGGAGAGACCCTCGGCACCGCCGTCGCGAACTGGGAGCTACAGCGCTACTTCCTGCCAACCGACGACAAAGGCGACGTCGGCCAGGGCGGCTAGCACGTACGGACGCAGTTGCGAAGCGGAGGGCTCGCGTGGCGTGGGCTCGAGGCGATTGTTCACTTCCGCAATCACGAAACCTGAGTCGTGTGACGGGCTCGCCAGCGGAGACTCGAGACTTCTCCTCCTGACGAGCCGGGAGTCGATGCAGAAGCGTCTCGTTCACGGCCGTGTCGGCGCGAAGCATCGGCGTGTCGATGTCGCCGGACACCGGTGAGCCTTGGCCCATCGCAGGCTCTCTGCAGGCCTCGATCCGGACGCCTCCTCTCGGGCGGGAGTAGTCGTCCGCCGTTCGGCGCGGTGGCGACCGCTTCTGCTAGCTGCTAGCCGAGCAGGAGCGCGCCGCCGCGGGGGCTTCGCTGCTGGAGGTCGTCTGAGACGGTTCGGTCGGTCTATCGAGTCCGTGTGACGCGTTCGAGTAACGCGGCAGCGAACGGCATGTGCGGCGAGCGCCACACGTGTCGCTGCTCGTAGGGCCAAGCGTAGATCGGGTTGCCGTTGCGAACTAGCTCGAGCATGCGTGGCTCAGCGAGTTCCTCGGCGGACCACTCGTACACGCGCTGCAGTCGCGGCACGATCACCGCGTAGTCGAGCATCCGGCCGAGACGGTGCTCGACGGAGACATAGCGCTGTACGTCTTGCTCGAGCGGATAGCGATCTGGGAGCACGCGCCCGAGTGAGAGGAACGCTCCCGCCATTCCGAGCCGGGGGTCGCCGAGGAGGCGGCCGAGGAGAGCGCACCGTCCTAGCGCCAAGCGCGGCGCCGCGTTGAGCGCGTGCGCGTAGAGCACGCGCGCCAGCGCGACGTTCATGAAGAAGCGCTCCGGTGCGCTTTCAGCTTCGGCGAGCTCGCGGTGCTCCAGGTAGCCGCCCACGATGCTCGCGTTGTGAGCGCGGTACCAGTTGCGCCCCGTCGGCTTAGCGCTGAACTCCAGCCAGAGCCGCACGGCCTGCGACGACGGCTCGCCGGCCAGCCCACCCAGCAGCCCGACCGCTTCGCATCCGTCCCGCAGTAGCCGCTCGTTCATCGCGCGCCACCACACGCTGCCGGGCGGCGAGGCGTCCAGCGGGTTGAGAACGCCGCGCTGCGCCTGCCACCGCATGAACGACAGCGCCGCCCGTCGGAACGGCAGGTGTCGCGGCGCGCGGCCCGTCGGCCCGCGAAACAGCCGCACCATCAACCCAAGACGCGCCGCCGGATCATCGCGCACGGCCGCGACCTGCGCCTCAGCCCACCCAAGCGCGCTTGCGTGGTGGCTCATCGGCGAGCCATCGCCGTACTGAGGCGATCCGGCTGGGCGGGGCGAGGCCGCGTGGGCACAGCGTCAGTCCGAAACAAGACAAGGCCAAGAAGCACCCCGCCCTCACACACATCGCCAGCCACGGCGCGCAGCGAGTCACGGGCCTCCCTCGTCTGGCGGGCGAGATCCCTTCTCGGCACGAGCAGCTGCTTCACATCCTGAAGTGACGGTCCAGTTCGTTTAGATATCTACGACCGAGCGTTGGCGCCTGCTCGTTCAACCATTCGACCAACGACACGCTTCCGAGCGCCGGCTGATGCGAGACCAGGAGCCCGGCGGTCAGCCCTCGAATCTCGTCGGCCGTGAGGACGACGTCCTGAACCAGAAGGCCGAATGCGCGCGCGAGCGCGGCCATCGCTGCAGACGGTACGTGCAGGATCGGCGTTCGCCGGCCGACGGCGTCTCTAATAGCTCGAACGAGTTCCTCAAACGACATCGTGTCGCGCCCGGCCGCGTCCATGATCACGTCGCCGGGAGCATCCGCGGCCCGTAGACAAATGCGCGCAAAGTCATCGACGTGGATCGGCTGCACCAGGTAGCGCCCGTCGCCCGGCACCACGAAGAGCGGCATGCGTCGCAGAATCCAGGCGATGTTGTTGACCAAAATGTCCCGCCCACCCCCGAAGAAGAACGTCGGCCTCACGATCGCGTACGGAACCCTGGCAGCAGCCAGAGCCTCCTCTACGAGCGCCTTGCCGCGGTAGTAAGGCAGCGGCGAATCGATCGAAGGATTCGCGATGCTCACATGAACGATGCGAGCGACGCCGGCACGTCGAGCCGCCTCAAACAGCACCCGCGAGTTGGCCACCGCGTTGGCGAAGGTCGTCCGGTCTCGCTCGAATCGAACCCAATACGTGTTGTAGAGCGTGCTGATCCCTTCCAGACTGCGCGCCAGCGCGACTGGGTCATCGAACCGATAACGCCACGCTCGGACTCGTGCCCGGAGGGGATGCTCGCGATCCGGATGGTGAGTGAGGGTCATTACCTTTCGTCCGGACTCGATCAGCAACTCGGCGATACGCGAGCCCGAATAGCTGAACGCCCCCGTGACCAGGTCCGTCTCGGCGCCACCGCCGCTCACGACTTCGTACCTCTCGCTCCTAGCTCATCCATCACGGCGACTCCTCATCTGGGTGCGGGTTGAATACTGACCCACCAAGCCGCACAAGAGCATGAGCAGCGCCACGCAGCACGCGCTCAGCCCGAGCGGCGTGAGAGGACCGCGCGCTGGCCCTCCTCTGCTCCCCACGGGCGGTACTCCACGTCGCTCCGCCACCCGGACTCCCGAGTTGCGCGGAAACCGCGCAAGTCGTTGGCGATCGCCTTCGCTTCTTGAGCGGTCTCGGAGCTCACGAGCGCTTCGGCGACGTTTGAGGCGTCCGCCGGCCCCGGCACTCGACGCGTGCTCTGCCACCACTGCGGTCGCCCGCCCGAACGCCGACCTGCAGAACGATAGGCAAGGTCGCGAGACTTCCCCCTTCACGAAACCCCAGGTGCGTCCAAGACGTAGTCGGCGTGGTCCGTGGCTTCCGCTTCGAGCTTGCTGACTCCCAGAGCAGCAGCGGCGTTGACATAGTTGCCGAGGCGACATAGCGGCACTCTCGGACGCGGGCCCCCGCGATCGATCGGTCGAAACGTTGTCACTCAGCCGCGACCGCGTACAGGAAGCACGCGGCGCAGGATGCGCACGTGTACCGTCGTGACGTCTGGTTTGCTGAGCAGACCTTCGATGACCGGCTGGAGATCGACCTCGTCGGTGACGACGGTGTTGTGTTCGTAGTTCCTGGTGTCGTCGGCGCGATAGGTGCGCAGGACGCGCGGACCGGTGGCCAACTGTTCGGGCAGCTGGCCGGTCAGGGTATAGCCCTCGCACGGAGCAGCGTGGATGTAGACAGGCCCGACCTCCCTCCACACCGACGGCGTTCGAACGGCGCGTACGAAATCAGCGTGATCTGCTCGCCCGGCTCGGCGTAGCGAAGGCAACAACGCAGCGGCTCGCCTTGGCCGTGGCGGCGAACGGACGGAGTTGGTTGCCGTGGGCGTCTTCGGTGGTGGTGCGGACGACGTTGAGCCGGGCGGGATCGATCGCGTGCACGAGCAGTCTGCTCCTGTGGTGGGTGGACATGCTATCCCTTCTCTGTTCGTTGACACGGGGGCTCGTATCAAGCCACCCAATGGAACGGCATGGCACTGGGGGTTGTGAGGTCGAACTGTGGCCCGTTGACTACTGCCACTGGATCTCCGAATTATCTGCTACCAAGGAGCCACCTTGACCGAGCGCGACGGGTATGAGCACGGCGTCCCCTGCTGGGTCGACACCTGGCAGGAAGACCCCGACACGGCGGCGACGTTCTATGCCGGCGTGTTCGGCTGGGACGTGGAGAAGGGCACCCCGGCCGGTACGGACATGCGGTACTACATGTGCCGGCTGCGAGGGAGGGACGTCGCCGCGATCGGCTCGCCCCCGCCTCCCGGATTGCCGCCCGCGTGGACCACATACGTGTGGGTCGATGACGCCGACGCGGTCGCCGCGAGCGCGGTGAAGGCCGGCGGGAACCTCCTGGCCGAGCCCTTCGGCAGCCTCGACGGCGGGCGGATGGCGACCGTCGCCGATCCCTCCGGCGCGGTGTTCGGCGTGTGGACGCCGGGCGCCCATCGGGGCGCGCAGCGCATCAACGAGCAGAGCGCCTATTCGATGAGTTTCCTACGCACGCCGGATCCCGAGGGCGCCAAGGCGTTCTACGGTGCGGTGCTCGGCTGGACGACGGAGGCGTTCGGCCCGATGCTGTTGTGGCGCCTCCCCGGCTACGTGGGCGGGGTCCCTGAGCAGCCGGTGTCGCGCGAGGTCGTGGCGGTGATGGCGCGTGCCGGTGAGGGCGAGGCGGCGCACTGGAGGGCCGACTTCTGGATCGCCGACGCCGACGCAGCCGGCGCGCGCGCCACCCAGCTCGGCGGCTCGATCGTCGCCGGCCCCGAGGACGCGGGGCCGTTCCGCGAAGCGGTGCTCGCCGACCCCGCTGGGGCGACCTTCTCGGTGAGCCAGCTGACCGGCTCTTAGCGGCCGTTACGCGCGCCGGCGCCGTCAAGACCCTCCTCGGGCTCGTTCGCGGCCTTCGCCCGCCGAGTTCACCCTCCAGGAGCGATCGCCGAGGAATCTGCAGCCCGAGTCAGGCGACATTCCTGCTTCCACGGAAGAAGGAGAAGGCAGTGCTTGCTCGATTCGAGCTAACCCTGGCCGCCCCTTTGGACGACCAGCAGCAGCGAGCTGCGCACGATGGCACGCTCCTGCTCGGCCAGCAGAAGCGGACGCGAGCGCGCCGAACGGTGGACGACTCCCCCGTCCAGGTCCCAGGGTCTGCTGCCGGAGTCGGCGCGATGGTTCGTGTTCTCGCGCAGGCGCGGGCCGGCGATCCCAACATCCAGCACGCGCTGGCCAGGCGTGCTACTCGGCTCGCACAAGCACGACTGCGGAGTACTCGAGCTTGTGTGCCTGCCTCGCGCCGCTCCAGATGCCGCCGGACTGTTTGGTTGAGACGGTCGCCGTCCAATGAGAGACACCGAGGACGTCGTCCGCCGCGTGGCCCCGGAGGAGACGAGCAAGCTCCTTCTCGAGCTGTCGGGGTGACGTCGCGTGGGCGCAGATGACTCCTACGTCGGGCATGCCCAAACGGTGGCACTCGCATCGGACGCTCAGCGCTCGCGGTTTCATCCGATGCCGAGGTCGAGGCCGTGCTCGCGCGCTGGCGGTTGATGACCGAGTTGGCGCTGCGTGCGTTCGATGAGCGCGTTGGCTTGATCCCACTCGTGACGATGCGTGTCGTCGAGCGATGGTTCGGGACCCAGCGCGGTGCGGCTGTCACTGACGTCGTGGTCGAGCCTGAAGGCCGCGATGGCCCTGGCGGCCCGGTCCCATGTCTCGGACTCGCGGTCGTGTTCGGGTCGATCGCCAAGCGCTTCGGTGAGCCAGCGCGGGCGGCGGTCGAGCAGCCGGTCGGCGAGCACGTCACGCACCTGGTCGTAGTCCTGCTGCAGCTGATCGATGGCGGCCTCGATGCCTTCCCGTTCGGAGCGGACCTGATCGGGATCTCCGAGCTCTCGCCGCAACCGGGTTCTTTCAGCGCGGACCTCGGACAGCGCACGCTCGTCCATCTCGAGCGCGGTCACGAGGAAGGATCGCTCGTCGGCGTGCGCGTCGCGGACTCGTCCCAGACGGCGGGTCGGCGGGTCGAGCGCGGCGAGCCGCTCCGCGTGTTCCTCGTGTTCGATGGTGAGTTCTCGCTCCTTCGCGTCGAGCTCGTCGAATCGCGCGAGCGGCCGGGTAGGCAGTGCGCCGAGCACGACTCGGTGGCGGCTGATCTGTTCGCGCAGCTCGATGAGACGACTCACGCTCGCGGACCGGCTCGTTCGCCTGCGCACGGTCGGCGGCGACCTCCTGTGCAGGGGTGCCACGTGCGGCGCGGTGGGACGCGAGGGCGGGGTCGTCCTCGCGGCCCGCGGCGGGGATCTGGTCGACGGCGAGGTCCTCGTCGTCCCGGACCAGCATCCGACGGGCCACTCTGGCCAGGACGTCCGACCGGCCCGTCGTTGGGCGTGCTTCTCGGGGTGCGAGCTCGGCCCGCTCGGCGCCTCGGCGATCCAGGTCGGCGACCAGCAGGCGCGTGTCTCCCCGTGCGCGGGACAGCGCGCTGTAGCTCCACCCGGCGGTCAGATCCTCGGGCGATGCGACCACGAACGCGCGCTCGACGGTGCCGCCCTGCATCCCATGACCGGTCAGGCAGTAGGCGTGCTCGACGTGATCGGCGACGTAGCCCGCGGGTAGTTCGCGGACCGCGCCGGCGTCGGTCTCGAGCACGACTCCGGCGCGGTCGACGTGGCGGACCGTCCCTCGCGTTCCGTTGTCGACCTGGACTCGAGCGTCGTTGTCACGGCAGATCACCCGGTCGCCGACGGCCACGGGCGTGGCACCGAAGTTGTGCTCCTCACCGAGCTCGCCGGCGTCGGCTCGGTGCGCGCGGGCGGCGTCGTTGAGGCGCGCTCGGGTCTCGTTGTCCCGCGCGATCATCACGACCTGCTGCGGGCCATGTTCGCTCGCCCCCGCAATCCATTCCCCGACAGCGCTCTCGATCACCCGATCCGGGGCGACGACGTCGATCCTTCCCTGCGCTTGCGCCCAATCGATGTACCGGCCCGGGACACGCTCGTGCAGGGCCGCGAGCGCCCGCCGCTCGCTCGGATTCCGCTGACGGATCACCTCAGTCAGCCGCAGCGCCCCGACTCGCTCGCCGACAGCCCGCAGCCAGCCGCCGGCCAGCACGGACGGGAGCTGACCCGAGTCCCCGATCGCGATCACCTTCGCCCCCACGCGCGCCGCGTGCTCCAACAATCGCGCCGTCGGACGCGTCGGCGCCATCCCGGCCTCGTCGAGCACGACCACGCAGCCCTCAGGCAAGCTCGCTCCGAGCTGCTCGATGTCGACGAGCGCGCGGTCGATCGTGCACGCCGAGATCCCGGCATCCTCGGTCAATTCGCGAGCCCCGCGGCCGGTCGGCGCCAGCCCAACGACCCGATACCCGGCGGCCTCATACAACGAGCGCAGCACGCCGGCCGTGTACGTCTTCCCGGTGCCCGCCAACGCCTCGACGACCTGCACACCATGACCGCTACTCGCCGTCAACCGGACAACCTCCGCCTGCTCGTCGGTCAACCGCCGATCCGCCGACGCCAGCGCCCGAGCGACCTCGCCCTCCGGGACGACCGCGCACCCAGCGTCAATCCGCCCGAGCGCGCACTCGATCAGCCGCCGCTCGCAGCCAACGAGATCCTGGGTCGTCATCTCTTCGCTGCGGGTGCGCAGAACCTCGCCGCGATCGACGAACCAGTCCGCACGATCCCGCACCTTCGCGACGCGCGCGCCCTGGGCCGCTGCCGCCGCGAACTCCTGGAGCACGGCGCGCTGGTCGAACGTGTTGGACCGCTCCGTCAGCCCATGCTCCCCAGCGAGCCGCGCCGCGAGAGCATCAAGGTCACGCTCGTCACCGCCGGCGCTGAGAGCGCTCGCCGAACCGGGGCCGGATCCCGGCGATATCAGGGTCGACGTCGGTTGCGGCCGCGTGCGAGGAGTTCGGCGATTTCGTCGCGGCCGAGTCCGTGCTCGGCGGCCCGAGCCTGGATCTCCTCCCGCCACGTGTGGGTCTCGATCCCGTACTGCTTGCGCTCGCGCGTGTCGACCGCCGCCGCCTCCGCTGAGCGCTTACTCCCGAGCGAGAACCCGCCCTCCGCCGCCGCCTGCTCCATCTCGTGCCGGCGGCGCGAGAACTCCTCAAGCGCCCCCCTCGGCACATCCTTGAGCTCGGCCGCACCCTTCGACACTGGACCCCACTCGAGCCCGAGCCGTTCGGAGATCTCGGCCCGCAGATGCGCCTGGTAGAGGTATCCGGCGGTCTTCGCGGCCCGATACAGCGGCGTGCCGTGCAACGCCGTGAAGCGGCCGTCCGGTCCTCGCGTGAGGTTCGCCGCGACCACGTGAGTGTGCAGCTGGGGGTCAAGCGCCCGCGACATCCGATGCAGATACGCAGCCGCGATCAGCCCCTCTCCCGGATAGACGAAGCGGCCCTGCGCGCCGCGGCGGACCTGCACGGAGGTGTCCTCGATCCACCCGACCGCGGCCCGCACGGCTGCCTCGTGCGCCCGCACGAGCTCGCCCGCGACAGGCTCGTCGGCGATCGCGAACAGGACACTCACGCTCTTCGGCGCGGAGAACGTGAGGTCCAGCGCGGCTACCTTTGGCGCCCGCCAATCGCGCAGGCGCGCCGACGGATCCGTCGGATCAGCACCCCCGATCAGCGCGTTGAACAACTCCGGCGCGACCCGTCCTTCGAGCCCCAGCGCCCGCGCCCCGGCGCCCGCC
Source organism: uncultured Solirubrobacterales bacterium (assembly GCA_963709205.1). GTDB lineage: Bacteria > Actinomycetota > Thermoleophilia > Solirubrobacterales > Solirubrobacteraceae > Palsa-465. The sequence continues at coordinate 197,491 of CAVPVP010000012.1, forward strand.
CACCGGCCGGGCGCCTCGCCGCGACCGGAGTAGTAATCGTCTCCACCCTGCGCGACCTGCCGCTCGTAATAGCGCTGCTGACCGACGACCAGCTTCCCGATCGAAAGCACTAGCGCACCCCTCCAGAACGCACAGACACCCTGGGCTCGCAGTCAGACCCGGCGCGATCCGAAACGACGCGGATCGCTCTCAGACGGCGACAACGGATCCCACATTGGCGCTGAGGATCCCACCGGGGTCGGACGGCACTCGCAAGAGTGCAACTGTGTGCTGCCGCGGAGCGAAGCGACGCGAGCGGCAGGTATGCATGAGCCGGTTTGTAGTGCGATGCCGGTCGCCTGACAGCGGATGGCGTCGCTCGAGCGGTTAGGACGTCGACTCGACGATGGACGCGACGTGGAGATCGACGATCGGTCGAACTCAGGTCTGTGCGGCTTGCGGCCGCCGGCTAGGCCGAGCGGCGGCGCTTGGTCGCGGTTCGCGGGAGGAGGCCGCTCGCACGATCCTCCCGTTCGACCGCCTTCGCGAGCTGCGAGGCGATCTCCGCGAGCTCGGCGTAGGCACGCCCGACCGCGCGCATGCTCCGCCCCTCGCTCACCCGGTCGAGCTCGGCGACCGCCTCGTCGAACCGCTCCCACAGATCCTCCGGGCCCCGGCGTCCGGTACCGGGCTGCAGCTCGTACGGCGGCTTGGCGCCTCCACGGGTCGCGGGCCATTCGAACCCGTCACGGTTCGCGGCCTCGCACGCCGCAGCCCGTTGGGCCGCAGCAGCGGCGAGCCTTTCCAGACGGCGCGCTAAAGCCGGCGTCCGGCGGGCGCGAGGACGTGGTCGCGAAGGGCCGATCGCCACGCTTCGCGCGCCTCGTTGAATGCCTGCTCGGAGTCCACGGATCACACTCCCAGCAGACCTTCGGTCGGGTCCGCGTCGCGCTGGCGTTCCTGCGCTTTCGCGGGAAGCGGACCAGCCGGCTCGTCGGAGCTGTAATCCCAAGGCCCCTCCCCCCCTTGCGCCCGGACGTCTCCGCGGAGTCGGTCGACGTCCTCGCGCGGGATGAGGAACCGGTTCCCGATTCCTGACGCCGCGGAGACTCCCGTTCTTGATCCAGTTACGGATCGTCTGGTTGGTGGCGTTGCACGCCTCGGCCACTTGTGAGACCGTGAGCAAATCGGGGTCGTTCATCCGGCCGCGAGTATACCCAAATCTGCAAAATTTGCGGTAGTATGCAGTCCCTTATGCGCGTCTGTGGAGTCAGGGGAAGATGGACTCGCCGGCCGACGGAGATGAGCTAGCCCGCGTCGTTCCACTCCGCCGGCGGGACCGGGAACTCACCGCGACTCCGACCGCGCGCGGCACTCTGCCCAGAGAACGCGCGCCCTTCGATCCCGAGATCGAACCCGTCGACATCCCGTCCGGACATCGCATGCCCCGAGGAACGACAATCCGAGTCGCCCGGTCCGCGCTTCGGCCGCGATGAGTGCCCCAGCCGGGTGACCGCGCGCCGACAGCCACCGCTCGTACCCCTCCACACACGACGCCAACGGCCCCGACACCTTCGGAACCCACAGATGCCATCTCATCGCTCTCACCGAGACCTCCCGATCTGTTCAACAACAAACGGACCGAAGCCTCGACGAGGTCAGGGATTATGCGCTATCGAACCTTACGTAGAGCCCGCAGCGACAGCGCTTCCCGCCGTCACGCGCCGTCTCCTTCGGATAACCCGCGGCTGGAGATAAATCCGGTAACGGTCACCGACGATCCCCAGCACCGTCCGGTTGTCCTGCCGAACCGTCGCGTAGTAGCCGGGGATCTCCTCGCACCTGGGTTCCCACCAGTCATTCACGGTGGCAGCCTCACCCCGGTCGACCGCGATCGGCTCACGCTCGACCCGCCACGCAAGCCCTGATGCGTGGATCGCCTCAGCGATCGTCGCCGGCGGCCGCTCGAGCACGACACCGAGACCGTGCCACGGCGTCTCGCGGACCGAGAACATCGAGTCGCTGCTGGTGATTCCTCTGTGCATGAGGCACATCCCTTCTCGTCGTGGCCCCGCTCGGTGCGGGGCCGGTCGAGGCGAGGGCCGCACGCCCGGACGGCGTGCCAAACTGGCCCCGCCCGCCGGCTCCCGCACCCGCGGTGACGCGCGCTACTTGCCTCCGCGGCCGGCTCGGTCATCGGCCCGTGCGCTCGTACGCCGCGTGCTCGATGGAGGCCGGCGCCGCGCACGTGCGTAGCATGCCCAGGATGAACTCAACTCAAGACATCGTCGATTCAATTGACACCCGGCTTCGCGAACTGAACTCGGAGATCAAAACGCTGAACGCCGCTCGGCCCTTGACGCTCCCGAACGCCAACCCAGCGCTGAGACCAAGCGGCCCCGGACCGCCGACACACCCCCTCGCCTCCGCACTCGCGCCTCCACGCCCTCGCGTCACGAGGCATCACGGGAGGTCTCGCACACATCGATCGCTCGATCGCACGACCGCACGCGCAAGGCAGCTCGACCTAAAGCCCGCCCGACGTTGAAGGCAATGTCGAGCGACCAACTCGAGTCACTCCTCTCAGAGAACGGCGGCCTTACAACCTCCGAGCTAGCCGAGCGGTCCAACGGGAACCGCGATCAGGTGCTCAGCCTGCTTCGGGATTTGGAAACAGCCGGCCGGATTCGCCGAAGCGGTCAGCGCCGCGGGACGCGATGGCACGCGATCACAGACGAAGATCGAATCCGCCAGCGCGTCGCAGAACTCGAGGCCAGCAGGAAGACCCGAGCCTGATACTCCACCCGTCGACCCACGGGCCCGGCTGTACCTGATCCATGGTCTCGACAGTGGTGGCAGACACACACCCGCGCTCGCGGACAAAGCGACCATGCGCTCTAGCGTGAACCGCCCGGGCATCCGGGCTATCACCTCGCCGACATTCCGATTGCGCGCCGTGAGCGGACACGCGGGTTAAAGCGGTCGCCACGGTGGTTCGGGCGGCGCGATTGCAAGCGTGGCAAACCAATCGCGCCGTTAGAAGGCGCCCGGACGGCCGAAGCGATCGTGCCGCCGATCGAGCCCGACGATCGCTATCCCGGGCGTCGCCCGCCCGGAGGCCCAGACGTCGCGGCATCGAGATGTCGCCAAGGCGATGGTTCGACGCGAAGAGGCTGGATTGCGAAAGCGATCATGGATGGGGATTGCGGCGTCAGGCGCTCGTGGGGTAGCGAGGTCGAATGTGCGCTTCTGCCACACTCGGCGCGCCGGCCCGAACTCGCAGCAGCTAGCCGATCGGTAGCGAACCCAGCTTTGACCGGCGCTGGGCAAAGCCGGCGTGGCCGCAGGTGCTGTGCAATTGCGGCCATCTCGTACCTCTTAGGCGTGCACCCCTAACCCGATGGGCTGCCGGCATTGCCCCCAGCGACACTCCCCACGCCCCTCGACGTAGGAGTTCGTTACTTCCAGTCTGCGCCCCTGCCGAGCCCCCGGGGCGTGTCGCGAGCTTCGCACAGATGACCCCGAGCAGCACATCACGGTGGCCACCGACGCGGGTCGCGAAAGTCGAGAGGGTGATGGAGCGGCGAAGCGGTGCGATTGACCGACCGGACGCCGACTGAGGAGGGGCGGAGCCTCCGCTCCGCCCCTCCGAACCGCGCCCCCTCAAGACGTCCTGGCCTACGACCCAGGCATCAACTTCCGCACAAGCCGCTTGCTCAACCTCATGCCGGCCCTCCGCACAGGGTCCTGGCGTACGTCGACGGACGAGGCTGCTCCATCGGCGATCGGCGCGTCCATCGAGTGATCGGCGCTGACGCGTGCGTCGACGCTCGCTGTCCGATCGTCGTCGAGTGCTCGAGCGGATTCAATATGGATCGGGGGCTGCATGCTGATCAGTTGATCGATTTCGATGTTTCGCCATGCCATTGGTAAGTGAGGTTGGGTTGTCGTTGGCAGGGCGAACCCTCGCGCGATCCTCGCCACAGCGCGTCAAGGTCGCCATCACGATCTTTCGGAAGCACTGACGTCTGGGGCCTGGGGTGATGGTGAGCCCGACCGGTCAGTCCGCGAGGACTTGCGTCCTAATCCGTCGGCGTGTGCGGCGCGCGGTGATTGCGCGCGCGCCGCCGAGTCCGAGCGCGGGGAGGGCGATGCCGCCCGACGGCGCCGATGCCGGCGTCACCCAGGTCGAAACCGACGCCCGTGCCAGCCACGGCGTGGCCTATAGCGATGGATCCGGAGGCCGGACCGGAGCGAGCCTCCCTGCAAAGTTCTTCACGGACGATGGGGCGATATGACGATGCACACCGGAGCGCGAGGGGCAGGCGAGCCTGCACTGTCGGCGCGGCGACGCCGCCGAGTGCGAGCACGAGTGCGAGGCTGGAGGCGATGCGTGAGTGGATGCTGGTCATGAGAGACCCCCTCCGTCTGGGTGTGATCGATCGGCCTAACCAGCAACACGGTCCCACCCTGCCGGGCTTGTGTCCATTCGTCATTCGTCGTATCTTCACTCCGTGACGCGGCTGGGCAACGCCGATCTCGAGGGGGCCTTGCGGTTCGTCCGCGAGGCGCATGCGGAGTCCGGCGTTGATCCGTTCCCGGCCCACGTACTCGAGCTTCTGCGCCGGCTGGTCGGCAGCGAGCAGGCGGCCTTCTGCGAGTCCGATCGTGTGCACAAGCGTCTGCGCTGGTGCACGTTCACGCACGAGGACGGTCGGTTCGGTTCCGGCAACGGCGAAGACGAGCCGGAGGAGTGGGACACCTTCTGGCGGCTACAGGGCGAGCATCCCCTGTGCCCGGCGGTGACCGCTGCTGGCCGGTTCGATGCGATGAAGATCAGCGACGTTCTCAGACGTCGTCAGTGGCACCGGACAACGCTCTACAACGACTACTACTGCGGTTTCCTCCTCGGCATGGAGTACGAGATGGAGGTGGGGATCAAATCGCCCCTCGATCACAGCAAGACGTTCTTTTTCCAGTCGGCTGATCGCGACTTCACCGAGCGCGACCGAGCGCTGCTCAACCTTCTCGCCCCGCACTTCGCCCAGCTCGACCACGCCTCCACCGCACGCCGCACGGCAGCGCTCGGACTGATCGAGCTCCAAGCGAGCGATCCCGACGCGCGCCGGGGGATTCTCCTGCCCGACCGCGCCGGACGAGAGATCGATGCCGCGTCCGAGCGTGCGCGCTGTCTCCTCGCAGCGTACTTCCCCGACGCGGACAGCATCTGCCTGCCCGCTGTCCTCAGCGGCTGGCTCGAGTACGGACGTGCACGCGAGAATTCGCCCCAGCTCGATCGTGAGCTGGCACCGCAGCTGAAGCTGAGCGGCCCGGCTGGCATCCTCACGATCGAGCGAGCGCGGGTGGGCGGGGCCGAAGTGGTCGTGCTCGAAGAGTCGTTTGCGGTTGGCCATCCGCTACTGACCGCACGCGAGCGCGAAGTGCTGGACCTCGTTGCCGAGGGAAAGCGCAACAGCGACATCGCGCAGGACCTGTGGGTGTCACCCTCTACGGTCCGAAAGCATCTCGAGAACATCTACGAGAAGCTCGGCGTCGGCACCCGCACGGCCGCCGTGCACGCCTATACCCAACGTCACAACGACCGTGGCGTGCGCGAGTGAAGCTCGTGGCACCAGCGGATACCAAGTGACTGCGCGACGCAGCGGCCCCTGTTCTCCTACTGCACAAGTCTCGAGCTGCCGTCGCCGCCCTCGCTCCTGCCCAGCGATCGTGAGCCCGAATGAAAGGAAGGTCACCAGAGGGGCCAACCGTGAGGTGAGCTCAGCCGATCTCACGCGAAGCTCTCGAAAGATCGCTGGGCGGCAGAGCGCATGTCCTCGTTTCCCCTCGGGACGGGCAGCTTTTAGGTTTGGGCGCCTCCGAGCTCTGCCGCGGAAGACGCACCTCTCCCGGGCGATCCGTTCCGTCGTCGGGCAACTCCACAGCGCGCGATCGAGTTGGCGACGGAGCAGCCACGCTTGACGACGCCGGCGCGTGTCCAGGTTTGTCCGCAAGCAGTCGCCTCGACGGCTGATCTGGGCGCCAGCCGGACTGCTCCTTTGCGCTCGAGCGGCAGCCACGGCAAGGACTGCAGGAAACGAGTAGCTCGCCAGGCCCTGGCCGTGTTCGCGAGCAGATACCGAGTGAGCGAGGATCGGCCATTGCCGAGCCTGGCACGGGACTCCGCGGCGGTCGCGTCGCCGCGCGGCTAAGGGATCCCCGGAACGTAGGTGGTCGCCGGGGAAGACGGGGTCGGTCCAATCGAGGTGGACGCTCAGGACGCGAAGCCCGCTCACGACGATGACAGTGAGCACGACCGCCGTGTGGAAACTGATGTAGAGGGTGGTCAGGCAGAAGACGACCGCGCCGCAGCGGTCGTGGACAACAGCCAGTGGCCCTCGCGCATGATCGCGGCCCGTTCGCCCGCGAGGACGTCACCGAGCGCCGCCGAACGTCCCGGTGATCACGCCGAGCAGAATCGCGGACGGAGCCGGAGCACGGTACTCGACCGCCTTTTGGACCCCGATCCCGACGAGCAACCCGATCGAGACTCCCTGCGCGGCGACGTACGGGAGCCGGCTGAGGTTCATGCGAGGTGCCGTCAAGCCGCCGATGATTGCGGCAACGAGGACTGCGGGGATGTAGTACCAAGTCGTGATCGCCGCCGGCTCAAGGCCTAGAAGTACGTCCCGCACGATGCCGCCGCCGAGTCCAGCCATGACGCCGGCTAAGAGCACCCCAAACAAGGGGACCCGCCTCGCGCGCGCCACGTGAGCCCCGAAAGCGGCCGCGACCACCATCGCGGCGACGTCGAATGACGCGGGCAGCTGGTGGGCGGACGTTGGTGAGGAGTGCATATTCGTTGGTCAGCATGTGGATCCCGCCTGGTATTTAGGAGCCGCCATGCCACGTTCAGCTAGGCGCTCGAAGATCGTCTCGGCATCGTTGTACTACCACAACCCGGGCGTGCGCCAGCGCTCTCAACTAAGCGGAGCGCCGCTGTCCGCAACCAAGCTGAACGCGGGGCAGCTCGGGGCCTAACAGCCGAGAGCGCCACTGAGCGTGGCTCCGCGCTCGGCGCGTAGTGTCGCGCTTCGATCGATACGCGGTAGCGGAGGTCGGTCTGAAACGGGGCCCCAGCCAGCCCGTCGGCGGGGTTAACGGCTGCGCTTCCTCTCGGAATCACATCCTCTCAGCGCGCTCTTTGCCCCGATTCCCGTGGGAATCGAGCGCTGAGGGGGAACATGCGCTGCCAGTAAGCCCAAAGAAGCACTCAAGGTGATGGCTGCAGTCGCGACAAGCCGGAAGCCAGAGGGCCGATGTCCGGCACTAGCTCACCTTCTCGAGGGCGGGGAACACGTAGGTGGCGCCCATCGACCCATTCGGCGGGGGCAGGATCGAGGCCTGTGTGTTGCTGGCGGGTGCGGGGTAGTAGATGCGCATTACTGCCTGGATCACCGTCGAGCACGGAGGCGCCTGTCCAGGTTGGGGCACGCAGGCGGGATAGAGGCTCTCGTAGTACGCGGTCGATGGGGTCGGGATCCAGTTGGTGGCGGGGGCGCCTGTGGGCCGCGTCGGGGCGAGCCAGATCGTCACCGACCCATCGGGGTTCTTTGCGAGCTTGCCGGAGGTCAGCTGCTGGGATCCCAGCTGCGACACCGGCTGGATCGGGCCCCACTGCAGGTTGACCGGACCGCCCGGGTTAGTCAGTGTGACGACCGGACCCGGCGCGCCGCTGTACTGGATCGGCACGTTGCCCGCCGATAGCGTCTGCAGCCACTTCGTCGAGACCTTGAACGAGTACATCGCGGCCTTGGTCTTCGGGTCGATCTTGCGCGTCGGGGTGGTCGCGACGTAGTACGGGACGCCGGGTGTGAGGCCGTACTGCGCTGCGGTCGAGCCGAACAGGATCGGGGTACTCGCGACCAGTGGGCCCCACGCGGAGGGCTTGACGGTGAGGGTGTCCGTCGACGCGTCCACGGCGGTCACGGGAATGTCCGCGGTCGAGTACGCGGTGTTCAGAACGCTCGCCTGGGAGATGAATGGGGCGGCGGACTGCGTAGCGTCGGGCTGGTAGATGGTGATCGACCAAAATCCCCGCGGATTGCCCCGGCTGTCGTTGGCGGTTGGCGGCAGCGTACCGACCACCGGCAAGGTCGCCGGGTTGGTGACCGGTGGCGTGAACGTGAGCTTGTACGTGTTGTTGCCGTCGAGCGTGGTGGCCGACGTGCCGTTGAGGTTGTTGAGCCCGGCGTAGACGTTGTCTTGCGGGAGGGTGGCCCCGCCGAAGACCACGAACACGGCTCGGCGGAGGTACCCCTGGGGCGTGTTGGGGTAGGTCCCGATCCCGCTGTTGATGTAGGCCCAGTAATTGGTGGCCTGCGTCACCTGCGTCGAGTTCGCTATGTTGGCGACGTTTGCTTTCGCGTCGTCCATGCCGGCCTGGAGGGCGTTGATCTGCGCTTGGCCCCAGTTGCGCGGGACCGTGAAGCCGTTCGCCGTGAGACCGAGCGGCCTGAACAGGGCCAGCGTGCCCCTTTGACCATAGGACGGATTGCGGTAGAGAATGCGGGCATTGGCCTGCGGAATGACCCAACTGGGCAGGGTCCTCAGCGGGACGCCATTGAGCCCGGTGCGGGCGGTGGGGAGCGGATTGAGCCTCACCGCCTCGCCCACCTGCTTGAAGAAAGCGACCGCGTTCGTCGGGGCGGTGTGCCACTTCGCTGCGCGCTTTATCTGCTCCTGCGTGGGGGTGTACTGGCCGGACTTGAAGTACTTCGGCCGATGCCCACGCGCCTCGAACTCGGAGAGAGTGCTCAGACCGAAGCGCTCGACGACGTTCTTGAGGATGGACGTGACGGAGGTCGGGTCGGCCGCCGGCACGAGCGAGTCGGCACGGATCCGGATCAGCATCCAGTCGCGGTTGGTGTCGAAGGCCATCACCCGGTATGTGAAGCCGTGGATCCGCGCGATTCGGTCGTGGGCGTAGGGCGAGGTCGGGCCTACGAGAAGGTAGGTCTGCGCGCGCGTCGACGGGGTCGTGCGGGTGCCGATGCTGCCCACGTCGTTGATATAGCCATCAAGCAGGACGTCCACGTAGTAGTTGGTCTGCGATGGCGGGACCGTCAGCACGAGCTCCTTCGTGCCTCCACGGCCCTTCCCGCTGAGGTCCAGCATCGCGTTGAGATACAGCACCGACGCGTCGCCGGCATTCGTGCCCTGGTTGTTCCACGCCGCCGCCGCTCCCGCGCCACCGAACGTGTTGACCGGTGCCGTCACCAGCTCGTTGTACTTCGCGAAGCGGTAGACGAACTCCGGCGCGACCCCCCAGATATAGGCATCCTTGGCCAGCGTTTCGATCTTAGCGGGATCGGTGAGCGGCGAAACCGATCCGATGGCTACCGAGGGAGCGAGGGCGCCCGTCGCGATCAAACCGATCGCCAAGACGAGCGTCGCAGCGACGCAATGGCGTGTTAGCAGATTCTTCAACGTTACCCCCTCATTCATGTCGACGACCAGAGCGCGCGATCCGGAGCTACCCTACTCCCGACGTCGCGGTGATTGGAAGAATCGTTAGAGTGGGCAGATCAGCTCATTGGCGGTTTGGCCCCATGAGCTAGCCCACGCGATCTCGAACCTCGTTGCGAGGCTTTGTAGCCACGTCGCGTGTTCCGGGTTCAGCCGGACGGCTCGTCGTCCCCCTCAAAGAAGCCGTATTCCATGTAGCCGTCTGGAGTCGACGGGAACGGGTTGAGGACACCGTCAACATCAAGGAGCAGGACAGGCTGGGGGTGGAGCTGGGGCACCGGTGGATGGTGTTAACGTTGGGCAGCGTTCGCCAGGGTATGCATATCAGCGCCCGTGACACAACTTGTACGACTACGACCGAGCAAGAGGCACCTGGCCGGAGTGCTGCTGGTCGTCCCGAGCATCAGCGACCGTCACGGTCGCCGGCAGTGACGCCACTGACTTGGATGCGGAGCGCGTCGTCCGCGTCGCCCCTGACGGCGGCCGCTCGCGCAATCCCGTGACCGATCGCCAGCGCGACAATCGCGGACATGCGGCTGTCGCCGTTCGATCGCAGTACGAACGGGTGTCGCCTTGGGGCTCGATCCGAGTAACTCTTGATGCAACCAGAAACTAAACCTGAGATGCTCCTTAGCGCCTTTCATGCCGGTCACCAACCCGATCAAGAGCACGTTCGCAACCGTAAAGTTCGCACCCGCGTCGCTGAGGATCATCAGGCGGCGACCGTCTCGTCCGTCGTCGTGGTGCCGTCGCCGTGACATTAATCCAGTCCTTCTGTCGCCCCTCGAATTCAGATCGACGGTTGAGCCGTCGTGACGCGCGCGGCAAGCATGGCCTGCGTTGGAGGGAGCGACGCCGAGAGCTTTCGCCATGCCGCGGGTTATCGTCGGGTGGTCTCGGGTCGTCCCTTCGCGCTGGCGGCTTCGGTGACGGACCGCGACGCATGGCTGGGAACGCGCGGAAGTCCTTCTCGAACCTCGTCCACCAGTCCCCTCTTAAGGCCGGCGGCGTCCCGCACTCAAGAAGAATCGAGACCAGGATGCTTGCCGCAACTGCAGCGCTCAGCACGAGCTGACTAGGAGAAGAACGACCACCGAGGCCTAATCACTTTCTCCCGGAAAACCGCGCGATTAATTACCCGAAACTTGGGAGTACTAACGTCGCGGTCTGACGCTCGTCCGAACAGACCGGCCGGTCGCTAGTTGGGTCGGGAGAGTGGGCGTTCAACGCAAATGCGGCCTTCACAAGAATCGCGACCGGTCGATCACGATCGACATCCAGCCCAAGTCGCCTGTCGCGGTTGGCCGACTGGCTGCCGGTGCCCGCTGAGCCATTCTCGCTGGCGCTGCGGGTCTACGGTCCAACGGGCAACACCCCCACAGAGAACTCTATCCCAACCTAGATCGGGCTCCTCGGCCTGCCGTGAGATGGGGAGATATATACGGGACAAGGCAGCGATTTCGGTCGCTCGATTCACCGGTTCGTTCGACCTGGTTACTCGACGAGCGAATCCGCGTTTCCGCCGAGTCTGCTGACGTGAGCGTGACCCGCTTTCGGCCCACCCGTCGTTGCACGGAGATTCAATGGTCCTCCGGGTCTGGGTAAGCTCGACCGGCGAACCGGGTAAACCGCGGGAGGGTGTGACCTGGACCGGTCGCCGCACCTGGCTCGGACGCTCGCGCCGCGCGAGCTTTATGCGACTGGTTGTGGTTCTCGTTCGGCGGCTGCGAGCCGGTCGCGCTCTCGGAAGAACTCGGCGCCTTCGATGCTGACCTGCGGGACGATCCGGTCGAGCCAGTGCGGCATGTACCAGTTGACCTTGCCCATCATGATCATTAGTGCAGGGACCAGCAGGCAACGGACGACGGTAGCGTCGAGGAGCACCGCGAGCGCGAGGCCGACGCCGAACTGCTGCACGGTCGGGTTTCCGTTGAGGATGAAGCTTCCGAACACGAACACCATGATCGAGGCGGCGGCGGTGATCACCCGCGCGCTGGTTACCAGCCCTGAGACGACCGAGCTCTTGTTGTCTTCGCCGGCGTGGACGTGCTCCTCGATCTGGCTGACCAGGAACACCTCGTAGTCCATCGAGAGGCCGAACAGGATCGCGAACATGAACAACGGGACGTAGGAGACGATCGGGACCGGATCCGCGTGGCCCAGTAATCCGATCCCCCAGCCGCTCTGGAAGATCGCGGTCAGCACGCCATAGGAGGCGCCGATCGAGAGCAGGTTCATCACTGCGGCCTGGGCGGGGACGACCACCGTTCGGAAGGCCAGAATCAAGAGCAGGAAGGCGAGCACGATCACCACGAGGATCTGGAGCGGCAGCTTGCTCGAGATCTTCGACGCTAGATCAACGTAGGCGGCGGTCTGGCCGCCGACGTAGGCCCGCATGTTGGTCCCTTTCTCGGCGCTCGGGATCGTCTTGGACCGCAGCGTGTTGACGAGATTCGCAGTCTGCGTCTCAGCAGGGCCGGTGGTGGCGATCGCGTTGAAGTACGCAGTAGTCCCCGCGCTGTCGACCTGCGTCGGCGTCACCATCGCTACGCCCGAGGTGGACTTGACGTCCTTCTGTAGCGTCTGGAGGCGTGAATCGTTGGCGCCATCCTGCGCCGGCGAGCCCAGCCTGACCGCGATCAGCAGCGGACCATTGACGCCCTGTCCGAAATTATCGGAGATCAGATCATACGCCTGCCGGGCCGTGGTGGAGGTCGACAGCGCGGCTGTGTCCTGCTGCCCCAAGGTCAGCGACAGGAGCGGAATCGTCAAGGGGATCAGGATGGCGAGTGCGGCCAGCCCGGCGACCCACGGGTACGAGGCGATCTCGTGCGCCCACTTAGCCCACAGGCCCCCCTCGGACGGATGCGTCTCGGGATGGCGGTCGCGAACGCGCAAAGAGTTGATATGCGGGCCAACGATTCCAAGCACCGCCGGTAGCAGCGTGAGCGCAGCGAGCACCGCCACGACCACCGCGATCGCAGCCATCAGCCCCATCGTGGTGACCAGCGGAATGCCGGCCACGGCGAGCGACGCGAGCGCGATGGTCACCGTCGATCCGGCGAAGAACACCGCCCCGCCCGAGGTCGCGACCGCGCGGGCGATCGACTCGTCCACGTCCAGGCCCTGCTTGTTGAGCCCTCGGAAATGCCGGGTGACGATGAACAGCGCGTAGTCGATTCCCACGCCCAGGCCGATCATCGTCGCCAGCGTCGGCGCGACCGTGGGAACGGACACCACGTGGCCCAGCAGGCGAATAATCGCGAGCGTCGACGCCAGCGCCAAGATCGCTGTCACGATCGGCAAAAGCATCGCCACAATCGTTCCGAAGGTGAATGTCAAGATCACCATCGCGGCGATGATCCCAATCAGCTCGCTCGACTCGGTCGAGGGCTGCGATACCTTCTGACCCAACTGACCACCGGTCTGGACATCTAAGCCGGCCGCCTTTGCCGGATTGGCACCGTTAATGATCTTCTGCGCCTGATCGGTCGACAGGGAGCCCGGGTTCACTGATGTGGTCACCGACAGATACCCCGTGGTCTGATTCTGGCTGAGTGCCGAAGCGCCCTGCGGGGTCAGCGGGTTCACCACCGAAGCCACAAACGGCTCCTTCGCGACCTGCGCGGCCGCATTGTTGACCGCGCTCGCATAATTGGAGTCCGTCAGTTTGCCGCTCTTGGCATGAATGACGATCGGGCTTGAGCCATTCGACTGCTCCGGGAACGGCTTGGCCAGCACATTCATCGCCTGCTGGCTGCCCGTCCCCGGCAAGGACAGGTTGTTGTTGGTGTTGTCACCCGTCTGGTGCGAGACCGCCACCAGCGCGACCGCGACCACCAACCACACCCCAAGCACGACAAACCGACGCCGCACCGAGAACCGCCCGAGCGAATACAGAACCTTGGTCATATGCCCGCCGTGCCCTCTCGTCGCGCTTTGCGAAGACCAATCGTCCCTCGACACCCGGCGGCTGTCAAGCGCGGTTGCAGACGCAAGCTACGAGCGCTGACCGCGCCCGCCCCGAAGGAATCTTTCGACCGCTGAATAGGCTCCAAAGGGTATCGGCGCGCTCTTGAGCAGCCGATGCTCACGAGCTCATCACGACGCGCATCGAGCACGCCCGCGAGTACGTGCGGAGGACTGGGGATCTGTCCCGGCGTCCGTCGCGAGAAACCTGCGTTCGGTGACAACTACAACCCTTCCCACGGCGGCCGCGCACGCGACGCTTACGCTGACCATCAAGCCCGAGGCGGTGTGGGGCTTTAGGAGGACGGCGATCCCTCCAATCGGCTGGCGGTGCTGCTAGAGACGTTCGCCGACTTCGGCTTCCTGTCGAGTCGGGTGGCCGGGGGCTGCGATGCCCCCGGCCACCCGACTCAACCAGGGACAGCTCCGAACCGGCGACGAGATGCGCGCGTGGCTTCCCGTTTGACCCGGTAGAGCGGGAGCCCGCCTCGAGCTGGGATTTGATCGCGGGTGTCCAGCAGACCGTGGACCGCGCTCCTGATCGGCGACCGAAGCAGTCAAGCCGTAGTCGCCGAACGGCCATCCCACGACGACCGGTATCGGACATGACCAGTAATGCCAGCGTGGCCGGCGACGACGCCGACCGTCGGTGCCGCCGTGCACCCGACGGCACTCCTCCTCGACACCCCGAGCGGTCATGCTGGTGTCGCTACCGCTCGGCGCGGAAACGGGCAGCTTGAGCGAGACTGCCCCGTCGGCGACAAACCAGAAGCGGGGCTTGCGCGGACGACTCGGCCGGGATCCTAGCCGATGCCTCACGCCTAAGGGAGTTATCTCGGGACCCTCGCGACACTATCCGCGCCTCCCGGAAGCTGCTGCTCGGGAACACGTGCGGAAACGTGGCGGTCGCGTGGCGACACAGCTCGGTTCGCGGGGGGCGAGGCGCCATTGTTTCGGCTGGGCCGCGCCAGCGCAGGTGCGAGCGCTATCGGTTGGGGTGAGTGGCCTGGAGCGTGCGTTCGAGGTTGTCGAAGCACCTGTTCCAGCCGTATTCGTGAGAGCGCACGGCCTCCTCGTTCCAAAGGCCGCTGTGGGTGAAGCGGACGGTGGTGATGCCGTCGGTTTCCTCGAACTCGACCTCGATCAGCGTCCGAGTGGGGTTGTCGTCCCAGATCCAGGTGAACCCGAGGCGCGTCGGCGGGTCGATCTCGGTGTAGTGGCCGCCGCCGCCGAGCTCGACGTCGTTGTGGGGGTCGCACATGACCACGCGCACGACGCCACCGACGCGCAGGTCGACCTCGACCTCGGTCGTCTGCCAGTCGTGTTCGGCGTGAAACCAGCGGTGGAGCACCTCCTCACTGGTCCACGCGTCGAAGACCGCCTGGGCGGGCGCCTGGTAGGCACGCTCAATTCGCAGCGTCGTGGCGTCTGTCACGTCCGGGGTACCGTCGGCGTCGCATGGCGCAGCATCATCAGCCGACAGCCGACAGCCGACAGCCGACATCAGCCCAGCCCCGCTCCGGGAGCCGCCGTGAGGAGTTCCTCCACCGGCACGCCTGCGCTGTGAGCGATCATGCGGCCACGCCGTAACCCCGCGCGGGGTTGGGGTTCCACCACCCGTAGGGCGGAGTCTGCGGGTAGCCCTCGGGCGAGTCCTCCCATTCCTCCTGGCGTCCGAGCGCGGTCAGGTCGAGGTAGGCCCAGGTGCTGCCTAGGGCCTCGTCGCCGCGGTTGTTCACGAAGTAGGTGCGGAAGATCCGGTCTCCGTCGCGGAAGAAGGCATTGGTGCCGTGCCACTCGTCCACGCCGAAGTCGGCGTCGAACTCATCGGTGATCGTGTACCACGGGATCCGTTCCCAGCCCATCCCCGCCTTCCAGCGCTCGATGTCCGCCTGTGGGGCGCGCGAGACGTACGCGAGGGTGGTGTCGCGTGCGTTCAGGTGCACCGGGTTAGCGGCCTGATCGGCCATCATCGAGCAGCCGTAGCAGCCCCGGTCGGGCCAGCCGGCCGCGCCGGGCTCGAAGAAGAAGCGGTAGACGATCAGCTGACGGCGGCCGTCGAACAGGTCGAGCAGGCTCACAGGGCCGTCGGGCCCCTCGAAGCGGTATTCCTTCTCCACGGCCATCCTCGGCATCCGGCGGCGCTCGGCGGCCAGCGCGTCACGGGCGCGGGTGAGCTCCTTCTCCTTCACCAGCAGCTCCTGGCGAGCGGCCTCCCACTCCTCCGGCGAGACGATCGGCGGCATGTTCATTTCGGTGTTTCCTCCTTCAGGTACTCGTCGACAACATCGAACAGGCGCCCCCATAGAGCGCGCTGGTGATCCATCCAGTCGGCTGCCACGCTTAGCACCTCGGGCTCGAGCGAGAGCCGGTGCGTCCGTCCCTCGACGGCGCGTCTGACGACGCCGGTCTCCTCCAGGATCCGCAGGTGCTTGGTGATCGCGGGCTTCGACACCCCGAACCCGCCGGTGGCCTCACCGACGGTCGCAGGCCCGGCGGCGAGGCGCTCGACGATCCCGCGGCGGATCGGGTGCGAGAGCGCCCTGAACGGATCGTTAACCATAGGGTTAACCATACCAGATGCCCGACGCACGCGACTTGGCCGTAGCCAAACCAGAACTTTCCTGGGGACCGTCTCGACCCAGTTTCGACGTCTTGCCGGCCGGCGCCGTGAGGCGGAAGTACAGGTCGTAGGAGCCGGGCACGCGAAGCGTTCAGCCCAGAACGACGACTGCGCCACAGTCCTCCAACCAAAAGCATCTTCACGACATGCACGGCCCGCACTCACTTCCGCAATCACGAACACCGAGCGGCCTCACCTGCTCGGGTGTGGCCGGCCCTGGCTGCTCCTCTTGGTCGGCTGCCCGCCCGAGCGGCAATGCTGGGTGAAGTTCCGCGCCGGCGACGATGCGCAGTCTGAGTCGCCTGCCTCAGACTGCTCTTCGTCGATCAACGGGGGACCCTGCCGGTTGGACGCTGTGTATCGCGCCCGTCCAGCGTTACCTCGCTGTTACAGGTCGCCCGATACGGTTGAGCCTGTCTGCCGAGCGGACGACGACTTGAACGCCGACCGACACAGCCCGATTGTTGCACTCGCTGCAGCGGGGCTGGCGTTGGTTCTAGTTGCGTGCGGATCCTCGACCAAGTCGAGCGCCGACGTGGCGAGCGGTGGGTCCCCGCTCAAGGAGGCCCAGTGCATGCGCTCGCACGGCGTGACGAACTTCCCCGACCCGAGCCCAGGCGGCCCGAGCGTCATTCCCAACTGGATCAACCCGCACACCCCCGCGTTCGTGTCCGCTCAGAGGGCGTGCGCCAAGTTCCTGGGTGGCGGCGCAAGCCCAGGGGCGGCTTCGGCGAGCGAGAAGGTCGCCCTGCTCAACCTCGCGAGATGCATGCGCGCCCACCGCGTGGCGAACTTCCCCGACCCGACGACTTCGCCTCCACCAGCCCCGCCACCTGGCAGCCAGACGGGTAACGCCGTCGGCATCGGCGGGGTCTATCTGGTGTTCCCACCTCAGTCGCCGGCGCTCAAGCGGGCAGAGGCCAAGTGCGGGTTCAGAGTTCCCTGACGCACAGCGACAGACTGCCACCGCGTCGCGCAGCAAGCAGAAAACCCCCCAACCGTCTGAGACACCTGCTTGCTGGACGAATGAGCGGTCACGTCCTCCGCTGAGCGAGCGGCAACCTGGCTTCTGCGCCGGACCGCCGGCCAGCTCAAGCGGCAGTCCGTGCGTTGGAGCTGGTACGGCGACAAGGGAGAAGTAAGGTGGGAGCCGAGGCACCGTCGCGATCGTTCCAGCGGAGGAGCGGGGCGGGCGCGACGGGCAGGCCGCCAGCCGGGTACCCCCTCGTTGGGGCGCTAACGGAGCGAGTTGGCAATCGACGCAGCGGGACGTAGGGGCTACGCCTCTTTTGATGCGTACGCAACCGCTTCCGCGGTGCTCATGCGTCGTCCCTCCTCCCAGGCTTGTCGAGCCGCGGCCGGCCCGAGGACCCGTTCGGCTTCGGTTAGCACATCCTGGCCACGCCGTTTGAGCCATCCTGGCGGGACCCCGCCGCCGCTCTCGCGCACCGATGCGCAGGCGCCGACCAGACGAGCAGCTCGTCGGGGGTCGCGCTCGAGCCAGACCCTGGCGAGCCCTTCAATTGCCGTGCCACGGATCGGGCCGATCGCCGCAAACCGAACGGCGTCACGCAAGTCGGCGGCGGCAAGTTCGTGATTGCCGAGGTCGATCTCGCTCCACCCGAGCACGGCTCGGGTAAAGCCCTTGCCCCAGGCGTCATCGAGCTCCTCGGCGATCGTCAGCGCTCGCCGCAGCGCGGCCTGACCCTCTCTCAGCGAGGGCGGATCTTGGGCCAGTATTGCGCCGAGGAATCCCAGTGACCGGCAGATCCCGACGCGGTCCCCGACCTGCTCGTGCATCTCAAAACTGCGCTGGGCTGCTCCGGATCTCGGCGGGTCGTCGCACAGCTCGAGAAACCCGAGCCACACCCACGCCCAAGCCTCGCCGGACCTGTCGTTCAGCTCCTTCGCCAGCGCACGGCTCTCGTCGATCAGCCGTTGCCCGATCTCCTGGTCTTGCTGCAGGATCGCCAGCCCAGCGGCGATGTTGAGGGCGCGGATACGCTCCGGCGTGCGACCGGTCGCGGTCTGGAGTGCCTCGCCAAGCCAGCGACGTCCTTCGGTGACGTTTCCGGCCAGCCAGAGCTGCTCGACTGCTCCAGCAAGCATCAGCATCCCGATGGCGTCGGCGTTGCGAGCGAACGCAAGCGCAGCACGGATGTTGTCTTGGTGGGCGAGGATCGTCTCGAGTTCCGCGTTCAGCCCCGTGCTATCGCGCCGCGCGTGAGCGTCTTCTGCGAGTTCGAGAAAGCGGTCAAGATGGCGACGCCCGACCGCGCCGCACTCACCGGCGACTCGCAGCTGTTCGTCGGCGTAGGCGCGTAGCGTCTCGAGCATGCTGTACCGAGTCTCCCCCGTGAGGCCGGGCTCTGCGGCGACGAGCGACTTCGTCACCAGTTCGCTGAGCACGTCGAACACGTCCTCGACTGGCAGGGAGTCGTCGGCGCAGACATGCTCGGCGTCGCCGAGCGTCCAACCGCCGGCAAATACCGCTAGCCGCCGGAAGAGGGCGCGCTCGCTGCCGTTCAGAAGCTCGTGGCTCCAGTCGATCGTGGCACGCAGCGTCTGGTGGCGGGGCAACGAGTCACGTGTTCCGCCGGTCAAGAGCCTGAACCGGTCGTCGAGGCGCTGCAAGATTTCCTCTGCGTTGAGTCCGCGGGTCCGTGCCGCCGCCAGCTCGATCGCGAGCGGGATCCCGTCGAGTCGCCGACAGATCTGGGCCACGGCGTCGGCGACGCCTGGCCCGAGCGAGAACCCCGGCCGGGCCGCGTCCGCGCGTTCGGCGAAGAGCCGAACGGCGGCGGACCGGCCGAGCTCGTCGGCCGATACTCCCGCTGTCTGGCTCGGAAGCTCCAGCCCGGGGACGGGCCAGGCAACCTCGCCTGTAACCCCGAGGGGCTGACGGCTGGTGGCCAGAATCCGCGCGCGCTCGCAGCTGACGAGGAGCTCGTGCGCCAGCTCGGCGCACGCGCCGACCAGGTGCTCGCAGTTGTCGAGCACGATCAGCAGATCCGAGTTGCGAAGCGAGCGCTTCAGCGCCTCAACCAGGGTTCCGGCCTGGGCGCGGATCCCGATCGACGCGGCCGCCGCGCTGGCAACCAGCGCGGGGTCGGACAGCGGTGCGAGCTCGACCAGCCAGACGCCATCTCGGTAATGCTCGACCGTTTCCCGGGCGGCCCGCAAGGCCAGACGCGTTTTGCCGGAGCCGCCCGACCCGGTGAGCGTCAGCAGGCGCTGTTGCGCGAGCAGAGTGAGGATGTCCTGAAGTTCCCGCTCACGGCCGACGAACGACGTCAACTCGATTGGGAGATTGTGATGCGGACGAGGCATCGCGCCTGCCCGCGCTGCATGGGCGCCTGCACTCCGTTCCGTCAGTTCGAGCTTCGGGTCTTGCTCGAGGATCTGCTGCAGAAGCTGCCGGAGAGCCGCTCCCGGCTCCATCCCCATCTCCTCGACAAGCGCGCTCCGCGTCGACTGGAAAATCGAGCTCGCCTCCGCCTGGCGTCCACACCGATACAACGCGAGCATCAACTGACCCGCCAGCCGTTCGCGGAGCGGATGCTCGGCGAGCAGGCTCTCGAGCTCGGCGACGACGTCGGCATGGTTCCCCTGCGCCAACTCGCACTCGAGACAGTCCTCTAGCGCGCCCAGTCGCATCTCCTCGAGCCGGATAGCCTCGGCGCTGGCAAACCGCTCGTAGACGAAATCGGCCAGGGCTGGCCCGCGCCATAGGCCGAGCGCGGCACGAAAACAAGCGATTGCTCTCCCCGGGTCGGCGGAGATCGCATCGCGTCCATCGGCGATCAGTCGCTCGAATCGGAACAGATCGAGCTCATGGCCGCTCAGTCGCAGCAGGTATCCCGGTGCTCGAGTGATGAGCAGTCGATTTGCGTCGGACGCGCCGCGGCGTGGCTCGAGCGTCCGGCGCAAAGCGCTCACGTGGGCCTGCAGCGCGTTGGCTGCGCCGAGTGGCGGTCGCTCTCCCCAGAGCCCGTCGATCAGCTCGTCAATTGAGATGATCCGGTCGGCGTGTAATAGCAGGATCGCCAGCAGCGCTCGCGGTTTCGCGCCGCCCAGCGCCAGCTGCTGACCGGCACGCCACACCTCGAGCGGACCCAGAAGCCGAAACTCGATCGCTGACTCACTCACCCCGGTCCGATACCGAAGCGTACCGCTGAACAGCGTTGAGAACGGGCGCGCTGTATTCAGCCGAATTTCAGCGAGCCGTCAGCGACCCGGCGCACGATCAGCGTCCGTTCAACCTGCCTCAAGGGGGCCAATGATGCCGACTCGGAACGATGTGCCGGTAGCCATCGTCGGCGCTGGACCAACCGGTGTGCTGCTGGCGATCGAGCTCGCTCGCAGGGGTGTTGAGGTGAGAGTGCTCGATAAGCAGATCGAGCGATCACCCGCGACGAGAGCGATCGGAATCCACGCCAGGACGCTTGAGGTCTTCGCCCAACTCGGCGTAGTCGACGAGTTCCTCGAGCTCGGACACCGGGTTAGTGGCATCTCGTTTCACACGCAAGCGGGGGCGCGGTTGCGCGCCAGATTCGGACTCCTCGACTCTCCCTACCGCTTGTTGCTGACGCTGAGCCAGGCCGAGACGCAACGCATCCTCGAAACCAGGCTCGAAAGCCTCGGCGTGAGGATCGATCGAGCGACCGAGGTGGTTGCCCTTGAGCGCGACACCGCGGGCGCCGCGCTCGGGGTGCAGCGGGCAGGCGCATCGGGGGTGCAGACGGTCACCGCCGATTGGGTCATTGGCTGCGACGGGGCGGGGAGCATCGTGCGCCGCAGCCTCGACGTGGCGTTCGAAGGCGACGACTATTCCCAGGACTGGTTGATGGGCGAATTCGCGATCGACTCGCCGCTCCGCCGCGACCACTTCCACGTATTCGCCTACACGCCCTCTGTGCTCGCGGCCTTCCCCCTGCCCGTAGAGCGCTGGCGTGTGTTCGTGCCGCAGGTTGTCGGTCGCGCCGTTCCCGAGCGCCAGGCCCCGACGCTCGAGGAGATCGAGCGGTTGGTGGCAGAGCGTGGACCCGCCGGGCTGCGGATTTCCGACCCGACCCTGCCGGCCGCGTTCCGCTGCTACCGACGCCACACGAAGATCATGCGCGCGGGACGGATCCTCGTCGCCGGGGACGCGGCCCACATCCACAGCCCGGCTGGCGGCCAAGGCATGAACACAGGTATCCAGGACGCGTTCAACCTCGGCTGGAAGCTGGCCATGGTGGCGCAAGGCAAAAGCCCGCCCGAGCTGCTCGACAGCTACCAAGCCGAGCGCGTGCCGATCGCCGAAGGCGTCCTCACACTGACCCATTGGCTCGTCACGACGTTCACCATGGCCTCCCCGCGCAAACGTTGGCTGCGTGACCATCTGCTCCCGATCGCGATGGCCGTGCCAGCCGCCGAACGCCGATACATCAACCGCCTGGGCCAGGTTTCCCACCACTACAAGGACAGCCCGCTCAGCGACCCCAACCCGCGGCCACGGCCCGCATCGCTCACCTCCGGAGAACGCCTTCCCGACGTCGCCGGTCTGGAGCTTGAGGGCAAGCCAATCCGGCCGCTCGATCTCCTGCGCTCTGGTGCCCACACCCTGCTGGTGATGACTGGCCGCGACACCGACGAGACGATCGCACCCCGCGCCGCGGCCCGGTTCGCGCGATGGCGCGACATCGTGCACACGATCACGATCAACGGAGGCAACGGGGGCTCCGCGGCCGGCGAGGTAGCCGACCCCGAGCTTCGCGCCCACCGCCGGTACGGCGCGCTCAACGGGCGATTGCTGCTCGTGCGTCCCGACGGTTACCTCGCGCGTCAGGCACCGCTCAGCCGGCCCAGCGTCTTGGAGGCATATCTGGAGCAGCTGACTGCCGCCGACGACGTTCGAACGGGCAAACTCAGCCGACCGAGCGCGACATCACGGCCCTCCGCTTGAAGAGATCGTCACCTAATCGCTCTCAATCGGCGGCGTCCGTGGCAGCTGTTCGGGCTCCTTGCTCTCTCATCACGCTGAACCCGCGCAGGCCGGTCCCAAGCGAGCGGCCCATCGCAGGCAGCCGCTCAGCGCCGAACAACAGCAACAAGACAGGTCGTCCACACCAGACCGTGCCGTTCCGCAGAACGAACGCCCTCTCCGCCCGCAGTCGCCCAGTAATGCGGGCTCACACAGGAGCAACGGTCCCTCCCGGATGCAACGCGGCTGGAGCGACGTGGCACCATCTCACGAGACGCTGCTTCGAGACTAATCGCAGCAGCCAGGAACCGGTTCGACGCGACGCAGGGTCAGCGGCGAGGCGCCGGTGCCGGCCTTGCGGCCGGTGGTCTCCGCACCGCCGCCCTCCCAACCCGGACGCGCGAGTTCCCGCATCCGGCTCTCCATGAGCACTGGAGCGGTCGCCCGCTCGTGCAGCTACCGTTGTCAGTGAAGTACCCGCTCCCCGTTCGGGCAGCAGCACGCCGGTATTCACCGGCGGCCTCCTTCCATCCAATCGTGCTGCTGGCTCACTGGACCCCTTCGCCCTGCGGACGGCTTTCCCGCCCTCCCTGGTAGGTCGCTACTCCCACGACTACTACGAGTCCTCCGCCACGCCCCGACGGCAACAGCGCACGGTGCACCTGCTCCGAACCCCGAAAGGGTTCGGCGGGCACCGCCGGGACGCTTCCCACGTTCACTCATACGCCGGTCGGCAGGGTCGGCGCTCAACTGTACCCCGGGGGCATCGCCGCGGTCCACCGCAACACGGCCCGCGGCCTCGACCGCCCGAACAACAAACGGTCGGCCGAGACGGTCCTAATGGGAAAGCAGGACCGAGCGCCCCCACAGTCCATAGCCGCCAGCTTCGGGGCTGCCGTCCTGTATCGGGACTTCTAACACTGGTTCGTCTCCTGCACCTTTCTGCCTTGGTACCGCACCCGGCCCGCTGGCGGCGAACCGTTGCTCGATTGTCAGGGCTGCTCCCGCCCTCCGCCGTACCTCCAGCATCAGGCTGCCCCTCACCTTCCCCCGACCGTTACGGCGGCCGGAGGCGAGGCCTCTCACCCCGCCCGGTCACCTGGCGCCTCATGGCGCAGTGCTGCTTCCACGAAGCAGCGGCAGTCTGGGAGACCGCTGTCGCGGCGCTCGAGACTACTGCTCCCGGACACCATGAGTCACGCCGGACCCGCGGGCGACGACGTC
Source organism: uncultured Solirubrobacterales bacterium (assembly GCA_963709205.1). Taxonomy (GTDB): domain Bacteria; phylum Actinomycetota; class Thermoleophilia; order Solirubrobacterales; family Solirubrobacteraceae; genus Palsa-465. The sequence goes on from CAVPVP010000012.1 coordinate 220,779, forward strand.
GACCGCCAACTCGACAGACCGCCAGCGCTACGGCTACTCGTCGACGCCTGGACCGGCCGCGCTGGCACCGTGGCCGCTTGGCATGGGGAAGCAGGAGCTTCGCGCCAGCCCGGGACGCGTGCTTGTCGCGCAAAGCAACAGCGCGAGCCCAGCGGGCGGTCGGCGACTTGGAGCGTCTCACTGGCCAAGAAGAGTCCCGTCGAGGCCGTTAATCCACGGCTCCCGTTTGGGAGACAATGCCGCGGTGATCACAACCCGTGGCTCGTCCGATGACGGGCGTCGGGAGCTGGTAACCGGCCTGGCGATCTCTCGCCAGGCCGGTTCACGAGCTAGAAGCTGACGGTGCCGCTGCCGTACACGACGGCCATCTGGGCCACCGTGGGGGCGCTGTTGCTCAGGTTGCACTGCCCCTTCTTCGGGCCGCTCTTGCGCGTCGAGCCGATGAAGCCGAACGATTCTGTGACCTTCACAGTCCCGTGGATGCCAGCGTAGAGCCCCGTCCCGCTGACGATCGGAGCCGCAGCCGAGACTGATATAGAGCCCGAGCACGTCGCGGTGTCGAAGGTCGGGCTCGCGTTATTGGCCTTCTTGCTAACGGCCGTGAGGTCAATCGTGATCGTGCCCTTCGTTAGGGTCGCCGTTCCGAACTTCTTGCCACCGGTGCTGACAGAATGACTTGACCCGTAGTCGCCGACGGCGCCGGTGAAGAGGACCTTCCCGTTGCCCTGGGTCTTCCCGGGCTGAACGAATAACTGGATCCGACCGCCTGCCGGTGTTCCCGACGAGCCCGCCGCCAGCGCGACCGACGCACCGACGATCAGGCACGCGAGCAGCCCGGCGACTCCAACCGTTGTCTTTCCTAGCCGCATCACAACCTCCTGTACGAGTCTCCACACAGACCGCACACCGGATCGACTCACCACCACAGCGCGCGGATCCCCAGCGGGGCCGCGTGAGCCTAAAGCGTGAGCTAAAGCCACATCGTTGCGAAAGCGTTACGCATTTAGAGTCGGGCAGCACACTCCCTAGCGGCGGGGCCCTCGCCAGCTTTGGTGCCGAGTGTCGCCCTAGCGTGGACGCGCATGCAGCCTGCCGCCAACGCGCTACTGATCGAGCAGCAAAGGAGCCGTGAGAAAGGGGCACATAGCGCACGGGAGCGCGACCGCTGCCGGACACCATGAGTCACGCCGGACGGGCGGGCGACGACGTGGACCGCCAACTCGACCGACCGCCAGCGCTACGGCTACTCGTCGACGCCTCAACCAGTCACGGCTACCACGTGGCCGCTTTGTGCTGCGGCCGCCCTTCAACGCCGGGGCCGGTTGTGCACGCGCTTGAAGCTCATACTTAGCGCATCGTCGTGTCGGGTGTACGTGAGGTGGAGGTACGTGACGTGGGAAAGCCCCGGTCGAGCGAGTCGGCCGGGGCTTTCAGTGTGTCGGGCTCGTGCGGGGTTCTAGGGCAGCGGCGGGATCGTGTTGAACACGCCCCAGGGGGTGTGCGCGCCTGCTCCGAAGATGCCCTGTGTCCCGACGTCAACGGGCGGCCCGATATAGGCGTCCTTGTAGAACAGGTACAGCGGCCGGCCATGGTAGGTCACCTGATGGCTGCCGTTGGGTCTGACGATGAACCCGAGGGCATGCTGATCAACGCCGGGTCCCGCTACAGGCCGGTCTGAGGTGAGGACTGGTGGCCAGTAAACGGCGCACAGCCCTTGACAGGCGCTCTCGTGCCCCCGCTTGTGACGTCTTGCGTGGCCCCGCTCGTGGCCACGGGCCTGGCGCAAGGTGTAGACGGGGAAGCTCGCGCCGGGGAAGGCGCTGAAGTCATTGTTCATCGTTGCGGCCAGCACGGTCGCGTCGGGGCCGGTGCCGCCGAGGGGAGCGGTCTCGAGCTGCATTTGAGCCCGACCTGTTGCCGGTGTGCCCCGGCTCGGATCGCCCAGGTACCAGATGCCTGGGGGACTGGTCACTGGGTCGTCCAGGTTGGCGCCTTGCGTGTCCCCCGCCGTTTTGTCCAGGAAGAAGCGGTACAGCGGATAACCGGCGTAGGTCACCTGCTTGGCCGACGACACGCCCGTCAGGAAGTCGAAGTCGGTGCGGGTCACGGTCCCGAGAAGCCTGGGGTTGACCCCCGGCCCCGCGATCGGAGCACCCTTGGTGAGCAGTGCTGGCCAGAGGTCACTGTCGCAAGACATCTTCAGGGCGTTCGCGTTGTCGCTACACGCGAACGGCGCGCCGTTCAGCGCATGGAGCTGGTCTGAGGTGAGCAGGTACAAAGAACAACCGGCGTAGGGGCCCGAGCCGATGACCAGCACCCTGCCGTAGGACGTCGTCCCTGCGGCCGACACGGTCGCAGGTCCGGTCGGAGCGCCCGTCACATCGTCGGAGCAAGCAGGACTGCTGTGGGCGCTCGCAGATGAGCTGTACACCAGGGCCACGGCAACGAGGCCCAGGATAAGCGCGGCGGCTGTGACGCCGGCCGCCGCCGGCCTCGCGAGCCGCTGAAACAACGTTGTCATTACGACCTCCAATCGTTTTCCCGGAACCCGTGATCGGGCCATAACCGACCAGGCCTGGCCTTGGCATCCCGGGTGGAATCACGGCGACCGACGCGCTGATCAGAGCCAGCGCGAACCTTTCTCATATGAGCAATCACACCCCTCACCTGTAGAAGTAGGGGTCGAGTACCTGGACCTGCGTGATCTGATCGACGGGCAGGTCGTTGCGAGCGGCGGTCTTGCGGATCGCCTCGGGGCTGGGTGCGTCGTAGACACAGAAGGTTGTGCGTTTGTCGGCGCTGACGTAGGAGTGCACCCAGGTGACTTCGTCCTCAGCGTTTCGCTCGACGACCGCGCGGCAGATCTCGGCGCCGCCGTCGGCGACCGGGATCTCAAGCCCTTGGGGGAAGGTGCGCTGCACCACGTATCTGGGCATCTCAGTCCTCCTGGCGGGTTCGGGCTTTCAGCATGCCGCGACGCTACGAGCGCACCGAGCCGCGCGCATCGGGAGGACCGCCCATGTTGGGCGCCACCAGTACCTATCTTTGTGGCGCTGGCGGCTTATTCTGTTCCCGGGCGTGGGTCATAAGATGAGTACTGGGACACGGTCCGCATCGGCGCACGGGCGCACGAAGCCGCTGCTGGAGCGCGATCGCGAGTTGGATCGACTCCAGCAATGCTTCGAGCGAGTCGCGCGGGACGGGTCGGGGCTGCTGGCACTGGTGTCGGGTGAGGCGGGTGCTGGAAAGACCGCGCTATTGCGTGAGTTCAGCGAACGCCTCGCAGACCGGGAGCGGGCGATGCAAGGCTCCTGCGAGCCGCTGCTGGCGCCGCGGCCGCTGGGTCCGTTCCTCGATCTCGCGGACGCGGTCGGCGGGAAGCTGGTCGAGCTGGTCGGTTCCGGCGCTAAGCCGCACGCGGTCGCCACCGCGCTGCTGCGTGAGCTGGCCGACCGCGGCGCGGGGTCGCTGGTCGTGCTCGAGGATCTGCAGTGGGCCGATGAGGCGACGCTCGATGTGTTGCGCCTGGCGGCTCGCCGCCTTGCCGAGGTGCGCGCGCTGCTGGTCGTGACCTACCGGAACGACGAGCTGGGTCCGTGGCACCCGCTGCGCGCTGTGATCGGCGAGCTTGGCGCTCGTCAGACGCTCGTCCGGATCTCACTCGCGTCCCTGTCGCTGGAGGCCGTGGCGACGCTTTCAGCCCCGTTTGGGAGCCGATCCCCAGGCGGTCTATGGCCGCACGGGCGGCAATCCATTCTTCGTGACGGAGCTGTTGGCGGGCGGCGACGCCGAGCTTCCCGAGACCGTCAGCGACGCGGTGCTGGCGCGGGCCGCTCGCCTTGGGGCGCCCGCGCGGAAGCTGCTGGAGGCGATCGCCGTGGCCGGACCTCAGGCTGAGGTGTGGCTGCTGGACCGGCTTGTTGCCGATGCTCGCGAGCAGCTCGAGCAGTGCGTGTCGAGCGGCATGGTCGTGTCGATCGGCGACTCGGTCGCGTTCCGCCACGAGCTCGCTCGGGACGCCATTGCCGCCGCGATCAGCGACCATCACAAGCTGGCGCTGCACGGTGCGGTGCTCGAGGCGCTCACGTCGCCCCCCTGGGGTGAGCCTGATCTGGCGCGGTTGGCTCACCATGCCGACGGTGCCGGCGACCGCGACGCGGTGCTGCGCTTCGTCCCCGAGGCGGCGGCGAGGTCCGCGAAGCTCGGCGCGCATCGCGAGGCGGCGGCGCTCTACGCACGGGCGCTGCAGTTCGCGGACAGTCTGCCGCTCGACGCACGCGCGGCGCTGCTGGAGCGGCGCGCCGCGGAGTGCTACTGCTTCACCGACTTCGAGTCCGCTGAGCGGACTCAGCGCCAGGCGCTTGCCTGCTATGGCGAGCTGGGCGCGAAGCTCAGGCAAGGAGCCGCGCTGAGCTGGCTCTCGAATCTGGTCTGGCAGACCGGCTGCCTCGGCGACGCGCTGCCGATGGCGCTCGACGCGGCCGGGCGGCTGGAGCAGCTGTCGGCCGGCCGCGAGCGCGTGGGTGCCTACATCCAGGTCGCGCAGCTGCAGCTCGCCGCGGAGGACCCCGACGGTGCGCGGAGCTGGGCGGCGCGCGCGTCGGAACTCGCGGAGGAGATCGGTCGGCCAGGTGCGATCGCTGGGGCGATGATGACACAGGGCTGGGTCGAGTTCTTCACCGGAAACCTGGACGGTTTAGAGAGGATCGGGCGCTCGATCGCACTCGCAGAGGCGGCCGGCTTGGAAGGCCATGTGGCCGGCGCGCACGTCGTCGTCGCCCGCACGGCGGCGCGACTGCGGATTTACGACCTCGCCGAGCGCCACGTGCGGGCGGGGCTCGAGTATTGCGACGGTCGCGACTTCGATGTCTGGCGCTATTACCTGATCGCCTGGCAGTCGAAGCTGGAGCTTGCTCGCGGACACTGGGAGGACGCAGCGCGGCTGGCAGGGATTTGCCTGGGTGAGCCTTGCCCGTTCGCGCGCATCCACGCGCTGGTGGCGCTGGGGCTGGTGCGCGCGCGCCGCGGCGATCCCGACCCGTGGAGCCCGCTCGATGAGGCCCTCGCCAGCGCGCTACCGCGCCGGGAGTTTCAGTGGATCGCGCCGGTTGCAGCCGCTCGCGCGGAGGCGGCTTGGCTCGAGGGGCGCACCGACGCGATCGACGCCGAGCTCGAACCGACGCTTGGGTTCCCGATGCGCGGCAACGACCCATATGCGGCTGCGCTCGCCTACTGGCGCTGGCGCGGCGGACTGGACCCCGCACTCCCGGCGGGCTGGCGGCAGGATCCCGTTGCCCTTGAAATCAGCGGCCGATCGGACGCCGCGGCAGACTCGTGGCGCCGACTCGGTTGTCCCTACGAGGCCGCGCTGGCGCTCGCCTCCTCCGACGACGACCGCGCGCTGCGCCAATCGCTCGCGAGCTCCAGGCCTTGGGAGCGCGCCCGGCCGCCGCGATCGTTGCCCGCTTGCTGCGTGACCGCGGCGCGCGTGGAGTGCCCCGCGGGCCCCGTCTAACCACGCGCGAGAACGTGGCCGGGCTTACCTCGCGCGAGCTCGAGGTGCTCGCGCTCCTCGCCGAGGGACTGCGCAACGCGCAGATCGCCAAGCGGCTGGTGGTGTCCGAACGGACCGTTGACCATCACGTCTCGGCGATCCTGGGAAAGCTCGAGGTTCGCAGTCGCGGCGAGGCGAGCGCGCAAGCAGCACGGCTCGGGATCCTTTCGCCAATCCAGCAGGGCCGGTTCCCAACATAGGTAGGGGTTTCTCCCGCACCGGGTCTTCGGTCGAGCCTCGACCAAGCAGGCCGACGACGCGGGTGTCGAGCTCAGCGATCGCCCCTGCCGCACGGGCCACTTCCACGCCGGACTGGTCGAGAGCGATTCGCCGCGGCGCCACGCCGCGTCCGAGGGCGCCGACGAGCGTGAATCCGCCCGCAATCTCGTGCCCGAGGCGGCGGATCCGAAAGTCGAACCCGGGAAGCTCGTGTCGTGCGTTAAGCCTGTCGAGCACGCCGAGGTGCTCCAGCCGCGCCACCCGGCTCGGCCACAAGACGTGCGTCAAGATGGTCGTGCTCGGAAACACGTCCTTCGAGGAGCAGGACATCCCAGCCTCGTCGCGCCACCAGGTTCGCCAACGACGAGCCCGCGCAGCGGGCGCCTACGACGATCACGTCGTGCTCTTCCAACCCTCAGCTCCTCGCGGTCACCACCCCATAAGTCCCACCGCCACGTCATGGCACACGCGTATTCAGCCTCTGGTCTTCCGCGCGGCTCGCGGACGGAGGGCAGGATGCGGCTACCGATTCGTCTTTGCGCCCGCATCACGATGAGCTCGTAGCCGACGCCGAGCGGATTGATTCGAGTGGCTCGGGCCTCCCACTCGGGCAGCGCCACGAGGATCTGGCCGTGCGGATGAGTTGACCCGCTTTGCCGCTCCCGCAGTCCTTCAACCCGCTCCGCGCGGAGACGTCCTAGAGCGCGGATAGCGCGCATGCGGCAGCTGCGGTCACGCGGCCGGTCGCGCAAGCCCGATCGAGCCCGGGTTAGCATGAATGCCAAGTAGCTGCAACCACCGCGCGGCACCCTCCGCAGCGACCGAAGCACTTCCGCCCACGGCGCGAAGCAGTCACGAGTTCGACGTCGTCAGCCCCGCTGCGGCTACCGCTTCCGAACAATCTGGGCAGCGCGGCAGCCGCGCAGCACGGGCCCTCTGGTCTGAGAGCGGTGGCCGGGGCGGCGTCAGCGACCTCGGCGGCGGGCAGCTCACCGCGGAAGCGAGCGCGGCGTCGACGTCGGGGTCGCCCTCGGCCAGGACGCGGAATGTCGCCCTTTGCGCCCGGAGGCCCCGCGATGCCCGATGGAACAAAAGCGATTGAAGGGCACCCTCGGCCTGACGCCCGAGCGTGTGTCCGGCGTCCCTCTGCGCGGCCTGGAGATGTGCCTCGTTCAGGCTGGTAGCGCGCCGATGGCCCGTCCTCAGGAATCGCGGTGGTCGACCGGCAGTACGCGGTAGCCGGACGCCGCGAGCCATGATCGCGCGCGGCCGCGCTGGCGCTCCTCGGAGAGGGCGTGCCACCGCTCAAGCTCGCCGGGCCAGCAGGCAAGCTCGTCCTTGAAGCGGCGAAACGCGCCGCGGCCTTTGATCGCGACAGCCAGGCGCTCGGCCCGGCCGGGATCCTCGACGGACGCGATGAACAGCTCCATGTCCCGGTAGCCCTCGCGTGAGCCCTCGCCGTGGACCGCCAGCCACCGCTCGGGATCATCACCGGTGTCCTCGTCTTCCTCCCCGGTCTCCAGGACGTATTCGATCGCCGCCTGCGACCAGACCTCACCGGTCCTGATATCGATGCGGCCCCCGACGCTGAGTGGATCGCCCTCGAGGATGCCGGCCAGCTCCTCGAGATCGACGGGCACGGCGCGCAGCATCGCTGCCGGTCCGCCGCCGAGCTGAGCCTCAAGCTGGTCGGCCAGCTCATCATCCGCCTCCCAGCCTCGCTGCCGGAGGCCGACCACGAGTCCGCGAGCCAGCTCGGCGGCCCCGTCCACGCGCTGCATGACGGCCGCGATTAGGCCGTCGCCAGCCAGCTGCAGCGAATCATCCTCAGCGCCGACGCCGCGGAGCACGTCGACGACAGCCCGTCCGTCACCACGATATACCGCCGCCCGCAGGGCGGAGCGCCGCTCCTTTGAGTCCATCTCGCTCTGCGTAGTGTTGCGCTGCCAGGCCCAAGCCGTGGCCCATCATCCGCGCCGTGAGCGGCGCAGGTTGGCGAGCGCGAGCCCCCGTATCCTGCGCTGGCGCAGTTCTGTGGAAGTCACAGGCGCGGACGTCCAGGCACCTCAGTACGCCGAAACGCCTCGCCCGAGTCGCCCCTCTCCTGCCCCGACCCTCGCGGCGCAGCTAGAGACCGGATCCCGCCGCGACGCAACTCTCCCCGATCTCTGAAGTAACGGGGCCGCTTCCCGTCCACCCCTCCGTGGATTCTCCGAAGCCACGCCGCCGGGCCGCTGCGCCCGTTCGGGGAGGCGCGACGCCGCGAATCCCCGGTCATCTGTCAGCAGCCGCCGGTTGTGGGGAGCACACAGTTCGGTGGTCGCCGGCGGTCACGGCCACGGGGGTCGGCGCGACTATCGGAACCGTGGCAAAGCGCTACTCCGGCATCGCCGGCGCGCGCGTGATCGCCTGGTCGCCATAGCAGTGGTGCGCTCCGCGGCGGTCCGAAACACGAAAGCGATCACCAGCATGCCGCGCGGCCCTCCTTGATGCTATCCCCCTTCAGACCGGTCCGTCCCCGAGGCGAGAGCGTCCCATGATCGGCTGGTACGGCGATCAGGTATGCGGCGGTTTGGTGCGACTTGAGTATCACGAGCGCGATCTCGCGCTCAGTCGAATGTCGGTCGCACCGGCCGATCGAATCGACTCAAGGAGTGGACATGGTCTGGGAACACCGCACAACGGCCGCCGTCGTGGTCACGCTTGCACTCACCGCGAGCCTCGCGTCTACTGCGAGCGCCGACCCGGCGCCACTGGCCCGGGCCGAAGCCGCGATTGCCGCCGCTCACAGCAGCGCGCCGGTCGTCCGACCCAATCCCGATGAGCAGGCCGCGATTGCCGCGGCTCACAGCAGCGCGCCGGTCGTCCGACCCAATCCCGATGAGCAGGCCGCGATTGCCGCGGCTCACAGCAGCGCGCCGGTCGTCCGACCCAATCCCGATGAGCAGGCCGCGATTGCCGCGGCTCACAGCGGCGTGCCAGTAGGACCGAATCCAGATCAGCAGGCTGCGGGTTCGCCGTCGCGCTCCACCGTGCACGTCACCGCTTCGAATCGCGGGTTCGACTGGGGCGACGCCGGGATCGGAGCCGGCGCGGCCGTCCTTCTGCTGGGAGTCGGACTTGCCGGCACTGGCGTCGCGACGAGCACTCGCAAACGGCGCACCCGGCAGGAGAGGACAATCGCAGCCAACTGACGAGGATAGGGAGTTGATCAAAGCAACCAGGCGATCATCAACCGGGTGCCGCAGCAGGGGCCTGCGGCACCCGCGGACTCGCCTCAGCGGCTCGTCGCGCGAGCGGCGGGATCACGCTCGCCCGTCCTTCGGCGTGATCACCGCGAGCCTTAGTTGCGCTCGGCGAAGGGATCGTCGCGATCGGCGGATCTTCCTTCGCGGCGCGCTTTTAGAATCGCCCAACAGCACCCATCCGTTCCGCCGGCGCCCGTCGGGCGCCCTGCTTCGTCGCCTTTTGCGATAGCGCAGCGTTCAGGTCACGCGATCCGATGGCGATCGTCGCGCCAGACAGTGCGGCGTGATCGCGTGCGTGGGGCATTGCGATCGCCGGTCGATGAGCGCCCCGGCGCCTGTGTCGTCGCCATAGGCATCGCCGGCTCGCGGCCCGTTGGGACGATCGCTCTGGAGGAATGCAATCGTCGCGCGGCTGGCGCGGTTCGGCCGTACCGCACCGCTGAGTTTGGGCGAATCCGATCGTCCGCGCCGGCGTGGACGGGGTGCGATCCGGACGCCTCCTTCGTCGCCAATCCGATCGCCCGACGTGGTGTGGCGGGACGAGTAAAGCGGTCGTCAGGCGATACGCCGTGCTTGCGATCTCAAGGAGCCTGGCTGGGCCTGTGAGCGAACAGCCACGCGGTCGCTAGACCGGCCACGATCGCCACGATTGGGATCGGACACCACCAATGCTCCCAGAGCGCACTGAAACCGTGACTACTCTCGCGTCCGGACCAGAACATGCCGGCCAACACGAGGAACGCCCCAACCAAATATCCGATGCGGCGCATGCCGCGCGATTGTAGGACTAGCCGGAGCCGCGCCAAGGATTGGCGGGACTCTGCACGAGCGTTGAACTCCGCCAGTCGGACTCGACTGGGAAGATCACCTCGTCGCCGTAGGGATCGTCGGCGTCGGACCCGTTGGGACGATCGCTCTTGAGGAATGCAATCGTCGCGCGGCCGGCTTGGCTCCGCGGAACCGGGCCGCTGCGTTTGGGCGAAGGCGATAGCGAGTGGCGGCCGGATGCCGCCTAGCTCCCAACGAGCGCTTTCTGGGAAAGCGCTCGTGCCGGCGCGCTCCTCGCCCCGACGCCAAGGGTCCGGTCGGGCCCGGCGGTTGGAATCACGCGAAAGCACTCGCGGCGGCCGGCGCGGCGGCGCGTCCTTGCGTGGCGAGGCACGAGCCGGCGGCCCCCGGCTCGATCCTCGGCAAGTGCTTGCTAGCCCGCGGTCGCCGAGCTAACTCCCGAGCAGCCAGGCCTGGCTGCGATAGCGGCAATGCGGCAGTCGACCGCGGACCTCGGCTCGCTGCCCCAGTTCCTCAGGTAAGAGCAGTGATAGCGACGCCGCCGGAATGCGGGAAAGCCGCCATCAGCGGAGTATCGGTTTTCGTCGAATCGGTTGTGTGCCGCGGCGCCGTCTGCCCGTTGGTTCTGGGCCCAGGCCGAGCGTGACGGGCCTGCTCGCGCGCGGCGCGAGCTGGGTCTCGGCGTCCGGTGACCGGGACAGCTTGTACAGGGGGCGGAGCGATCTCGCTCCGTGCTCAGACAGCGGGCCAACGACCGCTGGCGCTAGATCGCTAACCCTCTATGGGAGCGGGACTGGCGCCGGTATAGTCGAACAACGAAGGACCAGATGGATTTCAAGCAGGCACTGGCAGACGCCGCGAAGCACGGAACAGCCGAGCAGGCCGAGTTCATCACGCTCAACGAGTACATCGACCGGGTTGCCGAGCGGTCGACGATCGCGGCCACCGCGCACCAGCGGGTCTACGACATGATCCGGGCTGCCGGTTTCACCGACGGCCTCCACGCAGGCGAGGTCTCCTACAACTTCTTCCGTCGCGAGCTGTTCGGGCTCGACGTGCCGCTGGACCGCTTGGTCCGCTACTTCGAGACCGCGGCCCAGGGCCACGAGACTCGTCGGCGGATCCTGCTGCTGTGGGGCCCGCCTGGCGGTGCCAAGAGCTCGGTCGCCGGGTTGCTCAAGCGGGGGCTCGAGGAGTGGAGCCACACCGACGACGGCGCTTTGTACGCCGTGCAGGGATGCCCGATGCACGAGGAGCCGTTGCACCTCGTGCCAGACGCGTTGCGTACCCAGGCGCACGAGCACACCCACGTGGAGGTGACTGGGCGGCTCTGCCCGGTGTGTCGCTGGCGCCTCGAGCACGAGTTCGATGGCGACTTCCTGAACGTGCCCATTCAGCGGATCTTCTTCTCGGAGGCCACACGCGTTGGCATCGGGACGTTCGAGCCCGGCGACCCGAAGTCGATGAGTATGGAGCAGCTGACCGGCGGACTGGATTTCAGAGCGATAGAGACCCACGGCTCCGACTCCCATCCGCTTGCGCTCGACTGGGCAGGCGAGTTCTCGAAGTCCAACCGGGGTCTGTTCGAGGCGGTGGAGTTCTTCAAGAACCCGGCTGAGTTCCGGAACCTCTTCCTGACGATGGCGCAGGAGAAGCAGTTCAAGGTCGCCAAGTTCGGCTACATCGACTCCGACACGGTCATCCTCGCGCACACGAACGAGGCGGAGTTCAGAGCGTTCGTGGCCGACCAGAAGAACGAGGCGCTGAAAGACCGCCTCGTCGGCATCGCGGTGCCGTACAACGTGCGCGTCTCCGACGAGGAGAAGATCTACCGGAAACTGCTGACCGGCTTCGGCGCGCGCGGCGACCTGCACATCGCCCCGCACGCACTGCGCGTCGCAGCGATGGTCGCCGTTCTGTCGCGCCTGCGGCCGCACGAGAACCTCGGCCTCGCCGAGAAGATGAAGCTCTACGACGGCGAAGAGGTGGGCGAATGGAAGCTCGCCCAGATTCCCGAGATCAAGCGCACGGCCGAGCACGAGGGCATGACTGGCCTGGGCCCGCGCGCGATCGTAGACGTTCTCTCGGGCGCTGCGAGCAAGGCCGGCGAGGAGCACCACACCGGCAAGTACCTGACACCGATCATGGCGCTGATTGCGCTGAACGACTACATCGAGCGGATGGAGGCCCCCAGGGAAACCCGCGAGCAACTGCGTGCGTTTGTGGTCGATGCCCGTAAGGAGATGGATCGCGCCCTTAAGGATGAGGTTCGCAAGGCCTTCGTACCGGCGTTCGGCGAGCACGCACAGCGGCTGCTCGAGAACTACCTGACGAACATCGAGGCTTACTGCCAGGGCACGAAGACGCAGGACCCAATCACGAAGGAGAACCGGGATCCCGACGAGAAGCTGATGCGGGCTATCGAGGAGAACGTCAAGCCCGCGGTGCCCGAGTCGGCCAAGGACACTTTCCGGCAGGGCGTACTGATGCGCATTGGAATCGCGCTGCGCAAGGGCGAGCGGCCGCTGACGCACCAGACCGACACGATCCTGGCCACCGGGATCGAGGAGTACCTGTTCGACCAGCTCAAGGACATCGTGCAGGTCACGGTCTCGAAGACCAACCCCGACAAGGAGCAGGCCAAGCGGCTCAACGAGGTGCTCACAATCCTGACCGAGGAGCGGGGCTACACCGAGCAGTCAGCGCGCGATCTGCTCGACTACGTCGGCCATCTCCTCAACCGGTGAGGCTAGCTCGATGACCGTCTTGGGCGAGTCAGGACTGCCGCCTCACGCCGGCCGACGCGACGCGTTGCATCACCGCGAGCGGCTGCGAAAGAAGATCACCGAGCAGCTCAAGGAGCGCATCGGCGAGGAGGACATCATCGCGGCCGGGCCGGAGAAGAAGGTCCGCGTCCCGGTCAAAGGCACCAAACGCTGGCAGTTCATTCTCGACCGCAAACGGAAAGAGGGCGTCGGCCAGGGCGACGGCGAACCCGGCGACGTGCTCGGCCCGGGGGGGGGATGCGCCGGGCGAAGGCCAGGCGGGCACCGAGCCAGGCGAAGAGATCTACGAGGTCTGGCTCGACATGGACAATGTCGAGGAGCTCCTCTTTTCGGAGCTCCAGCTGCCGCGGCTGAAGCCAAAAGGCGACGCGGACACCGAAGCCGCCGCGACGATCTACAACGACATCGCACGTACGGGCCCGCAGCTTGACAAAAAAGCCACATTGCGCGAGAACCTCCTGCGCAACGCCCAGCGGGGTCGTGCCTCGCTGGGCGGGATCGAGAAGGGAGATCTGCGCTACCTGTCCTATCGGGAGGTCCCCCAGCCTCGCAACAGCGCGGTCATCTTCCTCGCAATGGACGTGTCCGGGTCGATGAACGTCGACCGCAAGCGGATGGCGCGGCTGTTCTTCTATTGGTGCGTGCAGTTCCTGCGCAGCCGCTACGAGCAGACCGACATCGTTTTCGTCGCGCATACAACGGAGGCGCGCGAGGTCGCTGAGGAGGAGTTCTTCAGCCGCGTCGAGTCAGGCGGCACGAAGGTCTCCTCGGCGTTCGAGCTCATCGAGCAGATCCATCGCGTGCGGTACCCGGCCGACGACTGGAACATCTACGTCCTACACGTTTCCGACGGCGACAACTTCGGTGCGGACAATCACCGTACGCTCGGGCTCATCAGTAGGTTGACCGAGGTCTCCTCGCTGGTTGGATATCTGGAAGTCGATCCCAGCGGGATCGGCGGGTCGCACAGGCTCGGCGCGTTCTATGAGCAGGAGGCTGCGGATCTCGACGGGTTCGTGTTCGCTGATGCCAGGGACGACCGCGAGCTGTGGCCCGCGCTCAAGAAGTTTTTCGTCAAGGACGACGTGGAGGCTGCGATCCGTTGAGCGGCTACACGCTGGACGACCTCCAGGCGATCGACGAGCGCTGCCGTGAGATCGCTGTCGAGGAGCTCGCGTTCGACGTGCCCGAGGTCATCTACCACCTGGTCCGGCCGGAAGAAGTCTACTTCGCCGCCGCCAACGGCCTGCCGGCGAGATATTCGAGCGCGCGCTGGGGCGCCCAGTTCGACGACGCATACGGGCGCTATGAGCGCGGGCAGGACCGCATCTACGAGCTGATCTTCAACACACGGCCCGTCCACGCGTACCTCATGCACGGCAACAGTCTCGTCGCGCAGACCCTGGTGATCGCCCATTGCCTTGGTCACGGATACGTGTTCGAGAACAACCAGTGGCTCGGGGCCGTCGACCGCCAAATCATGTCGCGGGTGGTGTCCGCGGCCGAGCGGATCGCGGACTACATGGGCGCCCATGGTCGCGACCGCGTCGAGGACCTGCTCGACGCCTGCCACGCGATCGCGGTGCACCAATCGCAGGCTCAGCTCATCCGCAAGGCTCCCGCGTCCGAACCCGAGCACCGCGCCCGCCCCTACGACGTCCTGTTCCCCGATGAGGTGGCCGCCGAACAGCAACGCGTCTTCGCCGAGCGCGCGGCGCTGCGTCGCCGCTTCCCGCGCGAGCCACAGGAGGATCTGCTCGGATTCATCGAGCGCCATGCCCGAGGCCTCGACGACTGGCAGCGAGATGTCATGTCGATCGTGCGCTCCGAGCAGAGCTACTTCCTGCCGCAAATGCGGACGAAGATCGTCAACGAGGGCGCCGCCGTTCTCCTGCACCAGGAGATCTGCCAGCGCCTGTTCCTGCCCGCCGATCGGTACTGGGAGTACGAGCAGCTGAACGCGGCCGTGACCCAGCCTCACTCCGGCCGCCTAAGTCCCTACAACCTCGGCATCAACATTCTGCGTGAGGTCATGCGCATTGCCACCGACCCCGACGACGAAGAGCGCGACCACTGGAGCTGGGCCGGCAACGTAGACCCGCTGGAGAAGGTCCGCTCGGTTCTGCGCACATACGACGACGAGGCGCTGCTCCGCGAGTTTCTAACGCCGAGGGTCTGCGAGCTCTCGCGGATGTACGCCTTCGAGCATCTCCAGCAGGACCCACGCAGGGCCCGCGTCTCATCGCGCGAGGCCGACGCCATCAGAGACATCCTCATCCCCCTGGTCTCAACATTCGGGATCCCGCACATCGAGATCGTCGACGCCGACTTCCGCGGCCGTGGGGAGCTGTTGCTCGAGCACCGCCACGAGGGCATCGGCCTCGATGAGGAATACGCGCGTGGAACGCTGACCCAGATCGCGCTGCTGTGGGACAAGCCGTGCACGATCAGAACCGTGAAGGGCCCCGACAACGACGGGCCGATTTGGTTCACTGGCCATCCGGACGGCGCCTCGGAGCGAGACGTTAACGAGCCGCGAGGCTGACCTCGCCCGCTAGCGCGCTGGCCGGGCCCTCGCTAGCCGTCACGGGACACCACCTCCAACACCGTCAGCCTGACACGGCTTGAGAGGTCGAGACTGCACAGATAAGCAGAAGCCGCGAGGAGGCAAAGCAGATGCGTCCCGGCACGACTGCTTCGGGAGGACTGGAGCGCGGCAGGTCCAAGCAGCCGCTGATGTCCTCGGCCGGCACTGCTGCAACGCCGCTATTGCAGCCACGCCCGGCCCGCTCGGAATTAGCGGATGGATCGCGTGCCAGCAAGCATCGACGACGGGTCAGCCGCGCGCCCGAGGCAGGCGCCGCTCAGCGGCGGAGCGCGCCAGCGTCCGGATCGCCGGACGATCGCTTGGCGCGAGGAGCGAGCGCCGGACGGGCGGTGAGCGGCCGCCACGCAGGACGGAGGGAGCAGACGATCGTTTCGCGCCGAGCGAGCGCCGGACAGGTCGCCGCTGTGATGCTGTCGTTCTTGTCTACGTGAGCGTGCGTTGGTAGGCGGCGATCGATGCCGGCCGGCGAACCCCGGGGGGCACCGAGGGTTCACCGACGCAGACAGCCCCATACGTGGGCCGCGCGGCGATTGATCGTGGGCGGCCGTCGGCATAGGATCGTCACGCGAGCGGCCGGGGCTGCTCTGGACAACCGTGACGCTTGCTCCGTCGCTCACCCCAGTCCTTGTGATGCTGGTTGCGTCGGCTCAGTACGGAGCGTGTGTAACTAACCAAGGAGGCCGGACATGCGGGTGCTGATGAGGTGCAGGTCCCGACGGGGGCCGGAAACGCCGCGATTAAGGACGGCAGCCTGCCGCAGATCGTCGGGAAGGCGATTGACGCACTGAAGGCGGAAGCGGCTTACTTCACGTCAGAGGACGGGATGCGCACCGCCCTGATCTTCTTCGACATGGCGGACTCCAGCGGGATACCTCCGGCGGCGGAGCCGTTCTTCATCGGGCTCGACGCCAAGATCAGTTCTCGCCGGTGATCAATGCCGACGAGATGCCCGCGGGCGTCGCGAAGGCCATGAAGGGCGATCTAGAACCCTTCGGGCTCGGCGACCAACGGACGGCACTTCGGTAACCGGGTTTAGGCCATCCCCCAGACGCAAGCGACGTCCTGGCGTGTGTTGTCTTCGCCTTGACACTGCCGGTGCGTCGCAAACGCATCCATACGCAAGCACCAGCGCACGACCCGGTCCAGCCGAGCGGCATGCGTAGCTCCCCGGCGACGGGGACGCTCGCTTTTGCCACGAACGGGCACGCCCGGCGTCGGCGCACCCGGGCGCTCGCGTTCGCGTGGTTGGGGAGGCTGGCGAGCGTATCTTCGGGGGTGATGTCGCTTGCGGCGGGATTTGGACCGCCGCTCAAGTGGTCCAGGGCGTCCAGCCGACGGCGTAGATTCACCGACTGATGTCACGGCGCCGTAAGCGACGCAGGGCTCGGCGGCCGCCGCGGCGCCGGAAGGGCGCGGCCGCGGCGGGCGCGATGACCGATCCCCTTGACGGCTGTCTGGTCGAGTGCGGTGGGGATCTGTACTTTGCCGTGGACTTCACCTGCGGTGGGTTTCCGATCGGTCTCCGCGTTGAACGGCTCGAGAA
>CAVPVP010000013.1:0-26856 GCA_963709205.1 uncultured Solirubrobacterales bacterium
ACGGACTGCCGGCCTGGATCGTCGTCTCGAGCAGGTTCAGCGTGGGGCAAGTCGCCATGAAGATGCCGCGGACCGTCGGGCCCTGGGCGTCCTGCAGGTCGGTCAGCGTGTTCGCGATGTGGACCGACGAGCCCCAGTACAGGTAGCCCTGCTCGCTTCCGCTTGGCTGGTAGGCGAGCGTGTTGAACAGCGCGTTGATCACTCCGATCGACCGGGTCAGCGGCGGGATCGCCTTGGACAGCTCCTCGTGGCCGCGGGCTTCAGGCGCTCGGCGATGGGCTGCACCGCGGTCGAGAACGGCCGCAACTGATCGCGGATCACCGGGGTGGTGCTGCGGAACAGCGGCCGCGAGGCTTTGAGCGCGGGCGCCAGCGCGCGAGCGAACGGCTGGAGCTGGCTGAGGGCGGGGCCGAAGCCGCGCTGAACTTCTGGACCTTGCCGAGCGTCTGGTTGGTCTGGTTGAGCGTCCCGTGCAGGAGCGAGAGCTCCCTGCTCCGAGGTTGGCGTCCTGCGAGGAGATCGCGGCGAAGTTCGTGTTCGACGACTGGATCAGCGACGCGAGCTGTCCGTCGACGCCGCCGAGCGCGGTCGCCACGCGCGCGAGGTTGTGGATCGCGGAGCCTGAGGTTGGCGCTGCGCTTCGACAGCAGCGTGGCGAACGTCCGGGGTGTCGCGATCGAGGGGCTCGAACCGCTTGAACGTGCCGCGGAGCGCCGGGACGGATTTGGCCGGATCCTGGAACGCGCCGGCGCCGCCTTGGAGGAGCAGGAGCAGATAGCTGCGCGTGTCGCCGTCGAGCGAGGCCAGGATCTGGTCGAGATCGACGTCCGGGGTCGTGCTCCCGGCGCCCAGCATTCCCCCGTCCGGCACCGCGCCGGCAGGCTTCGTTCCCGGATCGAGCGACAGGTACATGTCCTTCAGCGGCGTTCGCGGGCGGAGCAGCACGGTCGCGTTCCGGTAGATCGGCGCGTACTGCTTGAAGATGTTCATGGGATCACGACGGCCTGGCCGTTGTCGAGCGAGACGCCGCCGACCTGGCCGACCTGGACGCCGGCGATCGTGACCGCCTGCCCCTGCCCGGGAGTGACGGCCGCGCTGTTCGCGAACTCGGCCCGGACCGAGTAGTAGCTCTGTCCGAACGTGAACGCGGGCTGGTGGAACAGGATGTACGCGGCGACCGCGAGGGCGATCGCCACGAGCGCGACGATCGCGACGAAGTCCCTGCGGTGGGCGGTGATCGCGCGCTTCACGGCCGGGCCGCCACGGTCACGGTCCCATCCCCGCTGAGCGGCCACGTTCCCATCCCCGGTCATGGCCCCGCTCCCGTCGTCACTCGGTTGAGGTCGGGCGCGGCGTCCTGGTAGCACGGGGTGGTGCTCTTGACCGGCGGCGCCTGACCGGGCCACGCCGGCGGGTGCCGAGCGGCGGGATCACGGCGTTGCCGAACAGGGGGCCCTGCGATGCCAGGAGTCCGGTCTGGACCTGGTCAGAGCCGCCCGCCGGCGAGGAGCGCAGGTAGCGCCCGTTGCCGTCGAAGCCCTGACCGGCGCCGGCGATGCCCACCGCCGATTCGAGCAGTTCCTGGTAGACGGGCACGCCGGTGGTCAGCGGTGGATCCTGGATCACGGTGTTGCCCGTCGGGATCAGGTTGTGGACGAGGCAGCGCCCGAGCGTGTCGCTTGTCGTCAGCAGGGCGGTGCTCGAGTTGAGCGTCCTCGCGGTCGCCTGGACGGCCGGCGTCAGGTCGGAGACGAGGCCGCCGAGCTCGCTCGGCCCGAGCAGCGCGGTGGCCTGCGCGAGCCACGGGAGCGCCTGGCCGATCGTCGGGTCGAGCTGCTCGATCCCCGGCAGGATCTCCTTGGCGAATGCCTTCGTCGGCCCGAACGACGCGTCGAGCGAGGTCAGCGCGCGGTTGGTCGTGCGCAGCAGCGGCGGCAGCGCGGCGATCGTCGCGCTCAGGTCCTGCTGGCGCGCGGCGAACCCTGCCATCGTTTTGTCGAACGTCGTGACGAGGCTCGCGAGCTGGGTCTGGCGGGAGGCGAGAGCCCGGAGGATCTGTTCGTTGCCCTGTACCGACTCGCTGAGGTCGTGGGGCTGCGTCGCCGAGCAGGGCCTGATTGACGATCGCGGAGGTCCTGAACGCGCCGGCGGAGTAATTGAGCGACTTGTTCAGCGCCTGTCCGCCTGTGAGGCCCTGGACGCTCGGGTCCTGCGAGGCGTCCTCGGCGGCGGTGGGCTGGCCGTTGAGCGAGGCGCCGAGGCCCTGCACCAGCGTCTGGAGGTTCGCCCGGGCGCCCGACGTCAGCGCGGCCAGCACCCGGTCGAGCTGCACCGGTCCGGACGTCTGGGGCGCGGGAAGCGTGTCGCCGGAGGAGAGCAGCGGGGCGTTCGGGGTCCCCGGGTGGAGGTCGACGTAGAAGTTGCCCTCGAGGAAGATCCGGGACAGGATCCCGGCGGTGGCGTCCCTGTGGATCGGTAGGCCATTGCCGTTGATGTCCATCGTCACCACGGCCGCTCGAGTGTTGCCACCGAGCGGCGTCACCGAGACGACCTGGCCGACGTCCACGCCGGCGATGCGCACCGGCGATGGGATGTGCAGCTCGGTCTCGGTGGTGAACACGGCCTTGAGCACGAACGGCGAGCCGGCGAACGGCGTCGAGCCGCCGAACGCGAGGTAGACCGCGGCCGCGATCACGACCGCGGCGATGATTCCGGCCGCGAAGTTCGACACGCGTGGGCGGCGGCGCCTCACTTGCTCCCCCCGCTCGTCGTGCTCGTCGCGCTCGTCGCGTGCGTCGCGTGCGTCGCGTTCGTCGCGCCCGTCGCGCTCGTCGCGCCCGCGCCGGTCTGCTCGGTCTTCAGCCCCTGGTTGCCGGGGACATTGCCGATGTCCGCCGCCGCGCCCGAGTAGGGTTCGTTCCCGGCCTCGCATTCCGGCGTCTGGCCGGGCGAGTCGGTGTTCGGGTACGGGTTGACGTGGAGCGGTCCGTGCTCAGCGATTGGGTTGGTCTGCGGCGTCGTGTACGGGCGCTGCGACGGGACCGACTCGCCGCCGAGGACGTCGTCGATCGCCACCAGCGAGAAGCGCAGGCTCGTTCCGGATGTCGTGCTCTCAGACAGCACGCTGCCGACGTTGCGCAGGAACAGCGTCGCGTAGTTGCACGACGACTGGACAGGGGTCAGGAACGCCAGCGGCGAACGCAGGCTCGAGGAAAACAGCGTCAGGCGATCGAGCCCTTGCTGTACGGACGGGTTCGCGCTGTAGCCCGCGAGCGTGTTCGACAGGCTCACGAGCCGCGTCTCGAGCTTCGCCGTCCCCGGGAGGTTCTTCGTTCCCGCGGCGAACGCGTCGGCGAGGACCGGGGCGCTTGTCGGCAGCGTGGCGAACCCGGGGCGCAACTCGCTGAACAGCGTCGCGCTGTCGGTCAGGAACGGCCGGATCGTCGGGGTGTCGGCGATCACGGCGCTGAACGCGGGCGGCGTGTTCGAAATCGTGTCCTGGAGGTAGGGCGTTGCCACGCTCGCCAGCGCCCGGAAGGTACCGTCGAGGTTCGCGAATAGCGCGGCCTGCGTGCCCGCGACGGGCGCGAGCGCCCCGGCGAACGATTCGAGACCGTGCAGGAAGCCGGCGAGGTCGGTATTGGGGGCTGCCAGGTTGCGCGCCACGGGTGCGAGGTCGCCCAACAGCGGGACGAATGCTCCGATCGCATCATTCAGGCCGGCGCCCCGGCTGGCGAGGCCGTCACTGAAGCCGACGGTCGAGGCGACGACGCCTTTGCGCGTCGGTGGACTGAACATCGACAGGACCTGGTCGAGGTCGACCGCGGCACTCGTCTGGCGGACGGGGACCGTGGCGCCGTCGTTGAGCGTGCGGCTCGATCTGCCGAGCCCGATCGCGAGGTACTTTTGGCCGATCGAGCCCTTGAGCCTGATCACGAACGTCGAGTCCACGGGGAGGTGCCCGATGCTCTTGTTGAGCTTGAGCCCGAGCACCGCGATCGGCTCGCCGGAGGCGTTGCGCTCGGCCTGCACGTTGTCGACGAACCCGACGAGCGCCCCGCCCAGGTGGACCTCGGCTCCGTGCGTGAGCTCGCTCGCGTCGGTCACCTGCACGTGGAGCGTGTAGCTCGGAACGAACGGCAGGCCGTTGTTGGCGTTGTAGGCGAGGAACACCGCGACGATCACGGCGAGCACGGTCAGCGCGCCGATCAGGATCGGGTTGGCGAGTCCGCTCCGGTTGCGGCGCGTGCTCATCCGCCTGGTCCGATCAGATAGTCGAGGAGCCGCGTGAGTGGCGCTCCGGTGGCTTTGGCGATCGATGCGCCGGTGTTTTGCGCCGTGGTTTTCAGCACCGAGTCGCTGACGGCGGCCGTTCTTGCGGTCGTTCTTGCGGTCGTCGCGTCCGCCGCGGCGCTGCCGTTCGTGAACCTCGCCGAGCAGCCCGGAACGGGATTGATCGTGTAACCGGTGCAGTCACTGACGAGCAGCTCGTCGCGGACGTAGTGCCCGAGGCTGTCGAAGCCGTTGGCGGCGTTCGTCCCGTTGAACAGAACTGCCATCAGCTGGCCGATGGCGCCGGTCTTGTCGAGGCTCGCGGTGAGTTTGTCGAGAAGGGTGGCGCTCGGGGCGGCCTGGGTCCCGAGCTGCTTCAGCCGCTGCGCCAGCGGAAGCGTCGCCACCAGCGGCGCCTGAGACTGCTGCGCGGAGTTGCCGAGATTTATCAGCGAGGTGCGGGCGGCGTTGGCGAATGGCGTGAGTTGCTGGAACTCGCGTCCGAGCGCGGCGGCACTCTGGCCGAGGCTGCTCGCGAGCGGCGTGCCCTGGTCGGCGAGCGTGCCGAGGTCGACCATCAGCGGCCGGAGCTGGCGCAGGAACCCGGGAAGAAGTTGGATCGAGCGCGAGATGTCTCTTGCGCGTTGCGCGCTCGCCATTGCGGTCGTGTTGGCCTGCGTGATGAAGTCAGCGAGGGCGTTTCGCTTTTGGGCGAGCGGGCCGAGAACCGTGGCGGAGTCGGTAGCGAGTTTGGCCAGCGCCCGGTTCTGGCTGGCGAGGATCTTCAGCACCTGGTCGGTATTGCCGAGCGCCGGGTCGGCGCGGCGGATGACCGCGTTCAGATCCGATCCGCGAGCCGCGAGGCCAGTGCCGAACTCGTTCAGGATGATCGCGAGCCGTTGCGCCACCGGCTCCTGGTAGATGTCCTGGACGATGTCGAAGTCGACCGGGGAGCTCGTGCGCGTGACCGGCAGGTAGTAGTCGCCCTTTCCCGGGCCGTTTGCGATGCGGTTCAGCGGTGGCGCTTGTGCGGTCCCCGGGTTGCAGTCGACGTACATCTCGCCGATCAGCGACTGCGGCCTGATCGCGCAGGTCGCGTTCGCGTGGAACGGCGCGAACCGGGAGTCGTCTATCTCGAGCGTGACCGCCGCCTGCTTGCCGACGGTCACCCCGAGGGCCCCGATCGACCCGACCGGCGCGCCGGCGACGCGGACCTGCTCGCCCTGGACCGCGAACGATGCGTCGTCGAAGATTGCGCGTACGCGGTAGGTGCCGCCGCCCGTGCCTCCCGACGCGCTCGCGACCGCTGCGACCGCCGCGAGGGCCGCTAGGACTGCTGCGAGCGCGGCGATCCGTCTCATGGTCCGGGCGGGGTCGAGCCGGGTTGGCAGTTGGCGACGGCGTTTGGCGAGGACCCGTCGGGCGAGGGCTGGACGCCGCCGCCGGGGCAGCGCGAGCGGACCATCTGCAGGCCCTGGTACCGGTCAGCAGGCGGCCGCGCCACGAGCTCGTTCGAGCTGTCGGTTCCGAACTCGAAGAAGCTCGGTTGTACCCGGAGGTAGTGACCGTTGGCGTCGTAGTAGCCGCCGGCCTGGCCGACGTTGGTGAGGGCCGCAGCGACGTCGGGGGTGTACTCGCGCAGGTTGTCGAGCTGGGTCTGGGACTCGTTCATGGCCTGGATGAGCTTCGGGAACGCCACCGAGGCGACTTGGGCGAGCTTCGGGGTCTGGAGCAGGAGCGTGGTCAGGTCGCCGGTTCCGCCTGGGTTGTGGATCAGGGCGGAGAGCGCGCTGACGGTCGGGATCGCGACTTGCGTGAGGGTTCTCAGGCTTGCGGCGAACGGCTCGAGACGCCTCGAGGCCGTCTTCGATTTCGCCACCAGCGGGTCAAGCGCGTCGAGCGTGCTGTTGAGTCCGGCGAACGTGCTGGTGCTTCGAGTGAGCGTCCCGGGGAGGAGCTGGAGGGCCTGCTGGAGCGCCACGCTCTCGCGCGCCACCGCGCCAGTCGTCGTGTTCGTCTGGACGATCAGGTCGCTCAGCTGCTGCGCCCGTGAGGCCAGCGCCTGCATCGTCTGCGCGCCTTCGACGAGCAGCCCGTCGAACGCCGGCTCGTTGCGGTCGAGCTCGGCCGTGAGGTTGCTCGTGCTCGCGAGGCCCGGAGCCAGATACTTGAGCGTCTTCGACGCCTGCGCGGACTTGCCCTGGATGCTCGCGGCCTCGCCCTGGATGACGTTGCGCAGGCCGGCCCGGGTCAACGGGTCGATCGAGTCGAATACCTGGTCGAGGCTGACGAACGAGTAGGTGTGGTCCTCGCCGAGCGTGCTGCCGCTGGAGATCTCGGGCGCCTCGCTCGCCCCCGGCTCGATCACGACGTACCGGGTGGCGACGCCCGACAGCGAGTTCTCGTAGATCCGCGCCACCGTGCCCTCGTGCAGCGGCGCCGCGCTCGAATTGACGCTCATCGTGACCTGCGCCTGGCCGTTCCGCGTGAGCGAGATCGACTGGACCTGCCCGACCTTGGCCGGCCCCATGAGCACGTCGTCCCCGGTCACGAGCCCGCCGGCGTCCTGGAAGTCAGCGTGAAGCGTGTACCCCGAGCCTCCGCCGAGCAGCACCAGCACGATCACGACGATCGCGACCGCCAGCGAGGCGATCGCGGCGACCCGCGCGATCATGAACGCTTCAGCATCCGTGTGGGCATTCGTGCCGTTCTCGCGGAAGACATGGTCGCAATACTCTCCTCCCCCACCGCCGCACAGTTCCCCGTGCGGCGCGCTCATCCTGTCAGAGAGGGCGTTCAGCCGCCATAGTCCGGATGTTTAGGCGGCGTTAACCGGGCGCGGGGCGGTGGCCCGGTGGCGCCCGTTCGCCGGCATGCGGCAACCCCGCGGGCCGCCCCGTTCGCCGATATACGACAGCCGCCTGGGCGACCTTGGTCTCCTCGGGGCGTTGGCGCGTCGCGCCGGCGGCGCGGCGTCCATGTATTTCGCTCCAAAGCTCCCCCACCGACGCCCTCCAGGCGCACATAAGCATGCGGTGGATGCTTATGCGCGCCCGGCAGCCGGCGGATGCCCTGCTTTGTGCGTTTTACAGGTTCGAGTCGGCCCGAACCGCCAGCGCGCCTCCCAAACGCCCGCGCGTCCCACAAACGCGGGTAGCCGGGCCCCCAGCCCGCCCCTCCGCGATCGCGCTAGCGCCCAGACCGCCCCTCCGCGATCGCGCCAGTCCCCTGACCGCCCCTCCGCGAGGACGCCAGCCCCCAGACCGCCCCGCGAGGGCGTCAGCCGCCGGCAGGGGCGCCTGCCGGCGACGACTGCGCCGCCGGCGGGCGCTCACCCCGCCGCGTCTCGACCAACAGCGCCGCGCCGAGAGCGCCACCGAGGTCGCCGAGGCCCGCCGGCAGGACGTCCGGCGGGTGGGTGTCGTTGAACACGTGCGGTTCCATCGCCTTGCGGATCCGCTTGACGTAGGGCTCGCCGAGTCGCACGCCGAGACCGCCGCCGATGATCACCGCCGGCACGTCCAGCAGGTTCTGCGCGGACGCGATGCCGGCGCCGAGGGCTTCGACGGCCTCGTCGATGAGCTCGGCCGCCAGCTTGTCGTCGCGTTCGAGCGCCTTGGCCCAGACCGCGCTCGTCAGCCTGTCGCGGCCCCGCTCCTTCATGATCTTGAAGAGGTCGGTGTTCGTGCCCTTCTCCTGGCGCCTACGCGCGCGGGCCTCCATCGCGGCCCGTCCGGCGTAGGCCTCCATACAGCCGCGCCGCCCGCACGGGCAGCGAGCGCCGCCCATGACGACGACCATGTGCCCGATCTCGCCAGCGCCACCGCGCCCGAGCCACGGCTTGCCGTCGAGGATCAGACCACCGCCGACGCCGGTCCCCCACATCACGCCGAGCAGCGACTCGTACGGCTTGCCGGCGCCGAGGGCGAACTCGGCGTCGGTCGCGACCTGCACGTCGTTGCCGATCGAGACCGTCGTTCCAAGCTCGGACGAGAGCGTCGGCCCGAGCGGGAACGATTCCTCCCAGCCGGGCAGGTTGCGCGCGGTGGACACGGTGCCGGCGACCTCGTCGATCACGCCGGGCGACCCGACGCCGACGCCCTGGAGCGCGCTGGGCTCGACTCCGGCGGCCTGGCACGCAGCCTTCATCGCCGCGACCATCTCCCGCGCCACGTCAGACGGTCCGCCGGTCGACGGCGTTGGATGCCGGGAGGAGCCCAACACGGTGTTGCCGTCGTCGACGACGATCGCCTCGATCTTCGTCCCGCCCAGATCGATCCCGCCTCGCAGCGAGGAACCGCCAGCTGCCTCCATTGAGGGGATCTTGTCAGAGTCGGGTCAGGTCCAAGACTCCCGGTAGTGCCGCTGCTCGGGCGTCGGCTCGTCGATCTCGACGCCGAGCGCCGCCAGCTTCAGCGTGGCGACCACCTGGTCGATCGCCGGGGGCACGGGGTGCACCCCTGGCGCGATCTCGCCGCGCCGCCGGACGAGCTCCTCGACGCAGAGCGCCTGAAGCGCGAACGAGACGTCCATCACCGACGCCGGATGGCCCTCGCCGGCCGCGAGGTTCACGACGCGCCCGCGCGCCAGCAGGTTCAGCCGGCGCCCGTCCTCGAGCTGGTACTGCTCGATGAGCGGCCGGACCTCGCGCACGTGGACGGCTAGCGCACTGAGCTCGTCGAGGTCGAGCTCGACGTCGAAATGGCCGGCGTTTGCGAGGATCGCGCCGTCCTTCATCCGCGCAAAGTGTTCGCCCCGGAGAACCCGCCGCGACCCGGTCACGGTCACGAACACGTCGCCCCGCTCCGCCGCCTCGAGCGCCGGCATCACCTGGTAACCGGCCATCCGGGCTTCGAGCGCGCGCAGGGGGTCGACCTCGCAGACGACCACGGCAGCGCCGGCGCCGCGGGCCCGCTCGGCGATGCCCTGACCCGCCCACCCGTAGCCGACGATCACTAGCGTGTGGCCGGCGAGCAGCACGTTGCTGGCGCGGACGATTCCGTCGAGCGCCGATTGCCCGGTGCCGTGCCGGTCGTTGAGCGCTCGTTCGGTGCGCGCCTCGTTGACCGCCACCACGGCGCAGGCCAGCTTCCCCTCGGCCTCGAGCCGGCGGAGTCGCACCAGTCCGGTGGTCGTCTCCTCGGTGCCGCCGATCAGCGTCTCGAGCGTCTCGCCGCCCAGCGCGTGGGCCGTCACCAATAGGTCGGCGCCGTCGTCGACGGTCACCTCGGGCTTTTCGTCGAGCACGGCGCGGACGTGTCGGGCGTAGGTGTCGGCGTCCTCCCCGCGGAGCGCCCGCACCTCGACGCCGTGCTCGTACACGAGCGCCGCGGCCACATCGTCCTGCGTGGAGAGCGGGTTTGCCGAGCACAGCGCTACTCGTGCGCCCCCGGCGGTCAGCGCCAGCAACAGCTGAGCGGTCTCCGCGGTGACGTGAAGGCAGGCGCCGACACGGATCCCCTCCAGCGGCCGTTCGGAGGCGAAGCGCTCGCGAATTCGTGCGAGCACGGGCATTTGCTCGCCTGCCCAGGCGATCCGCGAGACGCCGCCCGTCGCCAGGCCGAGATCGGCTATGTCGTTCGGCGGCAGCCGGGTGCGAGCCATCGCAGGCCCTACGCCACCGAGCAGCCGCGCGCCCAGACCGCCCGGTTAGTAGCGGTAGTGGTCCGGCTTGTACGGGCCGTCAACCGGCACCCCGAGATACGCGGCCTGACCCTGGGACAGCTCGGTGAGCTTGACCCCGAGCGCCCCGAGATGGAGGCGCGCCACCTTCTCGTCGAGGTGCTTGGCCAGCGTGTAGACCCGCTTGTCGTAGCTGTCGCTGCCGCCGAACAACTCGATCTGCGCGATCACCTGGTTCGTGAACGAGTTCGACATCACGAAGCTCGGATGCCCGGTGGCGTTGCCGAGGTTCAGCAGCCGGCCCTCGGACAGGACGATCACCGAGTGCCCGTCGGGGAACGCCCACTCATCAACCTGCGGCTTGATGCCGATCCTGTTGATGCCCGGAACCCTCGACAGTCCGGCCATGTCGATCTCGTTGTCGAAGTGGCCGATGTTTCCGACGATCGCTTGATGCTTCATCCGCGACATGTGCTCAGCCGTGATCACGTCCCGATTCCCCGTCGCCGTGATGAAGATGTCCGCCGTCGACACAACATCGTCGAGCGTCAGCACCTGATAGCCGTCCATCGCCGCCTGGAGCGCGCAGATCGGGTCGACCTCGGTGATCACCACACGCGCGCGCTGGCCGCGGAGCGACTCCGCGCAGCCCTTGCCGACGTCGCCGTAGCCGCAGACGACCGCGAGCTTGCCGCCGATCATCACGTCGGTGGCGCGGTTGATCCCGTCGATCAGCGAGTGCCGGCAGCCGTACTTGTTGTCGAACTTGCTCTTGGTGACGGAGTCGTTGACGTTGATCGCCGGGAACAGGAGCTGGCCCTGCTCGGCGAACTGGTACAGCCGGTGAACGCCCGTGGTGGTCTCCTCGGTCACGCCCTTGATCTCGGCGGCCATGCGGGTGAACCGCTGCGGATCCTCCTCGAGCGAGCGCTGGAGCAGCGAGAGCACGAGCGCGAACTCCTCGGTGTCCGCGGTCGAGGGATCCGGCACCGCGCCGGCGCGCTCGAACTCGACGCCCTTGTGGACGAGCAGGGTCGCGTCGCCGCCGTCGTCGAGGATCATGTTCGGGCCGGCGGGGGTGGGTGGGTGGGAATCCGAATCCTCAGGCCACGTCAGGGCCTGCTGGGCGCACCACCAGTACTCCTCGAGCGTCTCTCCCTTCCACGCGTAGACGGGGACGCCGCGAGGTTCCTCGGGCGTTCCGTCCGGTCCGACGACGACCGCCGCGGCCGCATGATCCTGCGTCGAGAAGATGTTGCACGACGCCCAGCGGACCTCGGCCCCGAGCGCGACGAGCGTCTCGATCAGAACCGCGGTCTGGATCGTCATGTGCAGCGATCCCGTGATCCGCGCGCCGGCTGAGCGGCTGGGAGTCGGAATACTCGCGCCGTACCGCCATAAGCCCAGGCATCTCATGCTCGGCCAGGCGGATCTCGTTCCGCCCGAACTGGGCCAATCCCAGATCGGCCACTTTGAAATCTGCCTTGGCGGCGGTCGTGCTCATATTTCCTCCACTGTCGGGGTAATCGGGCGGACGCGCTCAGGCGACTGCCAGCAGCTTTTCGTGTTTTTCCTGCTCGAACTGGAGCCAGTCCTCCTGGCCGACGTCGTCGGGCCGGCGCGCCTCGGCTGCGAGCCACGCCTGTACCGAGTCGCGCAGGTCCGGACTCTCAGCCATTCGCGCCGCGAACGCTACATCGGACAGGCCGACGTCGAAGCGCGCGAGCAGTTCCTTGAGCGTGCGCAGCCGCTGGAGCTGAGCAGGCCCGTAGAGACGGTAGCCAGACGCCGAACGGGCCGGAGAAACCAGCCCCGTCTGCTCGACGTATCGCAGCATCCGCGCCGACCAGCCGGTCGTGCGCGCCGCCTCGTTGATGGTCAAACCTTCCATCGACTCTCAACCTTACCACGACGTTGTCAAGGTTTCGAGCGGCGCTCAGAAGTTTTTCCGAGAGGGCTTAAGTCGGCTCGGACATTTGTCGAAATACGTCCTGAGAAGTGAAGTCGTGCCTAGGATGCACACCAACCTCGAACCAGGAAGCCGGAGGCCGGGCATGGAGCCGTCCCCCAAGAGGACGCCGATGAGTCAGCGCAGCAAGGGAATGTGCACGGTCGCCGCACTCGCCATTGGCTTCGGCTGCGCGGTCTTCGGGGTTGGCGGCGCCGACGGCGGCACGCGCGCTTACGCCCGCCACGTCCGCGAGGCGCGGCTCGAAGCCAGGCTCGCCGGACTCGCGCTCGCGCATCGCTCCCCGGAGCAGGTTGTCCTCGCGATCCGTCCGAACCACCGCGCGGTCAGGTTCGCCGCCCACGAGGCGGCGGTGACCCCGGCGCCCTCAGCGAGCGCGACGCCCGCGGCCACGACCACGGCGGCGGCGACCACGACCACGCCCGCGACCACCACCACTTCGACCACGACGACCCCAGTCAACAACGCGCCTGCGCCGCTCCCGACCGAGAGCGTGGCTCCGATCCCGGACACCTCCGCCACCGGCACGACGACGACGGGCACGACCACGACGGGCACGACCACGACCGGGACGACTACGACCGGCACGACGACGACCGGGACCGACACGACCACGACCGGAACGACCACCACCGGGACGACGACGACGACCGGAACCACCACGACCGGCACCACGACGACGACCACCGGAACGACGACCCCCGGGACGACGACCACCGGAGCGACGACCACCGGAACGACGACCACCGGCACCGGAACCACCACGACCGGCACGACGGCCACCGCGACCGGCACGACCACGACCGGCAATAGCGCGAGCACCACGCTCGGGCACGGCCGGCAGCCGGGGAGCACGAACACGACAACCACCTCCCGGTGCCACGGCCGCTGCGACAACACCACGGGTAGCTCCACCGTCACGCAGGCGGCCGCTCCCGCGACCAGCTCCGCGTCGACCTCGGGCAACTTCAACGTGACCTCGGCCACCGTCACCCCGGCCAGCGTCGCCACCCCGGTGCTGACCACGCCGGTCAACGACGCCTCTTCGTCCTCGACGCCTCTGACCCCGGTGGCCCCGACCCCGACCGCTACCACGACCCCGACGACGCCCCCGACGACGATCTCGACGCCAACCTCAAGCGGGAGCCAGTCGAGCGGTGGACTCCTCAACATCCACCTCCCGAACATCGCGTCCGCGCTGAGGCACACCGCCGGCAACGGCGGCACCAGCTCACGTCGCTCGACCGCTGGCGTGATCACAGCGACCGGCACCGGCGCCACCACGGGCGGGACCGGCACCGGCGGAGCGCCCACCGGCACGACCGGCACCGGGCCCGCGGGCGGCACCGCCCCCGCGAAGACCGGGACGCACGCGCCGGCGCACCGGACGGCGAGGCACACGTCCTCGAGCAACAGCTCCGGCATCGGCGCGCCCATCACGTACATCGACAAGTTCGTCAACGTCATCCCGACCGCCGTCTGGATCGCGCTCGGCGCCGCGTTCGGCCTGATGCTTGCCTTCGCCGCCATCGCACTCCGGTCAAGCCGCCGAGCCCGCCGCCGTGAGAACGAGTTTGCGGCCATCTCGGCCGCAGCCCTGACCGACGCACTCACCGGCATCCTCAACCGTCGCGGTTTCACCGAGGCCGCCGAGCGCGAACTCGCTCGCGCCAGCCGCTACGAGCGTCCGTTCGTGCTCGCCTACGTGGACGTGCGCGGGCTGAAGTCGGTCAACGACACCGAGGGCCACCTGATGGGAGACCAGTTGATCAAGACCGTGGCCGACCTGATGAAGGAATCGGCGCGAGCGGACGACGTGGTCGGTCGCATCGGCGGCGACGAGTTCGCCCTCCTGCTCGGCGAGCAGACGGCGGAGAGCGCCGGCCCGGTCTTCCGCCGGATCGGGGCGCGCGTCGAAGAGGCTCGCGCTGGAATGGAGATTTCGGTTCCGTGGGAGCTGACGATCGGCATGGCGTCCTTCCCCGAGGACGGCAAGACGCTCGAGGAACTGCTCGAGGTATCCGACCGGCGGCTGTACGAGCAGCGCGGCATCGCTTTGAGGTAATGGGCTGGGGCAGCAGGGACCTTGGGGGTTGGGCACCGTTCGGGCCCCTCACACGGCAGTGAGGGCGCCCGAACGGTGGGCGTTGGGACCTGAGACGGACGCCCGGACGGTGGGCGTTCGGGCCTGAGACGGCCGGTCAGCCGCGCGCGAGCGCGCTCTTCACGCGGTCGAGCATCGGTACCGGCGTGGGATCGACGTCGCGCAGCACCGCGAGGTAGAGCGACACCAGGTCGCCCAGCAGGACCAGCGACATCATCCGCTCGGTGCGGTTCTGGCCGACGCTCTCGACTCGGTACGTGCCCGCGGCCTCGGCTTCGATTAGGCCGCGAGTCAGCTCGATCCGCTGGCGGATGCGGGGATGCAGATCGGAGTCGTCGAGGAACACCGCGCTGAAGCGCCCGAACTGGCTCGCGTTCTGCCATCCGCAGATCTCGTTGTGGTCGAGCTCGGGCAGCTCGTTAGCGAAGCTGGGCATCTTCGCGTTTTCGTTGATCTGCGTCTTCCACCGGTAGGCGATCGGCGAGGTGAGGCCCGAGCCGGCGATCTGGGGAATCGTGCCGTGGAGCCCCCGGGCGAGCTGCTTGGCGAGCGAGTCGTCGGGCGCGTCGGGACCCCACATCTCGACGATTTGCTCGAGATGGGCCGCAGCAACGTCGATCTCGGCATGCAGGCGCTCGCCGGCGCCGCACAGCCAGGCGACCTCGAGCGCCACCACGACCGAGTAAGCGACCGCCGCCCGGGGCTGGAAGCCGCCGGGGAGCGGGATCACGGGGACATCCTCGGCGCGTGCGGCGTCGGCCAGCTTTCCGCCGGTGGTCGCGACGATCCGACGGGCGCCGAGCGCACCCGCCGCCTCGTAGACGGCGAGCGTCTCCTCGGTGTTGCCCGAGTAGCTCGCGCACAGCACCGCGGTGTCGGGCGTGGTCCACGCCGGCAGCGCGTAGCCGCGAGCGACCACGATCGAACGCGACGCCCGGTCGCCTAGAGCCGCGCGGGCGAGCGTTCCACCGATCGCCGACCCGCCCATGCCGGCCACGACGAGGCCGCCGGGGGCGTCATCGGGCTCGAGGCTGGCCGACTCGACCCGCCACAGGGCATCGCGCAGTTGGTCGGGCATCGCCAGGATGTCCTCGATCTGCTGCGCCGAATCGACCGCGGCGATCGACTCACGGGTGAGATCGACGGTCGTGCTCAAAACCGGATCGCTCCATCGGGCAACTCCACGCCCGGGAAGATACGCGCGCCGGCCTGGAGCATGTTTCCCGACCCGATCTTGACCCCCTCGCCGACGACGACGCTGCCTCTGATGTGGCAGTAATCGCCGATCGTCGCGTTCGTGCCGACGATCGATCCGTTGATGGTCGTGGACGCTCCGATGCTCACCCCGTCGAGCAGCACTGACGATTCAACTCGGGCGCCCTCGCTGATGGTCACGCCCTGGCCGAGCACGCTGCGGTCGCCGACGAGCGCGCGCGCCGCGATCGAGCAACCTGACGAGAGCAGAACCGGGGCGACGACGCGGCCCTGTACGGTGGCGCCGTCGAGGACGATTAGCCCGGAATCGCCGAGCTGGCGGCCGATGTCGGTGTTGACCTTGCCCTCTAGAATGTCGTAGGTGCCCTTCAGGTATCGATCGGGCGTCCCGATGTCGAGCCAATAGCCGCTCGCCTCGTACCCGTACAGGCCGCGGCCTATCAGCGTGGGGAACACATCGCGCTCTATCGAGATGTTCGTCCCCGCCGGGGCCATCCCGTCGAGCACGTCGTGCTCGAGGATGTAGGCGCCGGCGCTGATCAGGTTCGTGTCGAGCTCCTCCGGCCCCGGCTTCTCGACGAAGTCCTTCACCGAGCCGTCGGCGTCCAACCGCACCAGTCCGTACGCCGACGGATCTTCCACCGGATAAAGCGCGAGGGTGGCCCGCGCACCGGTGCGTTCGTGCTGCGAGAGCTGCTCGGTGAGGTCGATGTCGGTCAACACGTCGCCGTTGAGCATGAAGAACCGGTCCTCGAGCAGGTCCTCGGCGAACTTGAGCGCGCCGCCGGTGCCGAGCGGCCGCGGCTCCTCGAGGTAGCGCAGCCGGATCCCGAGCCCCGAGCCGTCGCCGAGCACCGCGCGAACGTGGTCGGCCATGAACCCGCACCCGAGGATCACATCCTCGACGCCGTGCTCGCGCAGCCACCTGAGCATGTAGGAGATGAACGGACGGCCGACGAGCGGGACGACCGGCTTCGGGATCGTCGAGGTCAGCGGCCGCAGGCGGGTGCCCTGCCCGCCGGCGAGGATCAGCGCCTGCAAGTCAGCGTCCCCAGCGCCCCGACATCAACGCCCGATGCCTTCATAGATGAACCCCGCCGCCCGCACCGCGTCCGGGTCGACGAAGTTGCGCCCGTCGATCACCAGGTTGCCCCGCATCCGCTCGGCCACCTCGGTCCAGTCGAGCTCGGCGAACTCGGGCCACTCGGTGACGATCACGCACGCGTCGGCGTCGGCGAGCGCGTCGAGCGCGCGGTCGGCGAACTGGACGCCGGTCATCAGCTTGCGAGCCTCTGGCTCGGCGATCGGGTCATACGCACGCACCGTGGCGCCGTCGGCCTGCAGCCGCGCCGCCAGAACAAGCGACGACGCCTCGCGCATGTCGTTGGTGTTGGCCTTGAAGGCAAGACCCAGCAGCGTCACTCTCTTCCCCACCAGCGACCCCAGATGCTTCTGAAGCTTCCCGATCACCCGGCGCTTCTGCAGCTCGTTCACCTCGATCACCGCGGTCAGCAGCTGGAAGTGGTAACCCGAGTTGCCGGCGAGTTGTTTCAGTGCTGAAACATCTTTCGGGAAACATTGAGGGCTCAACCGTCCGCCGGTGGTGACGACCGTGTGCGCGTACGGGACCTCCAGCGAGTAGACGGGACCGGTGTAGTTCTGGCGGTCGGTTGAAGTCACCCGCAGCCAAGCCGGACCGTCCCCGAACCGCCGGTATCCGGTCGGCGCAATGCGTTTCTGCTGCCGAGCAATCGACGCCAACACGCCGGGGCGATCACGCTCGGGCACAAGCTCAAGCGCCCGCTCCACCTGATCGGCTCCCGCGATCCGGATCCAGTGCGTGTCCTTCGTCGACTTTGGCGCACGTCCGACCCGCTGCGACGCCACGATCCGAAGGTCTCCCAGAAGCCTCAGCACGCCGTCAGCCAATTCGTCGCTGACGGTACCGAGCTCGATCACCACGCTCGGGCCGCCATTGATGAGCGACCATGAGCCATCGCCCTCGAAGAGGCCGGAGAGCAGCGCCCACTTGACCGCGTCGGACTGGTCCCATATCCAGTTTGGCAGCCGCTGGTCGTAACTCGTTCGGCCGAGGCCGAGAACCTTCGTCCACCAGATCGAAAGAAGCCGACCCGTGACGTCAACTCTTAGGGTGGTCGGTGTTCGAGACGTGCGCACACGGGCATTCTGTGCAAGCCAATAAGCGGCGACCTCATCAGCCAGATGCTGCTCCCGTGTCGGGTGAAACGTCCAAATGAGACTCGAACCGCTCGCGCACCCTTCCGCTAGATACAACCCGACTGTCCGCCAGAAGCGCCTGTCGATGCTGATCTGGCTGGCGACGTGCGTTCCGCCCTTGGTTCCAATTGTCGCCCCTGCAAGCGAGATTCCCGCAAGCGCGCACTCGTGATAGCGAAGTGAGCCCGACGCGCGCACGTTGCCCGTGCGGACCTTCACATCCGCTTCGCCGAATACCCGCCGCCGCTCCTCGATCGGTCGCCTCACCAGCTGTTCGACAAGCTCGCGCCGCGGACGGACGATTAGCTGGTCGGGCGAAAGCTCAGCTGCGTCAGCAGCAGACAGAAGCGATGCAACCTTCATCCCCTCCCACACTTCGCCTTGCCCCAACGCAAGCGGCAGCCAGTCGTCAGTTGTCAACTGATCGGCTAGCTTGAAACTAGGTTCTCCGTCGCGTCCGTCGGCAACGATGCAGCCATGGTCCGGCGTCGTGCGCACCCGGCGGCCCATCTTCGTCCGCACCTCGATCATCTCGCCCTCGTAATCCCGGCGGGTGACGCACATCACCGGGAGGAACTGCGGTTCCTCCTGTCCGGGCACCCACGACAGCACCTCGAGGTTGACCGGCTCGATCAGGCCGTCCTCGAGCTCCTCGTACTCGGCCTCCATTCGGTTCCACAGCTGGTCAAACCGCAGCAGAGTCGCACGGCCGCGATGGCGCACGAGCACCGTCTCCTCCGGCGCAAAGCAACTTCCCCCGAAGCCGATCCCCGGTTTCAGGAAATGCGTCCCGATCCGCCGGTCGAGACCCATCCCACGAGCCACCTCGAGCACGTCGGCGCCGGTCTCCTCGCACACGTTGGCGATTTCGTTGATGAACGAGATCTTGGTCGCCAAGAAGGCGTTGGCCGCGAGCTTGATCATCTCGGCGCTGGCGATGTCGGTCCGCACCAGCGGCGCGTCGAGCGGGGCGTAGAGCTCGATCACCGCGTCGCCCGCCCAGTCGCCCTCGTCGCCGACGACGACCCGGTCGGGATGCCGGAAGTCCTCGAGCGCCGAGCCCTCCTTCAAGAACTCAGGGCAGGAGACGTACGCAAAGCCCTCCTTCCCGCGCTCGACCAGCGTCCGCCTGATCGCCGCGCCGGTGCCGACCGGCACGGTCGACTTCATCACGAGCGCGTGTCGGTCCGAGCGCGGCATCGCATCGACCACCGCGTTCACCGCCGAAAGGTCGGCGTCGCCGGAATACGTCGGCGGCGTGCCCACGGCCACGAACAGCAGGCGCGCGTGCTCGAGCGCCGGGGCGAGCTCGGTCGAGAAATGCAGCCGTTCGCGGTTGGCGGCGATCGACTCGGTGAGGCCGGGCTCGTAGATGGGGATCTCGCCCCGCTCCAGCCGAGCGATCTTGTCCGCGTCGATGTCGACGCACCACACCTCGCCCCCGAGTTCGGCGAACCCGGCGGCGGTCACAAGTCCGACATAGCCTGTACCGATCACCGCGATCGGTTCGCGTGCTCCGGCCATCGGTGCGGAGGGTAGCGGTCTACTTGCCGCCGCTCCGCGTCAGCGACGCGGCGATCGCGACCAACTGCCGGTTGCCGATGGTGTCGGTCAGCGTGTTCGAAACCCAGTAGACGCCCTGAGGGGTCTTCCAGGCCACCAGACTGATCTTGCCGCCGTTGGCGTACAGCAGCAACTGCTTGCCGTCGACCGTCTTCGTCTCCGTCGGGCTTTGCAGGATGGGCGGGTTCCGCCAGGTCGTCCCCTGCACGCCGTAATACTCGCCAAGCACCGGGTTGATCGCAACCGTCATCCGATACGCGTAGTGGGAGATGTTTTGCCGGTCGTGAAGCAGGTAGGCCCGGGGGTAGTACCCAGACCCGGCGCCGCCCTCCACGGGACACACGCTCGTGGTGTTGGAGCAGTACTGGGCGCCGCTCATGATCAGCTTCGGGTAGTAGATCGGGATACCGATCGGACCGAGTGCCTTCGACTGAGCCACGCCGTCACTTACGTCCGGACTGAGCCCGGGCGCGCTGCCGCCACCCCCGCCGCCCCCGCCGTGCTTACCGCGGGCGTTGGCCGCACCGGCCGACGACCCGCCTGGCGGGGAGGGCTGACCCTTGGTCTGGCTCATGAACGCGTGAAACGCACCCTGCTCCGCGCCCGGATCGGCCGTGACGTAGCAGGGGGTCTGCTGAACCGCGCTGTTGGCCGTCGGCGCGACCGGGGCACACGGGAGCAGGATCGCCGGGAACGGAATCTGCTTAATGGTGTGTCCGGCGGAGAAGGCGACCAGGTCGAAAAGGTTGATCAACCCGTCGGTCGTATGGAGATCGTGGTCGGTCTGCGCGTGCTGGCCGAAGATCCTCAGCAGCGTGCCCTCTTCCTGGATGATCTGGTCCTGCGAGAACTGGGATTTCGCCCACCTCAGGAAGTCCTGCTGGCGCGCGTTGCGCACGATGTCGCTGTCGGTGTGGCGAAAGCGCACGAACTGGAGGGCATCGGTGCCACACAGCTTCTGGTAGCCCGGCTGGACGTCGATGCTCGAGTAATCCGTATACGCGGTGTTGTTGTAGTAACGGTGGTCGACGTCGGTGTAGACACACCCGATCGCGTTGACCAGGTCTTCGAACCCGCCGAAGTTGACGTCGATGATGTGGTTGATTTTCAGGCCGGGGAAGACCTGCTGCTCGAGGATCTTGACTAGCAGGTTGTCGCCACCGAGCGAATAGGCGGCGTTGAGCTTGTCGGTCGCGACCGCCCCACCCTCGGGGATCTGGACCTTGAGGTCGCGCGGCACCGACAGAAGGTTGATCGTCGAAGAGTTGGGGTCGATGTGCACCAGCATCATCGTGTCGGTGTTCGAGTACCTGAACGGCTCGCCGGCGCGATGGTCGGATCCGACAAGCAGGATCGTCTGCGGGCTGCCCGGATTGGGAACGGTCACCGCCGTCGACACCTTCAAGGCCGGCGTCGCGTCGAGATAGTGGGTGATCTGCCTGACCTGGAGGAGGCCGGCGACCGCGGTGGTGGTGGCGGCGAACCCGATCAGCAGCAAGCCGGCCACCGCGAACCGCACGAGCGACCCGGCCCGCGACTTCGGTATCAGCCGCCTCATCCGAGGCCACCGTCGATCGCGGTCAGCCCGGACCGCGAATCGCCTTCCTCGCGCCCCGGCGACGGCCGGGCAGGTACGTCGAGGACGATCCCGTCGCGCCCCTCGTCGGCGGCGGACTCCGTCGCGCGTTCCAGCCACATCGGCAGCGTCCGAACGAAGCCGACGAGCGAACGGCGGTACCGCGCCATCGAGGACACCGAAACCCACTCCTCGGGCCCATGGTGCCCCGCGCCGTCGGGGCCGAACTCGACCGCGGGGATGCCCGCCGCCATGAACGCGACCGCGTCAGACGCCCCGTCGCGGCCGACGCTCAGGACCTCCTTGTCGGGGATAGAGCGCGTCACGGCTTCGCGCAGCGCCCGGACGTACGGATTGCCGCGATCCACGCTGACCGGCGGGAAGATGAAGGTCCGGGTCACGTCGATCGACGGGATCCGGGCGATCTGATCGAGGATCACCTCCGGGTCCTGCCCGGGCAGGTAGCGGATATCGACCGACATCCGGCACTCGTCGGGGACCTTGTTGATCGCGTCGCCGCCCTCGATCCGCCCGAGGTTGATCGACGGTCGGTCGAACACCTCCGAGGACTCTCTCGAGAACGGCAGGGACTCGATCGCGCGGAACACGTCGACGGCCTTCAGCACCGCGTTGTCCCCGAGCCACGGCGTCGAGCTGTGCGCGGCGCGGCCGTGGACCTCAACCACGATCGCGAGCACGCCCTTGGCCTCCACCCCAATGTGCAGGTTGGTCGGCTCGCCGGTGATCGCGAAATCGCCACCGAGCCCGCGAGCCACAACGGCGTCGGTCGACCGGTCCACGATGTCCTCGGACTCCTCGTCAGGCACGCACACGAGCCTCACCCGTACCTGCCCCTGGCGCTCGAGGTCTTTCAGCGAGCACATCATCGACGCCAGGCCGCCCTTCATGTCATACGCGCCGCGGCCCACCAGCCGGTCCCCGTCGATCCGTGGCGTGAACTGCTCGGCGCGTCCGGGCACGACGTCGAGGTGCCCGTGGAACACCACGCACGGGTGCTCGCCGCCCTCATCGTCGGAAGGCCCGACCTCCGCCACCAGCACGGGCAGCCCGTTGTGATCGTGGTGACGCACCTCGATGTCGCGGGATTCGAGCCACCCCTTCACGAATCCTGCCGCCGCGACGATCTCCTCCGGTCTGGACGTGTCGTAGGAGATCAATCGCTCGGCCAGAACGAGCTCGTCGAGCATGCCGAC
Organism: uncultured Solirubrobacterales bacterium; assembly: GCA_963709205.1. Classification (GTDB taxonomy): domain Bacteria; phylum Actinomycetota; class Thermoleophilia; order Solirubrobacterales; family Solirubrobacteraceae; genus Palsa-465. Next base: position 21,774 of record CAVPVP010000013.1, read on the forward strand.
AGGATACGGGCGCTAGCCGTCGGCGATGCTCAGGAACGCCTCGAGCCGGAGCTTGTCCCGCTCCGCCGCCCGCCGCTTCTCGGTGTCCTCACCCGCCGACTCGAGCTCGCGTTCGGCCTGTTGCAGCCGCTCGCGGAGGCTGCCGGCGTTGAGCTCGCCGGGCTCGACGGCCTCCTCGACGAGGATCAGCGCCCGGTTGTCGCCGACCTGGAGATAGCCCTCGGCTTGGGCGAACCGAACGACCTCTGACTCGGTTTTGTACAGGCGGAGCTCGGTCGGGTCGAGCATCGCCAGGACGGGCTCGTGATGGGCCAGGATGCCGATCGATCCAACCGCCGTTTTGGTCGAGACCAGCTCGACCTCGTCGTTGAACACCTCGCCCTCGGGCGTGAGGACCTCGGCGCGGAACTTCTCGTGCGCCACCCGCTCCTACTCCTTGTCGTCGACTGAATCGTCGCCCGTGTCCGAGTCGCTCTTGCCCTCGGATTTGGATTCGCTCCGAGACTCGGAATCCGAGTCGCTCTTGCCCTCGGGTTCCGATTCGCCCCCGGCCTTTGAATCCGAGTCGCCGCCGTTCTCGTTCGAGTCGGACTCCGAATCCGAGTCCGAGTCCGAGTCGTCCTTGGACTCCTCCTCCGCGCCGCCGGCGTCCCGCACGACGTCATCGATCGTGCCCTTCAGGAAGAACGCCCGCTCGGGGAGATCGTCGTACTTGCCCTCGAGGATCTCCTTGAAGCCCCGGATCGACTCCGCGATCGGCACGTACACGCCCGGCGTGCCCGTGAACTGTTCGGCCACGTGGAAGGGCTGCGACAGGAAGCGTTCGATCTTGCGCGCCCGGTTGACCGTCAGCCGGTCCTCGTCGGACAGCTCGTCGATACCGAGGATCGCGATGATGTCCTGGAGCTCGCGATACCGTTGCAGCACCTGCTTGACCTGGTTGGCGACGTCGAAATGCTCCTCGCCGACGATCTCGGCCTTGAGGATCGTCGAGGTCGAGTCGAGCGGGTCGACCGCCGGGTAGATGCCCTTCTCCGCGATCGACCGGGAGAGCGTCGTGGTCGCGTTGAGGTGGGCGAAGACCGACGCGGGCGCCGGGTCGGTGAGATCGTCGGCCGGCACGTAGACGGCCTGGATCGAGGTGACCGAGCCGTCCTTGGTCGAGGTGATCCGCTCCTGGAGCTCGCCCATCTCGGAATCGAGCGTCGGCTGATAGCCGACCTGTGAGGGCATCCGCCCGAGCAGTGCTGACACCTCGGAACCGGCCTGGACGAACCGGAAGATGTTGTCAATGAACAGGAGCACGTCCTGGTGCTCTTCGTCGCGGAAGTACTCGGCCATGGTCAGGCCGGACAGCGCGACGCGCATGCGGGCGCCCGGCGGCTCGTTCATCTGGCCGAACACGAGCGTGGTCTTCTCGAGCACGCCCGATTCCTTCATCTCGAGCCACAGATCGTTGCCCTCGCGCGAGCGCTCGCCGACGCCGCAGAAGGCCGACAGTCCCTCGTGCTCTTCGGCCAGGTTGCGGATCAGCTCCTGGATGATCACGGTCTTGCCGACGCCGGCGCCGCCGAACAGTCCGACCTTGCCGCCCTTGGCGTAGGGCGCGAGCAGGTCGATGACCTTGATGCCGGTCTCGAACATCTCGGTCGTCGGCGTGAGGTCCTCCACCGTCGGCGCGTCACGGTGGATCGGCCACCGCTTGACGTCGTCGGGCAGGGGCTCGCCGAGGTCGATCGGGTCGCCGAGCAGGTTGAAGATCCGTCCGAGCGTGATGTCCCCGACGGGAACGGTGATCGGCGCGCCGGTGTCGATCACCTCGAGCCCGCGCGCGAGCCCGTCGGTTGTGTCCATCGCGACCGCGCGCACGCGGTCGTCGCCCAAGAGCTGCTGGACCTCGCAGATCAGGTAGCTCTCCTCCTGGGCGGCGATGTCGATCGCTTCCTCCTCCTTGAGCACGTCCGGCCGGCGGATGGCGATCGCGTGGTTGATCTCGGGCAGCTTCTCGGGGAAGACGGCCTCGATCACGACGCCCTGGACCTCCTCGATCCGGCCGACGTTCCTCTTTTCGGGCTTGCCCGGTGAGGCTTCGCTGCGCTGTTCTTCTGCTACTGACATAGCTTCTCCAGTGTAGGTCTACCCGGACAGCCCTTCGGCTCCCGCCACGACCTCCAAGATCTCCTGGGTGATCTCGGCCTGACGGGCTCGGTTCATTTCGAGGGTGAGGGTCTTGATCAACTCGCTTGCGTTGTCCGATGCGTTGTGCATCGCGGTCATCCGCGCGCCGTGCTCCGATGCGGTCGACTCGAGCAGCGCCCGGTAGATCGAGATCTCGACGTAATCGGGCACGAGGCGCTTGAGGATCTCCTCCGGATCCGGCTCGTAATCGACGAGCGCGCGCGGCTCCGAGGAGCGCTCGGAGGACTCACGCTCGTCCTTGGACTCCGATTCGTCCTCGTCGAGCAACGTGGCCTGCTGGAGCGGCAGCAGGGTCTCGCGCCGCACCTCCTGGGACACCGGCGAGATGTATCCGTTGTAGAAGATCTCGACCTGGTCGACCTCGTTGTCTATGTAGGCCGCCATCAGCCGGTCGGCGATCCGCCGCGCGTCGGCGTACGAGGGACGATCTGTGAAGCCGGTGAAGCTCTCGGCCAGCTCGAGCCCGCGGAACGTCAACGACGTCGCCGGGCGGCGCCCCGAGGCGAAGTACACCGGCGTGTGCCCCCCCGCCTCTTGCTCGCGGCCCGCCGCCACGCCGGCGCGGACGATGTTCGAGTTGAAGGCGCCGGCCAGGCCGCGGTCGCCCGCGATCAGCAGCAGGCCCACCCGGTTGATCTGATCGTGCTCCTGGAGGATCGGCAGCTGCGGGACGTTGCCCGCCGCCTCGGCCGCCTGGCGCGTCATCCGCCGGATCGCGTCCGCATACGGGCGCAGCGCCTCGATCCGCTGTTCGGCGCGCCGCAGGCGGGCGGCGGCCACCAGCTCGAGCGCTCGAGCGATCTTCTGGATGTTCTTAACCGCGCCGATGCGGTTCTTGACGTCTCGCTGGGTCGGCATCGATCGACTCCGGACTTAGCGGCTCACGCCGCCTTGGCCTCGCCCTCGTCGATCGGATGGCCTTCCTCGTCAAGGTCGAAGCCGAAGTCCTCAGCGAACTTCGACACCGCGTCTTCGACCGCCTGCTGCGTCTCGTCGCTCCAGTCGCCGTCGGCGATCTTCGCGAGCAGCTCGGCCTGGTTGGCGCGCGTCGACTCGGTCAGCTCGGCGAGGAACCGGTCGACCTTCTCGACCACGATCCGGTCGAGGTAGCCGTTGGTGGCGGCGTACACCTGGATCACCTGGTCCTCGACAGGCATCGGGTGGCGCTCGGGCTGGTTGAGCGTCCTCACGAGTCGCTCGCCGCGCGCCAGCGTCCGCTGCGTGGCCGGGTCCAGCTCGGAGCCGAACTGCGAGAACGCCTCGAGCTCCCGGTACTGGGAGAGCTCGAGCTTAAGCCGTCCGGCCACCCTGCGCATCGGGGCGATCTGGGCGTTGCCGCCAACCCGCGATACCGAGATGCCGACGTTGATCGCCGGCCGCACGCCCGAGTTGAACAGGCCCGGCTCGAGGTAGATCTGCCCGTCGGTGATCGAGATCACGTTCGTCGGCACGTACGCCGACACGTCGCCGGCCTGGGTCTCGATCACCGGCAGCGCGGTGAGCGATCCGGCGCCGAGATCGTCGTTGAGCTTCACCGCGCGCTCGAGCAGCCGCGAGTGCAGATAGAACACGTCGCCTGGGTACGCCTCCCGGCCCGGCGGACGGCGCAGGAGCAGCGACATCTGGCGGTAGGCGACGGCGTGCTTGGAGAGGTCGTCGTAGACCACGAGCGCAGCCTTGCCGTTGTAGAGGAAGTGCTCGCCCATCGCGCACCCCGCGTACGGCGCGAGGAACTTGATCGGCGCGGCCTCGTCGGCCGCGGCCATCACGATGATCGTGTTCTCGAGCGCCCCGGCATCCTCGAGCGTCTTGGCGAGCCCGACGACGGTCGACTTGCGCTGCCCGATGGCGACGTAGATACACAATAGATCGCGGTCCTGGTTGTTGATGATGGCGTCGACCGCGATGGCCGTCTTGCCCGTCTGGCGGTCGCCGATGATGAGCTCTCGCTGCCCGCGGCCGATCGGGATCATCGAGTCGATCGCCTTCAGCCCCGTGAGCATGGGCTCCTTCACCGGCTGGCGCTGGACCACGCCGGGCGCCTTGAACTCGGACGGCCGCGTCTCGGTGGTGTTGATCTCGCCCTTGCCGTCGAGCGGGTTGCCGAGGGGGTCGACGATCCGCCCGAGCAGCTCCTCGCCGACCGGGACCTCGAGCAAGCGCTTCGTCCGCCTGACGGTGTCCCCCTCGAGGATCTTCTCCCACTCCCCGAACAGCACGGCGCCGACGTTGTCGGACTCGAGGTTCAGCGCCAGCCCGGTGACGTCGTGCGGCAGATCGAGCATCTCGAACGACATGCAGTTCTCGAGCCCGTGGATTCGGGAGATGCCGTCGGCGACGGAAAGCACCGTGCCCACTTCGGTCAGGTCGGCACTGGAGGTGTCGAGCCCTTCTATTCGGCTCTTGAGGATCGAGGTGATCTCGTCAGGATTGATCTGCATTCATGACTCCTTGGCGGCCGAGCGTAGCTACGCCCGCGCGACTTGCTTGCGAAGTTGTTCCAGCCGGCTACGGATCGAGGCATCGAGGATGACGTTGCCGACCCGCAGCACGATCCCGCCGAGGATGTCCGGATCGACCTTGCTCGACAGCTCGACCGTGCGCTTGGTCTGCTCTCCGATCCGGTCGCCGATGCTCGAGACGGTCGCCTTGTCGAGCTCGATCGCGCTCGTCACCTCGACCGCCAGCAGATGACGCTCATCCTCCCACAGCTTCTGGTAGTCGTCCCGGATCCGGAAGATCGCGGGCATCCGGTGGCGCTCGATCAGCGCCTCCAGGAAGTTCATGAATACGGGCTCGGCCCCGGTCACCACCCGCTTCAGGCCATCCTTCTTCTCCTCGGTCGAGAAGTACGGCGAGAAGAAGAACACGGCGAGCTGGCGCG
>CAVPVP010000014.1:0-33171 GCA_963709205.1 uncultured Solirubrobacterales bacterium
AGCAGCGGGACGTCGTGGACGATCGTCGGCGGGGGTGAAGCTGCTCGGGTAGGCCACGGCGAGCTTGCCGGGCGGGGTGATGCCGAACACGACGGCGGTGTGAGCCTCTGGGTCCGCTCGTGCTTGGTCGGTCGGTGACGGCGATGCCCCACGCCTTCCACACCGGCAGTAGCTGCGTGCGGGTTCCGATCAGGTAGTCCATGCGCGCCGGTCGCTCCCCTCGCGGCGAGAAAGTGCTTGACGGCGTCCGGCGTGTCGTTCGCCTTGGGTCGACGCGTGACGGCGATGATCCGCAGATCGCGCGCCTCAGACGACAACTCGCGCCGGGCCGCGGCCAGGTTCGAGACGATCAATGGGCATACGTCGGGACAGTGCGTATGGACGAACGTGACCAGGACTACCTTGCCGTGTAAGGCGGCAAGATCGACGGCGTGACCGGTGTAGTCGGGTAGGGCGAGAGCGGGCGTGGGTCTCGGTGGATCCAGCGTCAGGCCCTCGAATGCCGACGGCGCTGGTGGTTGCGCTGGCGCGGGAGTCGATCCGCAACCGACGACCACCGCTCCAAATAGGAGAAGCGCGAGCAGCGCGACCCCCTGGCGCGTGCTTCGCATCAGACCCGCAGTCTACTGCCCTGCGAAAACCCGGTCGACCGGCCGATGGCCGGGCCGAAAGCCAGGACCTGCCTGTCGGGCCTTGACACCCATATTTCCGGCGTTATGCTCGGTGCCGCGGTACCGCGGCGTTCGATCGGGGCTGCTCGGGGCATCGCGCAATCCGGACCTAGGGATGGAAATCAGAGGCGGCCAGCTGGAGCGTGGGTCCGTTGTCGGGGGTTATCGCGTCGACAGCGTGATCAGCCGAGGTGGCATGGGAGTCGTCTATCGCGTGACCAATGTCGCGCTGCACAAGGTCTACGCGCTGAAGACGCTGACTCCCGACCTGACCGATGACGCGCAGTTTCGAGAGCGGTTCAGGCGAGAGATGCGTATCGCCGCCTCGATCGAGCATCCGAACGTAGTCGGGATCCATTACGCCGGAGAGCACGACGGAATGCTGTTCCTCGTGATGGACTTAATCAGTCGGGACCGACCTGCGACACCTTGTTCAGGAATCGGGTGCGCTCGAGCCGGATCGGGCCGTCGATCTACTCGAGCAGTTTGCCTCCGCGCTCGACGCCGCGCATGCGAAGGGCCTTGTACACAGAGACGTCAAGCCGGCAAACATGCTCGTCACCGTGCGAGACGGCCAGGAGCATGGATATCTGACTGATTTTGGAATCGCCAAGCGTTCGGACAACATCGGCGCGCTCACCTCGACCGGAGCCGTCGTCGGGACGGTTCACTACATGGCACCAGAGCAAGTCACTGGGGACCATACGGATGCTCGCACGGACGTCTACGCCCTCGGATGCGTGTTCTTCCAGATGCTCACCGGAGCGGTGCCGTATGACCGAGAAAACTCGATCGCGACCCTGTTTGCGCATGTGCACGATCCGCCGCCGGCGCTCCCAGACGAGCTGGCCGACTTGTATCCCACCTTCGGTGCAGTGATCGAGAAGGCCATGGCGAAGAAGCCAGAAGACCGCCACCTGTCAGCTGGGGACTTCGCTCGCGACGCGGCGTGCGCACTCGGGGGCATCCGCTACACGGGTCCGGCGACCATCGTGGCAACCGGGGACGCCAAGCCGCGCCTGCCCGACGAGGACCCGCAACCGAGCCCTGGGCTTGAAGCGAAGCCGGCATCACCGTCGACGACGACGCGAAACGTCAAGCACGAGGCGGCCCCACCAATAGGGATTGGAGCCCGCGGGGATGCGACCGGGGTGCCCAGCGCACCGCCAGAGGCCGCAGCCTCGGGGGCCGGCACTTCGGCACACCCCCCAACGGCTCCGATCGCCGCCAGCGGTGCCAGCGGCCCCGTCGGCCGCCGGGCACATCGCTACAAGTGGTCGGTGCTCGCGGCCATCGTCGTTCTCGCCGGCGCGGTCGCCGTTGTTATCGCGGTGACCTCGGGGGGGTCATCGTCCCCGCCGGTGAAGGCGGGATTCGCCGCTGCTGTACGGCCGGTGCCGACAAATCGGGTCAACGCTACGGGGCGCGCGACGGTCCAACTGCACGGCAACGTCGCCACTGTCACGGTCGACACCAACGGCTTGCTTCAAGCCGCACACCTGATGCACATTCATGGCGGTACCGGGAACTGCCCTCCGGCGTCGGCAGCCGTGGTCTATCAGGGTCACCGCTTCATAAGTGCCAATGTGGGCGACAAGTATTACGGTCCGGTGGTGACATCCTTGACCCAGACCGGTGACACGGGTCCAGCGAGCCATCTGTCCTCGAGTCTGTTCCCCCAAATCGGAAATATCCGGTACGAACGAACGCTCACTCTCGGCCCTGGAGTCGCCCAGCAGATCCGGAACGGGCTTGCCGTGATCGTTGTCCACGGGATCAACTACGATGGCGGCAAGGCCTACGACAATTACCTCGGTTCGGGAGTGGAAGCCACTGCGCCGGCTCTGTGCGGGCCCCTGTTCCCTATTCAGACCGCAGACGCACCACGACCCGGAGGCCCGACCGTAACTACCTACGTAGCGTCGTTGAAGCTTTACGGTCCGACCCCTGGTCAGCAGTCACTGGCGTCGCTGTTCTGGTGCCACGGCGGTGGCAGGCCCGTGGCTTCGTCGGCGCCGGTCGGTGACTCGCGGACGCCCGCGCCCACGTGATCCCGCGCGGGTGAGCGATCTGCCGCGAATCCGCCTAGGACACGGGAAAGGGGCAGTAGCTAGCGTCTCCCGCTGCTCGACTCGGCATGCACAAGCGCGCGCCGACCGATTCACTCCGGGAGTGGGCGTCGACCGGCACGGACTGCGAGGCGATCGGATCGGCAGGCGAAGCGGCACTCAACTTGGGCCGACCGTGTCGTCCAAGAGACCGGATCGCGCACCAAAGCAAGCGCCGCGATGAGCCGATGAGCCGCATCGACGCTTCTCTGGCGACCCGATCACACGACCGAAGTCGGAGCGCGATCACACTGGTGCCGCTCCGCCTGTGCAAGCACCAGCGGGCAACGACCTCGCCCATCACAGCGACGCTGTCGGTCCGTCACGATTGCGGTTGTAAAGGTCCCACCTCTCGCTTGGTACGAGCACCAGCACTGCCTCCGCGCTGCTCCTTACCGGTGAAGCGGAAGACCTGGATGCCAACAGCACGGCGGTCCTGCTTCCTTCGTACCGCATGCATCTCGCAATCGTGGCGAGGGCCCGCGCTCCGCGTGAACGGTGCGCCGCGTCAGATCATCCGAACTGGCTGATCTCGAACAGATGCCCGTCGGGATCGCGAAAGAAGCAGCGAATCTCCTGGCCTCGTTGCTGAGGAGGCGTCAAGAAAGTGGCTCCCCGCACCAGTAGTGCCTCATAGGCCTGGCGGCAGTCCGGTACGCGGATCGTGAAGGAGTGATCGACCACGTTGTCGTCTCGCGGCGCTGCCATGGTCACGTTCGGCTTATCCGCGGTCGCGCCCGCGCCGGTCACCAGCAGCAGCCAGGTCCCGAGGAACCGGAGGACCGCCGAATCGCCTCCGTACTCCCGATACAAGCTCGCCCCGAGAACGTCTTCGTACCAGGCCCGTGACCGATTGACGTCAGCGACAACCAGAATGTGTGTCAGCTCCATACCCTCGGTGGGAAAGTCGCCCATCGAGTAGAAGCATCGCGCATGACGTCGGACTCCCGGTTTTCTCAGAGGACGCGCGTGTGACCGACACCGGCGAAGCGTCGCGCTCCGCGCGGAAGGGGCGCCGCTCGCGGACGATCGCTTCCACGGTTGGGACGCCGCGGACGGCGCGATCGGATCGGCGACCAAGCGCAACCATCTCGACGACCGACCGCAAGTCACTGGTGAGCAAGCAGTCGCTCTCCGGCGGGACCTCTGGCCTCCCGCGCGTCCGCCGCCGTCGTCACGGCACGGCGATCCGACGAGTAGGGTTGGCGACGTGACTGCGCGATCGCAGAGTCCGGTCGTCGAGGAGGTCCTGCGGTTTGAGGACCTCCCGGTTGGCTCGCTTGCCAGCCGGCGCGTCGTGGTGCGCTGGAGCGATGGCGCTGCTCCTTCCAGAGCCAGCCACGCTGACGGGCGGAACGACGCGGCCGCACGACGATGCAGCGGCGACGAGCTGGCGGCCTGGGTCGACATGGGCGCTGGGCTCCGCGCAGTCGTGTCCGTACGGTTCGTTGGCTGCCACGTTAGGCCGGCGCGCTCGTGGTATGCACACCGTGCGCGCCGCGGACCGCGTGGCGGTGCTGCTGGTCGTCTCTATCTCAGCGATCGCCCCGCCGGGTCCGGGAGGCAGTGACGACCGGTGTAGGTGACGACTAGGTCGAAACTCGAGTCCTCGAACGGCCGTGCCGGTGGTCGCCTCGATGAGGCTGGTGCGCCAGCGCTCGCGGATGTCCGACACGGCCACAGGCTACGCAGCGGTCCCGGCCGCTGCAGTCAGCGCTACAGCATCGGCGATGGCGGAATGCGGGTGTGGCCCGTGATCTCGGGGATGAGCATCCCGACCTCGTCGATGTAGCACCAGCTCCAGTCCTCGCCCGGCTCGAGCGAGTGGATCAGCGGGTGGTCGGTTGAGTGGTAGTGGGCAGTCGCGTGCCGGTTGGGGGAGTCGTCGCAGCAGCCGACATGGCCGCACTCCAAGCAGATGCGCAAGTGCAGCCAGACGTCGCCGGTCTTCAGGCACTCCTCGCAGCCGGCGACGCTCTCCGGCAGCTCGGTGACCGTGATCGTGTCGAGGTGGGTGCAGGTGGTCATGCGGGCGTCTCCGTTCTGAGGGTGTCCGGTTGGGTGAGCGGGATCCAGATGTGGAAGGTCGTCCCGCCGTCGCTCGTGTCGAACGTCAGTGAGCCGCCGTGGCGGTCCTGGACGATCCGCCTGGCGGTGTCCAGCCCGAGGCCCGTCCCGCGCCCGACGTCCTTGGTGGTGAAGAACGGATCGAACACGTGGGCGCGGGCCTCCGGCAGGATCCCGGGTCCGGTGTCGGCGATCTCGACGAGGATGCAATCGCCGTCGCGCTTCGTGCTGACCGTGATCGTCCCGCTCTGGCCGACCGCGTCGATCGCGTTGTCGAGCAGGTTCGTCCACACCTGGTTGAGCTCGGAGCCGTAGATCGTCACCGGCGGTAGCGCGCGGTCGTAGTCGCGACTGATCTCGATCTGCGTCTGCTTGAGCTTGTGGGCGAGCACGGTAAGCGTCGTCTCGAGGCCCTCGTGGATGTCGGCTTGGACGACCCCGCCGCGGTCCATGTACGCGTAGGCCTTGACCGCGCCGACGAGCGAGCTCATCCGGTCCGTCGACTCGCGCAGCTCGCTGACGAGGCTGTGGGCGGCGATTGCGGCCGCGAGCGAGCTGAGCGCGGCCGGGGTTGCCGGTCCCGCGGCGGCCTGCATATGTGCGAGCCAGTCGTCGTCGACGCCGGCGATCGCCAGCGGCTCCGCGAGTCGCCAGGCATCGGCGATTCCCAGCGTCTCGAGACGGTCGCGCATCTCGTCTTCGGCGTCGGCGGCGTCGAGCGCGGACAGCGCGCTGCGCTCGCTCGCTTGGCGGAGGGCCTGTTCGCGGAGATCGGCGATCCGGGCGGCGCCCGCACGTTCCAGGCCAGCGTCGACGAACGCTCTCAGCGTCGAGTCCATCACGTCCAGCGCCTCGCCCAGCTGCTCGGCCGACCGGCGCGCCGCCGCCGCCGGGTTGTTCAGCTCGTGCGCGAGTCCGGCGGCCATCGTGCCGAGTGAGGCGAGTCGTTCCCGGTTCTGCTCGATCGCGGTGATGCGGCTCATTAGCGGCCTGACCTGGCGCATGATCCGGCCGTGCACCGAAGGGTGTGCGAGCGCGAGCCTCCGGAATTCCGCCGCCGGGATCAGGGCTCCGCGCACCCGGGTGACCGCGACCATCCGCACGTTGACCGGGGTCTCTGTGAGGGCCGGGACGGCGCCGATCCAGGTCGGCGCGGTCTGGTGCCCCGCCGGTTCGAGCCGGTCGCCGTCGTGCCGGAACACCTGCAGAGTCCCTTCGAGAAGGCACAAAAGCCCGATGGGCTCGGAGTTCTCCTCGAGGACGACATCCCCGGCCTCGGCGTCGCGCCGCGCGGCAGAGGCCGCCCACTCCGCGAGTTGGGCGTCCTCGAGGTCGTCGAATAGGTCGACCGGCCGAAGGTCGGCGACGCTGACGCGTGCTGAGCCTGCCGGGCTCATGCCTCGGCGAGGTACTGGTGCACGAGGGAGACGGCCATCGATCCCTCCCCCACGGCGCTCGCCACCCGCTTGATCGAGCGCGCGCGGACGTCGCCGGCGACGAACACTCCGGGCACGCTCGTCTCGAGGGGGAACGGGTCCCGCTGAAGCGGCCAGCCGTCGTCCTTGACGTCGAGTCCGGCGAGGATGAAGCCGCGCTCGTCGCGCGCGACGACACCCTCGAGCCAGTCGGTCAGCGGCCTGGCGCCGATGAACACGAAGCACGCGTCGACCTGCTCGACCGAGTCGCCGCCGTCGGGGTTGCGGATGCGCAGGGCGCGCAGGCGGCCGTCGCCGTCCGCGGCCACGGCCTCGCTCCGGGTACGCACCTCGACGTTGTCGAGCGCCTCGATTTGCTCGATCAGGTAGTGCGACATCGACTTCGCGAGGGAGTCGCCGCGGACGAGCATAGTCACCCGGCTTGCGTGCGCGGAGAGGTACACCGCCGCCTGGCCGGCGGAGTTGGCGCCGCCGATCACCACGACGTGCTGGTCCTCGCATTCGCGCGCGTCGGTTAGGGCGGCGCCGTAGTAGATCCCCCGTCCGGTCAGCTCGGCGAATCCAGGCGCGTTCAGCTGGCGGTACGAGACCCCAGACGCGATCAGCACCGTCGACGCGCTGAGGTTGCCGCCGCCCGACAGCTTGACGATCCGCCCGGACCCCTCGGCGCGCAGGCCGATAGTGTCCTGGAGGGTGAGGAGCTCAGCGCCGAGGCGCCTGGCCTGTGTCGTCGCCCGCTGGGTGAGCTCGGAGCCGCTCAGGCCCGCCGGGAACCCGAGGTAGTTCTCGATCCGGCTGGACTGGCCGGCCTGGCCGCCGGGTCCTTCGCGTTCGACCATGATCGTCTTCAGGCCCTCGGACGCGCCGTACACGGCCGCGGCAAGGCCGGCGGGCCCGCCGCCGACGATCGCGAGGTCGTAGTGCTCAAGCGCAGGCTGTCCCGCCACCCCGAGGCGCTCGGCCAGCTCGAGCACCGTCGGGCGCTCGAGCACGGTCCCGTCCTCGAGCAGCGCCACGGGCAGCCGCTCGTCGTCCACGCCCGCCACCTTCAGTAGCTGCCGCGCCTCCGCGTCGCGCTCGACGTCAAGCCACCGGGCCGGGACCAGGTTGCGCGCGAGGAAGTCGCGCAGCTCGTGCGTGGCGCGCGAGAAGCGGTGGCCGATCAGGCGCACCCCGCCCGCCTCGAGCGCGGCGCCGCCCTCCCACGCGCTCACTAAGTCTCCGACGACTGGGAACAGCTTCTCATCGGGTGGGTCCCACGGCTTGAGCAGGTAATAGTCGAGGTCGACCTCGTTGATCGCCTGGATCGCCGCCTCGGTGTCGGCGTAGGCGGTGAGAAGCACGCGCTTGGCGGTCGGCACGAGCTCCCGCGCGCGCACGAGGTAGTCGGTTCCCGAAAGGCCGGGCATCCGCTGGTCGGCGACCAGCAGCGCCACCTGCTCGCCGCGGCGGACCAACTCGCGCAGGACCTCGAGCGCTTCCTCACCGGAGCTGGCGCGAACGATCCGGTAGCGCTCCCCGAACCCATGACGCAGGTCACGGGCGACAGCGGCGAGCACCGTCGGCTCGTCGTCGACCACGAGGATCACGGGAAGGCGGCGCGCGGGATCAGTCATCGCTTGACCGCAGGTTCTCTCACTCGGGCAAGCGCGCTCAGCAGTGTCGCCGCGTCGTAGCCGCCGCGGTGCAGAGCCCCGTCGATGAACAGCGTCGGGGTGCCTATGACCTCGCCGGACGCGATGCCGCTGCGAATATCGCGACTGATGCGCTCGAGCACCGCCTCGCCCTCGAAGTCGGCGTCAAAGCGAGCGAGCTCCAGGCCGAGCTCGCCCGCGTACTCGCGCAGATCCGGGGCGTCGAGCGCCTTCTGGCGGTGATAGAGGACCTCGTGCATGTCCCAGAACCGGCCCTGGCGCGCGGCGGCCTCGGCCGCCCGGGCGGCGGCCAGCGCGTGGGGATGGATCTGGGTCAGCGGAAAGTGACGAAACGCGAAGCGCAGATTGCCCCCGAGCTCCTGCTCCACCCGTTGGATCTCGCGGTAGGCGCGCCGAGAGAACGGACATTCGTAATCGCCGTACTCGAGGACCACGTGCGCGTCCGCGGGGCCGCGAAAGTGGTCTACCGCCTCGTCCAACGGCTCGACTTCCGCCTCTCGTCTCTCAGGCACGAGCGCCTTCTCTCCATCCGCTAGAAAATACGTGAAGAGTTCAATATTCTATCAGCGCGTGAAGACTTCAAGGATTAGGTACGAGCTCGCGCAGGCCGCATATACCGTCCACACCGCTCTGGAGCACGAGCTTCACGACACGCTGGTCGAGCTCGACCTGACGATCCCCTTGGCGGACGTCCTTTGGCAGCTCGATCCTGAGCTCGGGCCGCTGTCTCGGCGTGAGCTAGCCGAGCGCCTGCACTGCGATCCGTCCAACGTCACGTTCCTGGTTGACCGGCTGGAACACCGGCGGTTCGTCGCGCGGGCTCGCGTCAAGGCCGACCGGCGCGTCAAGGCACTGGCGCTCACTACCGCCGGAGTCCAGGCCCGAAACCATCTCATCGCCACACTCGCCGAATCCGCGATGTTTGGGCGGCTCACACGCGCCGAGCAACGACACCTCGCCGACCTGCTCAGACGCTGCGCGGATGACAGCCGCGAGCGGGCCATTCTCGGCGACGAGCCCACCTAACTGCCATCCCACCGCCCCGTCGCTGGGTGTCGAGCTGGTGCTCGGCGAACTCAGGCGGGGACACCTGTCGCTAGTCGCGACAGTCAGGAACCGCCCAAGGAGACGGCTGCTTCCACGAAGGCAGAGAAGCGACGTCGATTGTGGGGATCGACGTGCCTAGTTTCCGCGCAAGGGAATCCGTCGGCGCCGACGGCGTGAGACGCGCGGTGCCGGAAACGGAGGGCAGACGCTACTGCCTGCGGTCTCACCGATGCAAGGCAGGCCGGCTCGGGCGAAGATCAACGCGCGGCTGGCGAAACTCGGGGCTTTTGGCTTCGCCCGTTCGCGTCCTCCGTTCCCGTCCGCCGGGCTTGTGAGTTGCTGCTCGAGCGGTCGCCGACGCGGCGGATGTTTACGCCGCCCAGGAGGGGATGATCTGCATTAGCCGGGCCGGGTCGGTGACCGACCTGATCTTGGTGACGAGTCCGTCTCGGACGGTGAACGCCATGATCGTCACCGGCCGGTCGTGCACGAGGATCAGCACCCCGGGGGCTCCGCGGACGGTGATCGGCCGCAGGACTGCGCCTGCCGCCGCTCCGGCTCGGGCCGCTCTGGCCTGGGCGGCGATCTTGCCCGCCCCGTGCACGAGAGTGACCCCCGTGGGGGTGAAGGCGCGCAGCTCGGCGTCCGGCGCTAGCAGCGTGAGCAGCGCGACCAGATCACCGGATCCGGCAGCAGCGAAGAAGGCGTCTACCACCGCGCGATCCTCAGCGGCGTCGGCGCTTGCGCTTGCTTCTCGTGGGACCACGCGCACCCGCCGCCGGGCACGGCTCGCGAGCATCTTCACGGCATCCGGGGAGCGGCCCAGTACGTCGGCTATCTGACCGATCGGTAGATCGAAGATGTCGCGTAGCACGAACGCCACGCGTTCGGCCGGGGTCAGGCTGTCCATCACAATGTGCAGCGCAAGGCCGACCGACTCGGCGAGCAGCACCTCGTCCTCGGGCGTGGGTGCGCGGCCTTCGGGGCCGATCCGGCCGGCGCTGGCGAGCAGGTCGTCCAGGTCGATCTCGACCGGCACCTCGCGGCGGGCTCGACGAGTCCTGAGCATGTCGAGGCACACCCGGCCTGTCACCGTCGTCAACCACGCGCGCAGGTCTTCGATTCCGTCGCCGCCGGTCCGGTTCAATCGCAGCCACGCCTCCTGGACCGCGTCATCAGCGTCGTCGCCGGAACCGAGCATCCGCAGCGCGACCGTCCGCAGATGCGAGCGCTCACGCTCGAACCCCGCCACCAGATCTGTTGTGCCGCCTACTCGGCGCTCGCTCATCTTCCTCCAGGACGCCCACCGGTGCTTCGAGGTAACACGACACGGCCAGTGTTACCTCTACAGGCCGTCGCTCGTCTACTCGGTGTCCGAACGTTCACAACCATGACGGGAGCGATGCTCCACGAAAGGCACCGATGACCCAGACCAAGACACGAGGCCCACGTCTGTCGCCGGAGGCGGCCAGATCCGAGGATGCCATGGCCGGCGTCCAGCAGATCGTCAAGTCGATCCACGCCGGCGGGGTCCCACGCAAGACGCTGGAGCTGGTCCACATGCGGGCAAGCCAGATCAACGGCTGCAACGGCTGCATCACCTACGGCATCAAAAGCGCCATCAGCGCCGGCCTCAGCACCCATCAACTGATCCTGCTGCCGGCATGGCGCGAATCGACGCTGTTCGACGACGCCGAGCGGGCCGCCCTCGCGCTAGCGGAGGCAATCACCCGGCTGGCCGACCACCCGGATTCGGTCACCGACAAGATGTGGGCCGAGGCCGCCGAACACTTCGACGAGCCCGGCCTCTCAGCGCTCGTGTCCATGATTGCGCTGACCAACTTCTTCAACCGGGTCAACACCACACTCAGAGTCCAGCCCGACGCCTCGGAGTACCCGACGGTCCGTCGAGCAGCCACGCCTCACCCTGACGACTGCGGCAGATGGTCCGCGGTGCGTTGATCGCGACTACTACGTGCAAACGGTCACCGACCCGGACGAGACGGTTCCCGCCTTTTCGGTTACGACTCGAAGCCCACGCTTCCGGCCGACGTACGAGCTTCCCTTCCACCGCCGCTACTTCGAGCGTCATCGCTTGCAGCGCAAGTTAAGACTCCGGTGGACGCCGATAAACCGCGTCGCGCATCAGATCGGCGGGTTGGGCGCCTGGCATGGCTCCCGAGCAACGGTCGGGCGCGTTGTATCGCGTTGGGCTCGCCGCCCTTGACGGCGCGACCAACGGGCGGTTAGGGTTGGCAGGTATACGACCTACCAAGCGACTGCTCGTAGTCGGCGCACACGGGACTGCCGGCAGTCGGGAGCATGAGCCGCCACCCCCCAGGGTGGCGCAACGCGACGAGAGGGGGAGAGATGTCAGCGAACACATCTCGTCGACCGGGAGAACGGCCGAAGGACGAAGCCCGTGGTGCGGGTGTGGACGTGGAGCGCCGCTTGCGCACTGACCGAGGCGCAGCGCGGATACCGCGCTGGATCGGCCTCGCCGCGCTCGCGGTCTCGGTGACGAGCGCCGGATCGGCGCTGGCGTTCCAGCCCCTCCCGCCGGGAGCGCAGGTGAACGATGACCTGGCCGCGGGGATCAACAAGAACATCAGCGTCTCGGGCGAGGACCCGACGAACGCCGATGTGGTCGGCGGCTCGCTCGTCGCCGGCAATCCGGCTGTTCCGTGGGCCGTGTTCCGCCAGCGTGAGACAAACGGCTCCGCGCCGCCGCACGATCAGGTGTTCTCGCGCTCGTTCGCCTCGGGTGCGTGGACGACACGCGGCAGCGGGACCGTTGGCGGGCGGTCTAGCGCCAGCCCGCAGTTTGCCGACTCGCTGAACTTCGACCAGGGCGAGGACGCGGAGGCGCCGGAGATCGACTTCGCCGGTGCCGGGCGGACCGTGCCGTGGGCCACCTGGTATGAGGACACCACCGGCACCGGCTTCGGGAGCAACAACGTGTTCGCGAGCCGCTTCGACGTCACCCAGAACAAGTGGATCTTCGCAGGCCAGAATCGCGGCACTGATGGCGGAAGCGTCATGGTGCCGTCACTGAACATCCACACCGACCAGGATGCGGAGAACCCATCCGTGGCCGGCGGCTCGGCGGTCGATCCCACCAAGCCGGGGCCGTGGGTCACCTGGCAGGAGACGACTACCCTGCCGACCAACGGCAGGGATCAGATCTTCGTCGAACGTCCGATCGGACCGGGCACGGCAAACTGCGACGGGGTCCAGCCCGCGGGCGTCGCCGTCGCCGGCCACGTCCCCGCGATCGGGGGCTTCTGCTGGCAGCAGACCGGCATCCCGCGCGTTGGTCCAGGACGCGCGGATCCCAGCCTCAACGTGGATCCCACCCGCAACGGCGTCGAGCCGGACATCGCGTTCACCGGCGCCAACGACAGCGTTCCATGGGTCGTGTGGTACGAAAAGGACAGCACGTCGATCAGCACTCTTCAGAACAACGAGATGGTGTTCGCCGCCAAGGGAATACCTGACGGCGTGGCCGGAAACGGGGGCTTTCACTGGGTCGCCGTCGGAAACCAGCTCAGCGGGAATGCTCGATACGAGCGGGACGCACGGCTTCGGCGCGTGCGCGGAATCTGCCACCACCGAGCAGCAGTGCGCGCTCAACCACGATCCGAACGCGGACGCGGAGGATCCACGGGTCGCCGCCGGAACGATGACAGCTGGAACCGCCACGGTTCCGTGGGTGGTCTGGGACGAGAGCGTCTCCGGCGTGGACCGTATCTTCGTCTCGCGCCTGGTCGGCGCGGGTCCCGCCGCTCACTTCGAGATCGTCAACCACGGTGCTCCCCTCGCGACGTTCACCCACGGCGACACTCGGCCGGACATCACGTTCTCGGCCAACACGCCTTACGTGACGTGGCGGGCGGACTTCCTCGGCAGGACGAGAGGATTCGTGGGGCATTTCGTCAACCCGAGCAACCCGACCTTCGTGTTCGACGAATTCAACGTGCCGCTCACGCCGACCTCACTCGCCGACGTGAGAGAGCCGATCTCGTCCAACTGCACGGCGAATCCGTTCAACGCCGACGGCACCGCGTGCCAGGGCGCCCCCGTGCCGGCGCCGTTCTTCCTGTTCACCCAGGGGACGAACATCCTTCGCTTGTTCGCGGGGGCGATCACCACCGGGGCCTTCGATCCCACCGCCAAGCTGCTCGCGCACGGCAGGAAGGTACGCGCGAGCGGTCCGGGCGTGGTTTGCAGGCCCGGCGAAAGGGTGCTCCTGACCGTTCGCATCAAGCAAGGGCGGAGCGCCGCGCTCGGCGTCTGGCGTAAGCATGGCTGTAACAACAATCCGCCGCAATGGCACGTTGTCCTCACCGTCACCGGAGGCAAGCGGCTTCACCCGGGACCGGCAACGGGCCAAGGATCGGCCAGGATCACGCGCCACGCCCACGTGGTCCGGATCGTGCGCTGGACCAGAGGAGTCGTGCTGATCAGATAACCGGCTCCGCGCGAGCCGCGGAACGAGGCCGGCGCCCGTGTCGGCGCCGAGCGAGGCCCGGCCCCCAGCGTCCGTGCCCGCGCCGCAAGGTCGAGACCCGAGCGCGCGCGTGCGGCGGACCGCACCGCCCGCCATTCGTCGCCAGAGCACCCGCCGACGAGCTCACGATCCCCTCGTGGCATTGCGCTAGCGCGGCTCGCTCCCCGCGGCTGATGCTCTTGTCACCGAAGCAGTCGCGTCTCGGCTGCCTCGCCGGGCGGCGAAAGCGGCGGTCGGCGGGATCCGCTCGCTCCCAGCTCGCCGGCTCCAACCGCCGGACGCGCTGTCCCGATCAGAGCTCGTGCTCGTATACGACGAACGAGGTCAGTTGCGCGACCGTGTCGTAGAGCGACCGGGCCGCACCGTTGTACTGCTGAGTCAGCCAGTAGACCCGTGTCGCGCCGTGCTTGCGCGCAGTCTCGTAGAGCGCCTCGAACAGCCGACCGGCCACACCGGCACCCCGGCCGGCTCGGTCGACGAATAGATCCTCGAGATAGCAATACGGCCCTTCGGCCCACGTGCTGGGATGAAAGATCAGATGCGCCAGACCCAGTGCGTAGCCAGCCCTGTCAACCGCCAGCAGTCCGATCAATCCGCTATCGCCTTCGCACAACCTGGCAAAGGTGCTGTCCGACGTTGCGGCCGGAAGGTCCGCTCGGTAGAAACGCAGGTACTGCTCCCAGAGTCGCTGCCAGCCTTCACGATCAGTCGCGCGCAGGTGGCGCACCGTGATCTCCGGCTTCACGTCGGTCTGTGGCTCGGGCTCGTCGACCATCACGCTCACGCTACTCGCGCTCTCCATTGTCCCAACCGCGACACGACCGCCGTCCGCTTGCCCGGGACCCCAAGCAGGAGTCGGTTCAGGCCGCGCCCCGCGACCCGCAATTCGCGAGGCCGAGGTAGCGTCGGTACGCGCTGAATCTGTGCACATCCCCGGCTCGACCACGACCGCCCCACACAATTCCCTCGCCGCCAACGCGATCGCGCGCCGACAACTGGGCGGAGGACGAGTGCAATCGTCCGAAGCGACAGCTGGCGACACACGCCTGTGGCCGAGTCTGGAAGAGGCGCTCGCCGCTGACTTCGTGGTCGACGCCCGCGGCTCGAGCACCGCTCACGCGGGCGGAGCCCCGGCGGGCTTTTGACGGCGGTCCGCCTTGAGTTGTGGAAATTGTCCCTATTCGGGGGCCAGCTTGCCGTCGGTGGGCGCCTTCCCTTCGGCCCGATCGCTAGCAAATACGTTGCGAGCGCTTCGAACCCCCATGCTCGAGGCGAGGGGTTGAACAACAAGTGGCAGCGCGGTTGAGCGCTCAGGAACGAGGCGTGGGCGACAAGCTCGGTGGCGGGAGTGTCCGGCCCTCCCGCCACCTCGTCGGCGTCGTCTCCGTTGGCTCGCGCCATGGCATTTCCTTATTCGGCTGCCGACGGACTCGCGCTGGGAGCGGCTTATCGATTCGACGCGTTCCCGAACACCCCGGGATGTAGCCCCAGTCCCTCAGCAGCACTCTGCAACTGGTCAAGTTCCTTGACCTGGCGGTCGGTTGGCTCCGACGACGATGGACCCGTGCCGAAGGCCGCGGCCTGGTGAGACCGGTTCAACGCGACGATGCCGAGCACGTGCTGCCGCTCGGTTGGGGTCAGTGACCGCAGGACCGACTGCAGCGTCGTTCGGCTCGATCGTGCCGACTGGGTGGTTGCCGCTGTAGCGCTCACGCGGGTGAGCCTGTGCGTCGCTGGGTCACGGAAATGCCCGGCGGGAACTGCTGACCGGACCGCGCTGGCCGGTGGCACGTAGGGCCGTGCTTGGGTACCGATGGCCGGGTGGGGGTTTGTCCCCCGGTTGGTGTCGCTGAGCGCGACGATCAGGGCTACCGCTCCGATCGCGATGATCGCGCCCACCGCGAGCAGCTCGGCGCGGAAACGGGTCTTGCCGCTCTGGGTCCGTTGCGTGGCTTCTAGGGTGGACATGGTGTGTGTGCTCCTTTGTGGCGGTCCTCGACGTGGGCGGCGGCCGGTTTGGGATCGGTACAAACGTCGGCGCGCCCACTGTGGCCGCCGGTGGTCGGGGTGGCCTGTGTGCTGGTAAGGAGCCGCGAGGTGGACCCGGTGATACGCCCGTGGCGACCGGCTCGAGCTGGAGGCTTGCGGTCGTTGGTGTTTGGGATCCTCGGCCCGTCCGAGGCGGCCGATGATCAGATTCGCGAGCTTGCGCTGGGCGATCGCAAGCGGCGGTCAGTGTTCGTGATCGTGCTCTTGCACGGTTGCCCTCCGCCGCAAGCGCCTGTTACTCGGCGCGGATGACGTCGCTGACCCGTCCGTGCTAGCAGACTCCGCGGGCGACCAGTTAGCAAGCCAATCGCTCGAAGCAGAAAGCCTGGCCACGCTCCGCGCACCGCTGCATCGCCCGGGCTAGGAGGCATCTGCCGGCGCCCGCTCACGTCTCCCTACGCCAACGGGAGCTGTCCCTGTTCGTGATCATCGACCCGCGGCTCGACACGGATGACGGCCCCCCTCGGATGATGGACTGGGTCAAAGCGCGCCGAGAAGGCCCGCTGGCACCGGACCAGGCCGAGACCGAGAAGCCGACCGTCTAGCTCGCCACGCCGACGCCCCTCAAGCGCCGCTGAAGCTCGCGCCAATCGTGGGCACCCCATCGCCCACCGTCGGCTCGAGCGCGGTCTCGGTGTGCCGCTTGGCGCGCGCACCGTGTCGTCGCACCAAGGCCGCGGCTGCCGCTGAGCCGGGAGTTACGCTTTGGCACGAGCTCGGGTGCGACGCCAGCGCCGACTGCCGATGTGGTGCTCGTGGACGACGGTCTGGGCGCTGTAGCGCTGCACCCAGCCGCGCGGACTCTTCACATTCCGGGAGTCCGGATCGGTCACGTTGATCTTCCCCACCGGTTCTGCAGGCGGCTCATACGGCTTCGTTGGAGCACCTACCGATTGGCATTCACACCGCCGGCGACTCGCGCCGCCCGCCACGCGTCATATCCCTCACTCGCCGCGCGCTCGACCGCTAGGTCTTCCTGCCGCCGCTCCGCCCCGAGCAGCCGCGCCGCCCGCGACCGGGGAATCGGATCAGCCTGCTGCCGTGCTCATCAAGCTGATGGCGAGCCTCACGCATCCACCCGCGCCGACGCTGCGTATGACCAACGATCCCCGCCCGATCGAGCTCAATCGCGTCAGTCGACGGTTCCGCGGAACTGTCGGCACGGTGATCCGCGGCGGCGCGTTCGGCCCGCCGCTGCTTGGCCTCACGCAACGCCTCCGACGCCCCTCGGGAGTCTGGAACTGCTCGGACAGCTCATCGCCACGAGCATCCCGATACAGCTCGTCCTCCTCACGTAACCCGCGACAGAACGCTTTTACCCGACAGTCACTGCGAATTGCGAGCGTCTGGAGTCCCGCGTGGCTCGCTGCTGGCCGATTGTGTTCGTCCCCGGCCTGTTCGGGGCGAGCTCACGGACAGAATCGGACCGCTATGCGGCGGTCGGTTCCGAAGATCCGTCAACGCCATCTTGGCGGCTCGCGCGAAGACGGATCCGCGTGCCTAGCGGCCACCATTTGAGCGCTGGTTCCAGCGCGGTGTGTGGTCGCGGTGGTTGGCCTTGACGGGTCGGCGAGATCGCGCGTAGGCTGCCCTCAACAACACAACGGAGGTGGACGACCATGTCCAGCGATGCGATGACCGGCGCTGCCGGCGCCGGCACGGCGACCACGGGAACGGCGGACCTCGCCGAGGCCTCACGCCGGCTCCTCGAGCAGACGTTCAATGACGGCAAGTTTGATCTGGTCGACCAGCTTGTTGCCCAGGGAGCGATCAACCATGACCCCGCGCTTCCGCCTCAGATGCGCGACCTACGCGGTCCGGACGGGCTCAAGCGCATCGTGGGCATGTACCGCGCGGCGTTCCCGGACCTGCAAATGACGGTCGACGACGTGATCGCGTCTGGCGACAAGGTCGTCCTGCGATGGCACAGCGAAGGCACGCACCGTGGCGAACTCGCGGGTCTCGCGCCGACCGGCGTCCGCGGGTCCGTGACCGGTATCAGCATCGACCAGTGGAAGGACGGCAAGATCATCGAGGCGTGGGCCGAATGGGACAACCTGGGCCTCGCGCGCCAGCTCGGCGCCGCGCCACCCGAAGGTAGCGTCGGCGAGAAGATCGGCACCGGTCTCCAGCGGCTCATGGCTCGATGGATGCGCCGGAAGAACCCGCTCTAGGTTCGAAACACTGCCAGTCGCGGAAAACGACGCGGCGCGGGAGCCGTCAAACGGTCAGCATTCCCCGGACGCCAGCGATGCGCCCACGGGCGGAGCCGCGCCGTGGACGCACCAGATGGCGCCTCCCCCACTGCTTCGTTGCCCAGCCCCTACGTATCTCCTCTCGCGCCGCGAAACGACTGGCTCGGGTTCTCAACCGCCTGGAGCGCGGTACTCCACGGAGCGCTTCACTGCGCGGTCCACCTCTTCGGGGGTCAGGAGAACAACCGTTCTCGTGGTCACGGCTCCAGATGAGTTCACCGCAATCGCCATGGCCGCCGCGCTCTCGTTGTCGGGGAACTCCGCGATCACGTAGACGTCCCGATCGCCGAAACCGAAGAAGAAACTCTCGAGCCTTCCGCCGACGCTCTCCACTGCCTTGGTCACGGCGTCTCGGCGGGCGGTTCCGCCCTCCGTCTGGACCCCCTTGACGCCCGGCGCCGTGAGCGAAGCTTCGATCAGGAACTTGGACATTGTGTGCTCCTCGCAAAGGTGGGCTGTCGTTGGCCAACTCTCCCACCTGACGTCCGCAACCGCAAGGATCCCCGTGGACATGGCTTGGTCGTCCCGCGCCGCTCCACACCTCGTGCCCGAGCCGCTGTGCTCGCAGGAAGCAGAAGCACATGTTCGGCAGGCGCCGACCGCAGTCCTGCTCCTCGCGCACCGGTTACCGGCCGGCGGATCGTGCCGGCCGGGAACCGTCGGACGCGAGGGTCATTCGTATTGGAGTGCCTCGAGCACGTTGAGGCGTGCCGCTCTGCGGGCGGGCAGAATCGCGGCCCAGATCCCGGCCACGACCGCGAGCAGGACGAAGGCGGCGAGTTGCTGGCCGGGTAGGTGGAAGCCGAGTCCGAGGTTTCCCGCCGCTCGGGTCGCGAGTGCGGCAAGCAGCACGCCGAGAGATAGGCCAAGTGCGGCGCCGATGAGGGCCGTGACGACGCTCTCGTGACGAATCATCCGCCGCATCTGCCGCCGGCTCATCCCGATGGCACGGAGCATCCCCAGCTCGCGGGTGCGCTCGAACACGGCCAGCACGAGCGTGTTGATCATTCCGAACACGCTGACGATCACCGAGAGCGCGAGCAGAACATAGAACAGGTCCAGGACCTGGTCGAAGCTTTTGCTCTGAGTTATCACCCAGGCCGCTCGCGTTTGAACCTTCGCGTCGGGATAGGCCGCGAGGGCACGCCTGAGGTCGGCGGTCGTCGCCGCGCTTGCCCCGCCGTCGACCTTCAGGAACGCCTCGGAGTCCTGGGGGCGCGGGAAGGTGCTGTCGAACGTCGCCGTAGAAATCACGACGTTCGGAAGCACCGGATCAGCTTGCGGCGGGCGGTAGGTTCCCGCCACGGTGAGCTGTCTCGTGGTGCCGTTCGAGGCCTCAATCGTGAGCCGGCTTCCGACCGTCAGATGATGCCTGGCGGCGTAGCTCGAGTCGACGATCGCGCGGTCGCCCAGGCGCGAGAGGACGTCGTCGGAGCCCTGCTTCAAGGCGAAGCGATAGACGCGACCGATCGAGGTCGCATCGACGCCCGCAACGTTCGTGCTGGTCCCGAAAACATTGGCGCGATCGGTACGAACGTTCGATACGACCTGCACGTTTTGCAGTCCCGTGACGGCTGTCGCGGCCTGGGTCGGGAAGGACTCGCTTCCCATCGAACTCGCGGTGAGCACGTAGTCGGCTTTTACCTGCTCATCAAGCGCGTCCGAGACCGAGTGGCGCAGCCCTGCGCCGAGCGTGGCCACGAACGCGATCAGCGCGAGCCCGATCATCAACGCGGCCGCCGTGGCCGCGGTCCGGCTCGTGTTGCGGACGGCGTTTGCCACAGCCAGACGGCCGGCGGCGCCGCCCAGGGCGCGGGCCGGACGCCCGACGATCGATACGAGCGGTCGGACGAGGTAACTCGAGACCATCGCGACGCCGATGAACAGCAGCAGCGTTCCAGCACCAAGCAGCTGGAGCACCGACCCGGCGCCGCTCGTGCCGAATAGGCCCTGCAGGATCACCGCCAGGCCGAGAAGCATCACGGCTCCGGCGACGTACGGCCGCCGGCGGGCGTGGCGTGAGGTGGGCAGGACTGCGCCCTCGCGTACCGCGGAAATGGGCGGCACCCGGGTGGCTCGGATGGCGGGGAAGAGCCCCGCGCCCAAGGTCACGAGGGTCCCCACTAGCAGCGAAACGACGATCGTGCGGGCGGCGAGGACCGTACCGGCCTGCGGAAGGTCGACTCCGATCGCGACGAACATGGCGTTCAGGCCCTTGGCGAGCCCGAGGCCGGCGAACAATCCGACGATCGAAGCGCCCACGCCGATGACGAAGCTTTCCAGCATCACCGAGCGCAGTACCTGCCGCCGCGACGCACCCAGCGTCCTCAACGTCGCCAGCTCTCGGGTGCGTTGCGCGATCGTGATCGAGATCGTGTTGAAGATCACGAAAGCGCCCACGAACAGCGCGATCCCGCCGAACGCGAGCAGCAGGTCTTTGACCAGCTGCGAGCCGGCCGTCACCTGGGCGGCGTCGTGACTGGGCTGCTGGCTGCCAGTACGCACTTCCGCGACCGGCGGTAGGAGGGGCTTGATCTCCGCGGCAAGGCCTCGCTCCGATATGCCGGGCTTCGCCGCGACCGAGATCTCGTCATAGCCGGACTTGTTCAGGATCGATGCCGCCGTCGGCACGTCGAAGATCGCCAGCGTCGCGCCGCCGATCGACACGCCGCTGATCTTGCCCAGGCCGACCACGGTGCAGGTCTTCAGAGCGCCGTCGCCCTTGGCCGCGATCCGATCTCCCACCTCGTAGTGGTCGTTTGCTGCCGTGGCGGTGTCGATCACTACTTGAACCGGCCCCTTGGCCCAGTGGCCGGAGGTCAGCGTTATCGGGTTGAACCGCGGTTGGCTCGGGTCGATACCGAAGCCGAGACTGGGTGCGCCGCCATTCGCGATGGTCTTGCCGTGGCGATCGATGAGCTGCACGCTGTCGAACAGGTACGAACCGCTAGCCGCCGCGACGTCGGGGAGCGCCCGGACCCTCGCCAGCACGTCCCTCGGGACGGTGGGGACGCTGTTGGCGTTCGCGACGAACTGCTTGCCGGAGATGATCGCGCTGCTGTGACGGTACGAAACGTTGAAGACGTTGGTGAATGCCTTGTCGATCGTGTCCGTGAGGATGTAGGTGCCGCTGATCATGGCGACGCCCAGCACGATGGCCAGGCCCGTGAGGATGGAGCGGAGCTTGCGTCCGAGCAGCCCTCTGAGAGCGACTGCAGTCATCGTCCACTCACTTCCTGCATCGCAGCCAGCACCTCGGCCGCGGTCGAGGCGGCGATCTCCTTGACGATATGCCCATCAGCGAGGAACAGGATCCGATCGGCCCGTGCCGCAGCCTGGGGGTCGTGAGTGACCATCACGATCGTCTGCCCGAGGTCGTCGACAGAATCGCGCAGCAGCGCGAGCACGCCTCTCGAGGTGTTCGAGTCGAGGTTGCCGGTCGGCTCGTCGGCGAACAGGACCGTCGGCCGGGCAACGAGCCGCACGAGCGATCGAGACCCGTTGCTGCTGACCCCCTGACAGCTCCGAGGGGCGATGCATCCGCCGATCGGCGATCCCGACGGTCTCCAGCAGCTCCTCGACCCACGCCCGATCGACCTTCTCGCCGGCGATCGACAGCGGGAGCACGATGTTCTCCTCGGCGGTCAGCATCGGCAGGAGATTGAAGAACTGGAACACGAAACCGATGTGCTCCCGGCGCAGCCGGGTCAGCTCGCGGTCGCTCATCGATGAGATCTCCAGCCCGGCGATGCTGACCTTGCCCTCGGTGGGTTGGTCAAGCCCGGCCAGGATGTGCATCAGGGTCGACTTGCCCGAGCCCGATGGACCCATGACCGCGGTCATGTAGCCCTCCTCGATCTCGAGCGAGATCCCGCCCAGCGCATCCACGTGGGCATCGCCCTGTCCATAGCGCTTGACGAGGTTTTGTGCGGAAACTACCGCCGGCACGCGCACCGGGATGGGGGGCGCACCGGCATCGACGTACTGCTCGACGACTGACATCGCAGAGGGGTTCCTTTCGGGAGTGAATAGACGTGCGCCAGGAGGGCGCGGGAAGTAAGGCGAGGAAGTTGCGGTCCGCGCGCTGTGTCCGGATCAGGCCGCCGGCTCGGGCTGCGGCCGGGTGCGGACCGGATTGCCGTTTAATGCCGGGGCGCGGGTTATGCCGAGTGGCGCTCGCATGGCCGGCGTGGGTGCTGTCGAATCGCCCGTTGTTGGTCTGAGCGTTTCGGCATAACTCGGGGTTATGTGAGGCCTCCTGGGGTCGGGAGAGGGCATGACCCGACCTGGCCGCGCGTGACGGCGGCGGTCAAGGGAGCCGCGTCAGCGGTCCCGAAGGGAGGCGTGCAGCGCCCGACCTTGACGGTCGCCGGAGCGCGTGGCAGGCGTGAACGACGTGCCCTCGCCCAACCCGGAGACCGCGCCTCAGGTCAGATGGCAGGCGTCTGCCCCGCAGCCCGCGCAAGGCGCGACCCTCGGCGGTGCCGGCTAAGAGTCGCGTCCGCAGCTGAAAGCGGGGCGACGGGCCGCGCGAGACGAACGTGACGAATCCGTCCGCGTCAAGCTCGGGAGCGCGGGCGAGCCCGATCCGGCTGGCGAGAAGCTGCGCCGCGTCGTTGCCTGGGCGCGTGCGCACCACGACCCGGCGTCGTGGATCGCGCTCGGCGGCGACGATGATCGCTTCGCGGGCGGCCTCGGCCGCGAAGCCCTGGCCCCAGGCGGCGCGGGCGAAGCGGAAGTAAAGGTTCCAGATCGGATGGACAAGTGCGCGCTTGCCGGGTTCGAGCCGATCGAGCGTTGAGTAAGCGGTCCGGCCCGCTGATGCTCAGCCTGTGGGAGCGGGCGTCCTCCGTGATCGCGTATCGGCGGGCGCTGCCGCGGGTGCCGGTGCGCCCGCGAACCGCCGGTAACGACCGGTCACGCGACCGATCACGCGCATCACCGGGAACACGAACTTCTGCACCGGCGCCGGGATCATTCCGACCCCGAACTCGGTGCGGTAGCGGCCGAGCAGGAAGGCCATGTCGAGCGGGCTCGGGTTGCGGCCACCGGCGCGCTGCATCGACGCGAACAGTTCGGTCAGGAAGTACTCGAAGTTGAGCGGCGGACTGGCCGCACCCCTGCATTTGAGCACGCCCGCGCCTGCGTTCCAGAAGCGGTGTATCTGACCCGGGGCGAACGTCACCGTCTCGCCCGGTCCCGCGAACCGCTCCGGGCCACCCAGTACCTGGTAGCCGACTCGGCCCTCGGTCACCGTGATCGTCTCCTGCTGCAGGTAGTGGACGTGGAACGGCGGACCGGACCCCGGCTTGACCTCGTTCGTCACGTCCAGGTACCCGTGGCCGTCCTCGCCGCGCCGAACGCCAAGGAACGTCAGCCGCTCACCGCCCCCGTTCTCGATCACGTGTGGATAGCTGCCCATCATGCCTTCGCCTCCGGTCGATCTGGACTTGACACCTGTCAAGGGCGAGCCTAGCGCGTATGCTTTACACATGTCAAGCACTCGCGAGAGGATTCTTGAGCGGGCTCGCGAGCTGGTGCAGACCAGCGAGGGCGAACCGCTGAACATGTCGGCGACCGCGGCCGCCGCCGGCATCTCGCGCCAAGCGCTGTACCTGCACTTTCCAGACCGCGCGTCCGTGCTGCTGGCCCTGGTCGAGCACACCGACGAGCGAGAAGATCTGGCAGCGGGCCTTGCGAAGGTCCAAGCCGCGCCAACCGGAACCGCGAAGCTGCGGACCTATCTCGAGATGCAAGCGTGGCGCAACCCCCGGATCGCGCCCCTCGCGCGGGCGATGGACGCGGCACGGCGCGCCGACCCCGCAAGCGAAGAGGCGTGGCGCAACCGGAACCAGGGCCGGATGATGGGCGCGACGATGCTGGCGCAGGCACTACAAGCGGACGGCCTGATCCACGACTCGTGGCAGCTCGAGGAGGCAGCCCTCCTGCTGTGGCAACTGACCTCGTTCCACGCCTGGGACGACCTCGTCAACGACGCCGGCCTCGTCCCCGAGCGGTACGTCACGCTGATGTTGACCACCGCCCTCGCGACCCTGGCGGCCGCGCGGACGTAGCTCAGCGGCGCGTCTCGCGCAGCCGCCCGATCCCCTCGATCTCGACCCCGACACCTCCCCGGCTGAGGCCACCGGCCATCTCCGTGCTCTAGCCGAGCTGGCTCCTGCCGCGGACGAGTTGCGAGCTCCGCCGCCCGCCTCGGTGGACTGCTCCATCTGTGACGGAGCAGTCCCTGCGCCGGTCGCCAGGCTGCTCCTTCCGGACATAGGCAGCCGCGCCAGCGCCGTCAGCGGCGAATACCCCCGCACGCAGGAAGGCAGGTGTCGCCCCGGCCTTCACCAGCGACGTGCTTATCGCCACCAGCAGGATCCGGCGGCGGGACGGTGAAGTGCGGTGGATGCTTGAACGGGGGCAGGCCGACGACTCGGGTGGCGGACGGCGGTGGTTCGATGGAGCGATCTTCGACATCACGGTCCGCCGTGCAGCCGAACAGGCGCTCCGGGAGAGAGGGGTTGTCGATGCGCAGCTTCTCGAGGTCCAGGCCTCGCGCGCTCGCATCCTGGAGTCCGCCGACCGCGTCCGCTGCGAGATCGAACGGAATCTCCACGACGGTGCGCAGCAGCGGTTCGTTTCCGTGACGCTGGACCTACGTCGGCTTGTGGCGCGCGCTGACCTGCCCGAGCGCGCGCGCGAGGACCTCGAGACCGCTCTCACGGAACTGCGTGTCGGGCTTGCCGAGCTGCGCGATCTCGCTCACGGATTGCACCCAGCGGTCCTGACCAGGGGCGGGCTCGAGCGGGCGTTGACGGGTCTCGCCGATCACGCCACGGTGCCCGTCGAACTCCGTGTCGCGCTTCCCAGCGGCGGCTTGCTATGG
The DNA here is from genome assembly GCA_963709205.1 of uncultured Solirubrobacterales bacterium. GTDB lineage: Bacteria > Actinomycetota > Thermoleophilia > Solirubrobacterales > Solirubrobacteraceae > Palsa-465. The sequence continues at coordinate 24,691 of CAVPVP010000014.1, forward strand.
CCGTCGAGGCCGCGGCTTACTTCACGGTCTCGGAAGCCCTCACCAATGTGGCCAAGTACGCACACGCGACACGCGGCTGGATTGATGTGCAGCAGCTGGAACGCTGTCTCCGAGTCGAAGTGGGCGACGACGGCGCGGGTGGGGCGGGGCTCCGCCCCGGCTCGGGTCTTCAAGGCCTCAGCGACCGGATCGCCGCGATCAACGGAACGCTGACGATCGATAGTCCACCCGGTGCCGGCACGATCCTGCGCGCGCAGCTACCACTCGACTGATCGCATCCGGCGTCTGCGATCACGCAGGCGGACGACTGCTTGCGGCTTGACAGCGGGTCGGAGCGACGACTGCCTTGGCGACCTCCGCTCGTCGCGTCGCAGCTCCGGCCCGGAATCGCATCTGGGAGAAGCGCTGCCAGACTCGGGCTCTCGCATCCCCCCGGCCGACTGGTAGTCCTGGACCTGGGACGAGACGCCCGCTGCTCGTCCGGAGCGAGCATGCAGTCGGGGGCGGTACCTGTGGCTGCTCTCCCCCGGGGAAGCACAAGCGCGGGACCGCGTCGTAGCTGATGGTCGGCCGCAGGATCCATGAGCAAAGAGTCGTCGTGCTCAGATGGGCGCGCGTTACACGTCCCGTTTTAGCGAGGGTCAGAGGCTTGGCCAGTCGTCCTGGTCAATGACGCCGACTATTCGGCTTAGCATCGGCAAGCGGGGGCCGGGCCGCGCCCTCCCCTGCTGTCAGCTCTCGGCGGCCACGGTTGGCAGCCGCGCCGAGTCCCATGCTCCTAGGCCGCCGACCAGGTTCGCGACCTGAGGTAGCCCCTCGCGGCTGAGCAGGCTGGTCGCGATCGCCGACCGGTAGCCGCTGGCGCAGTAGACGATCAGCGGCCGATCGTGCGGAAGCTCCGCCGCGCGCTCGGAAAGTTGCGACAGCGGGAAGTTCACAGCCCCGTCGACGTGAGCCACACTCCACTCCGGCGTCGTGCGAACATCGACCATGAGCGGCCCTGGCGAGGCGGCGAGCTGCTCGGCAGCCGAGCTGGCCGTGATCCGTTCGGTCCGCTCGATGAGGTGAGGGGCATCGTCGAGCTTGCTGCATCCCGCCCGTCGAGGTAGCCGACGACGGTGTCGAAGCCGATCCTTCCGAGCCGGGTTGCCGCCTCGATTTCGCGGCCGGGGTCGGCGACCAGAACGACGGGTCGCTCGTAGTCGAGGATCGTTCCGCACCAGGTGGCGAACGAGCCGCCGAGGCCGATGTTGAGTGCTCCGCGGACGTGGGCGCCTTCGAACGCCGCTTGGTCGCGGGTGTCGAGCAGCTGTGCGCCGTTTTCGACCAGCTCGAGCAGCTGTTCGAGCGACAGCGGCTGCAGCTCACGGGCGAGCGCGTCTGTCGAGCGTCGGGCGCTCACGCGAGTTCAGAACCGCGTCGTAGGTGAAGTAGGCGGGCGTGTCGGGCTGATCGGTGGTCACGATCTCGATGAACCGCTCGCGGCTCATCGGCTGAAGCGCGTAGTTGTACTTGCGCTGATCACCGATCGTGGAGACGGTGTCCGTGGAGAGATGCTTTCCGCACAGCGACCCGGCGCCGTGAGCGGGATAGACGAGCGTGTCGTCGGGCAGCGGCAGGAGCTTGTCGCGGAGCGAGTCGTAGAGCATGCTCGCCAGCCGATCGGCGCTCCAGCCGAGCGACGCGCGCAGGTCGGGGCGCCCGACGTCGCCGATGAACAGCGTGTCGCCCGTCAGCACCGCGTACGGACGGTCCTCGCCGTGGTCGGGATCGAACACGAGAATCGAGATCGACTCAGGCGAATGACCCGGGGTCTCGAGGACCGACAGCCGCACCAACCCCAGCCTCACTTCGTCCCCGTCGGCCATTGGCGTGAACGCGTACTCGGCGGTTGCCTGCGCGCCGAGGTGGATCGTCGCCCCGACGCGATCGCGAAGCTCGAGATGACCGGCGATGAAGTCGGCGTGCATGTGCGTCAGGAACACGTGGCCGATCGTGCACCCAAGTTCCTCCGCGTCGGCCAGGTATTGCTCGATGTCGCGCTGGGGATCGATCACTGCCGCGGTACCTCCTACCCGGTCGGCGACCAGGTAGGAGGCGTGCGCGAGGCAGCCTAGGTAGTACTGGCTGAGGATCATCGCTAGGACCCGTCTGGCTGGGGGACGATCCGGATATAGGGCCGCGGGGCCTCCCACTCGCCGAAGATCTCCTTCGCCTGCTCGTCGGAGACCGATCCGGCGATGATCACGTCCTCGCCCTGCTTCCAGTTCACCGGCGTCGAGACCTTGTGGTTGACCGTCAGCTGCAGCGAGTCGATCACCCGCAGCACCTCGTCGAAGTTGCGCCCGGTGGTCATCGGGTACACGAGCACCAGCTTGATCTTCTTGTCCGGTCCGATCACGAACACGTTGCGGACGGTCTGGTTGTCCGCCGGCGTGCGCTGCCCGGGATCGCCGGACACATCGGCCGGCAGCATCCCGTAGAGCTTCGAGACGTTGAAGTCCCCGTCGCCGATGATCGGGTAGTTCGGCGCATACCCCTGGGTCTCCTTGATGTCATCCGCCCACTGCTCGTGCTTGTCGGTCGGGTCGACTGACAGTCCGATGATCTTCACGTCGCGACGGTCGAACTCCGGCTTGACCTTGGCCATGTAGCCGAGCTCGGTCGTGCACACCGGCGTGAAGTCCTTCGGATGCGAGAACAACACGGCCCACGAATCCCCGATCCAATCGTGGAAATGGATCGGACCTTCAGTCGTGTCGGCCTGGAAGTCCGGCGCCTCAGCGCCGATCTGAAGGGTCATTTCGCTTCTCCTAGTCGTTAGTTGGTCAACTGTTTCGGGCCGTCACACGACTGCCGGCTCGACCTCTCCTTCGACGGGCAGTCCGGCTTCAACCCACGCATTCAGCCCGCCGCCGAGCACCTCGACGTGCTCGTAGCCCATGCTGCTCAGCGTCTGTGCCGCGAGCAGCGAGCGCGCGCCCGGCCCCTTGGTGCAGTACACGAGGATCCGTGCGGACTGGTCGGCGCTGAGGGCTGCATCAGCTGACGGCGAGGCCGGATCGGCGCGGATTTCCAGCAGCCCGCGCGGGATGTTGATCGCGCGCGGGACGTGGCCGTCCTTGTACTCGCCCGGCTCGCGCACGTCGATTATCAGCGCCAGCTCGGAGTGGTTGTCCGCCTCTGCCGCTTCTGCGGGCGAGATCTCCCGTGCCTCGGCACGAGCGGTGGCCATCATCTCGGCCAAAGTCCTGCTCATAGCTCCTCCTTTGTTCGATGACTGTGTCGCCACGTTGCGGATGATCCGCGTCGTGCCGCGGTTCGTCATCGGTCGGTTAGCGCATCTTCGAAGAACGCTCACGTGGGTCATCAGACCCACGTCGGCGCTACGCCTCGTCGATCACCCCGTGCTCGTAGGCATAGGCTGTCGCCGCGCTCCGCGAGGAGACGTCGATCTTGCAGAAGATGTTCGAGAGATGGCGTGCGACCGTCTTGACGCTGAGGTAGAGCTCCGCTGCGATCTCCCGGTTGCTCTTGCCGGCCGCGACCAAGCGCAGTACCTCGATCTCCCGGGACGTCAGCCCTGCGACCGATGCCCGGACACCCAGCAGCTCGGCGGTGCGCCCAGCCTCGCCCGAGGCGCCCAGGTGCTCGAACGCCGCCAACGACGAGGACAGCGCCAGCTCCGCACCATCGCCGTCACCGATCTCGCGGCAGGCGAGCCCCAGCGCGCGGCGGGTCTGGGCCGCTTCGAACGGGCAGTCCGCCGTCTGCCACCGCTCCCACGCCCGCCGCAGATAAGCGAGGGCGGCCGAAGCCTCGCCGGCGCAGAGTTCTACCCGGCCTAGCGCGAATGCGGCGGCGGCCTCCAGGGTGACGCTGCCGTACTCGCGAGCGATCTCGGCAAGTTCTGTTGCAGCCAGCCTGGCGGCGGGCAGATCGTCGCCGGCGATGGCGATCTCCACCTGAGCGGATAGAAGCCTCGCGCGCAGCAGGCGGTTCGATTCGTGGGTCAGCGTGCTTCGCACGGACGCCGCCGCGGCGTCCGCTTTACCCCGTGCCAGGCGGACCAGCGCGAGTCCCGGCTGCGGCTCGAGCCCGAGAGCGCTCGCGCGCTTGAATGTCAGCTCGGCAGCGTCTAGCTCCCCCCGCTGGCGCTGTACCTCCCCAAGCTGGTAGAGCGCCTCGGAGGCAAACGCCGGCATCGTTTCGAGCAGATCCTCGCTGGCCTGGAGCGCCTCGTGCTCGGCCTCATCCCACGCTCCGCGTAGGCGAAGCACCTCCGCGCGATGCACGCGACACAGCCCGGGAAACACCGACGCCGGCTGGCTCTTGCACCAGCCGCGCAGCGCCTCGGTCCACTCGCCGGCACGCCGCAGATCACCTAGCTCCTGGCACGCGGCGATTACGTTGCAGTAGACCTGCCCCGTCGCCATGGGTCCGAGCTCCCCCTGCGTAGCCGAGAGCATCGCCTCGTCGAGGGTCGCCATCCCGTCGTAGACGTCTCCCCGCCTGACCAGCAGCCTCCCCTCGATGTAGCGGCCCAGCGCGACGAGGTCCGGATCGCCGAACCGATCACCCAACTCGATCGCACGTCGCGCGCATGCGAGCTCGGTGTCCGCGTCGCCCCGGGCCCGTGCCACCCGGGCCTCCGCGAGCGCCAGCTGGCCGTGCTCGGCCCCCTCGGGTTCGCCCTCGAGCAACCGCGTGGCGCGACGCAGCCAACCGGTTGCGACCGCACTCTCGCCTCGAACCGAGAACGTGTAGAACAGCCGTAACGCCACGAGCGCGGCCTGTCGTGGATGTCCGTCCGCCACGTAGGCCGCGACTGCCCGCTCCCGAGCGGCGATGCACACGACCAAGTGCGATAACCACCACGCTGCCTCGCCGAGCGCCTCGAGATCCTCGGCCGCGAGGTCTTCGGTTGAATCTCGCGCGGCCAGGTCCTCAAATATGCGCTCCCAGCCAGCCGCCTGAACGTTCGCGCCCGACTGATCGCCGTTACGGCCGCCACCGTCAGCTCCCGCTTGCTGCGCGGCTGCGCCCTCCACATTGGGAACCTCGGCCACCGGACCCCGTCGACGAACTTCCATTCCTCGGTCCCTGACATGTTACCGCCCACGGCTCGTGCGCACCGGCTCTCCGGCGCGGGTCAGCATGCTCCGAATCGCGACACCTACCGGGTCGACGACGGATCCGGTCGTGATGACGTGTCATGATCGCCGGCCGATGGCGCCGCGGATCGTGGTACTCGGTGCAGGCTTCGGAGGGCTTGAGCTCGCGAGCTCGCTGTCAGACGCGCTCGGGGCCGACGCCGGCGTGACGTTGATCGACAAGCGCGATTCGTTCATGTTCGGCTACTCCAAGCTCGAGCTCCTGTTCGGCCGGGCGAGCCGCGACGCGTTGAGCCTGCCGTACAGCGCGATCGCAAAGCCGGGCGTTCGGGTCGTGCAAGAAACGGTCACGGCTATCGACCCCGAGTCCCGCCGCGTCACGACCGACCGAGGCGAGTACGAGGCCGACTATCTTGTCGTCGCGCTCGGCGCCGACTTACGCCTACGAGGCTACCCCAGGACTCACCGAGGCGGATGCGTTCTACTCGCTCGTGGGCGCTGTGCGGCTCGCAGGTGCGATCGCGCTCGTTCGTCAGCGGGCGCGCGGTCATCGGTGTCTGCGGCGCGCCGTATAAGTGCACTCCGGCGCCGAGCGAGTGTGCTCTGCTCCTGCACGACGAGCTGGTCAGGCGTGGCGTGCGCGACGACTGCGAGATCTCGTACATCGTGCCGCAGCCGAATCCGGTCCCGCCGTCGCCGGACGCAGCCCGCGTGGTGCTCGAAGCGTTCGCTGAGCGCGACATCAAGTTCGTTCCGGGTCGGCGGATCGCGTCGCTGGATCGCGATCGCAGTGTCGCCGGGCTCGATGACGGAACAGAGGTCTCCTACGACCTGTTCCTCGGGGTGCCAAAGCACCGCGCGCCCGGACGTGGTGCTCGCGAGCGGCTTGGCGGTCGACGGCTACGTCCCGGTCGATCCGGCGACGCTCGCGACGCGCTACCCGGGGGTGTACGCCGTCGGCGACTGCGCCACGACGGGAGTCCCGAAGGCGGGCGCGTTCGCCGAGGGCGCCGCCGCGGCCGTCGCGGCGCAGCTGATCGCGGCGGTGCGCGGCGACCCGCCGCCGGAGCCGTATCGCGGGATCGGGGCTGCTATGTCGAGTTCGGCGGCGGCCGTGTCGGCCGGGTGAACATCGATGCCAGCAGCGGACCGCCCCCGAAGGGGACCTTCGACGGGCCGTCCGAGGAACTCGCCGCCGAGAAGCGCGAGTTCGGCGCCAGCCGCCGCGCCCGCTGGTTCGGGCTCTAGCGAGCACGCGGTCGTCCGACCGTCGTCCACATGCGCGTGTCAGCAATACGCGGCGAACGTCTTCCACATGAACCACAGCGTCGCTGCCGCCAGCGCCTGAACCATCCCCGGCCTCCGGGCCGGTCCCGGGCGAGGGTGTAATGGCCATCGAGCTGCCCCGGTGAATCTGCGTCTGTGAGTTGGCCCCGGTTGCGGCGCGGGCCTAAGTCGCGCCGCCGGCGTCGTGTAGCGCCTAGCAGGCGGGCTCGGGCGTCAGTCCGGCGGGCTGCGCGTGGCTGCGCTCCCAGCTGACCGCGGCCGCCGGAGGGGTCAGGCGCCGCGACAGAAGTGCATAGCCGAGGAGACCGCCGAGGCTCGGGATCCAAAATGAGATCAGGTGGTAGACGATCACCGCGGCGGCGGCCTGGGCGGGCGGGGCGCCGTAGGCGATCAGCGCGCCGGCGAGGCCCCCTTCGAGCACGCCGAAGCCCCCGGGGATTGGGATCAGGTTCGCGAGGTACCCGATCGGACACCCGAGCATCAATGGGGCGATGGGCAGCGGATGACCGCTGCCGGCGAACGTCGCGCCGAGCGCAGCGATGTCGAGCCCGAGGTACCCGAGCGCCCCGATCACGCGCCAGCTCGACCGGACCAGCGACCGCCGGGCACCATCGATGCCGTCCACCAGGTCAACCAGCCACGCCTTCCCGCGCCGGCCCGGCGCGCGTCGCATCAGGACGGGGACGAGCAGCACCGCGGCAGCCACGACAAGCCCGCCCAAGATCGGGATCCCCGACAGCTGCAGGTCGCGCGGGCCGGCGAGAACACGCAGTGCGAGCAGCGCACCGGCACCGACCAGGGCGGCGACGTTGACGGCGCTCGTGAGGAAGAACAGCGCGCTCGAGCGCTCGATCACCTGCCGCTTCGAGATCCCCGCTCGCCGCAGCCATCCCCGACCGCCATCGCGCCGACGCCACCGCCCGGCAGCAGCGCCCCGGCTCCCTGCTCAGCCCAGGCAAGCTCGCACGCCGCGCCCGCCGGCAACTCGTCGAAGAACAAACGAAATACCACCGCGAACGCGGCGCACGAGCCAAGCTCCAGCACCACGGCCGCGATCACCCACCTGGCATCCATGTGAGAGATCTGCCCGGCGACGCCCCGCAACCCGGGGACCGCCAGCAACACCGTGGCGATCGCGACGCTCAAGAGCGCGACGATCGTAACCCGCCGACCGATCTGCGCGCCCGGCGCCGAGGCGTGAGGCCGGTGTGTCGTAGTTGCGCTCATCGCCTGTTACGACCATCGTTGGGACACGAGTTCATCGGCCCGTCCTAGGACGTCGCTGATGGCTTGGCGTTCGCACTCGCTGAGTTGGACGAGCTCGTAGCCGGCGTCAAACGCCGGGGGCGCGAGCGCGTTCGTGCTCTTGAATAGAAGTGCTGTCATGGTCGTGCCGCTCGTAGGATCGGCGTCCGTTAGCCGTTCGCGATATGGGCGCCCGGCCGAGGGGCGTGCGCGCTCCCGCGTTTGATCTCGGTGACCTTTGGCGTAAGCATCGTGCGCCGATGATCCGCCGCCGGGGCCTCGCCGTCATCGGGCACGCGACCCATCTTCCGCGGCGCGGACTAATGAGTCGAATTGCCCACACCTCCTCGATCGGCACGTACTCGCACGCAAACCCGCTCCAGATCGGCCGGAGCGCCCTCGACCGACACAGAGCGGCCAGCACGGGGCTTCCCCTCCTTAGCGAACCGGCAGCTGCAACGTCACGCTCCTGGCCGAAGACCGCCGCTTCCCCAGATTGCACAACAGTTCGTGCGGTTCGGCGGCGCTCATGCTCAGGACGAAAGGGAGCAGGCTTGGCACCGGCCTGCCGCGGCCGGCTCGAGACTGCTCCGTTTCGTCCTTCTCGACACTGACGCCGAGGTCGCGGCCGGCTTCCGCAACCCCTGCGAGAGCAGCACTCGGGTTGGGGTGTCGCGCGACGGCCGGGGTTTGTCGTGTCGTCACAACACGCGGCGTGGCGCGTGCTGACGCCAGCTGGTCTTTCGTCACCGGGCAGGTGTGGATCTCGACCAGCCGCGATCTTGCCGGCCGTCCGGGCCTCAGCGACTCGAGGTTTGGAAGTACGCGGTCGCCT